>CAZETX010000005.1:19099-99399 GCA_964514925.1 uncultured Marinosulfonomonas sp.
ACCCACCCACTTTGACTGGGTGTAAGTCTAGACAAATTGGCCTTTGCGGCAACAACAGATGGGATTTTATGTAAACTACCCGTTTTCGCGCAACAGTCGGGCTTTTTGGCGATCCCAGTCACGCTTTTTTTCGGTGGCGCGTTTGTCTTGATTTTTCTTACCTTTGGCGACACCGATCTTCATTTTGACTTTGCCGCGGTGGTTGAAATATATCACCAGTGGCACCAGTGTCATGCCCTTGCGTGACGTGGCCTGCCACAGGTTGGACAGTTCTTTTTTGGACACCAGCAATTTGCGCTTGCGGCGTTCTTCATGGCCCCAGGTGACGGCCGGGGCGTAGGGGGCGACATAGGCGTTGACCAGCCAAAGCTCACCGTCTTCCACGGCGGCGTAGCTTTCGGCGATGTTGGTCTGGCCGACGCGCATTGATTTGACTTCGGACCCCAGCAGGATGACGCCCACCTCAAGGTCGCTTTCGATGGCATAATCATACCGCGCCCGGCGGTTTTCGGCGATGACTTTGTAATTCGGGTCAGATTTTGGTTTGGCCATGGGTTTTCAATTTTCTATGTGCTGACCGTTACGGTAAGCCATTTCTGTGGCGTTTGGGGCTTCCCAGACGCCTTGCATAAAGTCAAACATATCGCGGGTAACGTCCAGTCGGTAGGTTTCACCTTTTTCTGCGTTGCGGGCTTTTACGCGATCCCAGCGTGTTTCCACGTCACAATCCAGAAAATGCAGCGAGGTTGACAGGCCTTTGTCGTCTGCCCAGTCGTAGAAAATCTGCCGTTCGCGGCGGTCTGGCAGGCCGCAATCAAAGATAGCTGGCGCACCTGTGGCGATGACCTGTTCCGCGGTATCGCGCATTTGTGAGCCGGAACGCTGGACACGTTCATAGAACCAGTGAAAATCCGAAGCCGGGTCACGATCCATAAAAAACAGCCGGTCATTCCAGTCATCGATGGAAAACCGCACGCCGTTCAGATTTAGGCGCAGGCGTTCTGCGTAGGTGGTCTTGCCGGCGCCCGGCAAGCCACAGATCAGGTGAACCTGAATGGGCATGTTTCCCCCGAAACCTTAGTTCAGCAACCCGGCATGGACCATTCCGGCGCGGATGGCCGATTTGGTGCCGCTGCTGACTGCCACCAGTGGCAGGCGGACCTGTTCGCCGCATTTGCCCAGCAGGGACAGGGCATATTTTGCGCCCGCCAGGCCGGGTTCAGTGAATATCGCCTGATGCAGCGGCATCAGCCGGTCCTGAGATTTGAGGGCGGCGGCGTAGTCACCGGCGGCTGTTGCGGCCTGCATATCAGCGCACAGGCGCGGGGCGACATTTGCGGTGACCGAGATACAGCCGACACCGCCCTGTGCGTTAAAGCCAACCGCGGTCGGGTCTTCGCCGGACAGTTGTATGAAATCGGCGCCACAGGTTATGCGCTGCTGAGAGACACGGGACAGATCGCCAGTGGAATCCTTGACCCCGATGATACGGGGTAATTTCGCCAGCTTGCCCATGGTTTCGGGCGACATATCAACCATCGAGCGACCGGGGATGTTGTAGATGATGATGGGAATGTCAGCGGCGTCATGGACGGCTTTGAAATGGGCGTACAGGCCCGCCTGTGTCGGTTTGTTGTAATAGGGCGTGACCACAAGGGCGGCATCGGCGCCGACCCGGGCGGCGTGCTGGGCAAGGCCGATGCCCTCAACCGTATTGTTAGAGCCGGCCCCGGCAACAACGGGCACCCGGCCGGCAACGGTTTTGACCACGGCTTGTACGACAGTTTCGTGTTCCGCGTGGCTTAACGTCGGGCTTTCACCGGTGGTACCAACCGGCACCAGACCGTTGCTGCCCTGTTCGATCTGCCAGTCAACCAGCTGTTTCAGGGCTTCCAGATCCAGCTCACCGTTTTTAAACGGCGTTACCAGGGCAGTAAGGGACCCTTTGATCATATCACGCTCTCCTGAAAAAATGGGCACGACTCACCCGGTGTAAACGGGGCGGAAACTAGCCGGGTTCACCCCAATTGCCAAGTTTGTGTATTGTTGTCCCCGCCTGCTGCTTTAGGGTGCATTTTCCAGTGGTGCAATATGAAAGCCAGCATGCGTATATTTTTGACAGGGCTGACTTTTCTTATTTTTTCGGTGTTTGCGGCTGCTGCCCAACCGGGGCCGGCTGCAACGGCTTTGGCCAGGGCGATGGGGGCGATTGAGCAGGAAGACTGGTCCAAGGCCGCGGCATTGGTGGCGGCTCAGGGTCCGGTGACGCGGGATCTGGTTGAATGGCACCGGTTGCGGGCCAGTGTTGGCACGCTGGATGAATACCTTGAATTTCTGGGGCGGCGCAGTGACTGGCCGGGGCTGGCACTGATGCGCAAAAGGGGGGAACAGAATATCCCCAAAGGGGCCAGCCCGGATAAAGTGATTGCTTATTTTGCGGCGCAAAAACCGCGAACCGGTACCGGATCATTGCGTCTGGCAGCGGCGCTGAAGGCCACCCACGGCGCAAAAGAAGCCGAGGCTGAGATCATACGTGGCTGGCAAACGCTTTCCCTGACCAAAGATGAAGAAACCGCGATATTGGCGCGCTATGGGTCTGTTTTGGCGGACCATCACCGGGCGCGGCAGGATATGTTGCTGTGGCAGGATCTGGCGACAGAGGCCGGGCGGCTGAACACGTTGGTTGGCTCGGGCTATCGTAAATTGTCCGAGGCCCGTATCGCGCTGATCAAAGGGCAAAAGAACGGCATCAACGCGCTGATCAATGCGGTGCCAAAGAGCCTGTCGGACGATCCCGGGCTGGCCTTTGCGCGGTTTGAATGGCGGCTGCGCAACAAGCAATATGATGGGGCATTGGCGTTGCTGCAAGCCCGAAGCGGTTCGGCAAAATCACTGGGTAAACCAGCGGCATGGGCAAGTCGGCGGCGCAGTATGGCGCGTGATCTGATGCGTCAGGGAAAACCAAAGCAAGCCTATGCGCTGGCAAGCAAACATTTTCTGGAACCGGGGTTGAGCGCCAATGATCTGGAATGGCTGGCGGGGTTTATCGCGTTAAGCGATCTGAACGATCCGGCACTGGCGCTGAAACATTTTCAGCGGTTTCGGGGGGCGGTTGAAACACCGATCAGTCTGGGGCGGGCCGGGTATTGGGAAGGGCGCGCCCATGATGCGCTGGGCGATGCGGACGCGGCCAGTCTGGCCTATGAGTTTGGGGCGGAATATCAGACCAGTTTTTATGGACAACTGGCGGCGGAAAAGGCCGGGTTACCGATGGATCCGGGCCTGACGGGGGGCGAGAGTTATTCGGATTTTACCGGCTCAGCCCATGCAAAAAGTTCGGTTTTTGTGGCGGCCAGATTGTTGCAGGCCGCCGGTGAGCCGCTGTTGTTCACACGGTTTGTGCGTCAGGTTGCGGAAGGACTGTCACCGGTTGAAACCGGTGCATTGGCGCAATTTGCGCTTGATCTGGGCGAACCTTACGCCGCGATTTATCTGGCGCGCGGTGTGGCAAAAACCGGGCGCCTGCTGACCCGGCCGTATTTTCCGCTAACCGATATCGTGTCGCAAAAATTCAGGGTGCCGCCAGAGTTGACGCTGGCAATCGCGCGCCGGGAAAGTGAATTTTTCCCGGCCTCGATCAGCCCGGTGGGTGCGCGCGGGTTGATGCAGCTGATGCCCGCTACCGCCAAAGAAATGGCCGGGCGGCTGAATGAACCGTACAGCCTTGATCGCCTGATTGACGATCCTGCCTATAACGCGCGCCTTGGCAGTGCCTATCTGCTGGAACTGACCCAGGAATTCGGTCCGTATTATCCGTTTGTTGCCGCGGGCTATAATGCCGGGCCAAGCCGCCCTAAACGGTGGGTTAAACAGAATGGCGACCCGCGCCGGTCGGTGGAAGCGGCGGTGGACTGGATCGAACATATCCCGTTTCGTGAAACCCGGAATTATGTGATGCGGGTGATGGAGGCTTTGGCGGTGTACCGGGCGCGGCTGTCGGGGGAGGTTTCAGAATTGCGCCTGTCAAAGGAATTGGTGGGCCGTTAGGCAGCGCTTGCGCGGCGCGCGCGCCACAGGGTGAATATCCCGGCTGATACCACCACCAGCGCGCCAAGGGCCACGTTGTTGCGCAACACTTCGCCAAACAGGGTGATGCCAAGGATTGAGACGAAAACCAGCTGGAAATAGGCAAAGGGTTGCACGGCACTTGCCTCGGCCACCTCATAGCAGCGGATCAGCAGCCAGTGACCCAGCACGCCCGATATACTAAGGGCGGCCATCCAGCCCCAGTCGGGCGCGGCCATGGGTTGCCAGAACCAGATGCCGATGAGGGTCATCATCACGGCGCCTGAGATACCTGTCCAGAAAAAGCTGGTGGCGGTGTTGTCTTTGCGCGCGCCGTAGCGCGTCAGCAGGCCATAAAGCGCAAACATGGTTGCGCTAAGCAGGGGGATCAGGGCGGCGGGTGAAAACACCGTGATACCGGGCTGCAGGATGATCAGGATGCCAATGGTGCCGGTGCCAATGGCCGCCCAGCGCCGCCAGCCGACGCGTTCCCCCAGCACCGGTCCGGACAGGGCGGCCACGATCAAGGGATAGCTGGCGAAAATGGCGTGGCTTTCGATTAAGCCGAGCAGGACAAAGGCAATCACCGCAACGCAGATTTCCCCGGCCAGAAGCATACCCCGGAAGATTTGCAGAACCGGCTGGGTGGTGGCGGCGACACCGGCGATGCCGCCCGGCTTGCGCCGCGCCAGCGCGATGACGAAGGCGGCAAAGAACCAATAGCGGATCATCACCACCATCATCACGTTGTAATTTGCCGCCAGGTGGCGGGATATGCCGTCCTGCAATGCAAAAACGAAGGTTGCCGCGATCATCAGGTAGATGCCAAGGCGGGTGTTGTCTTTGCTCATGTTTGTGGCGCTAACTGGCCGATGGTCATGTGCCGTTTAAGGCCGTGGCCGGGTACGCGGGTAACGCAAAAGCCGGCGGCTGCAAGTGATCGCCTGACATGACCGGCAGCGGTGTAGGTGGCGAATGTGCCGCCGGGGGTGGTGTGGCTGGCGACATCTTTCAGTAATTCAGGTGACCAGAGTTCCGGGTTTTTGGCCGGGGAAAAGCCATCCAGATACCAAGCGTCGGCATTGTTGGGCCAATTGGGCAAGGTGGCACGGGCGTCACCGATGAGGACGGTCAGGTTTAGGCCCGGCAATGTGATTGAAGTTTTACCGGTGGCCCACTGGCGCAGGAATTGTTCGGCCAGCTCCGCCAGTTCAGGAAATGCCGCCAATGCGGTTGCCATATCATCCGGGGCCATGGGAAATTGTTCAAAACTGGTGAAATTCAGCGCGTCTGTCTGACCGGTGCGGTTCCAAGCGTGCCATGTGCACAACATGTTCAGCCCGGTGCCAAAGCCCAGTTCTGCTATATGAAACCCGGGACAGAAACGCCGGGGCAGGTGGTTGCCGTGCAGAAAAACATGGCGGGCTTCATCAAGGCCGTCGTTCAAAGAATAGTACGGATCGTCAAATTGTTTTGAAACCGGCAGGTTGCCGTCACGCCATTCAATTATTGCTCTCTGGTTTGACATGGGGGATTGGCCTAAAGCTGGTCTGATAACGGTGACAATGGTCAAGGGATACGGGTTTGGCAACGGTAGATGTGACGGTGATGGGGGCGGGGGTTTTCGGGCTGTCGATTGCCTATGAAATTGCCCGCCGCGGGGGGGTGGTTCAGGTGATTGATCCGCGGGGTCCGGGGGCCGGATCAAGTGGCGGAATTGTCGGCGCGCTGGCCCCCCATACACCGGAACGATGGGAGCCAAAGAAGGCGTTTCAGCTGGACAGTTTGCTGATGGCGCCGGGGTTCTGGGCCGGGGTTGACGGGGTTTCGGGGGTATCCAGTGGTTACGGGCGGGTTGGCCGGTTGCAGGCAATTGCAGATGAGCGGCTGCTGAAACTGGCGCGCGAACGCATCGGGCAGGCGGACGATCTGTGGCAGGGGCAGGCGGAATGGCGGGTGTGCCCGGCGGCGGATTTTGCCGGCTGGGTGCCGCCCAGTGCATCTGGTTATGTTGTTTACGACACGCTGTCGGGCCGGATTAACCCGCGCCGGGCCTGTGACAGTCTGGCCGCTGCGCTGGGGGCGATGGGGGCGCAGGTTAAGACCAATGCGCCGGCCCGTGGGCAGGTGATCTGGGCGACCGGGTATAAAGGGTTGTTGGAGCTGTCAGAACAATTTGGGCAAGAGCTGGGAAATGGCGTGAAGGGGCAATCAGTGTTGCTGGAATTTGATCGCGTGGACGCGCCGCAGATATTTGTTGAGGGTATACATTTTGTACCGCACAGTGATGGAACATTGGCCATCGGATCCACCAGTGAACGGTATTTTGATGATCCGGCATCCACCGATGAACAGCTGGACGGGTTGATGCAGCGGGCTTTTGCAAACATGCCGCAACTGGTGGATGCGCCGGTTCTGCAGCGCTGGGCCGGGGTGCGGCCACGGGCGATCACGCGGGCCCCGATGCTGGGGGGCTATCCGGGGCGCGAAGGTGAATTTATTGCCAATGGCGGGTTTAAAATTGGTTTCGGGATGGTGCCGAAAATCGCCGGCGTAATGGCTGATCTGGTGCTGGACGGGGTGGACGGGATACCCGAGGAATTTCGGGTTGAGGCAAGTTTTCAGCGCTGATCAGCCCCTGGACAGGGTGATTTCACGCTTTAGGTTGTCCATCAGGTCCTGCAGGCCATTAACCGTTCTGTCATTGGTAAGCTGGCCATTTTCACCAAACGCATTGCCCGAGGCGGCAAGCAATATTTCCGGACCGGGCACAATTCTGGGCTGAAACGGCGCCATGCACAGCCTGAGTGATGACAATGCCCGCGCCCCACCCGCGCGCCCGGCGGCGGCGGACATGAGGGCCACGGGTTTGTGCTGCCAGGGCTTGCCGTTGGTTCGGCTGACCCAGTCCAGCGCATTTTTCAGAACCCCGGACAGGGCAGAGTTATATTCAGGGGTGGAGATCACCACGGCATCTGCATCGGCAATCTGATCTGCAAGGCGCTGTACGGTTTGGGGAATACCGGCACTTTCCTCAGTGTCGCCATCATAGAGCGGTAGATTCAGGTCGGCGATTGTGAAAGTGGCCGGATCAAATAACCGGGCTGCTTCGGCAATCAGCCGACGGTTGGTGGCGGATTTGCGCAGGGAACCGGAAATGCCCAGCAGGGTGATCTGCCGGCTCAAAATTCGACACCGATCTGGGCTTTGATGCCGGCGCGGAACGGGTGCTTAACCAGTTCCATTTCGGTGACCAGATCGGCAATTTCAATCAGGTCGACATGGGCATTGCGCCCGGTCAGGACCACATGGGTCATGTCTGGTTTTTCCTCGGTCAGAAATTTCACCACCTCGGCGATGGGCACATAATCATAGCGGATGGCGATGTTGATTTCATCCAGCAGCACCATTTTATTGGCGGGGTCGCGGATCAGCTGTTTGGCTTTATCCCAGGCCGCCAGTGCCATTTCAGTATCGCGGGTTTTATCCTGGGTTTCCCAGGTGAAACCTTCGCCCATGGTGTGAAACGCGCATTCATCGCTGAATTTTGCAAGGATCAGATCGCGTTCGCCGGTGGACATGCCGCCTTTGATGAACTGCACGACAGCGCATTTCATGTCATGGGCGATGCAGCGGAATATCATGCCGAAAGCGGCGGTGCTTTTGCCCTTTCCCTTGCCGGTATGGACAATGATCAGGCCCTTCTGGTCGGTCTTGGAGGCCATGATTTTATCACGGGCGGCTTTTTTCTTGGCCATTTTCATGCTGTGGCGGTCGGTGTCTGCAGTCATTTGAGTGCCCCCTGAGTTTCGCGGTTAGATTAACCCGGTATTAACCGAAATGCGACCAACATTACGGATGCGAATGATATTTATGATCCTGACATCTGTGGGCATCCTGTCCGGTTGCGCCAGCCCAAAATTTGTCGGGGCGGCGGTTATGGAAATCGAAGTGTCCGACAGCCTGTTCCGGGTCTATATGCAACGCGGTGGCAGCGAGGTGGAGGCGCATCGCATATCTGTAGAACCGCGGCCCAGTCTGGTGCTGACCCTTGAAAAGGCGTACCGGGCGATTGAGCTGGTAACCGGTTGCGGTATCGTTGCGGGCAGCCTGCAGGGCGATCAGGCGATCATTCTGGCAGAGGTGGATTGTGTTATGCCTTAGGGCGCGAAATTCCGGTGTTTTGGCAGATCATCATCCAGGGAAAGCCAGGGCAGGTGTTCGTCATAATGTACGTGAAATTTGACGGCAAAGTTCCGGGGTTCACTTAGGGTGGCTGCGTAAAGGTGGATTTCACCCGGGTATCGGTCTGCCTGAAAAGCCATGGGTGAACCGCATATGCCGCAGAAACTGCGGCGGACGCCTTTGGAAGAGGCGAAGGTTTTGGGTGCTTGCCCGGACCAGTTAAACCGATCCAGCCCGATGCCCAGAAATGTTGTGACCGGTGAGGCCGTCTGCCGCCGGCAATCGGCGCAATGGCAGTGGCAGGCCCAGGTCTCATCCCCGCTTATGCGAAAGGAAACTGCACCGCACAGGCAATGCCCGGTTCGGATCAGTTCGGCCATGGTATCACCTTTAATTCCGGCCAAAGCGCCAGTTGTTTCACCGCTTTGGCTTGGTGTGTTTTGCGGTTGTTCCGGCTTGGATTGGGGGTCACACGGAACGAAAATATGTCGTTTAATCCAAAGGGCGCATAGATTTCAAAGCCAGCCTTTTTGGTCAAACGCAGGCCTACACAATGGGTCAGGCAGGCAAACCGGTCAATGGCTTCCCGGCTGTTTTTCAGCGGTGCATAGGGCGTGCCGAAATGTTGTTCATACCACAGATGCACCCTTGCCTGATTGCGGATTTCCACCGGCGGTTGGGGTGCGAAAGTGTTGGTAAACCGCTTAATCACAGCATCTTCGGCCCCATAGCTGGTATCCGGGTCGAAATAAAACAGGTCGATATCATTAACGCCGTACATCTCGGGGCGACCGGTCAGGTGGTTCCAGACCTGATTGTAGATCGCACCCGCGACGATCCAGCAGTCGGGCAGATCGATATCGCGCGCGGTGCGGAAGGCGCGCATCAGGGTGGGGCTGGCGCCCACGATATCGAGTAGTGCCGCCTGTTGGACATTGTCAGGTTGGTCAGCATGGCGCAGGTGGGTCATTGGCGGGGTCCGAAATGGTGGGTTAGCTTTTCCCGGAGCAGCGCAACAAGCGCCGGATCGTGGGCATTGTATCTGTCGGGTATATCCAGCGAAATGATCTTTAGACCGCTGGCCCGGGGCCCCATTGTCTTTCGTAACCGGGCTTTTTGACGATTTTCCATCACAAATATCCGATCCGCCCATTTTATATGCGTATCGGTCAGGATTTCATCGGCATCCCGGCTTAGACCGGCAAAATCAGTATGGATACCGGGCCATTCAGACAGGATATCAGCCGCTGTCGGGCTGCGCCTGCGGGCTTTGCCGCAGATAAACAACACATTGGTCAAGCGGAGGTTTCATTGGGCATGAACCCGATAAAAGAACCCACCCGCCAGCGCCCGCTAACCTTGCGGCACTGGTAGATGGTTTTCCACAGCAGCCGTTCGGTGCTGCCATCGTCATAGGTGAGCGAGCCGTCAAATTTCTTGTGACAGATGGCCTGATCAGCGTTGATGTCAATCCGGGTCATATCCGTGGCCGCAAAATGCGCCCGGCGCAGGTTTTCAGGGTTGGTTTTGGCGGCGGCGGCTTTGGCATCGCCAAGCCAGTTGGGTTTGTATTCAGCCAAAGACGCAAAACCCAACCGCCATTTGTCACTGTCCATGGTGCCCCGTGCGTCGATGCCAAAAAAGCAATCGGGCAGAAAACATTCGGCATGGGCGGCCCAGTTGCAGGTGCTGAAGGCCCCGATGTCCCGGTAGACCAGCATATCCCAGATTGCAGCGCGATCTGGATCGGTGCCATCAAACGGGTTCTGGTCATAGTCTGTCATATCAGGCTTTCAATCAGCGCGCGGGCGGAATTTGATTTTGGCGTCCACAGCCCGCGATCAATGGCTTCGGACAGGCGCTGGGCAATCTCTCGCAAAGCCGGGGCGTTATGGGTTTGGATGAATTCACGGGTGTCATCGTCTTCCAGAAACGCCGCATGGACAAGGTCAAAATGGTGGGATTTGACGGCACCCGTGGTGGCGGCAAAGGCGAACATGTAATCCACTGTGGCGGCAATTTCAAAGGCGCCTTTGTAGCCGTGGCGTTTGACGCCCGAGATCCATTTCGGGTTAACGACGCGGGAACGCACCACACGGCCAATTTCATCTTCCAGTGTGCGGATCACCGGGCGTTCCGGGCGGGAATGGTCGTTGTGATAGATTGGACGGTCGCGGTCCTGAAGCGTGGACACGGCGGCGGCGGCCCCGCCTTCAAACTGGTAATAATCGTCGCTGTCCAAGATGTCGTGTTCCCGGTTATCCTGATTTTGCACGATGGCTTCAGTCTGGGACAGGCGGGCTTCAAACCCGGCGCGGTGTTTGTCGCCCTCACTGTCCTTGCCGTAGGCGTAAGAGCCCCATTCAAGATAGGCCTCGGCCAGGTCGGCCTTATCGGCCCATAGCCGTTCGTCGATCATAGCCTGTAACCCGGCACCGTAAGCCCCGGGTTTTGAGCCGAAGACACGGTATTGCCCGGCCTTGCCCTCGGCGCGGGCACGTGTGGCTGCAGGGTTGATCGCATCGGGTTCATCCAGTGCCATGACAGCGCGGGCGGCATTGTCGACCAGTGTGATCAGCTGCGGGAAAGCGTCACGGAAAAACCCTGAAATTCGCAGGGTGACATCAACACGGGGGCGTCCCAGTGCGGTGTGGGGGATGATCTCATACCCGGTGACGCGCCGGTTGGCGGCGTCCCATTTTGGCTTTACCCCCATCAGTGCCAGACATTGCGCGATATCGTCACCACCGGTGCGCATATTGGCGGTTCCCCAGGCGGTCAGCAACATGGTGCGGGGCCAGTCGCCTTGGTCCTGCAGGTGCTTTTCGATCAGCAGGTTCGCCGATTTCCAACCCAGTTTCCAGGCGGTTGGGGTGGGAACAGCGCGGCTGTCCACGCTGTAAAAATTACGCCCGGTTGGAAGGACATCCAGGCGTCCCCGAGTGGGCGCACCGGAGGGTGCCGGGGCGACGAATTGCCCTGCAAGGGCGGTGAGAAGCCCCGCCCCTTCGTCCGGGCCGCAGGCACGGATTTTTGGCAGCACATCGGCATGCAGGGATTCCAATACCGGGCGCGTTTGACCAAAATGTTCCGGGGTGGCGGACCAACCGGAGGCTAAAATGGCCAATTGTTCAAGGCGTTCCACGGTGTCGCCATTGCTGCGCCATGTGTCTTTACCGGCGACCTGCAGGAACTTGTGACGCGGCCCGGTATAGGTCTGGGCCATGTCGCAATCCAGCGGGTCCATGATGTCGGGCGTAATGCCGCAATCCAGCGCCAGTGCGCGGATGATTGAGGCGTTTCCACCTTTGCCGTCGCCCCGCGGAATACGCAGCAGAGCAATGGCCAGATCGCGTTCAAGGTCATCTGTCGGGGATTGGCCAAAAACATGCAGACCATCGCGGATCTGGGCTTCTTTCAGTTCGCAAAGATAGGCATCAAGCTTGGCCAGATCGGTATCTTCATCCTGGCCGCTCATACCCACATCCTGATCCAGCCCGGTGGTGGCGGTCAGAGATAGTATCTCGCGGCGCAGGTGTTTGATGCGACGGGGGTCAACGCCCGCAGCTTCATAATATTCATCAACCAACGCTTCCAGATCACGCAGCGGCCCGTAGGTTTCGGCGCGGGTCAGGGGTGGTGTCAGATGATCGATGATCACCGCCTGTGTGCGGCGTTTGGCCTGAGTGCCTTCGCCGGGATCGTTGACGATGAACGGGTAAATGTGGGGGACCGGGCCAAGCACTGCCTCTGGCAGGCAGGTTTCGGACAGGGCCAAAGATTTTCCCGGTAGCCATTCAAGGTTACCGTGTTTGCCCATGTGGACAAAGGCATTTGCACCCTGAACATGGCGCAGCCAGAAATAGAAGGCGAGGTAATTGTGCGGTGGGACAAGGTCGGGTGAATGATAGGTGTCGGTGGGGTCGATGTTATAGCCCCGCGCTGGTTGTATGGCGACGGTAACGTTGCCATAGCGAAGGATCGAAAGTTTGAAGCCGCCGTTGGCGACTGCCTGTGGCGCGGATTTTTTGGAATAAAAGAACGGGTCCTGTTCGGGCGGGCCCCAGCGGTTGTTGATTTGGTTTTTAACCTCCCAGGGCAGGGCGGAAAAATGGGTGTTGTAGGTTGCGATATCTAAGGTGACGCCGCCTGATTTTTGCACGCGGTCTGTCAGCCAGTTGGTGGGGCCGTCAAGGATTTGCGCCATTAAATCGTCACCGCTGGCGGGTGGGTTTTTGACCGTGTAGCCTGCGTTTCGCAGCAGATTCAGGCAGTGAATGGTGGCCGCCGGGGTGTCCAGGCCGACACCGTTGGCTAGGCGGCCGTCTTTGTTCGGGTAATTGGCGAGGATCAGCGCAACGTTGCGGTCACCGGGGTTGGTGCGGCGCAGCAATGCCCAGTTGGCGGCCAATCGGGTGACAAAATCAACCCGGTCGCCCCGGGCCTGGTAGGTGGCAATGGCGCATTGGGTTGCGTCGTCAAAATAGGCCTCACCTTTGAACGATATCGCGCGTGACAGGATACGGCCGTCGACCTCTGGCAGGGCAACATTCATGGCGATGTCGCGGGCTGACAGGCCGGACAGGCCACTGGCCCAGCTTTCTTCGGTGGATGAGGAAAGGATAACCTGAAAAACCGGGGCGGCGTTTGCAGTTTTCGCGTTTAAGGGGTTGGCAGGCGGGCCAGCCCCCTGATCCGCTGATCCCACCGCGAATGAGGTGCAATTCAGGATAACGTCGGGTGGGGCCTGATGAAAAAGCGCGGCGATGGTGGCGGCTGAAACCGGATCTTTCAGGGAGGCGACAAAGATTGGCAGCGGGTTCATCCCGGCGCGAATTAGTGAACGGGTTAGGCGGTTAATCGGGTTTAAACCGGCGCCCTGCAACAGGGCTCGGTAAAAGACGATGGGGATCACTGGTGCCCCTGTTATCCAGGTATCACGGATTGCCCCAAGGTCGGATATTCCGGCCCCGGGCCAATAAGCCCCGGCCCGCAGCAGCGGTTTTGCTGGGACGGGGGGGGCGGATTTGCCCAACATAGAGGTCGCGTGGTTTAGAAAATTCGCAGAATTTTCTGGCCCGCCTTCAACCATATAGGCCCACAGTGATTGGTAGTCTGTGTCGCTGACGGTGGACAGTTCGCGTAGTTCCGGATCGGGTTTATCGTCGCCGGGCAGGGCAGCAAATGGAATGCCGGCGGCGTAAAGACGGGCGGCATATTGTTCCAATCCGTATTTCCAGTATCCGGCGCCCCCCAGCACCCGCGCGATCACCAGGCCGGATTTGCCGGCGCAGTTTTCAATATGCAGATCAACGGACATCGGGTGTTGCAGATGGGTCAGATTTGCCAATCGTAACGTGGGCGGGTTTGCCATTTCACTGCGGGCCTGAGACAGGGCAGCAAGTTCGGTATCAGCTGCGGATATGAAGATGATATCGGCTGGGGTCTGGCCCAGATCTACGGGTTCCGTTCCGTCGTTTATTGTACCCGGGGTGGCGGCAAGAAGATGCATCAGAGGGTTTTTTCCAAGAACAGGCTGGTGGGGTGATCAATATAGTCGCCAAACGGACCGCGTGAATTGTAGCCCAGAGCGCGGTAGAGCGCCACGCCAGCGGTGAGTTTGATACCGGTTTCCAGGCGGATGGTTTGGTGGCCGGTTTCACCGGCGACTGTTTCCAGATGCTGCATCAGGGCGCGGCCGGTGCCGCTACCCCGTGCCCGGGGAAGCACAAAAAGGCGTTTAACCTCAGCGTGGGCGTCGTGAATGCACAGGGCGACACAGCCCATTGGGGTGCCGTTCAGGCGCGCGACAAAAAAGGTGATGCCGGGGCGGGTGAGTTCGGCTGGCGAAAAGGTGAAACATTCGTCGGTTGTGTAAACCTCGCGCAGGGCTGCTTCTGAGCCCTTGATCAGCGTAAGGCTGTCAGGCGCAAGCGGGTCTTCTGCGCCGATGACCAGAGTCATGTCTGTAGTTTGGACGTGATCGCCGCCTGATCCAGCCCGGCGGCACCGATTACCACCAGGCGGGTTTCACGCGGTTCATCCGCAGTGAACGGGCGGTCATAATAGTGCTCAACCCGTGGACCAACCGCCTGCAATGTCAGGCGCATAGGTTTTCCGGCAACAGCGGCAAAGCCTTTGAGGCGCAGGATTGAATGGCTGCGGATTACGTCGGCAAGTTGTTTGGCAAATCCGGCGGGGTCACTGATTTCACCCAGGGTCAGGGCAAAGCTTTCAAAATTATCATGCCCGTGTTCATGGTGGTGATCATGGTCGTCATCATCGTGATGGTGGTGGTGCGCGTGACGGCTGGCCATATTGGTTTCTGCGTTGGCATCCTGACCCAACAAAACATCGATCGGCAGTTTGCCCATGCTGGTTTTCACCACCTGAACACCGTTACGCGCGTCCGAATTCAGGGTTGAAGCCAGCGCCTCGGCCTCGTCACCGGACAGCAGGTCGGTTTTATTTACAACGATCATATCAGCGGCGGCGATCTGATCTTCGAACAGTTCCGAAAGTGGGGTTTCATGGTCAAGGCTGTCGTCGGCGTTACGCTGGGCATCAACGGCGGCAACATCATGGGCAAACTGGCCATCGGTGGCGGCGCGGCCATCAATGACGGTCACCACGCCATCAACGGTGACGCGGGTGGAAATATCCGGCCAGTTGAAGGCGCTGATCAGGGGTTGGGGCAGTGCCAGACCGGAGGTTTCAATAACGATATGTTCTGGCGGCAGGTCACGGTCCAACAGTTTTTGCATGGTTGGAATGAAATCTTCGGCCACGGTGCAGCAGATGCAGCCATTGGACAATTCCACCACGTCTTGGTCTTTGCAGGCCGTGTCACCGCAGCCCTTAAGGATTTCACCATCCACGCCCAGGTCACCAAATTCGTTGATGATCAGGGCGATGCGTTTGCCGTTCGCATTTTGCAGCATGTGGCGGATTAAGGTGGTTTTTCCGCTGCCCAGAAAGCCGGTGATGATGGTCGCGGGAATTTTATGTGCCATTGGGGCGTCCTTTTGAAAAGGGATGGCAAATCGTTGCCACCCCCGTTATTATGTTCAGGCAGTCCTGCGGCCCCGGTTCCAGAGATAGGCGGCCGCCAACCCCAGAACCGACCAGGCGGCCAGAGCTTCGGCCAATGTGCGGGACACGAATTCTGCCGACAGCTCTGGTGGCACTATACCAGAAAATTCACCCAGTTTTGGCGCCCCGATCAACTGGGGTGCGATCAACAGTGCAATGCCGATGCCGATGAACACAGCGTTGCGGCCAAAGGCAAACGAAACCAACGCCAAAGCGGTGGCAACAACTGTCATCAGCCACCAACCCTGACGCGCAGACAGTTCAGCGGCCGGGATGCCCGGAAGCTCTGGTGACAGGCCGATGCCAGGGACAAGTTGCACACTGACAAAACCGGCGATACCCCAGAGCAGCCCCTTTTCAAGGGTGATTTTGTGGCCGTAGCGTTCGGCTATTGCGAACCCGGCAACCATGACCAATGCCCAGCCGACATAGGAAATGAACACATTGGAAAACGCCAGACCGAAGCGGGCGAACAGGTTTTCAGCCGGGGCGTCACTGCCGGTTTCTGATGTTTCCGCTACAAACCCCTGGGCATGTTCGGCATGTTCATCATTATGGGGTGTAACCGGGTCAGAGAAATGCACCTTTGCACCGGATTCGTATTCTTCGGCTTCAAGGATCAGATTTTCCACAAATGCAAACTGCAGCAGGACGGCAATCAGCCCCGCCAACAGACCAGCGAACAACGCGCTGGTGAACAATTTGAGCGTCATGGTTTAGTGGCAGGGCATCGCAAGGGCGTGGCGTGCATCATGTGCGGCGTCATGCAGCACGGTTGCACTGGCAAAATTCGCGAAATAGATCAGGAAAATCCCGGTCAGTGCGGCCAGGGCAATGGGCATTACACCAATGGCGGACTGGTCCTGTGTGTGGGTCGTTGTTGTCATGTCGTTTCTCCTTTGCTCCGTCACACCCGACGGCAGGGTTCACGCATGGCTGGTCTCCTGGCTTAGCGGGTCAAAGCGCGTCGTCGCCTTCCCGGGTTTTGCCCAGTGGCAGTTGACGAAACGCTCACCGCATACAGTCGCGGGGGCGGCTGTGGATTTGGGCCCCGATTGGGTCACCCATCCCACATTCCCATTTCATCCCCCCATGTTTGAACATGTTAGCGGGGAAAACCTTGCCCGGGCATTTGGCGCGACTCTTGGGGTGCGGTCAAGGGGGATTACGACAGACAAAACGACATTAACGGCAAAGGGGGCGGGTAAACATTGCCACTGTCCTTTCTTGGAATAGCCACAAAGGGATGATTTCAGGCTGAAAAGGCTTGGATTAGAAGGGTGGAAACCTAATTGAGCATTGTTGAACACCGCAGGTTTTCTGTTTCAACGCAGCGACTGATTACGCCGGTAATTTTTACGCTGACGATATTTCTGAGCGCGTCGCTGTTGTTTTTTGTGCAACCGCTGTTTGCCAAACTGGTGTTGCCAAAAATTGGCGGTGCGCCGGGGGTCTGGACCACGGCGATGCTGTTCTTTCAGGTGGTTTTGCTGGCGGGTTACATCTATGCGCATTTTCTGACGCGATATGTTCCGGCCAGATGGCAGTTGCCTGTGCATCTGGTGTTTTGGGGCCTTGCGCTGTTATTCCTGCCGCTTTCAGTCAGCCCAAGCTGGACATTTGACCCCACGGCATCGCTGGCCTGGCAAACGCTGTTGCTGTTTGCGGCAGGCGTTGGTGTCCCGTTTGCGATGCTGTCAGCCAACGCGCCTTTGCTGCAATCCTGGTATGCACGATCCGGTGGACCATCTGCGGATGATCCCTATTTTTTGTATGGTGCCAGCAACTTTGGGTCGTTACTGGCGTTGGTGGCCTTTCCGTTTATCGCCGGGCCGTTATTGGGCATTGCCCAGATAGGCTGGGCGTGGGCCGCGGGGTTTGCCTTGTTTGGCGGGTTTCTGGCGCTAAGCGGGTTCCTGTCACGCGGCGCTGCAGCAAGCATTGCAACCGTTGCTGTCGCCCGGAATGTTTCTGAAGAAAAAGTCAACCCGAGTGAGGTTGGGAAATGGTTGTTTCTGGCCTTTGTGCCGTCATCCCTGATGCTGTCGATCACCACAAAGGTCAGTTCTGATCTGGGGTCGTTTCCGTTGATTTGGGTGATCCCGCTGGCCCTGTATATTCTGTCGTTTGTCGTGGCATTTACCAACCGGCAGTTTCTGAGCCGCCGTGTATCGCGCTATCTTGCGATTGCCTCGGTGGCGGCACTGGCGGTTTTGATGAGCCAGTGGGTTGGCGGCCATCTAAGCTGGATTGGTGCCATCCTATATGCACCGGCGTTGTTCTTCATCTCAGTTGAGGCGCATCGAAGCCTGTATGAAAGCCGGCCCGGGGTTCACAATCTGACGGTGTTTTATATCACCATGTCTGTTGGTGGCGCCCTTGGCGGGTTGTTTAATTCCATTCTGGCACCAACCCTGTTCAACGAAATTTATGAAGGCCAGATTTCGGTTTTGCTGGCCGCGTTTCTGTTGCTGGCAGCCGGGTATCGGTTTGCATCGCGCGCTGTTGCGCTGGGCGTTTTGATCGCTGCAATTGTGCTGATCCCGTTCATGCTGGCCGATGGTGTGCTGAGCAATTCGATGCCGATGCCGGCGGCGTTGGTTTTAATGGCGGTTTTTGCGTTGATGCTGATCCGATTTGAAAAAACACCATTGGTTATTGCCAGCGCAATATCTGTTTTCATCGGAGTCGAATTTTTTACCGAAAAGGGTGAGTATCTGTTCCGTGATCGCAGCTTTTTTGGCACCCATAAGGTTTTTGAAGCGGACGGCATCCGCACCTATGGCAATGGCACAACGGTGCATGGTTATCAGTTTGTCGAGGAAGCGGGCGCCCGGCCGACGCCTTTGTCGTATTACTATCCTGAAAGCCCGATGGCGCAGGTTCTGACCTCTGAGCGGGGTCGCCAAAGCCGGGATATCGGCATTGTTGGTTTGGGGGTTGGTTCATTGGCCTGTTATGCCCAACCGGGCCAGAACTGGGAATTCTATGAGATCGACGCGATGGTGGACCGGGTGGCGCGCGATACCAGCCTGTTCAGCTTCATGTCACAATGCGCCCCGGAGTCTGAAACCCGTCTGGGGGACGCGCGTATTGTTTTGGAACAACAGGATGTTACGTTTGATATACTTGTGCTGGACGCCTACAGTTCTGACGCGATCCCGATCCATCTGGTGACACAGGAAGCGGTTGAACTTTACCAAAAGCGTCTGAAGAATGACGGTCTGTTGGTGTTTCACATTTCAAACCGGTATTTTGATCTGAGCCAGCCACTGGCGCGAATTGCCGGCAGTCTGGGTCTTAGTGCCGCGATCCGGTACGATCTGCCTGCGGCCGGGGAAAGCCTGCCCCGGGGCGCGCGGGCATCGATTGTGCTGGTCATGTCGCCGGATCGTGGGCGGATACAGGAATTGTTGGACGATACGCGCTGGCAAGCGATCGTGTCGGACGGTGCGCCGGTCTGGACCGATGACAGCGCCGATCCGTTATCGGCGCTGAAATAGGGTTGAAAACGGCGTTCGAAAATTCGCTGGTTTTGCCAAATGGTTCGTACAGTTTTATTGCAACGTGACACCCTGATCGAAACGATCAATTTCCGGGTCTTTACATATCCTGAACAGAACCCGGCCTGGTGCGGATATCTGAATTGATTTTGAAACCCCGAAATATCAAAAACAGGCTAAGTGCGATTTCGAACAGGCCGCCGGGGATCGACAGGGGAAGGCCTATGGGGTTGCCGAATAGTTCGGCGATGGTGCCGGCAATAAAAATGGCGTATCCGACGAGGCCAAACAGGGATAACGGGCGCGGGATAATTTGTGACTTGTAGAGCAGCGTCACAAGGAGCAGGCCGCCAATACCCCACAGCGCCATGCCAATCTGGTAGGCGTAAAAACCACCCATCTTCAGGATCGCGCCGATGGTTTCATAAAAGGGTGCCCCGGATGCGCCGGAACTTACGTATTCGGTGCTTAGCGGGATCAACATCAGCAGAAAAATGGCGCCGGTAACCAGTGTGGTTGAGGCCGCGATTGCCAAGCCGAAATAGCCGTAGGCGACAGATGCGTTAACAGGTTTGACGATTGGCAGCATGATCACGGCAAGGCCGATGTTCAGTGCGGTGTGGACAACGGCCATCAGGATTGCCGCTGTAATGACGGTTGTTTTGTTGGTGTAAATGTTTGTCAGAAAATCCGGTTGGACCAACAGTGCGTCCAGCAATGTGCTGCCGGTCCCGTAGGAAATGAAGGTTATAATAAAGAATATGCCGAATATACGGGCGGCCATTCTGTGGTTGTTTGTGTCGGTCATTGGTTTGTTCCTGGGTTGATGGATTCAAAAGAATTTCTGGATTTCAGTGTGACTTATGCCCAACTACGGATTGTTTTTCGTATTGAATACTGTCTAATACGCCCCGGAGTGGTTTAAAAATTAACCACTAAAACGTAAAAAACCCGCGAAAGGCTGGCCTGAAGATGATCGACTGGAAACAGATGCCCTATTTTCTGGCAGTTGCCCGAAGTGGAAGCCTGCGCGCCGCGGCAGAGCAACTGAACGCAACCCACGCGACGGTGCGTCGGCAGGTGCAGGCACTTGAGGGCGGCTATGGGGTTCAGTTGTTTCGCCGGTCGCGTGATGGTTTGGCGCTGACACCGGCGGGGCGGGTGTTACTGCCGGATGCGTTGGCCGCTGAAAAGCTGTTGGTTAAGGCGCAAAACGGGTTGAAGGGGCTGGACCGCGAGGCAAGCGGGCTGATCCGTATCTCAGTTGATCCGATGATGGGGCATCTGTTGATGGCGCCGATTATTGCGAAGTTCTGTGATGTGTTTCCGGATATCGAACTGGAAATCCGGCTGACCTATGCGGTTGAAGATATTAACCGGCTGGAAACCGATGTGTCGATCCGAAACGCGGCTGAAATTACCCAGGACGTTGTTGCCCGCAAGCTGTTCCCGTCAGATTCAGGAATTTATGCCAGCCGGGATTACATTGACAGGCATTTACCAAATGCCGGGCCAAAAGGGGAAAACCTGACCTGGATTGGCTATGGTGAGGTACCTGAGCAGCGGGTTTGGATTGAAGGTTCGCCATTTCCGAAGGCGAAATTACGACATATTGTTCTGGACACTGAGATGCATCTGCACATGGTCAAGGCGGGGTGTGGGATGACGTATTTACCGATCTGGTGTGCGCAGGTTTACCCCGAACTTCAGCGGGTTCCCGGTACGGACCTGACCCACAACCGGCATATCTGGGTTCTTTTGCATGCGGATCTGGCACGGGTTGCCCGGGTGCGGATTTTTGTAGATTTCCTGGTTCAGGCATTGTTGGACAGCCGCGAAGGTAATCACGGATGACATAATTTCCAAAATGGCCACGTTGGCGTGTATTTCGGTGGTTGCTTAGGTGCGGGGCTATATCTTGTGGATAACTCTGCCTATGCACCCACATCCAGCCATTCTCCGTTGACTTAGCCGCTCTACATAGGGGAAAATGGTGCCTGATAAGAATCAACCCCAAGGGTGAGAACAGGCGTGCGGCTAACCAAGCTTCGACTGAATGGCTTTAAAAGCTTTGTCGATCCAACTGATCTGATCATCGCTGATGGTCTGACCGGGGTGGTGGGGCCAAACGGCTGTGGGAAATCCAACCTGCTGGAAGCCATGCGCTGGGTGATGGGGGAAAACCGGCCCAAGGCCATGCGCGGCGGCGGTATGGAGGATGTGATCTTTGCCGGGGCGTCCAGTCGCCCGGCGCGCAATTTCGCCGAGGTGGCGCTGTTTATCGACAATACCGATCGGCTGGCACCTGCCGGGTTCAATGACAGCGACATGCTGGAAATTACCCGCCGGATCACACGGGACGCCGGGTCTGCCTATAAGGTCAGCAGCAAAGACGTGCGCGCACGGGATGTGCAGATGTTGTTTGCCGATGCCTCAACCGGGGCGCATTCCCCGGCGCTGGTGCGTCAGGGGCAGATTGCCGAGCTGATCAACGCACGGCCCAAGGCGCGACGCCGGGTTCTGGAAGAAGCTGCCGGAATTTCCGGTCTGTATCAGCGCCGCCATGAGGCAGAATTGAAACTGAACGGCGCGGAAACCAACCTGTTACGGGTAGAAGATGTGGTTGAACAGCTTGCCGGGCAACTGGGCCAGCTGGCGCGTCAGGCCCGCCAGGCCGCGCGGTATCGCAGTATTGGTGAAGACCTGCGCCGTGCAGAAGGGTTGTTGCTGTATCGGCGCTGGCGCGAGGCAGAGGATGCCTTTGCCGTCGCCAGTGAACGGTTACGCGCCGAGGTGACGGCAGCTGCCGGCGCAGAACGGGCAGCGCTGGAGGCGGGCAAGTTGCGCGCTGAAAGTGACGCGGCGATGCCGGCATTGCGCGAAGAGGAAGCCATTGCGGCGGCGGTGTTACAACGGTTGCTGGTGCAGCGGGACACATTGGCGGACCAGGAGGCGCGTGCGCTTGCGTCAATTGAAACCCTGACCGCCCGGATTGGCCAGCTGCAGCATGACAGCGAACGCGAAGAAACGCTGAACCGGGATGCGGTTGAAACAATTGAGCGGCTGGAATGGGAAGCCAAAGAGCTGACCAAGGCCGCGGATGGGCAAGGGGCCCAACTGGAAGAAGGCGCGCAGGCGGCCCGTGAAGCGGCGCAGGTTCTGCAGGAGCGGGAAGACGCGCTGAGTGAGCTAACCGAAGACGTGGCGCGGCTGTCGGCGCGGCACCTGTCAGCGCATCGGTTGCTGGAGGATTCCAAAAAGACTCTGGTGCGCAACACCGGTGAAGCGGAACAGGCGCAGGGTGCTGTTGAGGCCGCCAAAGCAGCGCTTGGTGCGGCGGATAGCGCGTTTGATCTGGCGCAGGCGGCGCAAATCCTGGCAACAAAAGCTGCCGAGGATGCGGACAATGCGTTGGTTGCAGCCGATGAAGCGCGCGCGGTTGCTCAGGCACGGGAAGCCGATGTGCGGGCCGGACGCAGCGAAGCCGAAGGCGAAGCGAACGCCCTGCGGGCAGAATTTTCGGCACTGGAACGTTTGGTGGAACGCGATACCGCCGAAGGCGGGCAGGTGCTGGATCTGGTCCGGGTGAAAACGGGCTATGAAAAGGCGCTGGGTGCCGCGCTGGCGGATGATCTGCGGGCCCCGGCAATTGACGGGACGGCCGCATCTGGCTGGGCAACTTTGCCCGGTTATGCCAGGGCGCAGATGTTGCCAGATGGTGTGGCCGCTTTGACCAACTTCGTCACTGTGCCGGGGGTTTTGGCACGGCGGATGTCCCAGGTTGGTCTGGTGGATGCTGCCGATGGCGTGCGCCTGCAGGGGGAATTGTTGCCGGGGCAGCGGCTGGTCAGCGTCGCCGGTGATCTGTGGCGCTGGGACGGGTACCGCGCCGGGGCAGAAGATGCGCCAAGTGCGGCAGCACTGCGATTGCAGCAGATGAACCGGTTACAGGAACTAAAACAGGATCTGGAAGAGGCCAACGCACGGGCGCAGGGTGCGGTACAGGCCCATGATGTACTGAAGGCGGAACTGGTAAAGCTGACCGAAGCCGACCGCGCCGCGCGTGATGGTCGCCGGGACGCTGACCGGGCCATGGCCGAGGCAAGCCGGGCATTGTCGCGCGCCGAGGCAGATCGCAATATTTCCGGTGGTAAGCTGGAATCGCTGGGTCTGGCCGTGGCGCGCCATGAAGAAGAAGCCCAGGCAGCGCAGGGTCGCCTGAACGAAGCAGAAGCCGCGGTTGCCGAACTGGGCGATCTGGACGCCGCGCGGGGGCAGGTAGAAGACGTCAAAATGACGGTTGAAGCGGCGCGGGTGACGATGATCACCAAACGCTCTGCCCATGATGAGATGCGCCGCGAAGGCGAAGCGCGGGTGCGCCGTTCTCAGGAAGTCACCAAAGAGCTGAGCGGCTGGAAACACCGGTTGGAAACAGCGGCAAAACGCATCGGTGAACTGGCGGATCGTAAGGCAACGTCAGAAAATGAGCTGGCGAGTGCGACACTGGTGCCGGCTGAGATATCCGGGCAGCGAGAAAAACTGGCTGATGGCATAGCCGATGCCGAAAAACGGCGCGCCGGGGCGGCGGATGTATTGGCGCTTGGGGAAACCAAGCTGCGTGAGGCGATAACCGGCGAGCGGGACGCAGAACGCGCAGCATCTGAGGCTCGGGAAAGCCGGGCCGGTGCCGAGGCACGTGCCGAGGCGGCAAAGGAAAGTCTGGCCGCGGCATCAGGACGGATTTCGGATGAGCAGGAAACAACACCACAGGCGTTGCTTGAGACATTAAACGCCGATCCTGAAAACATGCCCGGTGCCGAGGCGATTGAAGCGGATGTGAACCGGTTGAAACGCCAGCGCGACGCCCTTGGCGCTGTGAACCTACGGGCCGAAGAAGACGCCCGTGAGGTTCAGGAAGAACACGATCTGCTGGTAAAAGAAGTTGCCGATCTGCATGATGCGATCCGCACCCTGCGCACCGGCATAGCCAGCCTGAACAAAGAAGGCCGCGAGCGTCTGTTGACGGCGTTTGAGCAGGTGAACACCAACTTTAGTTTGTTGTTCAAGCACCTGTTTGGTGGCGGCGAAGCCAAGCTGGTATTGGTGGAAAGCGATGATCCGCTAGAGGCCGGGCTGGAAATAATGTGTCAGCCACCGGGCAAGAAACTGTCGACCCTGTCGCTGTTGTCGGGGGGCGAACAGACCCTGACGGCGCTGGCGCTGATCTTTGGGGTATTTCTGGCCAATCCGGCACCGATCTGTGTGCTGGACGAAGTTGATGCGCCGCTGGATGACGCCAACGTCACCCGGTTCTGCGATCTGCTGGATGAAATGACCCGTCAGACCGAAACCCGGTTCCTGATTATCACCCACCACGCGGTGACCATGGCGCGTATGGACCGCTTATTTGGGGTGACGATGTCAGAACCCGGTGTCAGCCAGTTGGTCAGCGTCGATCTGAAAAGCGCCGAAAAGATGGTCGCCTAGGCCCGAAAGTCAGCTTTGGGGAACGAAGCGCGGCAGCGGGATAAGCAGGTCATTGAACACTTCTTTCAGCCGGGCTTCGGCATCTGCATCGGTTTCCTCATCCGTGATCAATGTGGTCAGCCGGACCAGCGCACCGTCGGTGCGACCGGTGGTGATACCATCCACCATCAGATAATATTTGGCGGCAAAATCCCATGCGACTTTGCGGCCTTTCTGCTCAAACCAGTAATAGACCAGCATCCGGGTTTCACCCTTTTGGATGATGGCACGGTTGATGCTGAACGGTTTGTCTGAATTCAGCTCATCCGTCAGTTCCGTGCGTTCCAGCCAGGCAATTTCCCAACCCGAGCCGGGCAGGCAAATTTCAGGGGAATGTACCCCGCCTTTGCTTTGATCAGCATACCAGGCCATGAACAGGCCAACGCTGGCAGCCGCCCCCGGCTTGGACAGATCGACCGAGTGATAGTCATCCGCCCCCAGTGTCGTGGCGACCGCCACCGACAGGTACTTGGACGGTCCTTCCTGTTTCCAGTCGCCGATCTGGCGCGGGAATACGGTGAAGGGTTCCCGGTCAATCGGGGCCAGTTCCCGTTCTGGTAAAAGCTGCCAGGCCAGACCACCGACAACCATAATCATCGCCGCAGTGATCATCGCACCTGATGCTTCGACAAGACGCAGACGCATGGCCTGTGTTCCCAGCCCGTCAACATCCAGATCAAGTGATTCCGCCAGGCCCATTTTTACCGGCTGGAAGAACAGCATGATGCGGGCCAGCAGGAATAACAGGATGATACAGGCGACGAATATTACCCAGCCTTCGAAAAAGTGGCTGAAGCCTTCGACACTGTCGATGCCATATTTATCAACCAGTATGCCAGCGATGGCGATCCGGATTGAGTTCATCAGAACTGTGATTGGCGCGGCGGATATCAGCAGCACTGCTTTGTGCCACATCGGGCCTTTGTAAAGCACCGCGAATATGTAGGAAAAACTAAGGATCGGGAACAGGTAGCGCAGACCTGAACAGGCCTCGGCCACCTGCAGTTTAAAGACCCCAAAGTCGATAATGTTACCGTCCAGAAATACCGGGACATTCACCAGTTGCAGGAAAAAGACCCCCAGCTCTGAGGATATGAATTGCAGGATGGTGGACAGCTTGTAATAGACCACACCCGGCAGCGGCAGCATGTAGACCAGATGCAGCACCGGTGGCCAGAACTGGCGGCCCTGTTTCCAGCCAAAGCTGATCAGCAAGATGCCCCCGACCCACAGGATCAGCGCATAGGCAACGATATCAGAAATATTGGCCAACCGCCCAAGTGCGCCGAACATCAGCGCGAATATCAGCACCACAAGGCCGACCCAGCGATTCTTGACCGGTCCGGATTCTATCGGGATGGTTTTAAGTTGGCGCAGGAAAAGCAGGCCGGACAAAACCGGGATCAGCGGGCCGTGGCTGTATTCAGGCAATTGCCAGGCAATCAGCAGGGCATCCAGACCGTCGGAAAAGAAAACAGCGGCACCAATAACAGCCACCACAAACCAGAACATACCCCAGGTGGCAAAAGCACCAAGCCCCAGTGGTAATCGCGCTGCATTGGCATTCATCGACATCGGCAAATTCCTAAACTTTCGTGCTCGCTTTATACCCGAGTTCGATCTTAGTCGAAACTGGGTAAATTAACACATCTGCGAGAGGGTGTTGCCTGAGCATGTTTAATGGCTGAGTTTAGCGCCAATTGTGTCCTGAGAATGGCCGGTTCGGTGTGAAATAACCTTGAATTTATGTACCGTAAACGTCACCCGGCAATTTGATTCATAGCTTGCCCAGCAGGGCAACTGTAGGCCAGGCGTCCGCGGGCAATCCCAGCCTGACCTGTTCCGCCTGAACTGCCGCGCGGGTTTTGGCGCCCAAAATTCCGTCAACTTTACCCACATCATGGCCAAGGCCCTGTAGTTTCGTCTGCAGTGCTTTCATCTGGGCGTCGGTCAGGGCCGGGTCTGCATTGCCTTTATTGTACACATTCGCGCCCTCAAGCCGGGTGGCGAAATAGGCAGCGGATGTGACGTAGACGAAACTTTTGTTCCATTCAAAATAAGTCATGAAATTGGGATAGGTCATAAAGGCCGGGCCTTTTCGCCCCATGGGCAACAGGATTGAGGCTTGCATACCGGATTGCCCCAATGCACCTGCGCGCGGTTTCACCCCAAGGTCGGCCCATTCGCCAACCGATTTGCTGCTGGTCAACCCGGTTTCGGCCCAGTTCAGGTCTTTGGGCACCGTGATTTCCTGCATCCATGGCTCATTAGGCCGCCAGCCCAGATCACGCAGCATATTGGCGCCGGTGAACAGCGCGTCTGCCGGTGATGTTTTCAGGGTTACCTGCCCGTCGCCGTCCCCGTCTACGCCATTGGTCAGAATATCCTCTGGCAGCATCTGCACCATGCCAATTTCGCCTGCCCACGCGCCCTGGGTGCGCGCCGGGTCAAAATCACCGCGTTCAAACAGTTCAAGGGCGGCAAAAATCTGTGGTTGGAAAAGCTCGGGGCGGCGGCAATCATGGCTAAGGGTCAGCAATGAGTTCAGCGTATTGAAATCGCCCTGCACCTGACCGTAATCAGTTTCCAGCGCCCAGAATGCCAGCAATACGCCCCGCGAAACACCGTATTCCTGTTGAATGCGATCAAAAACACCATCCAGTTGTTTTGAATATTTGCGCCCGTTATCCATGCGATTCTGGCTGATGACGCGGCCCGAAAACTCTAGGAAATTCATCTTGAAAATGCCCTGTGACCGGTCGGCTTTGATCACCGACGGGTCATGGGCGGCACCGGCAAAAAATCGGTTAACCGAGCTTTGTGAATGGCCCCGTGAAACAGCCTCTGCTTTGATGTTTTTGACAAACCCGGAAAATGAGCCGCCGCAACTGACCTGTGCAATTGCCGGAGAGCCGGCTAGTAAAACAGCTGCAATAAGGGGGAAAATACGCATGGGCTACCTTTCAAAATATGTCCAACAACATATCAGGAACAGGGCCCTGCACAACCAAGGTCACCACAATAAGTATCAGCAATAGCGCCCAGGTTTTCCAAAGCGCGGTAACGGCCCTGTCGATGTGGTTTGGTGTCAGTGATTTTTCCCCTTCCGGGAACACCCAGGGAAATTCCTGAACCTTTCCATCATAGCTGCGCGGCCCGGCAAGCGACAGGTTCAGGCAGGCGGCCATTGCGGCCTCTGGCCAACCGGCGTTCGGGGATCGGTGCAAGGGCGCATCGCGCCGCACGACAGGGGCGATATCGGGGCGCAGATGGGCAAGGGCAATCAGCACCGCTGTAAGGCGTGCGGGAACCCAGTTCAGCACGTCATCCAGACGGGCCGCGGCCCAGCCAAAATCTGAATAGCGCTGGTTTTTATACCCAATCATGCTATCGGCGGTATTGATGAATTTGTAGATCAGCAGGCCCGGAAACCCGGCGATCAGAAACCAGAATACCGGCGCAGTGACACCATCGGAAAAATTTTCGGCGGCGCTTTCGATTGCGGCGCGTGCGACGGCGCTTTCGTCCATTGTTTTGGTGTCCCGTCCGACGATTTTCGCGATGGCTGTTTTCGCTTCTGGCAGGGAAATGCGCAGTGCATTGGCCACATCGCGCACGTGATCGGCAAGGCTGCGCTGGGCCAGCAGGATCGCCGCCAACAGCGTTTCAAAAACGATACTGCCCGGAAACAGGCGCAACAGGCTGGTGATCAGCAGACTGACAACGATCAGTAGAAAAACTGTCAGAATGCCACTAAGTTTGCGGTTGCTGCCGCTGTTCAGCTGCGCATCCAGCCCGCTAATGAACCTGCCCATAAGCACCGCGGGATGGGGCAGGCGCGACCAAAGCCAGCGGGGTTCGCCAAAAATGGCGTCCAGAACAAGCGCGATGGCTATGGTGGTGGCCATGCTCATATCGCGTCAGAAACCTGCGCCCAGTCATCGGGGCCGGGAATGCCCAATCGCAACCAGTCGTCTGCATAGGGAAAGATGCGTGACCAGACATGGGACCGGGCCATGCGTTCCTGCCAGCGGGCAGCATCATCAACGGTGTAGAGCCTGAAAAGCGATGTTCCCCCCGTCAGGGTCGCGCCTTTGGCGGTCATCAGGGCGTCAAGCCGGGCGGCGTCGTTGTGCAGACGTAGCCGGGTTTTATCGGCCCAGCCTGTGTTTTCCAGCGCCGCTGCGCCAATTTCCAGTGCCGGCCCGGAAACGGGCCATGGGCCAAGGCTTTCCGACAGTTTTGCGATTAATTCCGGATCACCGATGGCAAAGCCCAATCGCAACCCGGCCAGCCCCCAGAATTTGCCAAAACTTTTCAGGATCAGTGTGCCGGGGCGCGTGGAAAGGTTAATGAGTGAGCGACCCGGGGCGGTGTCGCAAAAGCTTTCATCGATGATTGTTAAGGTTTCAGGGTGCGCGAGATCGTCCCAGAAACGACCATCCGGATTATTTGGATGGACCACGACCAGAGACTCAGATTTTTCTGAGTTCACTGCCCAGCCCGAGGCGGAAAATGCTGCGGCGTGTTCGTTATATGTGGGTTCTGGGATGAAAACAGATTGTCTTGGTAAGATAGTGGGAATTCGTGCGATCAGTGAGGATGCGCCAGGGGCAGGCAAAACGGCCGCTGCCGGCGGTATTTCCCAAAAGCTGCGCGCGGCTTTTACCAACCGGTCCATTGCCAGTCTGTCGGGTAAACGGTTCCAGTTTTCGGGCGGTATTTCGGGGATGCTGTAGGGGACGGGGTTGATGCCGGTGGACAGGTCGATCCAGCCCGGTTTATTGCCGCCAAAGCGCGCCACAGCGGCGTCTAATCCGCCGCCATGATCGCGCGAAACCCCAGTGTTCACTGGTCTTCCGGCAGGGGCTGGTGACGGGTTACAAAGTGCCCCTTGATCCCCTGCGGCCAGTTTCGAAACGGTACCTGTCCGGTGTCACTTTGGGCATGTTGTTCTGCATATTCAACGATGGCATCAGCCGCATGTTCATCCGGTGTAAACCGGCCGACGGTATAGGCCAGTTTGCCGACTGCCTGGATGGACACATTGCAGCCATGACTGCAGCCCATCAGGCAGGAGGTGCGGCGAATTTTTAGGGGTGAATTGGCAGCGCGTTTTTCCACGTATTCAGCCAGAATTTCACCATCCGTCTGTTGCTTGCCGCGGGCATCCCAATCATCGCGTTTGCAGGTATCGCATACTGTAACCCAGGTTGTCATTTTTTGTATTCCATCATGTAATCGCGGCCCTTTTGACCGGATATTTCGAACCGGTGCAACACAATCCTTAGGTTAACGCGAAAGTGCCAAAGTTAACCTGTTATTAACCTTTCGGTAGGTATTTCAATGCGCAGGGAATGGGCTGAATGAAAAACATTTAGTGTGGGCGAATTGAAATGCGAGTACTTATTGTTAAGGAAGACCCGAAAATCGGGCAGGTTTGGTGCAACCATTTGCGACGCCATGGCTGTGCAGTCTTTATGGCAAAAAGCCAATCACGGGCCGTCGAAGCGCTGCGCGATGAAACTGTAGATATCATTGTACTGGATCTTGTACTGAAAGAAGGCAGCGCCTTTGCCGTCGCCGATTTTGCCAGCTATCGCCAGCCCAAGGCTAAAATAATTTTTGTCACCAGCAGCAGCTTCTTTTCGGATGGGTCAATTTTTCAGCATATCCCAAATGCCTGCGCAATGATGCCATCAGAGGTCAGCGCAGAAGACCTGGGTGCGCTGGTGGAACATTACGGCAGCCATTAGCCCCGACCATGGGGCTGTTCCCAATCTATAGTCGGGTTGATCGGAACAATTCGGTGCGGATTTATCGATTCATGGCTGCGGTGATAGTGGCCGACGATATGGTCGAAATTCACCGTTTCCATAACGCCCGGCCATTGAAATAATTCGCGGGTGAAACCCCACAGGTTGGGATAATCAATCAACCGTTTATGGTTGCATTTAAAATGCTGGTGATAGACCAGATCAAATCGTACCAGGGTGGTGAACAGACGCCAATCAGCCTCGGTAATTTGATCACCAAGCAGATAGCGCGTACTGGCCAGTTGCGCTTCCAGCACATCCATATGTTCAAACAGCGCCCGAACAGCGATGTCATAGGCCCCTTGCGTGGTGGCAAAACCTGATTTGTAAACGCCGTTATTCACATTGGAATAGATCGGGGTGTTGATATCCTTGATCTCAGCACGCATTTCTTCTGGCCAAAAATCCGCTTTGTTGCCGGTCAGTGTATTAAAGGCACTGTTGAACATGCGGATGATCTCAGAGCTTTCGTTACTGACAATTTTGTTGGTCTTTTTATCCCAGAGGATCGGGACGGTGACGCGGGTTGTCACCTCTGGCTCGGATTTCTGGTAAATTTCATAGAGAAATTTCAAACCATGTAATGTGTCGCCCGTTGCGCCGTTGTCATCTGGCTGAAAGCTCCAGCCATCGTCAAACATATCGGGGTGAACGGTTGAAACACTGATATGATTTTGCAGGTCTTTAAGATTACGGAAAATCATTGTGCGGTGCGCCCAGGGGCAGGCGTTTGAAATATAAAGGTGATAGCGACCGCTATCCGGGGTGAAGCCGCCGTGGCCGCTTGGGCCAGGCGCACCATCCGGTGTGATCCAGTTGCGAAACTGAGAATCCTGGCGGACGAATTTTCCACCAGATGATTTTGTATCGTACCACTGTGTGGTCCAGTTCCCGTCGACAAGCTTGCCCATATCAATTCCTCTATGTTTGCACGAAGTATAGTATGTGCAAAAATATAGGATATTACCGATTATCGCGCATAGTTCTTGCAAAATCGCACAGAAATCCGGGTCGTGAATAACACCGTTGATGGCGCATTTCCAATTGCGAGTCAGCGAGGCGCTGAATATACAGTTCTCAGACGAAGCCCACCGGGCCAGAGAGGTTGGCTGCTGACGATTGACCCAGACAGGGGATCGGACGCAGCATCGTCAGGGAAATACGGCTTTCCTTGCGGCAATCTTTGCCCATCTGAAAGGACGTATGATGAAATACTCAGTTTTTCTGGTGACTATTTTTACCGCCGGCGGCGCGCAGGCCGATCCGGGCCATCTGTTGGGGGCAGGTGGGCATGACCACCTGATCGCCCTTGGGGCAATAGGTGCTGCAATTGCTGCCGGGCTTTGGGGCGCGGTTAAAGGCGACTGGAAAAAAGAAGCAGCCCAAAGCGGTGACGAAGAACCGGCGGAGGCGTGAAATGTCAAAGATCGGGGTGATGATCTGTGGCCATGGTTCACGCAGTCAGGATGCGGTGGACGAATTTGCGGTGCTGGCGGATAAACTGCCGGCGCTTTTGCCGGATGACTGGGTGGTAGACTACGGCTATCTGGAATTTGCCAACCCGGTGATCCGCGACGGGCTGGACCGGTTGCGCGCCAGGGGGTGTGATCGCATTCTGGCGGTACCGGGGATGCTGTTTGCGGCGATGCACGCCAAGAACGATATCCCGACGGTGTTGAACACCTACGCTGCCAAGCATGGTGTTGAGCTAAGCTATGGGCGTGAACTGGGGGTTGATGCCCGGATGATATCAGCGGCCAGCGCCCGGATTTCAGAGGCGGTAAAGCGCGCCAATGCCGGGCTGGGGGAATTGCCGTTGGATCAGACCTGTCTGGTTGTCATTGGGCGCGGTGCCAGTGATCCGGATGCCAATGGCAACGTCGCCAAAGTAGCGCGTATGTTGCAAGAGGGTATGGGCTTTGGCTGGTGTGAGGTCGGGTATTCCGGGGTGACGTTTCCGCTGGTTGAACCCTGCCTGAACCATGTGGCGAAGCTGGGGTATAAACGCGTTATCGTGTTTCCATATTTCCTGTTTGCCGGGGTGCTGATTGACCGGATTTATGGATTCACTGATCAGGCAGCGGCCCAATATCCGGCGATAGATTTCGTCAAGGCCGGATATCTGAAAGATCACCCTAAAGTGTTGGAAACATTTGCTGAACGGATCACCGAACAGGTGGGTGAAGTGGTGCCACCGACCTGTGGCACCTGTAAATACAGAACACAGGTTCTGGGGTTTGAGGCCGAGGTCGGGGCGGTTCAGGAAAGCCATCACCACCATGTTGAGGGCCAGGGTGCGAATGCGCCCGGTGCAACGGTGGAGAGCTGCGGGTTGTGCGATACATTCTGCACAGGTGAGTGTCGGTTGGACATGGATCATCACCATCACGACCAGCACCACGGTGAGCATGATCACAGCCATGACCATATCCACCCGGAATATCCCCATGCCAAGCATCCCCATGGCCCTGAAAGTGCGCGTCGGGTGAAGGGGTGAGCGATTTTTCTGCGAAAAATCGGGCCTCCGGCGGGAGTATTTGCCCAAAGAAAAAGGCCAGATGATGCGCCCCTACGAACGTGATCCCTCGGCAATCTATGCGGAAAGTTTTGCAACCGTTCGCCGGGAGGCAAAACTGGAGAGATTTGGGCCGGGCATGGACACCATGGCAGTGCGGTTGATCCATGCCTGCGGTATGATCGAAGTGGCGGATCGTCTGGATTTTTCAACAGGCGCGTTTGCCGCAGGGCAGGCTGCCCTGAGCGCCGGGGCGCCTGTGTTGTGTGATTGTGAAATGGTCGGTTCCGGGATTATCCGGCGGGTTTTGCCGGCGAATAACGACGTGTTTGTGACGCTGAATGACCCATCGGTTCCCGGGCTGGCCGGGGAAATTGGCAATACGCGCTCGGCGGCGGCGGTGGAACTGTGGCAGAGCCGGATTGAGGGAGCGGTGGTGGCCATCGGCAATGCGCCAACGGCACTGTTTCATCTGTTGGAGCTGCTTGATCGGGGCTGGCCGAAACCTGCGGTGATCCTTGGGTTTCCGGTGGGGTTTGTCGGGGCGGCAGAGAGTAAGGCAGAATTGGCGCGTGATCCGCGCGGTTGTGAATTTGTAGCACTGCGGGGCCGACGCGGGGGCTCGGCCATGGCCAGCGCTGCGGTGAATGCGCTGGCGGCCGGGTTACCGGGGGAAAGTCAGTGATGGTTTGCGTAGCATGTGGATTTGTCGGTGAAGGTGACGGGCCTGTCCATGCCTATATGAGCTTTTCGCCCGCCTGCTGGGCCCGCTATGGTGAAATTTTGGCGCGGGAGTTTAGCGACACCGAATATTTCGGGGCGCATCGGTTGTTGGTGGATGCGGCCTGTGGCCAACATTCTGTGGGCGAAGATCGCCGGGCCCGGCAAAGCCTGCATATCCATCTGGCAGCGTTGATGCTGCATTTTGAGGATGGGGTGGGGGAGGCAGCGATTGTTACATTTCTGAGAAAAGCGGCACAGGAAAAAGATTTTTCACTATTGGTTATGCCACAGGAAAATTATTCAATGTCGATGTCGGGGGTTTTTGCCGCTCGTGATGCGGGCCGGCATTGTAAAGAAGTGGAAAAATACGCGCGCGCCGTGTTTGATGCCTGGGCGGGACACCATCCGGTTTTTCGGGCGCTGATTAAGAAGGTGCGAGCATGACGCCGTGGCTTCACATCGTCGGTATTGGCGAGGATGGCATGTCCGGGCTGACCCCCGCGACACGCGCCGTAGTCGAGGCCGCCGAGGTCATAGTTGGCGGTGAGCGACACCATGGTTTGAGCGGTGTATTGCAGGCTGAACGGGTCGAGTGGCCGTCACCTTTTGATGCGTTGATCAAGACGCTGGGCGACATGCGGGGGCGCCGGGTGGTGGTATTGGCTACCGGCGATCCTTTGTGGTTTTCGGCGGGGGCGCGGATTGGGCGGGCCATTGATCCGGCAGAGATTATCTATCATCCGCAGGTCGGGGCGTTTCAATTGGCGGCAGCGCGCATGGGCTGGTCCATGGCGGATGTGGAAACCCTGACGGTACATGGCCGTCCGGTGGAGCAGATGATCGCCTTCATTCAACCGGATGTTCGGTTGTTGATCCTGACCACGGGGGCCGAGACACCGGGGCAGATCGCGGCATTTTTGTCTGAGCGGGGCTTTGGCAAAAGCCGGATGGTGGTTCTGGCGGCCATGGGGGGGCCGGATGAAGCGCGGTTTGACGGGTTAGCGCAAAGCTGGGACCATGTGGTTCCGGCGTTTAATACGCTGGCAGTAGATTGTGTGGCGGCACCGGATGCGGCGCTTTTGCCAAGGGTGCCGGGGCTTGCCGACGACTTGTTTCAAAGCGATGGCACCATGACCAAGCAGGAAGTGCGGGCGGTAACGCTGGCCCGGCTGATGCCGATGCGCGGGGCATTGCTGTGGGATATTGGCACCGGTTGCGGCTCGGTGGCTGTGGAATGGATGCGCGGTGCGCGATATGCCCGCGCGATAGGGATAGAACCGCGTGCTGACCGCCGGGCCATGGCGGCGGCCAATGCGCTGGCGCTGGGGGCCCCCAAGCTGGAACTGATTGACGGGGAGGCCCCGGCGGTATTGACCGGGCTGGACGCACCGGATGCAATATTTATTGGCGGAGGGCTGACAGAGGTGGTTTTTGATGTGGCCTGGGCCGCGCTCAAGCCCCTGGGGCGTTTGGTGGCCAATGCTGTTACGCTGGAAAGCGAGACGCTGTTACTGGGTTTGCAAAAACGCCATGGCGGACAGTTGGTAAAGCTGTCGGTTGAACGGGCTGAGGCATTGGGCGAATTTCGCGGCTGGACACCGCAAAGGCCGGTAACACAGTGGAGCCTGATTAAGAGATGAGTGATTTTTCTGCGAAAAATCAGGCCTCCGGCGGGGAGTATTTGGGCAAAGAAAAAGCCGGGGTGCTGTATGGAGTCGGCTTAGGTCCGGGGGATGCAGAGCTGATGACGCTGAAGGCGGCGCGGCTGATTTCCGGGGCGAGTACGGTGGCCTATCCGGTGCTGGAGGCGGGCGATAGTTTTGCGCGATCCATTGCCGCCGGATTGATCCAGAAGCACGCGGCTGAAATTGCCATTGAGGTGCCAATGACAACAGCGCGGGGCCCGGCACAGGCGGCCTATGATCGTGGGGCGGTTGATATTGCCGCGGTATTAAGCGCAGGGCAGGACGTGGTTTATCTATGTGAAGGGGATCCATTTTTCTATGGTTCTTTCATGTACATATTCGCGCGTTTGTCAGATAAATTTCAGATCCGGGTGATCCCGGGGGTGACCAGTATTTCGGCGGTTTCAGCGGCGGCGGGCACGCCGCTTGCGGCGCGCAACGAGCGGCTGACCGTGTTGCCGGGGCCGTTGCCGGAGGCCGAGCTGAGCCGTCGGATAAAGGGCGCAGAAAGCGTGGCAATTATGAAGGTTGGGCGGCATCTGGGCAAAATCCGCAAGGTGATAGATGCGTTGGGATTGTTGGACCATGCGATCTATGTAGAGCGGGCCAGCCTGCCGGAACAGGTGGTATGCCCGCTGGCGGAAGCCCCGAAAAACGCGCCATATTTTTCAATGATACTACTGACCAAAGGGGCTGATCCGTGGCTGTAAAACCCGTTGTAATGGCGCTGTCGCGTTCAGGCGAGGACGTGGCCCATAGGGTGGCGGCAGCACTTGGTGCAATGCTGCATGGCAGAGAAGGGCGTGTGGATAAGGCGGATGCGTATTTCCCCGATGCTTTGGAACATGCGCGTGGATTGTTTGCCGCGGGCGTGCCGATTGTCGGGGTCTGTGCCAGTGGCATATTGATCCGGGCGGTGGCGCCCTTGCTGGCCGACAAACGCAGCGAACCACCTGTGGTGTCGGTTTCGGACGACGGTGGGGTGGTGGTGCCGCTATTGGGCGGGCATCGCGGTGCCAACCGGCTGGCGCGGGACATAGCCGAGGCGCTGGGCGGCGTGGCGGCGGTGACCACGGCCGGGGATGTGGCGTTGGGGGTGGCGCTGGATGAGCCGCCCGAGGGTTGGGTATTGGCTAATCCGGAAAACGCAAAAGCCGCGATGATGGCGCTGTTGCAGGGCGGTGGCGCGCTGGTTTGCGGTGATGAGGCGGCAAGGGCGGGGTGGCTGAACGAATTGCCAACGGGTGAGGAAGTTGAAATCATCTGCACCACCGAGCCATGGCCGATCCAAGGCGAAACCGCGCTGCTGTTTCATCCGCAGCGGCATGTTCTGGGGGTGGGTTGCGCGCGGGGTTGTCCGCCCGAGGAACTGGAAAAGCTGGTGCGCGGCGTGCTGGAGGAAGCCGAGGCGGCGCCCGGTGCGCTAAGGGCCATCGCCACGCTGGACCTCAAGGCCGATGAGCCGGCGGTGCTGGAACTGGCGCGATCGTTGGGTGTGCCGCTGCGTCTGTTTAGTGCGGCAGAACTGGAGGTCGAGACCGGGCGGTTGGAAAACCCGTCTGAGGTGGTTTTTGCCGAAGTTGGCTGCCATGGGGTGAGCGAAGGTGCGGCGCTGGCGGGTGCGGGGCCCGCGGCGATCCTGGGCTGGCCCAAGGTGAAAAGTGAACACGCCACCTGCGCGCTGGCCACGGCGCCCGGGCCGATCGTTGATCAGGCGGGTCGGGCGCGGGGGCGGTTGTCGGTTCTGGGGATTGGCCCCGGGCAGGCGGGTTGGCGCACACCCGAGGTCAGCCGGATGATAGCCCAGGCGGATGAGCTGGTGGGCTATGGGTTATACATAGATCTGTTGGGTCCGCTGGCGGCGGGCAAGATCCGCAGTGATTTCCCGTTGGGCGGTGAGGAAGATCGGTGCCGCTATGCGCTGGAGCAGGCGGGCAAAGGACATAACGTGGCGCTGATATGTTCCGGGGATGCCGGGATATTCGCCATGGCGTCACTGGTGTTTGAGCTGCTGGATCGGGGGCCGGACGCCCATGGCGTGTCAGACGCGGCGCGCCGGGCCGAGGTGGTCTGTTCGCCGGGGGTGTCGGCATTACAGGCAGCGGCGGCGCGGGCCGGGGCGCCTTTGGGGCATGATTTTTGTGCGATATCGCTGTCTGATCTGCTGACGCCAAGGGAAGATATCGTAAAGCGGATCACGGCGGCGGCGCAGGGGGATTTTGTCATTGCGTTTTACAATCCGGTTTCCAAACGGCGCCGCACATTGCTGGCCGAGGCGCGGGATATCTTACTGCAACATCGCCCTGCGGATACGCCGGTGATGCTGGCCACATCGCTGGGCCGGCTCGAAGAGCAGCTGTGCTATCGCAATCTGGCCGATCTGGATGTGGACGAGGTGGATATGCTGACGGTGGTGCTGATCGGGTCGTCCCGCTCACGGTTGGCACAGCTGGGCGAGGGGCCGCGGATGTATACGCCGCGGGGCTATGCGCGCAAAATTGACGGTGATCTGGCCGGTTAGGGTAAAAGCCTGCGGCGCGGATATTTAGGGAACAAAGATGGGGTTGATGTGAAGGTTTATTTTGTCGGGGCGGGGCCGGGGGATCCGGAACTTTTGACGCTGAAGGCGCAGCGGGTGATCGCGGCCTGTCCGGTATGTTTGTATGCGGGATCTCTGGTGCCCGAGGCGGTGGTGGCCGGGGCCCCGGCGGGGGCGCGGGTGATGGATACAGCGCCGATGACGCTGGCGGATACCCACGCAGAAATCGTAGCGGCTCAGGCGCGGGGGCAGGATGTGGCGCGGGTGCATTCGGGGGATCCGTCGCTTTATGGGGCCATTGCCGAGCAGATCAGGTTGTTGCGCCGCGATGGGATAGAATACGAAATCATCCCCGGCGTGCCGGCCTATGCCGCGGCGGCGGCGGCGCTGGGGCAGGAACTGACGATCCCGGAAATTGCCCAGTCGATTGTATTGACGCGGGTGTCAATGAAATCCACCAACATGCCGGCCGGGGAAACCCTGGAAAACTTTGCCCGCACCGGGGCGACGCTGGCGATCCATTTGGGAATACGCAATCTGCGAGAGATTGAGCGCCAGTTGATCCCGCATTATGGCGCCGATTGTCCGGCGGTGATTGCCTATCGTGTGAGCTGGCCGGATCAGGTGCTGATCCGGGGTACAATTTCGGACATTCGCGGCAAGGCGCGGGCGTTGAAAATCACCCGAACCGCGCTGATTCTGGTGGGGCCAGCTTTGCATGAGGTTCAGGATTTCAGGGACTCAGCGCTTTACGATCCGGCGATTCCACATGTATTGCGTCCCAAAGTGGCAACAATAACCGGCTGATTTCCCCCAAAACCCGAATATTTACGATTCACCTCAAGGGTTTGCTTGACCTGTGACGGTTGCTTGCCAGAGTGTTGAGTCTGGGTGTGGAGGAATGTGTGATGTCGGATTTTTTACCGAAAGAAGTACGTGAGGGGTTGGAGATGGCGCGCAAGGCGGCGCTGCTCAAGAAAAGCCGTTTGCGGGTGCATGTGGGTGAGCAGATTTTCCCGGTGCTGCGGTTCTGGGAAGAAGGCTTTGCGCTGGACGCTGAAAACGCCCCGCAATTGCGCGGTCTGGTCGATATTTATGACGGGGCAAAGCACCTTTATCAATGCCTGATCGTGGCATCGGAAGAAGAAAACGGCCAGATGGTCTATGACTTCAAACGCAACACAGCAGCAGTTGATAAGGCACCACTGGATTTTTACCGCGAAGAAAATGCGCCGGTGGCGCTGTTAAACTAGCGGCTCATTGCAAATCTGAAAAAGCGTTCTGCAAGCGATCAACGGCCGCATGAATAGTGGCGCGTTGTGTGCCGATGTTAAAGCGCATGCAGGTTTCACCACCTTTACCCAGAAGGGGGCCAAATGTCGGGGCGATTTTAGCCACCTTAACCACGCGGCGTTTAATTTCTTCAAAACCCATCCCGGTTCCGCCAAAATCTGCCCAAGACAGGTAGGTGCCCTGCATCGGCATCAGTGAGGCCCCGGGGATGGCGTTAATGCCATCGGCGAAAATCCGGTAATTGCCCTCAAGGTATTCAACCAGTTGGTCGGCCCAAACGGCGCCTTGTGCACAATAGGCAGCACATCCAAGTTCAACACCAAACAGGCTGGAATCTATGTTCAGGGCGATCATTGCTTGCTGGTATTTAGCATGCATTTTCGGGTCGGGTATCGTGACGCAACCGGTACGGGTGCCAGCGATATTGAAGGTTTTTGAAGCGGACGTCGTTACAATTAACTTGTCGGTGATGCCCCTGGCGATGGTATGGGTTGGGATATGTTTATGTCCGGAATAGACCAGATCCTGATGGATTTCGTCTGATACCAGAATCAAATCGTTGCGCTCGCAAAATTCGCAAAGCTCTGTAATTTCCTGCTTGCTCCAGACCCGCCCCGCTGGGTTATGGGGCGAGCAGAACAGCACCATTTTCTCAGTACCATCCAGCAGTGCCTGATAGGCGTCAAAATCCATGCGGTAAATGCCATCAACAATGGTCAGCGGCAATTCAACCACAGCGCGCCCGGCGTTTTCGATTTTATTGGAGAATTCATGGTAAACCGGGGTGAAAATGGCGATTTTGTCCCCCGGTTCCGTGAAGGTTTGAATGCCAATGGCAATACCGTTTCCCAGACCGTGGGTGGTAAAGCACCAAGCCGGATCAATTTGCCAGTCATGGCGGTTCTTCATCCACCATGCGGTGGCGTGGCTGAACTTGTCTCGTTCAGAAAAATATCCATAGTTTTCGCGCTTTAACATGTCGCGGACCCGGTTCTGCAAAAATTCACCGGCGGGGAAATCCATGTCGGCTAGCCACATCGCAAGGCCTTCCTCCGCCGATATACCATATAGTTTTTCCATGGCATCCCATTTAGCGGAATGGGCGCTGCGCCGATCAAGGGGCCTGTCGAAATTCATTGGTACGCTCCTGGTAAAATCGCGGGCACGTTACGCCAGCCAGCGACAAGTGCAAGACCCGTTGCAACGATGCGCGCCTTGGCCTACATGAACGGCCATGAGCCTGATACCAATCCTTATCCATCCTGATCCTCGCCTGAAGAAGGCGGCGCGACCCGTGGGCAGCGTCTCAAAAGAGCTGCGCAAGCTGGCGGATGACATGTTGCAAACCATGTATGAGGCACCGGGCATCGGCTTGGCAGCGCCCCAGGTGGGGGTGTTAAAGCGGATGTTTGTGATGGATTGCATCAAGGAAGAAAATGCAACACCCGAGCCGAATATCCTGATTAACCCGGAAGTTACCTGGGTGTCCGAAGACATGAACACCTATGAAGAGGGTTGCCTGTCAATCCCGGATCAATACGCGGATGTTGAACGCCCGGCAGAGGCCCGGATACGTTGGATGGATATTGATGGCAAAGTGCAGGAAGAACAGTTTGACGGGCTATGGGCCACCTGTGTGCAGCACGAAATTGACCATTTGGATGGTAAGTTGTTCATTGATTACCTGAAGCCGCTGAAGCGCCAGATGATCACCCGCAAAATGGTTAAACTGAAACGGGAGATGGCGCGGGAATGACGCGTCGGGTGATCCCCTGGCCGGATCGGCGATTGCGCAGCGCGGCGGCCGATGTGGCTGAGATCAACGATCAAATTCGCACCCTGTGGTCGGAAATGGTTGCGGTGATGGAGGCGATGCCGGGGGTGGGCCTGGCGGCCGTTCAACTGGGTGAAATGGTTCGGCTGGCTGTGGTGGATGCGTCATCCGGGCGCGGGCAGGCGGTGCTGATGGCGAACCCCGAGGTTATTGAAGCTTCGGGCAAATTGAATACCCATGAAGAAGCCAGCCCGAACCTGCCGGGAATGTCGGCCGCGATCACACGGCCAAGGGCGGTAAATGTTCGGTTTCTGAATGAAGACGGGGCCATTGAACGGCGCGACTTTGTCGGGCTTTGGGCGACCTCGGTGCAGCATCAGATTGATCATCTGAACGGTAAAATGTATTTTGACCGGCTTAGCCGGGTGAAACGGGAAATGCTGTTGAAAAAGGCCAGAAAATTAGGGGCACACACATGAGGCTGGTATTCATGGGCACGCCGGAATTTTCGGTGCCGGTGCTGGAGGCACTGGTGGATGCCGGGCATGATATTGCGGCGGTTTATTGTCAGCCGCCCCGTCCGGCGGGTCGCGGTAAAAAACCCCGCCCGGCCCCGGTTCAGAAACGGGCCGAGGCGTTGGGCCTGCCTGTTCACCACCCAAAAACCCTGCGCGATGCAGATGCACAGCAAGCGTTTGCCTTGTTGGACGCTGAAGTGGCGGTGGTTGTGGCCTATGGGCTGATCCTTCCCCAGGAAATTCTGGACACCCCGGCGCAGGGGTGCCTGAATATCCATGCGTCGCTGTTACCGCGCTGGCGCGGGGCGGCACCGATCCACCGCGCGATCATGGCCGGGGATGCGATGACCGGGGTGTGCATCATGCAGATGGAGGCAGGGCTGGATACCGGACCGGTTCTGTTGCGGCAGGAATTGAGCATTGGGGCGGTTGAAACCACGGGTCAGCTGCACGACCGCCTGTCTGTTTTGGGGGCCGATCTGGTTATAAGGGCGCTGGCGTCGCTGGGCACATTAACGCCCCAGCCCCAGCCGGAAGACGGTATGACCTATGCCGCCAAAATTGATAAATCAGAGGCACGGGTGGACTGGAACCAACCAGCGCCAGCCGTGGATCGTCTGATCCGGGGCCTGTCACCCTTTCCCGGGGCCTGGTGCGAAATTTCCGGGGAACGGGTTAAACTGCTGGGTTCAGTCCCGGCTGCGGGATCTGGAAAACCGGGACAGGTGTTAACCGGTTTTACCGTGGCTTGTGGACAGGGTGCCGTTGAAATCACCCGCGTCCAGCGTTCCGGCAAACGACCAATGGAAGCTGCTGAATTGTTGCGAGGATTGGTCCTGCCAAAGGTTTTGGACTAAAAATTCCTGCAACATCTGCTTAAGTAAAACGAAACGAAAGGGAATTACATGCCAGTTCTTGCCATGATCATCATCGGAGCCGCTGCTGGTTTCTTTGCCACACGGATGATGAAGATAAATTCCAATGTCGTTACCACAGTGTCGATTGGTGTGCTTGGCGCGATACTGGGCAGCGGCGTGCTGCGGCTGATATTGGTTATCGGCGGCTGGATGGCTGGCTTTGTCGGGGCCGTGCTGGGCGCGATGATTTTGATCTGGCTGTGGCAAAAATATGGCCCCAAACCCTAGTGGCAGGGCGTTTTTTCGCGGAAAAAACGGCACGAAATTTTGCCAAAATTTCGAACACCCATTTTAGCTGTTGGGTTTAAACGGCGCCATGCCAGCCCGCGCCAGTTCATCCGCCTTTTCGTTTTCGGGATGCCCGGCATGGCCCTTGACCCATTCCCAGGTCACCTGATGGCGGGCATTTTCCGCGTCAATCCGCTGCCACAGGTCAGTGTTTTTCACCGGCTTTCTATTGGCGGTTTTCCAGCCATTTCGCTTCCAGCCATGCACCCAGCTGGTTACACCGTTTTTCACATAGGCACTGTCAGTGACAATAGTGATCGCAGTGGGGCGGTTCAGGGTTTCCAGCACCGAAATTGCCGCCAGTAATTCCATACGGTTATTTGTGGTGTCCGGTTCGCCGCCCATAAGTTCGCGGGTTTTGACAACCTTGTCCCCTTCACGCGCAATCAACAGCGCGCCCCAGCCGCCGGGCCCCGGATTGCCGGAACAGGCGCCGTCGGTGTAGGCAAACAGCTCAGGCATGGGCGTTGATCACGATAAAGGGTGCCGTGGCACCGTCCAGCCCGACTGAACTGCCAAGCACGAACTCGCCAGTTCTGAATCCAGCGGTTTCCAGGTGCTCCGTCAATTCCGCTTGGGTGTAATAGGTATACTTGCGCCCGATAGTGTCGCGCTTTTCCCCCGTCCCCAGTTTCATGCCAATTGTAAACAGCCCCCCCGCAAGCAGGGCGTCATGGATAGCCAAAAGAAGCCCTGGGAAATTTGATTTTGGTGCGTGTAACAAGCTGAAACTGGCCCAAATGCCCTGATACCTGTTTTTTGCGTTAAACTGTTCAAATGTTTTCACGCGTGCATTTACACCCTCATGTTTGCTCACCAGACGTACCATTTCCGGTGAGGCATCAAATGCATCTACCGTTAGCCTGTGTTGAAGCATTTCAGCGGCCGCATGCCCAGGGCCGCAGCCATAATCCAACACCCGGGCATTTTCGTCAAACGAACCGACAAAATTTGCCAACACGGTTATTTGTTCGGGGTCAACTGCCATATCCGCATATTCGGCCGCCCGCTGGCCATAGACCGACAGGGTCTCAGCATCGCTGGTCATGCTGGTTCCCGCAATATCCGCGGGGTTTTGAATGCAACATTTTCTTTGGCAACTTCAACCAGTTCGACACGGACATCATAGCGCGCCCGAAAAGCATCAATCACCTCATTCACCAGCACCTCGGGTGCGGACGCCCCGGCGGTGATGCCGATCGACTTAATTCCCTTAAGCGCGCGCCAGTCAATTTCGCCATCCCGTTGAACCAGTTGTGAATAGCGGCACCCGGCGGCGCGCCCGACCTCGACCAGTCTTTGTGAATTGGACGAATTGGGTGCCCCGATAACCAGTAGTGCGTCGATCTTTCCGGCAATGGATTTTACCGCTTGCTGGCGGTTGGTGGTGGCGTAACAGATATCTTCTTTATGGGGTCCGATGATGCTGGGAAACCGTGCCTTCAGCGCGGCCACAACTGACGCGGTATCATCGACCGACAGGGTGGTCTGGGTGATATAGGCCAGTTTATCTTCATCCCGCACATTCAGCGTCGCCACGTCGTTAGCGGTTTCCACCAGCAAAACCTCGCCCACGGGCAGTTGGCCCATTGTGCCCACGGTTTCCGGGTGGCCGGCATGGCCGATCATCACCATTTGCAAGCCGTTTTTGGAATGGCGGGCGGCTTCGATATGCACCTTGCTGACCAGTGGGCAGGTGGCGTCGACATAGACCATCTTGCGGCGTTCGGCCTTGGCTGGCACTGATTTGGCAACGCCATGGGCGGAAAAAACCACCGGTCTGTCATCCGGGCATTCATCCAGACTTTCAACAAATACCGCGCCAAGCTTTCGCAACCCGTCCACGACATATTTATTGTGAACAATTTCATGGCGCACGTAAACCGGGGCGCCCCATTTCCGGATCGCCATTTCAACAATTTTTACGGCACGATCGACACCGGCGCAAAACCCACGCGGGGCAGCCAGATACAGGGTCAGGGATGGTTTTGTCATCGTGGCAATCTGAAAAGCTAACTGTGGTTTGGGTGACAGTCCTATTGGCATACAGCTTGTTTTACCAGTCCCCAAAACCGGCGAGGATCGGCCGGGGAACCCCCCGGCCGTTACCTTTAGTCTTCCGTGCTTTCCACATCTGCCTCAGGCTCGCGCATGGGGCGGCCAACCACGTCTTTCAGGTCGTCCAGCTCAATGAAATTATCGGCCTGACGGCGCAGGTCATCTGAAATCATCGGGGGTTGTGAACGGATGGTGGACACCACCGATACGCGCACGCCCTGGCGTTGCAGGCTTTCCACCAGCGGGCGAAAATCACCGTCACCGGAGAACAGCACGATGTGATCCACATGGGGGGCCAGTTCCAGCGCATTGACCGCCAGTTCGATGTCCATGTTGCCCTTAACTTTGCGTCTGCCCTGACTGTCGACATATTCCTTGGCCGGTTTGGTGACCATGGTAAAGCCGTTGTAATTCAACCAGTCGACAAGTGGCCGGATGGGTGAATATTCTTCATTTTCCAGTAAAGCCGTATAGTAAAAAGCCCGTAACATTTTGCCGCGCCGGACGAATTCCTGACGCAGCAACTTATAGTCGATGTCAAACCCCAGCGCCTTAGCCGCGGCATAGAGATTGGCACCGTCAATGAACAGCGCTAGCCGTTCGTCGCGATAAAACATAATTTCTTCCTTTCAAAATATATTTCGCCAAGACTTCCGTGAGTGGATTGGATATAAAAAAAATAGGAACTGACGAAACCGCGCGTAAAGTATTCACATAACGGAATGTTGCAAGTAGTGCCCCTACGTAACCTTGAAAAACTTGCACTAAAGGACAGGCATTTTCCGGTTCTTCTGGCGTTTGGTGCGAATTTGAATTCGTCAGCCGGGTCGCCTGCCGAAACCATTTTAGAATCAATTGAGCTGCTGAAGCAAACCAGATTGCAATTCATCGCAACATCAAGGCTGTTTCAGACACCTGCCTTTCCACCTAGTTCGGGGTTCGATTTTGTCAATGCAGCGCTGCTTTGTACAAGTGATCTGGAGCCACGGGAAATTTTGGCAATATTGCACATTGTTGAAAATAAATTCGGCCGTGAAAGGCATCAGCGTTGGGCGGCCCGAACGCTGGATATAGATTTATTGGCGGTTGGGGATCAGGTGTTGCCTGACGCTGAAACCTATTCCATGTGGTATAAATTAACGCCCGAAGAACAACAGAAAACCGTGCCGGACCAACTGATCCTGCCCCATCCGCGCCTGCAGGATCGCGCATTTGTGCTGGCCCCGCTGGCGGATGTGGCGCCCGATTGGCTGCACCCGGTTTTGAATAAAACCGTGGCACAATTGCTGGCGGATTTGCCGACCTCGGCAATGGACGGCGTTCGGGCAATCTGAGCGGCTTTGAACCTCAGAAATTGACTGAGTCGCAGCTTACGCCGAATAATCCGCAATAAAATACCAATGAGCCCTGAAAATAAGGGTAAAAACGCGGGTTTCAGACCTTGTCAATTGGTCCTGTTGGTCTTAAATAGACGCTTCGAATTCCCCTGTTCCAGGAAATGGAGTGCTTTTATGGCCCGCGTGACCGTTGAAGATTGCGTTGATAAAGTTCCAAACCGTTTTGATCTGGTGATGCTTGCGTCCCACCGGGCCCGCGAAATTGCGGCCGGTGGCGCGATCACGGTGGACCGCGACAATGACAAAAACCCTGTGGTATCCCTGCGCGAGATTGCCGAGGAAACCCAGTCAGCGGCCGATCTGCGTGAGCGGATGATCGAAAGCCATCAGACCCAGATCGAAGTTGATGAACCCGAAGAAGACGCCATGGCGCTGCTTATGGGTGCTGAGAACGATAAACCGGCAGATGATGATATGTCAGAAGAAAACCTGTTGCGTGCCCTGATGGAAGCGCAAGGTCAGGAATAACGGCGCCGACGCGCCAAAGGTGCGGACCAGATGATCACAGATGATGAGTTGATCGCGCTGGTTCGCCACTACAATCCCCGTACAAATGAAAAACTGATCCGCGATGCCTATGCGTATGGCCGGCATATGCATACCGGGCAGGTGCGCCATTCCGGGGAAGAATATTTTTCCCACCCGGTGGCGGTTGCGGCGATCCTGACCCAGCAGCAACTGGATGACGCCACGATTGTCACGGCGCTGTTGCACGACACCATTGAAGATACCAAAGCCACCTATAGCGAAATCGCAGAAAAATTTGGTACCGAAATTGCAGAGCTGGTGGATGGCGTCACCAAACTGACCAACCTGCAGCTTAGTTCAACAGAAACCAAACAGGCGGAAAACTTTCGCAAACTGTTCATGGCCATGTCCAAGGATTTGCGGGTCATTCTGGTGAAACTGGCCGACCGGCTGCACAACATGCGCACGATCAAATCCATGCGGCTTGAAAAGCAATCGGGTAAGGCGCGTGAGACCATGGATATTTTCGCCCCCCTGGCCGGGCGCATTGGCATGCAATGGATGCGTGATGAGCTGGAAGATATGGCCTTTAGCGTGCTGAACCCCGAGGCTCGTAATTCAATCATGCGCCGGTTCCTGACGTTGCAGAAAGAAAGCGGCGATGTGATCGAAAAGATCACCAACGACATGCGCCATGAACTAAAGAATGCTGATATTTCCGCCGCTGTTTCCGGGCGCGCCAAAAAACCCCATTCAATCTGGCGAAAGATGGAGGAAAAGGAACAAAGCTTCTCGCGGCTGTCCGATATCTACGGGTTTCGCGCCATCACCCAGTCAGAGGCCGATTGTTATCGTGTGCTGGGGGCGATCCACCAGCGCTGGCGAGCGGTTCCCGGGCGGTTCAAAGATTATATCAGCCAGCCCAAATCCAATGGCTACCGTTCCTTGCACACCACGGTTTTGGGCCGGGACGGCAAGCGGGTTGAGGTGCAGATACGCACCCAGCAGATGCACGAAGTGGCCGAGGCCGGGGTGGCGGCCCACTGGTCATATCGTGATGGTATCCGGGTGGAAAACCCGTTCGCGGTTGACCCGGCAAAATGGGTGGCCAGCCTTACCGAACAATTTGACAGCGCCGAAGATCATGATGAGTTTCTGGAACATGTGAAACTGGAAATGTACGCCGATCAGGTGTTTTGCTTCACCCCTAAAGGTGATGTGATCAAACTGCCGCGCGGCGCCACGCCACTGGATTATGCCTATGCCATTCACACCCGGATCGGCGACAGTTGTGTCGGCGCCAAGGTGGATCATATCCGGGTTCCGCTTTGGACCCGGTTGAAAAATGGCCAGTCGGTTGAGGTGATTACCGCCGAGGGTCAGACACCACAAACTAGCTGGATCGACATTGTTGTTACCGGACGCGCCAAATCTGCGATCCGGCGCAGCCTGCGGGAAGAGGACCGGGGCAGGTTTATCAAACTGGGGCGTGAACTGGCGCGGGTGGCGTTTGACCATATCGGTAAACGGGCCACCGATAAGGCGCTGACGACGGCGGCCAAACAGCTGGGCATCGGTTCGGCTGACGAATTGCTGGCGCGCATTGGTTCGGCGGAATTGCCGGCGCGCGATGTGTTGCGTGCTCTTTACCCAAAGCTGGCTGAGGGTGGCGAAGAAATTGAAAGCAACCGCGCGGTTGTCGGATTGTCCCCGGACCAGACATTCAAACGCGCCTCGTGTTGCCAACCCGCACCGGGTGAACGCATCATCGGCATCACCTATCGCGGACAGGGCGTGGTGGTTCACGCCATTGATTGCGAAGTTTTGGCAGAATTTGAAGACCAGTCCAGCCGCTGGGTTGATCTGCAATGGCACAGTGGCAAGCACGGGGCGGTCAATACTGTCAGTTTTGATCTGACCATTCGCAATGACGCCGGGGTGCTGGGGCGGATTTGCACCTTGATAGGTGAGCAGAAGGCCAATATCTCTGATCTGCACTTTCTTGACCGGAAACCGGATTTTTTCCGTCTTATTGTCGACGTTGACCTGCGTGATATTGAGCATCTGCATGCCATTATGCTGTCGCTTGAGGCCGAAAGCGAGGTCGCGTCAATCGGTCGGTATCGTGATATCGGGCGCAAGCCCTGAACCTTTAGGAGCAGCCAAAGCGTGTTTAAACGGCGCAAACAGCGGACCTACGCGCAGATCTTCAGCGAAGGGATATACCCCCGCGGTGGCTGGTCGCGTGCGCTAAGTTATATTCTGATCCGCCTGCGCCGTTTGCCCGACCCACCGCACAAAATTGCCCGCGGTATCGCCGCCGGCATATTTATTTGTTTCACGCCGTTCTTTGGTTTGCATATTATTCTGGCGATGTTGCTGGCGTTTGTCATGCAGGGTAATATTCTGGCGGCTATTCTGGCCACGTTCTTTGGCAACCCGATCACATTCCCCATAATCGCCACGATTTCGGTGAAACTGGGCCTGTGGATGCTGGGCATGCCCGGCGCGCTGCATCTTTACAGTATCGTCGGGGCGTTCTCTGATGCATCAGTTGAACTGTGGTATAATTTCAGGGCAATGTTCAACGATGATGTCACCCAGTGGGGTCGGCTTGACTGGTTCTTCCTGCATGTTTTTAAACCTTATATGGTCGGCGGCATGGTGCCGGGGGTTTTTGCCGGGGTGTTTGCCTATATGGTAAGTCGTCCGCTGATTGCGGCCTACCAGAAGCGCCGGATCAAACGGCTGAAAAAGAAATACGAAAAACGTCGCAAACTGGCGGCTGCCAGGGCAGATGCTGCGGCAAATTCAGACTAAGACGGATACCAGGGAAAATTCAGGATCAGCACCATGTCACACGTAAAATTTCTCGGGCCATTGCGCCTTGGCGTTAACATCGACCATGTGGCAACCGTGCGAAATGCCCGGGGTGGCCGCTATCCTGATCCGGTGCGTGCCGGGCTGTTGGCGCAGGCCGCCGGGGCGGACGGTATCACTGCACATTTGCGCGAAGACCGCCGGCATATATCCGACAGCGATATCGAAGGGTTGATGGCCGAACTGACGGTGCCGCTGAATTTTGAAATGGCGGCAACGGATGAAATGCAGGCCATTGCCCTGCGCCACAAACCCCACGCGGTCTGTATCGTGCCGGAAAAGCGCGAAGAACTGACCACCGAAGGCGGGCTGGACGTGGCGCGCGATGAAAACCGGCTGGCGCATTTTATTGCGCCCATCCGTGATGCGGGTTGCCGGGTGTCGATGTTTGTCGCCGCCGATATGCGTCAGGTAGAAGCCGCGCACCGGATCGGTGCTGATATCGTTGAACTGCATGCCGGGGCCTATTGTGATCTGTTTGCCGAAGGCAAGTTAGACGAAAGCGCCGCCGAGCTTGAGCGCCTGCGCGAAATGTCGGTCTTTGGTCACGGGTTGGGTCTGGAAATCCATGCCGGGCATGGATTTACCTACGAAACCGTCAAACCGGTGGCCGAATTTGCCGAGGTGATGGAACTGAACATCGGTCATTTCATTATCGGAGAGGCGATCTTTCGCGGTCTTGAACCGGCAATTGGCGAAATGCGCCGCCTGATGGATGAGGCGCGGCCATGAGCGGTGCAGAATTTGCACTATTCTACGTCGGCTGGATGATCGCCGGTGGCAGCCCCGGCCCGGCAACATTGTCAATTGCAGGCACATCAATGGAACAGGGCCGCCGCGCCGGTTTGATTTTTGCGCTTGGCATATTGGCCGGCAGTGCCAGCCTTGGATTGGCGGCGGCATCCGGTATGGGGGCGCTGATGCTGGCGAATGCATGGGTGTTTGAATTGCTGCGCTACCTTGGGGCGGCATACCTATTGTTTCTGGCGTCCAGGGCGCTGCGTTCCGCGATGCAGCCAAATTCGGCGATGATGGTCAAAAGTCACAGCGGTTCCGGGGCGCGCATATTCAGCCGTGGATTGTTAATTCACCTGACCAACCCAAAAGCCATCCTGACATGGGGCTCGGTTTATTCCATCATTCTGCCCAGGGGGGCGTCTGTCGGTGATATATTCTGGCTGTTTGGCATGCTTTATGCCGGATCAATTTTCATATTTCTGGGATACGCTGTGTTGTTTTCCAGCCCGTCGGTTGTCCGGGGCTATCAGCGGATGCGCCGGGGCTTTGATTTTCTGTTTGCCGGTTTTTTCGGCGCTGCCAGTATTAGAATATTGACGCTGAAAGTGGCGGAATAGCGCGATGATCAGGATTTTATTGTCTGGGTTATTCGCATTTTGGACCATGGCCGCACAGGCACAGGAGGTGGCAGATTGTAACGGGCGAGCAACAGCTGCGGGGCTGGTTGAACCATGGGCAAAAAACTCGGCCACCTTTTCCAACGGTAAGGTGCGCATCGCGATTATGGACATGGTTGAACCGGCCATATCCGCCAAATACCTGATGATCCTGTCCCCCCCCTATAACGCGCTGGGCGAACGTCAGTGCAGGTTGATCGGCCATGGTCAGGGTCTGGGCTTTGCGGCGATCTATTTTGACGAAATAACCACCAGCTATGACCCCGCCCTTGGTCTGACATTCACAATACCGGCGCTGCTGGCGCTTGAAAGCGGGTTCTCCAACGGCGCATTATTATTTGCCACGCTAAATCAGACCACCGGGGATATTGCCCTGCAGATCGAATTGGGGATGGAATGATCCTGGGCATCGGTACAGATCTGGCAAATATTGACCGAATTCAGGGCACGCTGGACCGCTTTGGCGACCGGTTTCGCAACCGGGTATTTACCAAGATTGAACAGCATAAAGCTGAGCGGCGAAAAGACACCGCAGGCACCTATGCCAAACGCTGGGCCGCGAAAGAGGCCTGTTCAAAGGCGCTGGGCACGGGCCTGCGCATGGGCATATCCTGGAAGGACATGTCGGTGACCAATCTGCGCAGCGGCCAGCCACAAATGGCGGTGACCGGCTGGGCGGCCGAAAGGCTGGCAGAAATGACACCCGCGGGGCACCGGGCACAAATTCACGTGACATTGACCGATGATCACCCATGGGCGCAGGCATTTGTTGTGATCGAAGCCTTGCCAATAGCTTGACTCCTTGGGCATGGCTGACCATATCGCCCGGATACATATTGAATGGCAGGATACCAGATGGCGAGCAAAGTCGATAAACAGGACGGAATTGTGGAAACCATCAAAACGGTTGTCTACGCGCTCTTGATTGCGGGGGTTTTCAGAACGCTGTTCTTTCAGCCGTTCTGGATCCCTTCAAGTTCCATGAAAGACACGCTGCTGATCGGCGATTTCCTGTTCGTGAACAAAATGGCCTATGGCTATGCACAGGTGTCCTGTCCATTTTCGATCTGCCCGATTTCCGGGCGGATATTCGGCTCAGAACCCGAACGCGGTGACGTCGTGGTGTTCCGGCATCCGGTAAATGGTCAGGATTTCATCAAGCGGCTGATGGGCCTGCCGGGGGATAAAATTCAGGTCAAAGCAGGCATCGTCTATCTGAATGGCGTTGCGGCCCCACAACAGGCGGACGGGCTGTTTGAAGAGGTTTTTGACAAACAGGGGCCGGTTGGCGGCTTTCCCCAATGCTCCAACCGGGGTGTTGGCATTGGCGGTGTCTGCGAAAAGGAAAAGCTGATCGAAACCCTGCCCAATGGCGTAAGCCACAGCATCCTGAATATCGGCGACCGGCGGCTGGATAATACGGCGGTGTTTACGGTGCCGGATGGCCAGTATTTCTTCATGGGCGACAACCGTGATAATTCCACCGACAGCCGGGTGGCGCAATCGGCCCTTGGCGTCGGGTTTGTGCCCTTCAAAAACCTGATCGGTCGGGCTGACCGGATCATGTTTTCTTCCGCTGGCCGGTCGCTTTTGTATTTCTGGACATGGCGTTCAGACCGGTTTTTCAAGGCGGTCAATTGAAATTAGGCGCCGATCTTGTCGGGTTTCAAACCCGTATTGGTCACCGGTTTTCTGACCCGGAGCATCTGATCCGCGCCCTGACCCATTCGTCAATTTCCTCCACCACCCGGCCCGACAACCAGCGCCTTGAGTTTCTCGGCGACCGGGTGTTGGGGCTGGTGATCTCTGAGGCTCTGTTTTTGGGGGATATGACCGCAAAAGAAGGCCAGATGGCGCCGCGCTACAATGCACTGGTGCGCCGGGAAACCTGCGCCGAGGTTGCCGCGGAAATTGATCTGGGGTCGGTTCTGAAACTGGGGCGCTCAGAAATGTTGTCAGGCGGGCGGCGCAAACTGGCGCTGCTGGCCGACGCCATGGAAGCCGTGATTGCTGCCGTCTATCTGGATGCCGGTTTTGAGGACGCCCGGGCGCTGGTATTACGGCTTTGGGGTGCACGGGTGGCGCAGGTGGAAGACGACGCGCGGGACGCAAAGACCGCGCTGCAGGAATGGGCGCAGGCCCGTGGGCAAACACCACCGGTCTACACCGTTACATCCCGTGACGGGCCGGACCATGCGCCGGTTTTTACGATCAAAGCGCAGCTGGACAGTGGCCAACATCAGGTGGCAACAGCCGCCACAAAACGACAGGCCGAACAGGTGGCAGCACGGTCGCTGCTGGATCGATTGGAAACCGAAAAATGACGGAAAAACGCGCCGGATTTGTTGCCCTGATTGGCGAACCAAATGCTGGTAAATCTACGCTGCTGAATCAGATGGTCGGGGCCAAGGTGTCAATTGTCACCCATAAGGTGCAAACCACCCGGGCGCGCATTCGCGGAGTCGCAATTGAAGGCGACACACAGCTGGTGTTTGTCGATACACCCGGCATATTCCGGCCCCGCCGCCGTCTGGACCGCGCCATGGTCACCGCCGCCTGGAGCGGCGCGGCGGACGCTGATATCGTGGTGCTGCTGGTGGAGGCGCATCGCGGTGTGACCGAAGGGGTTGAGGCCATTCTTGACGGTCTGGCTGAGCGCACCAGGGGGCGAAAAGTGGCGCTGGCGATCAATAAGATCGACCGGGTGGAAAGCCCGGTCTTGCTGGCCCTGACCCAGAAAATGAATGATCTGTTTGATTTCACCGAAACCTTTCTGATTTCCGCAGAAAAGGGCCACGGGGTTCAGGATCTGCGCCGCTGGCTGGCGGGCGAACTGCCAACCGGTGAATGGCTTTACCCGGAGGATCAGATAGCGGATGCGTCGCTACGCTCAATCGCCGCTGAACTGACGCGCGAAAAGCTGACGCTGCGCCTGCATCAGGAATTGCCCTACCAGCTGACGGTCGAAACCGAAGCCTGGGAAGAACGCCGCGATGGCTCGGTCAAGGTGGATCAGATTATCTATGTCATGCGCGACGGGCACAAAGGCATTTTGCTGGGCCATAAGGGGGAAACCATCAAAGGTGTTTCCAAGGCAGCGCGGGCTGAATTAAGTGAGCTGCTGGGCCAGAAAGTGCACCTGTTTTTGCAGATCAAAGTGCGTCCCAAATGGCTTGAAGACAAGGAACGCTACAGCGAAATGGGGCTGAATTTTAACGACGGTAACGAATGACCCGGCTGACCGCAGATATCTGGGTCGCGGCCTATCTGCGGCGTCTGCAACTGGTCAACATTCCGGTGTTCATCACCGCCAGGGGCGACGCCACCGCCGGGGCGGTTCTGGTTAAGCTGAACACGCTGGACGGGCAGGCGGTGGCCTATCAACGCTCTTTTGATCTGCTCAGCGGGCAGCGCACATGGGTGGTGCTGGCCGAAGGCAGCGAGCCCGACGTTGATATCTCAATTGAAAAGCAGAAATCCTTTGACCCGGATCTTTGGGTGATTGAGGTTGAAGACCGCAACGGGTGTCACCTGCTCGACGAACCCGGATTGTCAGAGTAGTCTAACCCCATGGAATGGCGGGATCAGGGGGCGCTGCTGGCGGTGCGCCGGCATGGTGAAACCTCGGCAATCATAGACGTGTTTACCCCCGGTCACGGGCGTCATGTGGGTGTGGTGCGCGGTGGCACCAGCCGCAAGATCGCCCCGATCCTGCAACCCGGTGCCCAGTTGGATGTCAGATGGCGCGCACGACTGGCCGAACATATGGGCAGCTTCAGCGTTGAACCGGTGAAAAGCCGCGCCGCCTCGGTCATGGGTGACCGGCTGGCGCTGGCCGGGCTGAACGCCACCAACGCGTTGCTGTGTTTTTGCCTGCCGGAGCGCGAAGTTCACCCAAGGCTTTATGAACAGACCATCACATTGCTGGATCTTCTGGGCAATTCCCCGGCCTGGCCACTGGCCTATCTGCGTTGGGAAATGGCGCTGCTCAATGGTATGGGGTTCGGGCTGGATCTGTCCAAATGCGCGGTTACCGGCGGCTTGGATGATCTGGCCTATGTTTCGCCCACTTCCGGGCGCGCCGTCAGCGTGGAAGGCGCCGGTGAATGGGCCGACCGGCTGTTACCGCTATCGCCCAGCCTGCTGGGCCACGGTAATGGCGAAGCGGCGGGCATTCGCGAAGGCATGCGCACCACCGGGTATTTCCTGCAGCACCGGCTGGCGGCGCAGATGGGGGACAGGCCGCTGCCCGAGGCGCGCCAAAGATTGCTGGATGCCCTGTCGCGGGCGGGCTGATCACCGGCTGGCTTTTTCTTTGCTTAAATACTCAGATATCAACGCTATCTGGCGCGGAATATCATCTCACCACCAGCCTCATTGCGCAGGATAATCAGATCATCAAAGGCTTCAATCTCTGTCATCCCGGCCAATGCTTCAAAGAACTGTTTTTCCTTTGGCAAATCAGCGCAAGCTGCACGTGTTGCTGCAATCGGGCCAAGTTGCAGCCACGGGTAGGGCGCGTTTTGGTCCGCTGCATATCGGTTGCAGGGGCCAGACCCCTGAATGCTGCCGGCTTCAGGAAAAGTTATGGTTGCGCGCGCCCTGAAATTTTTGCCATTCAGCTCTTGCAAAAAATAGGTCGTTTCAGGGTCGGCATAACCAGACACGGTTTCATCCTTCAGGCAGGCGGCCAGAATGATTGGGATGGACAGGAACAAACGAAACATAGGCATTAATCTGGAGCGCCCACTGCAAATATACAAGCATTTGTTTAGCCAACCTGATCATTCTCAACCAGAAACTCGGCCGTTTCCAGAACGCTGCTGGCAGCAGGAATAAAGCTGATCCCTAAAATATCCTGAGCCCGGGCGCTGGAAATATTTACCTTCTTGCCCAGTAATGGCACGATCTGACGTATGGATTTGTCAAACAGGGCCATGATCCGGATCAAAACATTCGGGGCAACGCGGGTGGCGATCTTATAATCCGGAAAGCGCTTTTTCAGGGTTTTGGCCACATCGACAAACCACATGGTTGATTCTGCACCAATAAAGCGCAGCCCCACACTTGCCGGGGTGCTGATCGCGCGCACATGCATTTCAGCAATATCACGCACGTCCACAATCGGCATGGCAAAATTTGGCAGCATCGGATCTTTGCCCCGCAGCAGGCGCTGGATAATGGACACCGAGGTTCCGAAATTTGTGTCCAGCGGCGGCCCGGTAACCAGCACCGGGTTGATGGTGGTCAGTTCAATTTCAGGTGCTTCATCGCGCACAAAATCCCAGGCAGCACGTTCAGCCAGGGTTTTTGATTTCCCGTATGGGGTGATGTGCGCACCTTCCAACTCTGACCAGTTTTCTTCGTCATAGGCGTCTTTTCCGGGCGCCAGTTCGCTGTCCATGATCGCCACCGACGATGATGTCATGATCACCCGGTGGATACCGGCGGCCTTAGCGGCGCGCAGGGCGCGCAGTGCCCCGTCCACTGCCGGGCGGATCAGTTCGTCTTCGTTTTTTGGCTGATCCAGCGGAAACGGCGATGCGGTATGCATCAGGATATCAACGCCTTGCATGGCGTCATCCCAACCGTCGTCGCGGCTTAGGTCCAGCGCGACAAAGCGCAGGTTTTTGTCCAGATCTACGCCCCCATTCACGTGGGGTGCAACCGCGGTGCGCACTTCGTCGCCGCGTGAAAGCGCGCGGACAGTACCCACCACAGCGTAACCGGCGTTTAACAATTTCAGCGTGATATGTTTGGCAATAAAGCCGCTTGCCCCGGTCAGTAATACGGTCTTTTTCTGTGCCATGTTGCGCGCCCTGTTTTGCTAAACTGTCCGGTTTAGATAGGCAGCGCCGGATTGAATATCAATTGCCTTAGCCCAGCAATCGGCGCGCGATTACCTGCGCCTGAATTTCCGCAGCACCTTCAAAAATATTCAGGATGCGGGCATCACACAGGATACGGCTGATCTGGTATTCCAGCGCAAAACCATTGCCGCCGTGGATTTGCAGTGCGTTATCCGCCGCTGCCCATGCCACCCGCGCGCCCAGCAGTTTGGCCATGCCTGCTTCCAGATCACAGCGCCTGTCGGCGTCTTTTTGACGGGCCGAATGATAGGTCAGTTGGCGCGTCACCATGATTTCGACCGCCATCATCGCCAGCTTGCCGGACACCCGCGGAAAATTGATCAGCGCCTTGCCAAACTGTTTGCGATCCCGCGCATATTGCAACCCGGTTTCCAGCGCGTTCTGCGCCACACCGATGGCGCGCGCCGCGGTCTGGATGCGGGCACTTTCGAAGGTTTTCATCAACTGCTTGAAACCCTGTCCTTCAACCCCGCCCAGCAGATTGTCGCCCTTGACCTGAAAGCCATCAAACGCCAGCTCATATTCCTTCATGCCGCGATAACCCAGCACCTCAATTTCGCCCCCCGACATGCCCGGTGTCGGGAACGGTTCGGCAACACTGCCCGGGTTTTTTTCCGCCAGAAACATCGACAATCCGCGGTAATCCGTGCTGTCCGGATCGGTGCGCGCCAGCAGGGTCATCATATGGCTTCGCGCCGCATGGGTGATCCATGTTTTGTTGCCGGTGACGGTGTAATCATCGCCGGTTTTCACCGCCCGTGTGCGCAGGCTGCCCAGATCAGAACCTGTGTTGGGCTCGGTAAACACCGCCGTTGGCAGGATTTCGGCACTGGCAATCTTTGGCAGCCAATGGGCCTTTTGTGCTTGCGTGCCCCCGGTCAGGATCAGCTCGGCCGCAATCTCGGATCGTGTGGCCAGTGAGCCAACGCCAATATAGCCCCGCGACAGTTCTTCGCTTACCACCACCATGGACGCCTTGGACAGACCAAAGCCGCCAAATTCCTCGGGGATGGTCAGACCGAATACGCCCATTTCGGCCAGCTCTTCGATGATCTGCATCGGGATCAGCTCATCTTTCAGGTGCCAGCCATGGGCATTTGGCGTGACCCGTTCATCGGCAAAGCGGCGAAACTGTGCGCGGATCATTTCCAGCTCATCATCCAGCCCGGTTGCCCCGAATGTTGCGTGTCCGGCACTGTCCTGCATCAGTTCTGCCAGACGGCTGCGCGCGGCTTGCGTGTTGCCCGAACGGATCAGGGTTTTGATCCCGTCACCTTTCAATGGTCCCTGCCCAACATCACTTAGCCGGGCAATTTCACCCTGACTCATCGGGATGCCACCATTGACCTGCGCCAGATACTCCCCAAAGGCGATCTGCTGGATCAGCTGTTCCAGTTCGCCAAACTTGCCCTCAGCCTGCAACCGGTCCGCCCAGCCCTGCATCTGGGTCAACGCCTGCCCGTAGGTGGCCAGCCAGGACAGCGCATGTAAGGCTGTTTGATTGGCCTCCATCAGCCCATTGTCCAGCCGGCCGTCACGGCTTATTTGCGGGCGCAGATGGTCTTTGGCGCGCGCAATCAGATCGTTCAGCGGTGCAAGGGCACCACCGGTTAGTGTCAACAGGTCAGGTAGGACAATATCGGTCATAACCGGGCTTTCTTTTGGTTAGGGGTGACCTAGCTACTTTGCAGATGCAGCGCAATAAAAAACCGAAAACCTGCGATCTTTTGAATGATAATGTCGCGGCCGATTTTGGATGTGCCGGCTTTGGTGATCTGATAGTTTGGCAACCATAGCGAAAGGCCATGAAACATTGGAAAATGTACTGGAAATCAGCCCTTTAATTATAGGGTTTGGCGCGCTGGTCACGCTGTTTGCGGGCTTTGTCAAAGGCGCGGTTGGTTTTGGCATGCCGATGATCACCATTTCCATCCTTGGTTCTTTCCTGGCGCCTGAAGTTGCACTTGCAGCATTGATCGTGCCGACCCTGATCAGCAATGGCTGGCAGGCCCTGCGCGGCGGGGTGGGGATGGCGTTTCAATCCCTGCTCAGGTTCCGGGTTTTCATTGGCGCGTTGTTAATCTTCATTGCCCTCAGCGCGCAACTGGTGGGCCGCATACCTTCCAGCGTGATGTTTCTGGTGATCGGCATTCCCGTCACCCTGTTCGCCGCGGCGCAATTATTTGGCTGGCAATTCAGCATTGCCCCACGCCATCGCCTGAAATCTGAGCTGATCCTTGGTTCATTTGCCGGGTTGATCGGCGGCATATCCGGGGTCTGGGGGCCACCAACGGTTGCTTATCTGACCGCAACGCAGGTGCCCAAAACCGATCATATCCGGGTTCAGGGCGTGGTGTATGGCGTCGGCGCTTTGGTGCTGTTTTTCGCCCACCTGAAATCAGGTGTGCTGAACAGCGCCACCCTGCCACTGTCCCTGTGGCTGGTGCTTCCGGCGATGGCCGGGATGGCATTGGGGTTCAGTGTGCAGGACCGTCTGGATCAGGTAAAATTCCGCCGCGCCACGCTGATTGTGCTGACACTGGCGGGCCTGAACCTGATCCGGCGCGGAATGTTCATCGGCTGATCAGCCGATGGCCACCGCTTTCACATCATCATCAATATGATCGGCATATTGGCCAAAGTTTTCGGCAAACATGTTCACCAGCTTTATCGCCTGTTTGTCATAGGCAGCAGCGTCGGCCCATGTGCGGCGCGGGTCCAGCAGAATGTCTGCTACCCCGGCGACAGATTCCGGTACCTCAAAGCCAAAGTTGGCGTCCTTGCGAAACTTTGCCTCGCCCAGTGAGCCATCAAGTGCCGCCGTCAGCAGGGCGCGCGTCGCCTTGATTGGCATCCGTGATCCTGTGCCATAGGCGCCCCCGGTCCAGCCGGTATTGACCAGCCAGCAGGTGGCGCCGTGCTTGGCGATCTTGTCGCGCAACAGGTTGCCGTAAACTTCTGGTCGGCGTGGCATGAAAGGCGCGCCAAAACATGTGGAAAATGTCGGTTCAGGTTCGGTCACGCCGCGTTCTGTGCCCGCAACCTTAGAAGTAAAGCCGGACAGAAAATGATACATCGCCTGTGCCGGTGTCAGCCGTGCAATCGGTGGCAATACGCCAAAGGCATCACAGGTCAGCATGATGATGTTTTTCGGATGGCCGCCAAGGGCGGTATCGGACGCGTTGGAAATATAATCCAGCGGATAGGCGCAGCGCATATTGGCGGTCAGGCTGTCATCTTCAAAATCCAGCTCTTTGGTTTCTTCGTCAAACACCATGTTTTCAACCACTGTGCCGAACTTGGACGTGGTGGCATAAATTTCCGGCTCGGCCTCGGCGCTCAGGTTGATGGTTTTGGCGTAACAGCCGCCTTCAAAATTGAACGTGCCACGGTCTGACCAGCCATGTTCATCATCCCCGATCAGAATGCGCGACGGATCAGCCGACAACGTGGTTTTACCGGTGCCCGACAGGCCAAAGAATATCGCCGTATCAATCGGATTACCCGGCGCATGGTTGGCGGAACAATGCATCGGCATGACATTCTTTTCCGGCAGCAGGTAATTCAGCAGGCTGAACACCGATTTCTTGTTTTCCCCGGCATAGGCGGTGCCACCGATCAGAATGGTTTTGGCGTCAATATTGATCGCAATCACGGTTTCGCTGCGGCAGCCATGGCGTTTTGGATCGGCCTTAAAGCTGGGGCAATTGATGATGGTGAAATCCGGGGTGAACGTGTCCAGTTCCTTGCGGCTTGGGCGGCGCAGCATGTGGCGAATGAACAGCCCGTGCCAGGCCAGTTCAGTCACAACGCGCACATCCAGCCGGTGGGCCGGGTCAGCACCGCCAAACAGATCCTGCACAAAAATCTCAGAGCCTTTCAGGTGGGCCAGCATGTCGGCATGTAACTGATCAAAGGCCTTGGGCTGCATTGGCGGATTGTTTTCCCACCAGATATTGTCTTTCACCGATGGTGTTTCAACAATGAACTTATCCTTGGGTGAGCGTCCGGTATGGCTGCCGGTGGTAACCAGAAAGGCACCGCCATTTCCCAGTGTCCCTTCGCCCCTTTGCAGGGCCTCCTGGATCAGTGCGGGTTCCTGCAGATTGTAAAAGACCCGTTTTGGGGCGGAAATCCCCTGTTTTGATACATCACATGCCGGATTAACGCGCCCAATATTCATTTTGTTGGCTCCTGCACCCCGATCAGGGGCAAAGTTAAGTTGTTGAAGCGGCTGGACCCGGTGGATGCAGCACCCAAGCGCTCCTTATTTACGGCTTGATTGCCTATAACATGGCATTTCCAAAGCAAAATAGCGCGGATTGGATACGTTAGCGCAATCAGGCACTGGTTAGCGCAATCAATTCGATGAATTGGCGAACCAATGCCGATAACTGAGGCATATTAGTCAAAGATTACAGTTTTTCGCTTTTGATTTAGCCACCCAAGGCAGGTGATTCGCAGTTAGGTGTTGATTCTGTTGACCGAAAACGGGAATATGTCGAAAAAATAAAGAAACAGAGCAGTATAAGGATACCTCCACATGTCGAGGATAGCACTGGTAGACGACGACAGGAACATCCTGACGTCGGTCGCGATGACTCTTGAAGCCGAAGGTTTTGATGTAGAAACCTACAATGACGGGCAGGCCGCGTTGGATGCTTTTAACAAACAGCTGCCGGATATGGCGGTTCTGGATATTAAAATGCCCCGGATGGATGGCATGGACCTGTTGCAGCGGTTGCGCCAGAAAAGCGCGATGCCGGTCATTTTTCTGACCTCCAAGGACGACGAAATTGACGAAGTTCTGGGCCTGCGCATGGGCGCGGATGACTACGTCAAAAAGCCATTTTCACAGCGCCTTCTGGTGGAACGTATCCGCGCATTGCTGCGCCGTCAGGAAGCGATTGAAACCGGCGTTACCCCGGATGGTGAGGAAAACAAAGTCATCAGCCGTGGCGAATTGTCGATGGACCCTTTGCGCCACCAGGTAACCTGGAAGGGCATGGATGTGTCGCTGACGGTAACTGAATTTCTGTTGCTACAGGCATTGGCGCAACGCCCCGGTTTTGTCAAAAGCCGCGATCAGCTGATGGATGTGGCCTATGACGATCAGGTCTATGTAGATGACCGGACCATTGACAGCCACATCAAACGCCTGCGCAAGAAAATGCGCATGGTTGATGATGAGTTTACAGCGATCGAAACGTTGTACGGTATTGGCTACAGATACAACGAAGAATAGTGACACTCGCGTCGGAGGTAGACGTGCGGGAAGCCGGATCCAATAAAAGTGGCGATGTCGTTCTAGGGGATGACTGGATTGCCCCACAGACAACAGCTGAGCCTGAGGTCCAGGACCGGCGTGCCCGACGCGGAATGATTTCGATCAACCGGTCACCGCTGGCGCGAAAGATTGTCACTTTTAACCTGATGGCCATGGTAATTCTGGTGGCCGGTGTTTTGTACCTGAACCCGTTTCGCGACAGTCTGGTATTTCAGCGCGAAAAAGGCATGGTTGCCGAAGCAGAGCTGATCGCAGATGCGCTTGAGGTTCAGTTAAACTCAGCCGCGGTAAATACGTTGGGAATTGAACCTGCATTTATGCCGGCAGATACCCTGAATAGATTAAGCTTAAGGGCCGGTGTCGATGTCTATCTGTTTGATAAGAACCAGACGTTAGTTGCGACATCGCTGGGCAACGAACGTGCGCCGGCAATTCCGATAGAAGGGTTGCAACAGGAAGAGCGGATAACGATTATCACCGGGTTTCTGAATGCTGCCTATGAAGCGATAGCCGGGCTGTTGACACCCGGTTCAAAAGAGGTCCAGAAAAGCGACCCCGAGGCTCTGGTCCGTCAGATCATACCAGAGGCACTGGCCGGAAATACCAGGATCAGAACCGGGCTGGACAACCTCGGTGGGACAGTGTTTTCGGTTGCGACGCCTGTTATGTTTAAGGGCGTGCCGGTGGGTTCAGTGGCCTTGCTTAGTGCGGCCGGGGAAATTGATGCTTTGGTGCGTGCCGAACGTGAACAGGTTTTACAGATGTTCGTGATCGCCATCCTTGTTTCTATCGGGCTTAGTCTGGTGCTGGCCTCCACCATCGCCAATCCGCTTTCTGATCTTGCAGCCGCCGCCGAAGTCGGGCGTGACAAAAACTCCCGCCGGGTTAATCCCGGTCGGGTCCGTATCCCCGATCTTTCCGGTCGACCGGATGAAATCGGTCGCCTTTCGGGGGCCCTGCGTGGGATGGTGTCAGCGCTTTATGAACGCATTGATGCAAACGAACAATTTGCAGCAGACGTTGCCCATGAACTTAAGAATCCGCTGGCTTCGCTGCGCTCTGCGGTGGGTACAATGCGGATTGCCAAGCGCGATGACCAGCGCGAAAAACTGTTGAATGTTATTGAACATGACGTGCGCCGGCTGGACCGTCTGGTCAGTGATATTTCAAACGCGTCGCGGCTGGATAGTGAACTGGTAAAAGAAGAAGAAGAGACATTTGATCTCTTAAAAATGATGATCAACATCAACGACTATCTTGGGGATGACGCCAAATCCAGAGGCATCGAATTTATATCCGACCTGCCCGCAGACCCGATCGAATTTCAGGGGTTAGAGGCGCGGTTGGCACAGGTTTTCGTCAACCTGATCACCAACGCCATTTCGTTTTGTGATGAAGGTGACGCGATCCGGGTCTGGGCGCGTAAACGCGACAACCGGGTGCTTGTGGTCGTGGAAGATACCGGCCCGGGCATTCCCGATCAGGCCCTGACGAAAATTTTCAACCGGTTTTACACGTCGCGCCCTGACGCGCAGTTTGGCGATAATTCCGGTCTGGGTCTGGCCATATCAAAACAGATCGTCGAAGCCCATGGCGGGGTGATCTGGGCTGAAAACATTCGCCCCACCGATTCTGATCTGACATCTGAACCCCTTGGTGCGCGATTTGTTGTTGGCCTGCCGATTTGAGCTGAACGCATGTGTCGGGCGCATTGTTTGCACCACTGCACAATGCCAATGAATAATCCGGACAATTCGATCACACTACACGCCAACTGTGTTGCGCTTGGCAACTCTGCGGTGCTGATCCGGGGGGCTGCAGGCTGCGGTAAATCGGCGATATCTTTACAGCTGATAGCCTATGGGGCGACATTGATTGCTGACGACAGAACCATTGTGACGTCAGGTGAATATGGTCTGACTGCCAGCTGTCCCAAACCCATCATCGGGATGATAGAGGCGCATGGTATCGGTATTCTGGCGGCCGACACGCAACCCGGCGCTGTTTTGCGTCTGGTGGTGGATTTGGACCAGACGGAAACAGATCGTTTACCGGTTGCACGCAAATTTGACCTGTTAGGCCACAGTTTACCCTTGTTATATGCCGTGGAAGGTTCACATTTTCCGGCAGCAATCCTGCAATACTTAAAAGGGGGTAAAAGCGCCTGATGCCAGCGACCAAAGAAGACAGCAAACCACCGGGCCATCAACGGCTGGTTTTTGTCACCGGACCATCCGGTGCCGGGCGATCTACGGCTGTAAACGCGCTGGAAGATATCGGTTTTGAAGCCATTGATAACCTGCCGCTTTCGCTGTTGAAACGGCTGCTGGACGGCCCGCCCATCGGGCGACCCCTGGCGCTTGGCATTGATGTGCGCAACCGTGATTTTTCCGCCAACCGGTTTATTGAGGTGATCGACAGCCTAAGCGCGGATACCCGTCTGGAAGTTGAACTACTGTATCTGGATTGTTCTGCGGATGTGTTGATCCGCCGGTTCTCTGAAACCCGTCGGCGTCACCCCATGGCGCCGGACGCCGGCCCGGTTCAGGGGATTGAGCTTGAATTTGATCTGTTGATACCCATCCGTGCGCGGGCGAATTTCCTGATCGATACATCAGATCTTAGCCCCCATGACCTGCGCGCAGAAATCGAAAAATGGTTCGGGGCAACGGCCAATAAACGGCTGGCCGTGTCGGTGCAGTCGTTTTCCTACAAACGCGGCATACCACGCGGTGTGGATATGGTCTTTGATTGCCGTTTTCTGCGAAACCCCTATTGGGACCGTGACTTACGCACACTTGATGGTCGTTGCGAAAGTGTCGCAAACTACATCGCCAAAGACCCTCGTTTCAAAGAGTTTTTTACCAGGATCAACGATTTGGCGGATATGCTGCTGCCCGCCTTCGCCGAGGAAGGCAAATCGCATATCTCCATCGCTTTCGGCTGTACCGGGGGGCAACACCGCTCAGTTGCCGTAACGGAACAACTGGCGAATGCACTTGCAGCATCCGAATGGCAGGTGTCTATACGCCACCGGGAGCTTGAAAGGCGTGGTAAAACAGCCGACACAAGCGTTAAGGATGAGGTTCAGACGTGATCGGCATTGTGATCGTCGCACATGGTGGGTTGGCCAGGGAATATCTGGCGGCTGTCGAACATGTTGTTGGCAAACAATCGGGCATTCAGGCGATCTCAATTGATGCCGACCATGACCGGGGCGAAAAACAGTCTGAAATCTGTGCCGCTGCCGACAGTGTCGATACTGGCAACGGTGTTGTGGTTGTCACGGACATGTTTGGCGGCTCACCCTGCAACCTGTCGCTGCTGGCCTGTAACCCGGATGATCGGCGCACGCTGTATGGCGCAAATTTGCCGATGCTGGTGAAACTGGCAAAATCCCGGACGATAAACATAGACAGGGCCGTCAAGGCGGCCAAAGATGCCGGGCGTAAATATTTGGACAGTGTTGATTGAACGACCATAATTTTTAGGACCAATTAAATGACCAGCCGTAAATTGCAGATCGTGAACGAAAAGGGCTTGCATGCAAGGGCCTCTGCCAAACTGGTTGAGGTTGTGGAAAATCACGATGCCAATGCAGAAGTGTCCAAAGACGGCGTCAACGCCTCGGGTGACAGCATTATGGGGTTATTAATGTTGGCAGCGTCGCGGGGAACCTTTATTGAGGTATCAACCGACGGTCCCGAGGCTGAAAAACTTGCCGATGCCATACAGGCGCTTTTGGCCGACCGTTTTGGCGAAACGATGTAAGCCCGTGCAGGAAACCGGCAAACAAAATAAGGCGCGCTCTTTGGTCGACAGCTATCAGGATCAACGGTTGCAACAGCAACATGAGGCACCGGGTAAATACGTGCCCTATGACAAGCGTAAGCTGTCCTATTCCGGAACCTTTACTGACCGCCGAAAAATCTATTCGATCCGGGCGATAGAATGGCTGACCGGTAAGCTGCCGCTATTGCGGCTGATCCGAAAATTTGAAAAAGCCGGCGTAAAAGAGGGCCGCGAGTTTTTTACCCAGGCGCTGGATTTCATGGGCATTGATCTGATCACGCCCGCGGAAAATGTTGATAATATCCCGGCCACCGGCCCGCTGATCGTGGTGGCAAACCACCCGCACGGCATGGTGGACGGCATGGTGATGGCTGAACTTGTGGGCCGCAAACGCGAAGATTTTCTGATCCTTACCCGGTCCCTGATCAGTGGCATAAAAGAGATCAAGCAATTCATGCTGCCGGTGCCGTTCCCCCATGAACCAGACGCCCTGAACGAAGGGCTGAAAATGCGCAAAAAGGCCATGGAGCATCTTAAAAACGGCGGCGTGATCATCCTGTTCCCGGCGGGGCAGGTTTCATCCGCAAAAACATGGTTTGGCGAGGCCGTTGAAAGTGAATGGAACCCGTTCACCGCAAAAATGATAAACCGGTCTGGCGCAACGGTGTTGCCGATTTATTTTCCGGGGCAGAACTCACGTCTATATCTGATTGCAGATCAGATATCTGCGACATTCCGACAGGGTTTGCTGTTGCACGAAGTCGTGCATGCCCTGAACAAACCACAGCGCCCTGTTGTGGGCAAACCACTGGCAGCGGATGAACTAAAGCACTGGGGATCAAACCAGCGTGGATTCATGGCCTGGTTGCGCGATCATACGCTGGCGCTGAAAGACCAGTAATTCAGCGCGTCGGCTTGGGCGGATCAACCCGGTAATCATAAAATCCGCGCTCAGATTTGCGCCCCAGCCAACCGGCTTCCACATATTTTGTCAGCAACGGGCAGGGCCGGTATTTGGTATCGGCCAAGCCGTCATGCAGCACGTTCATGATTGCCAGACAGGTATCTAACCCAATGAAATCCGCCAGTTCCAGTGGCCCCATCGGATGATTGGCGCCAAGTTTCAGGGATTCGTCGATAGATTTGACTGAACCGACCCCCTCATACAGCGTGTATACCGCCTCATTTATCATCGGCATCAGAATGCGATTGACGATGAAACCGGGGAAATCCTCGGCGCTGGCGGCGGTTTTTTCGATCCGTTCCACCACATCCAGACAGGCCTTAAACGTCGGTTCATCGGTGGCAATGCCACGGATCAGCTCCACCAGTTGCATCACCGGCACCGGGTTCATGAAATGAAACCCCATGAATTTTTCCGGCCGGTCGGTGCGTGACGCAAGGCGTGTGATCGATATTGACGATGTGTTTGACGTCAGGATGGTATGGGGTTGCAAATGCGGTAACAGATCCTCAAAAATGGCCGCCTTAACGGTTTCGCGTTCGGTCGCCGCCTCAATCACCAGATCAGATTTGCCGATATCGCTTAACGTCGTGGTGGTCTGAATGCGATCCAGCGCCGCATCACGCAGCTCTGCTGATATTTTTTCCCGCGATACCTGACGATCCAGATTGGTCTTGATCAGGGCAAGGGCCGCGTCAAGCGCATCCTGGGAAATATCGTTGAGCAGAATATCATAGCCCGCCAAAGCACAAACATGGGCAATGCCGTTGCCCATCTGCCCAGCACCGACAATTCCGATACGTTGGATATCCATAACCACCCTTCCAGAAAACTTAGCCGGACAATAGGCCCCCGATTATCATTGGCGCAAGGGCCGGGGCTGGATAAATTTTATCTTAAATTCCGCCGTTAGCAATTTGGAAACCCGGGTCGGCGATCTTTGGCCCCGGGTGTGTAAAAAAGGTGGGTAAAGGATGGCCTTTGAATTTTTGGGCGGGGGTGCCCTTGACTATTTTCCATGTAAATACGGCGATTCAAAACTGCTGTTTCGCGGGCCAAAGCGGCCCCTGACCGGCCCGTATAGTGTGGTGCTGGGGGGGACAGAGGCGTTTGGCAAGTTTGTTGAACAGCCTTTTGCCCATTTGTTGGAAAACTTCAGCAACCAGCAGATCGTCAATCTGGGCTGCATGTATGCCAGCATTCAGGCATTTGCCGACGAAACGACCGTGCTGGATATCTGTCGCGGCGCACAGCTGACAATCATTCAACTGGCCGGCGCGCAAAATATGTCAAACCGGTTTTATAAGGTGCACCCGCGCCGCAATGACAGGTTTCTGTATGGCACTGAATTGCTGCACTCTGTCTATAGCGGTCTTGATTTTTCCGAAGTGCATTTTACCGGACATCTGATTTCCAAATTGCAGGCAGCATCTGCCAGACGGTTCGCCATGGTTCGGGAAGACCTGCAATCGGAATGGGTGTTGCGCATGCAGGGAACGCTGAGCCGGATCAATGGTAAAGTCATTTTACTTTGGCTGGCTGATCATGATCTGCCAGATGAACAGGACCAGGCGGTATCGGGCGCAGAACCGATGTTCCTGACCCGGCAAATGATAGATATGGTTGCTAATGATCATACCGCGCTGGTCAAAGTTGTGGTCTCACCCGATGAAATTCAGGCCGGGCAGGAACGGATGATTTTTGGTCATTTTGAACAGGCAGCTGCCCAGCAAATGCTTGGCCCCATCGCCCATCAGGAAGCGGCGCGACAATTGCTGCCCCATTTGCTGGCATCGTGAATAAGCGGCCCGCCCCCAATGACGGGCCGCTTTCCTTACGCTATTACAGCTTTTCAATCAGCTCGGGCACCGCGTCAAACAGATCGGCAACCAAACCATAATCCGCCACCTGAAAGATCGGCGCTTCTTCATCTTTGTTGATGGCGACGATGATCTTGCTGTCCTTCATACCGGCCAGATGCTGGATTGCGCCGGAAATACCAACCGCCACGTAAAGATCAGGGGCCACAACCTTGCCGGTCTGACCCACCTGCCAGTCGTTCGGCGCATAGCCCGAATCCACCGCGGCGCGGGATGCACCAACAGCCGCACCCAGCTTATCGGCCAGCTTTTCGATCAGGGCAAAATCTTCCTCTGATCCAACGCCACGGCCGCCGGACACCACAACACCGGCGCTGGTCAGTTCGGGGCGGTCACTGGCCGCAACCTTATCCTCAACCCATTCTGACAGGCCCGGATTGTCCGCCGCTGCAATGTTATCAACACCGGCAGACCCACCGTCACCGGCGGCATCAAAGGTTGATGTGCGAATGGAAATTACCTTTTTCGCATCCATTGATTTCACCGTCTGAACCGCGTTGCCGGCATAGATCGGCCGCTCAAATGTCGCGCTGTCAACAATGCCGGACACATCGGAAATCACCATCACATCCAGTAGCGCCGCCACCCGTGGCAGGATGTTTTTGGCGTCCGTCGTTGCCGGGGCGACGATATGTTCATAATCGCCAGCCAGTGACACGATCAGCGCCGCCGCCGGTTCCGCCAGACGGTGACCATAAAGCGCATCTTCGGCACAGAGCACCTTGGATACCCCGGCGATTTTGGCCGCGTCCGCCGCCGCCGTGCTACAGGTCGCCCCGCAGCACAGTACCGTCACATCGCCCAATGATTGGCATGCTGCCACTGCCTTGGCAGTTGCATCGACGAACAATTCGCCATCATTAACTTCTGCAAGCAATAAAACAGCCATTATATCGCCCCCGCTTCTTTAAGTTTCTCAACCAGTTCATCCACTGAACCAACAATTTCACCGGCTTTACGGCCCTCAGGCTCAATCGTTGAAACGATCGTAAGACGCGGCGTGATATCCACCCCGTAATCCGCAGGCGTTTTTTCATCCATCTGCTTTTTCTTGGCCTTCATGATGTTGGGCAGGGATGCATAACGTGGTTCATTCAGGCGCAGATCAACCGTGACAACGGTTGGCATCTTTACTTTGATGGTCTGCAAACCGCCGTCCACTTCCCGGGTCACAACGGCGTGGTCCCCGTCAATGTCCAGCTCTGAGGCAAACGTACCCTGTGACCAGCCCAAAAGTGCCGCCAGCATTTGCCCGGTGGCATTCATGTCATTGTCGATCGCCTGCTTACCGGCCAGAACCAGTCCCGGCGCTTCCTCATCAACAATGGCCTTCAGGATTTTCGCCACCGCCAGGGGTTCGATGTCATTATGCACATCATCCGTGGCCACCACCAAAATCGCCCGATCCGCGCCCATGGCCAAAGCCGTGCGCAGGGTTTCCTGGGATTTCTGGGTGCCGATGGAAACAGCGATAATTTCGTCGGCTTTTCCGGCCTCTTTCAGACGGATAGCCTGTTCAACGGAAATTTCGTCAAACGGGTTCATCGACATTTTAACATTGGCAAGATCAACACCGCTGCCATCCGCTTTCACGCGGACTTTCACGTTATAGTCGATCACGCGCTTGACGGGCACTAGCACCTTCATTGGGCGGTCTCCTTGAAAACAAAGGGGCGCGATGGCCCCATTTATACTTGCGGGTTTGATATCTGTTCATTGCCAAGGAAAACAAGACAGAATCGACATTTTGATGTCAGCCGACGCCGCGTTTATCGGCGGTTGCTGGTAAGGTATGTGGAAATTTGATAGGATTGGGTCAAATAATTCACGCAGGGGGTGGGCGATGCAAAAGGTTAGGGGCGTCGGAGGGTTCTTTTTTCGTGCGAAAGACCCGGCCAAGCTTACCACCTGGTATCTGGAACATCTTGGAATTAACCCGGTTCCGCAGGATGCTGTTACTAAACCATGGATGCAGGAAGCCGGGCCAACCGTGTTTGCGCCGTTCCCCGATGATACAGATTATTTTGCTTCCGATCAGGCGTTTATGCTGAATTTCCGGGTGGATGATCTGAACGGAATGATTGCGCAGCTTGAAAGCGCCGGAATAAAGATCGTTAGCCGTGAAGCCATGGAAGGTATCGGGGATTTTGCCCGTATCCAGGACCCGGAAGGCAACCCGGTAGAGCTGTGGCAACCTGTGTGATCACTGAGGCGCCAAAAAACTGATCGCGCAGACCGGATACCTAAAACCGCGCCAGAACCATCCTGACCGTTACATCCTGACCGGGCGCTGCGTCCAGCGGCTGGGTCCAGGCAAAATACACGCCATCGCGGGTCTGCACCATGCGCGGAAAATTGATCGAACCGGCTTCGTCATTGACGGTGATCGCCTGTGGTTCCCCACACCCGGTCAGCGCGTGCGCCCGGCACACCATCAGTGTCTCACCGGCATCTGTCCATTCAATCCACGAAACCACGGCCGAGCCATCCAACAGCTGCAACACATCTACCCGGCCCGCCGCATCGCCGGCGTCCACCCGTAAGGGCGCGCCAAAACTGGCCCCGGCATCGTCCGAGAACGCCACCTTTACCACCGGTTCATCATTGGCACCGGTAAACCAGGCAACAACCGCCCGTTCACCGGCGGCATCAATCGCCGGGCCATTGACCGGGCAACCGCTGATCTCCCAGCCATCATCATGCAAGGTGGTCGGCCTGATCCAATCCCCCAACACCCGGCGCAACACCGAAATATCGCGGATCTCAGCGCCGGTGCGGTCGCGGTACACCACCAGCACCGTTCCGTCCCCGGTAACAGCGGCCGAGGTCTGGCAACAGGTGCAGGTGCGTATATCCAGCAGGGTATCATCTGTTTGACTGCCATCGGTTCCGATCGTGGTCACACGCAGTTGCGCGGCATTGGTAAACGCGTTTTCAGCCGCCCCTGTCGCGTTGATGTCATAGGCGCGCCCGTCCAGCCAGATCACGACCATCTGATCCGGGGCCACCGGTAACATGGTGACAAAGCCATGCTGACGCCGGGACCGGTCACTATGGGGGATGACAGGATCACCCCATGTGGCCCCAGCATCCGCCGACAGCGCAATATTGGTGTCGTAATCATAGCTGGACGGCCCGTTCTGCATCAGCCAATGCACCGCCAGCGTGCCATCGGCAAAGGCGGTAACCGACGGGAAATCGGCCCAGTTGACGAACAACTTGTCAGAGCTCACAACCGTTTGCGGCACCGACCAGCCGGTACTGTCCCCAATGGCGGTGCGAACCGCAAACCCCTGTGCTGCAGGTTCTGTCCAGCTTAGCGCCACCCGGCCATCCGCCATGGCAAACAGCGATGGCTCCTGCGCACCAGTGGCCAGCGGCAAATCTATTTCGGCAATCGATGTAAAAACATTGCTTTGCGCCTGTGCCAAGCCTGTGCCCAGGGCGATCAGACCAGCAACAATGCCAAAGCGCATTGTATTATTTACGGAAATGTGCCGGCACTGGTTCTGCAAATTCTACCTGTTCGCCCCCGGCACCCAGAGTACATCATCTTTGCCATTGTTATTGGCTACCCGCGACGCCACAAAAAACCAGTCCGACAGCCGGTTCAGGTATTTCACCACCGCACCGTTCACATCTTCAACCCCGGCCAGTTCCACCGCCAGCCTCTCGGCGCGGCGCGAAACGGTACGGCAAAGATGCAAATGTGCGGCTTGCGCCGTGCCACCGGGCAGGATGAATGAGCGCAACGGCGCAATGTCCTTGTTCATCGTGTCGATTTCACTTTCCAGCCGGTCGACCTGTGCCTGTGTCACGCGAAGCGGCGGATATTCGGCACCCGCATCCCCGGCCATATCCGGGCGGCACAGGTCCGCCCCCAGATCAAACAAATCGTTCTGAATGCGCGCCAGTGCCGCGTCCATTTCCCCGGCTGCGTGCAGGCGCGCCAGCCCGACAGTTGCATTGGTTTCATCCACCGTGCCATAGGCGGCAACCCGCAGCGAATGTTTGGCCACCCGCGCACCATTGCCCAGCGCGGTTTCGCCGCCATCCCCGGTGCGGGTGTAAATCTTGTTCAGCACCACCATGCTATTTGCCACCGCGGAAATAGATGAAAATCAGGATCATCGCGATGGCAAAGGCCTGGGCAATGATCCGGTAGCGCATGATCCGGTTGGCGTGTTTGCGGTTGAAATCACCGCCCTTGGCAAAGCCGCCAACACCGATCATCAGCACCACCAGCACGGCAAAAACCGACAGGGCAACCAGAATAAATAGCGGATCGTCTTTCATAGGGCACATCCCGTAAACAGGTTTCAGACGATTATTTAGCGCAAACCGCAGGAAATGCGAATGCCGTTCATGTCGCAGCCCTAACCGCGCGCCAAAATCCAGTCCAGTGCGCGCGTCGGCAGTATCCGCTTTAACGCCCCCATAATATAGGTTGGTGTGGTCACAAAATACCGCGGTTTAGGCCGCGGCGCTTCAATGGCATGGATCAGTTTTTTGGTGACGGCGGACGGGGGCAGCTCAAACGGCCCGGATCCGCTGCCTTCATACAGTTCTTTCAGCAGGGACGCCTGATATTGTGCCACCCGCGCTGATTTTTCCCAGTCAATCCATTTTTCAAATTGCAGGGCGGCGTTTTTGCGAAAATCGGTGCCAATCGGGCCGGGTTCGATCAGCGATACTTTGATCCCGGTATCACGCATCTCCAGCCGCAAGGTATCCGCCAGACCTTCCATGGCGAATTTTGTGGCATTATAGGCCCCGCGCCAGCGCGCGCCGATAAACCCCAGCACCGATGAACAAAATACGATCCGGCCATGGCCCTGCGCCCGCATGATCGGGATCACACGGTTGGTCAGATCAAACTGGCCAAAGAAATTCGCCTCAAAAATTGCGCGCAGGGCATCACGGGGCAGGTCCTCCACCGGGCCGGGGATGGCGTAGGCGCCGTTGTTGAACAGCGCGTCCAGCGTGCCACCGGTTTGCGCCAGCACCTGATCCAGCGCGGACACGATCGACGCCTCATCCTCATAGTCCAGCACAAAACTTTCCAGCCCCTCATCGCGCAGCCGCTTACAATCGGCTTGCTTGCGGCAGGTGGCAAACACCCGCCAGCCCCGCGCCTTCAGGCCATGGGCCGCGTCATAGCCAATGCCTGATGAACAGCCGGTGATCAGAATAGACTTGTTAGTCATGGCTACCTAATGTGATGCAAAACAGGAGCGGTGAATTGGCAGAACATAAAGCATCATGTCAATGCGGAGAAGTGCGGGTTGTGGCAAATAGCGACCCGGATTTTGTGATTGTCTGCAATTGTATCGCTTGCCAGAAGCGAACCGGCTCAGCCTTTGGAACCGGGGCCTATTTCAAACGATCTGATCTGACGGTCACCGGCGCCCCAAAGCACTGGCCCCGCACCAGCGATGCCGGGCGCGCCATCGACAACCACTTTTGCGCCAATTGCGGCACGACGGTTCTCTGGGGGCTGGAAATGCGCCCGGATCACATGGGCGTGGCACTTGGCGCGCTGGACACGCCACCGCCCCGGCCCCACCGGGTGATCTGGGCCGAACACCAGCATGACTGGCTGCGCTTCCCGCCGGATTGGGAGGTGCTGGAAAAAGGATCACCCCCCGGCTAACCGCCGGCAATCCCGGTGGCTGAAAAAAACCCTGAAACAGGGCCAAAACCCGATGGTATGTTTGCGCTTCCTTCCCTAAAATAACGCCCATGGCCGATGCAACCGACAACCCAACCGACAAAGTGGCGGAGATATCCGAACCCCTGCGCCGCGCGTTGGGCGATCGCTATCTGACCTATGCGCTGTCCACGATCATGCACCGTGCCCTGCCGGATGCCCGCGACGGGTTAAAGCCGGTGCACCGCCGTATCCTTTACGCCATGCGCGAACTGAAACTGTCGCCCACCGGGGGGTTTCGCAAATCGGCCAAGATTGCCGGTGATGTCATGGGCAATTATCACCCCCATGGTGATGCGGCGATCTATGACGCCATGGCCCGGCTGGCCCAGGATTTCAACGTGCGCTACCCGCTAGTCGATGGGCAGGGGAACTTTGGCAATATTGACGGTGATAACCCCGCCGCCAGCCGCTATACCGAAGCCCGGATGACCGTCGCCGCCGAAGCGCTGATGGAAGGGTTAACCGAAAACGCCGTTGATTTTCGCGATAATTACGACGGCACCCTGAGCGAACCGGTGGTGATGCCGGCCACCTATCCGAACCTGCTGGCCAATGGCTCTACCGGCATTGCCGTGGGCATGGCCACCAACATTCCGCCGCATAATCTGGTGGAACTGATCGACGCCTGCCTGCACCTGATCAAAACCCCCGACGCCCGCGATGACACCCTGCTGAACTACATTCCCGGGCCCGATTTTCCCACCGGCGGCGTCATCGTTGAACCGCGCGAAAACATTGCACAGGCCTATCGCACCGGGCGCGGTGCTTTCCGGCTGCGGGCCAAATGGCAGATCGAAGATCTGGGGCGCGGCCAGTGGCAGGTCATTGTCACGGAAATCCCCTATCAGGTGCAGAAATCCCGGCTGATTGAAAAAATAGCCGAGCTGATCCAGCTCAAGAAAATTCCGATCCTTGGCGATGTGCGTGACGAAAGCGCCGAAGATATCCGGCTGGTGCTGGAACCCCGCTCCAAGAATGTCGACCCTGAGGTTCTGATGGGCATGTTGTTCAGAAATTCCGATCTGGAACAACGCTTTAGCATGAATATGAACGTGCTGATCGACGGTTTGACCCCCAAGGTCTGCAGCCTGAAAGAAGTGCTGCGCGCGTTTCTGGATCACCGCCGCGAAGTGCTGCAACGGCGCTCTGCCTACCGGCTGGAAAAGATCGACCACCGGCTTGAGGTGCTGGAAGGTTTCATCATCGCCTTCCTTAATCTGGACCGGGTCATTGACATCATCCGCTATGATGACGAACCCAAGGCCGGGCTGATGTTTGAAGACTGGTCGCAGCCCCATATCCGCGCCACCTCGGAAGCGGATTATGTCCGCCCGGCATTGCTGCAAACCGGCGGTATCCCGGCCGATGAAGAACCGTCGCTGACCGAGGTGCAGGCCGAGGCGATCCTGAACATGCGCCTGCGCTCGCTGCGCCGTCTGGAAGAAATTGAACTGCAGCGCGAACGCGACGCGCTGATGCTGGAGCGGGCCGCACTTGAGGATCTGCTGGAAAGCGACACCCTGCAATGGGCCCGCATCAGTGAGCAACTGCGCGAGACCAAACAAAAGTTTGGCAAAGACTACGAAGGCGGTGCGCGCCGCACGCAGTTTGCCGAGGCCGCCCAGATCGAAGACGTGCCGATGGAAGCGATGATTGAGCGTGAGCCGATCACCGTTGTCTGTTCGCAAATGGGTTGGATCAGGGCGATGAAGGGCCATGTCGATCTGGCTCAGGAATTTAAATTCAAAGACGGCGACGGCCCGCTTTTTGCCTTCCACGGCGAAACCGTTGACAAGATCCTGCTGTTTGGCAGCAATGGCCGGTTTTACACACTGGCCGGGCATAACCTGCCCGGCGGGCGCGGCATGGGCGAACCGGTGCGCCTGATGATCGATCTGCCAAATGAGGCCGACATCGTATCCCTGTTCCTGCATGAACCCGGGCGCAAGCTGCTGGTGGCGTCAAATGCGGGGGACGGGTTTGTGGTGGCCGAAGATGACGCCATCGCCCAGACCAAAAACGGGCGGCAAGTGCTGAACGTCAAGGATAAATCCCACGCCAAAGCCTGTGTGCCGGTGGCGGGTGACCATGTGGCGGTGGTCAGCGAAAACGGCAAATTCCTGGTATTTCCACTGGCCGAGCTGCCGGAAATGGGCCGGGGCAAAGGCGTGCGCATCCAGAAATACAAATCCGCCCGCGGCGCACAGGGCACGCTGGATCTGGATGGCGGGTTGTCCGACATCACTACATTCAACTGGGCTGCGGGCCTCAGCTGGCCCATGGGCGGCGACAAAACCCGCCATGAAACAGACCTGTCCGACTGGCTGGGCAAACGCGCCGGGGCCGGCAAACGCCCGCCCTACGGTTTCCCGCGCAACAACCGGTTCAGCTGACAAATTGTGGCCCGCGTGAAAATACTGGCCATTTCCGGCAGCGCGCGCGCCACTTCCACCAACACCGCTTTACTGCGCGCCATGTCAGAACTGTGCCCGCCAAACGTTGCCATTGACGTCATCGGTGATCTGGATGATCTGCCGGTGTTTTCACCCGACAAAGAAGGCAACGAAACGCCGGCCATTATGCGTCGGTTCGTGGACCGGATTGCACAGGCGGACGGGATCATCATTTCAAGCCCGGAATATGTGCGCGCCATTCCGGGTGGCCTGAAAAACGCCATCGACTGGTTGGTTTCGGGCGAAACCATTATCGACAAACCCGCAGCAATAATTCATGCTTCCCAAAGGGGGGACGACATGTTGACGTCGCTAAGGTTGGTTCTGGGCACAGTAACGGGCGCATTTCAGGCGGATGTATTCCTGCGGCTGCCGTTGATTTCAAAAACCCCGGATGAGGTGCGCGATTTGGCGCGGACGAAATATAATGGCCCGCTACAAGCGTATATCAACGCCTTCGCTGAACGGATCAGACACTGCCAGACAAACGCTGGAACGGCGCATGCCGATCCGTTGTCGTCGATTGGGGCTCCGTGATGGCCGTCAACACCCTCAGAACCGATTACGCCGGCAAACGCGCGCCCTTGCTGAAACTGGCGCTCTGGTCCTCAATTTTGACGGTTCTCAGCCTCGGGCTTTACCGTTTCTGGATGAAAACCCGCCTGCGCCGCTATTACTGGTCGGCCATCCGCCCCGGTGGTCAGCCACTTGAATATGTCGGTGAACCGCTGGAAAAACTGCTGGGGTTTTTGATCGCGGTGACGTTTCTGGCGTTCTATATTGGCATCGTAAACCTGCTGCTGATGTTCCTGTCATTTTCGATCATGAACAACAACCTGTGGGCCTACGGGCTGTCGTTTATCGGCATCCTGCCAATCCTGTTTTATGCCCGCTACCGGGCACGGCGCTACATACTGGCGCGCACCCGCTGGCGCGGTGTGCGTTTTGGCATGGAACAGGGCGCATGGGGCTATTCATGGCGGGCGCTTTTGCATTGGGCGATCACCATCCTGACCGCCGGCCTACTCTGGCCGCGCATGACATTCGCGTTGGAAAAATACCGCACCGACCGCACTTATTTTGGCGCCGAGCAGTTCCATCAGGGCGGGCGCTGGCAAATGCTTTACCGCAGCTTTCTGCCGTTTCTGGCCGGGCTGACCACCATCGCCGGGGGCGCTGTTGCCCTGTGGCAGGGCAATGATCTGGCAGCAGGTCTGGCGATCATCACCGGGGTGCTGGTCGCGATCTACGGCTTTGCCCATTACCGGGTGCATTCCTTCCGCATTATGATGAACCACAAATCGGTGCGCGGCGTTGGCTTTCATTCGCGGCCCCGACCCTGGCGGGTGCTTTGGATCTACAGTTTTGGCTACGGTTTGGTGGGGCTGGCGCTTGTTGGTTTTGGTATCGCCCTTGGTTTTATCATTGTCGGGATCATGGCCGGCTACGGCATTAATCTGGGCGATGATCTGGACTTTGTTGATTTCAGCAGCCTGCCGGTCTGGCTGACAACCGGCACCTCACTGCTGACGTATTTTTCCATTTTCATCATCTGGGGCGCGCTGAAACACACGCTGGTCAGCCTGCCACTGGCGCGCCACTACGCTGAAACACTGGATATCACCGGCGCCAGCAACCTGTCAGACTTTAACCAGCGTGACCGCGATGAAATGGAACATGCCGACGGCTTTGCCGAGGCGCTGGATGTCGGGGCGGCAATATGAGCACCACAATCCATGTCGGCGGCGACGCGCCCAAAATGCAATCCTTCGCTGATTTCTTTGACGGCCACAGCGCCGTTGTGCGACGGGTTGAAATCGCCATCGAAGAAAGCCCGACAGGCCCGGTTCTGGTTATCTCGCCACCTGAAACCACCCCCCTGCGCTGGCCCCTGAGCGACATTCGCCGGGTGCCGGATCAGGCCGCACAGGACGCCGACATCCTGGCCCTCAAGGGTGATCCGGTTTCACGGCTTGTGGTCCGCGATGACGAAACCCGCCGCATCATCGCAGCGCGCTGCCCCAATCTGCGCAAACGCCCGGTGGTGGAAAAACGCGGCCGCCTTGCGGCATGGTCGCTGGGGGCCATTGCTTCGGTTGGGCTGATCATCTTCGGGCTGGTGCCGCTTTTGGCGGACCAACTGGCCGAATACCTGCCCGCCAGGGGTGAAAAAGCCCTGGGGGACGCCACGTTCGAACAGATCCGTACCGCCCTCAGCCAGACCGATATCCTGCCGATCTCAATCTGCGAAAACCCAACGGGTGTCACCGCCCTGGGCGAAATGCAGGCCCGATTGGCGGCTCAGGTTGATCTGCCCTATCCCCTGACGGTGCATGTGCTGGACCATGATATGATCAACGCCTTCGCCTTGCCGGGTGGCCGTATCGTGATCTTTCGCGGGCTGATCGACGCCGCTGAAACCCCGGACGAAGTGGCCGGTGTTTTCGCCCATGAAATCGGCCATGTGGTTAACCGTGACCCGGCGCGCGGCGCATTGCGCTCGGCCGGTTCGATCGGTGTTCTGGGCCTGTTATTTGGCGATTTCGCCGGTGGCACCGTGGTATTGTTCCTGATGAACCGGCTGATTGACGCCACCTATTCCCAGGAAGCCGAGGCACTGGCCGACAGTTTCGCCCATGAAACCCTTAGCGCCAGCAACATCGCCCCCTCGGCGCTGGCCGACATGTTTGAACGTCTGGCCCAGGACGGTGCAGAACCCAGCCGCATTCAGGCACATTTCATGGCCCATCCGAAAATGGGTGACAGGATCGCCGCAGCCCGTTCCGCCGACAGCCTGCTAACAGCGGCGATCCGCCCATCGCTGGACGAAAACGGCTGGCGGGATTTGCAAAACATTTGCCAGTGATTGCCTTAGGGCACGTCGCGCGTTACTTATTCAAAAAACAGGTGAAGGGCAGGCCATGACAATTCAATTTCGCAGATATGCAATCGGGGCCGCGATGGCCGTTCTGGCGGGCTGTTCCCTGCCCGCAGACGTCAACGCGCCACAGGTCAATATGGGCGATTTCCGCTTTGGCCATAACATCATTGTCGTGGACAACCCCGAGATTGGCCCGCTGTCGCGCACCCAGTCAGATGAGGTCTGGAAACAGGCGCTGACCGATGCCATGGACCGACGCTTTGGGGCGTATGAAGGCGACAAGTTCTATCATATCGGCGTCAAAATGGATGCCTACGTTCTGGCGCTGCCCGGTGTGCCGGTGGTGTTCAAACCAAAATCCGTGCTGGTTGCCACGGTAAATGTCTGGGATGACGCGCTGGGTGAAAAGCTCAACCAAGAGGCAAAGGTCCTGACGATTTTTGAAGGTATATCCGGTGAAAGCATCATCGGTTCCGGCCTGACCCAGAACAAAGAAAGACAGATGACCAAGCTGGCCGACAACATGGCCAAGGCCATTCAGGACTGGATTTTGGAGAACCCGGAATGGATCGGATTGTCGCCCCTGACAGACGCGCCAATGGCTGAAACAGCTGCGATGGATGATCTTGGGCCGATCTCGGAAATAACAATTGATGAACCCGACGCCAACTGACGCTTGATTTTCCCGGAATTTGCCCTTAACGAGCGCCCGGATAGGAACTGGGCCGGTTTGGCCCCTTAGAAGTAAGAGGCCCCCATGGCTAAGGAAAAGTTTGAACGCAATAAGCCGCATGTTAATGTTG
>CAZETX010000006.1:0-75954 GCA_964514925.1 uncultured Marinosulfonomonas sp.
CGGATATGGCCCGTATGTTCCATGCCCACCCGGCAGCGATCCGGCGCACATTGGAAATCGCGGCGCGTTGCGGGTTCTGCCTGTCGCAGCTGTCCTATGAATACCCCGATGAGATTTCCGATGGTGAAACCCCGCAGGCGCGACTGGCGCGGCTGGCGGCAGAGGGCTTGAAACGCCGCTACCCGCAGGGTGCCCCGGCCAGGGCCCATGCCCAGGTCAAAAAGGAACTGGCGCTGGTGGAAAAGCTGAAATTCCCGGCCTATTTCCTGACCGTGCATGACATCGTGCAATTTGCCCGTGGCCAGGGCATCCTGTGTCAGGGGCGTGGCTCGGCGGCCAACTCGATCCTGTGTTATCTGTTGGGCATCACCGATGTCAGCCCGGAAACCATCACCATGGTGGTGGAACGTTTCGTGTCAGAACACCGCGGCGAGCCCCCGGATATTGACGTTGATTTTGAACATGAACGCCGGGAAGAGGTGATCCAGCATATCTATGAAAAATACGGCCGCCACCGCGCCGGGCTTTGCGCCACGGTGATCCATTTTCGCAGCCGCGCCGCAATCGGTGAGGTTGGCAAAGTCATGGGCCTGTCCCAGGATGTAACGGCCAACCTGTCGGGGCAGATCTGGGGTCAGTCCAATGGCGGGGCTGACCCGGATCGCATCCGCGAGCTGGGGCTGGACATGAACGATCAGCGGCTGGCCCAGACCATCCAACTGATCGGTGAGATCATCGGCTTTCCCCGCCACCTGTCCCAGCATGTCGGCGGCTTTATCGTCACCAAGGGGCGGCTGGATGAACTGTGCCCGATCGAAAATGCCGCCATGGAGGACCGAACCGTTATTGAATGGGACAAGGACGATATCGACGCGCTTGGCATTCTGAAGATTGATATCCTCAGCCTTGGCATGCTGACCTGCATCCGCAAAAGCTTTGATCTGATCACCCGGTTCAGTGGCCAGACTTATTCTATCGCCACCATCCCCCAGGGCGACACCCCCACCTATGACATGCTCTGTGTGGCCGATGCCATCGGGGTGTTTCAGGTGGAAAGCCGGGCGCAGATGAATTTCCTGCCCCGCATGAAACCGCGTGAATTTTATGATCTGGTGATTGAGGTGGCGATCGTCCGCCCCGGGCCGATTCAGGGGGGCATGGTACAGCCCTATGTCAAACGGCGGCAGGGGCTGGAACAGGTCAGCTTTCCCTCCAAAGAACTAGAGGGCGTGCTGGGCAAAACCCTTGGCATCCCTTTATTTCAGGAACAGGCCATGCAAATTGCCGTGGTGGCGGCAGGCTTTAGCCCGGCGGATGCCGACCGGTTGCGCCGCTCACTGGCCACATTCCGGCGCATGGGCACCATCAGCACGTTCCGCGATCAGTTCATCAACGGTATGCTGGACAATGGCTATGAACCGGATTTTGCCGCCCGCTGCTTTTCCCAGATCGAAGGCTTTGCCGAATACGGCTTTCCCGAAAGCCATGCCGCGGCTTTTGCCATGCTGGCCTATGTCTCGGCCTGGCTGAAATGCCACCACCCGGCGGCGTTTGCCTGCGCGCTGCTGAATTCGCAACCCATGGGGTTTTACGCCCCGGCCCAGATCGTGCGCGACGCGCGCGAACATCAGGTTGAAGTGCGCCCGATCTGCGTCAACAACAGCGACTGGGACAATACGCTGGAACACCGGGTGGACGGGGACCTGGCCCTGCGGCTGGGGTTTCGCCAGATAAAGGGCTTCAAAAAAGATGCCGCCGAATGGATCGTCGCGGCCCGGGGAAACGGCTACCCCGACCCCGAAAGCCTGTGGTTGCGCGCCGGGGTTGGCCCCGCCGTGCTGGAACGTCTGGCCGAAGCGGACGCTTTTGCCGGCATGGGCCTGACCCGGCGCAAGGCCCTGTGGCATGTCAAAGCCATCCGCGGGCAGATGCCGCTGCCGCTGTTCAATGACCCGATTGAAGGCGAAGGCATCGATGAACCCGACGTGACCCTGCCGGCCATGCATCTGGGCGAAGAGGTGGTGGAAGATTACGTGGCCATGCGGCTGTCCCTGCGCGCCCATCCCATGGAATTGCTGCGCCCGGCAATCCCCGGCCTGACCCCCCATGCCGACCTGCCCCGGGTTGCGCCCGGGCGGATATCGGTCTGCGGGCTGGTCATCACCCGCCAGCGCCCCGGCACGGCGTCGGGCGTGGTTTTTCTGACGCTAGAGGACGAAACCGGGGTCTCTAATATCGTGGTCTGGCCCAAGATATACGAACAGTTCCGCCGCACCGTCATGGGTGGCCGCCTGTTGCGGGTCACCGGCTTTTTGCAACGTGAAGGCATCGTGGTGCACCTAATCGCCCAGAATATCGACGATATGTCCCACCGGCTTAGTGACCTTGGCCACCCGATGGATGACGCCGTCGGCATCACCCTGCCACAGGCCGATGACGCCCCCCGGCCCACCCCGGCCAGAAGCAGTGCAAGGCATCCGCGCGAACAGGCAAAACGGCTGTTCCCCAGCCGGGATTTTCACTAGTTCAGGCCAGCCGCCTAAGACTTGGGCTTGTCGTCGTAGGTGTCAGACAGAAACCGCTGGCTATCGCCATCCGGGTCCTCAAACTGACGCCCCTTCAACGCCCAGTAAAACGCCGCAAGCGCCAGACCGCCAAGGATCAGCGAAACCGGGATCAGATAAACCAGAACATTCATTTTCGCACCAACCTAAGCGCATTCAGCGACACAGTGATCGAAGACGCCGACATCGCCAGCGCCGCCATCAGCGGGGTGGCAAATCCAAGCAATGCCACCGGCACCGCAATCATATTGTAAAGCGCTGCGATGGCAAAGTTTTCCTTGATCCGCCGGGTGGCTAATCTGGCGACAACAACCGCCTCTGCAATTGGCGCCAGCGAACCACCAAGCAACACAATATCCGATACAACCCGCGCCGCCTCAAGCGCACTTGCCGGTGAAATGGAAACATGGGCAGCAGCCAGTGCAGCCGTATCGTTCAACCCATCCCCGACCATCAAAACCCTGTGCCCTCTGGCGCGTAATTCAGCAATCCGGTCGGCCTTATCCGCGGGCAACAAAGCTGCCTCCCATGCTGCTATACCCAATTGATCCGCAATCGCTGCAACCGGTGCAGGCGCATCCCCGGAAAGCAGTACAATGTCCTTACCCATCCGGGAAAGCTCCGAAACAGCCAGATCAGCCCCATCACGTAATCGGTCAACAAAGGTAAATGTCACCGCAGGCTGGTCCGCAATCTGCAAATACGTCGCCGTTTCGCTGGCGGCCTGTGCCCCCACCCAATTGGCCCGCCCCAACCTGACAATCTGATCCCGCCAAATCCCCTGAATACCAAATCCGGGGATTTCTTTGATATCAGTGACGTCAGCCGCGTCCAAACCCAGCCCCCGGCCTGCCTTTACCAATGACATCGCCAGCGGATGGGCAGAGCCCGCCGCCAAGGCCAGGGCAACAGCCAAGTCCTGGGCCGAAACATCCGATAAGTTGATCGCCTCCGGCTCCCCCACCGTCAGGGTCCCGGTTTTATCAAAAACCACAGTATCCACCTCGGATAGCCGCTCCAGCGCGGTGGCATCCTTGATCAGCATACCCGCACGAAACAACCGGCCAGACGCGGCCGTTGTCACCGCCGGCACCGCCAGCCCCAGGGCGCAGGGGCAGGTAATGATCAGCACCGCCACGGCAATATTCAGTGACAGCCGCATGTCACCGGTGCCCCAGTACCACCCGGCAAAGGCCAGAAACGCCAGAATATGCACCAGCGGCGCATATATTCGCGCGGCCCTTTCCGCCAGTGATGTATATTGATTTTTCTGGGTTTCCGCTACGGCCACCAGCTCAGCCAGCCGATGCAAAGAACTGTCGCTGCCCGCCGCCGTTACACGCACCGTCAACGGGCCCGTCAGGTTCACCTCACCGGTACTGACCCCGGCATTAAGCCCAACAGAGATCGGCAAGGTCTCACCCGTCAAAAGTGAGCGGTCAATCTCACTGGCTCCATCCATAATAATACCGTCAACCGGAACCCGCGCACCGGGCAAGACCCGAACCAAATCACCCACAGCAACGTCGCCAATGGCCACCCAACTGCCATCGGGCAACAGCGCACGCGTGGTCTCCAGCGCCGCTAGCTCCTGAGCTGCTGAACGCGCAACATTGCGGGTTCGCATATCCAGATAGCGACCGATCAACAGAAAAAACGTCAGCGAAAGTGCGGCGTCAAAATAGGCGTCCGCGCCGTTTTGCATGGTTTCATAAACCGACATGCCCGACGCCAGTACAATCGCCAGCGATATCGGCACATCCATGTTCAGCCGACCCACCCGCAATGCAGAATACGCGTTCCTGAAAAACGGTTGCGCGGCATAGGCAATGGCGGGCAATGCAATAGCCGCTGACACCCAGTGAAACATGGTCCGCGTGGCATCCGCCGCCCCTGACCAAACGGCCACAGACAGCAACATCACATTCATCATCGCAAACCCGGCAACCGCCAGTCGCATCAACAACGCTTTGCTGCGGTCCTGTGCAACACCTGCAGACAGCAATCCGGCATCCAGCTCATGGGCTTCATAACCGGTATCCGCCAGCAATCCGATCAACCGGGCCGCGTTCAGATCACCGTCAGTTTCAATACTCACCCGTTTCAGCGTCAGGTTGACCCGTGCAGAACCAACCCCCGGCTCAGCCTGCAAAGCGCTTTCAACCTTGGCAATGCAGCCACCACAATGGATATCGGGCAGTGACAGAATAATGCTATTATCAGTGGATTTTTCAACATCGGCCCGATCCCGGGGCGATGCAACGGCATCACAGGTGCTGCATGCCGCGTTTGTCATCAGGGTTGTCCAATAAATATCGACAAACGCTGATCAAACAAAGTGCCATCAGCCGCGTTTGCCTTGATCCGCAACAGCCAGTTTCCCGGCGCCAACTCGACCGGGGCAACATAGGCTGCACCATTGTTTACAAAATCCGGCGATATGTCGTCGCGCATTTGCGTCGCCCGGCCTAATATTGCCGACAATTGCGCCACCTGTGCAGGTGCGCCATCCTTGCCAACAATTGTCAGTGTCAGCTGGTCGTTTTCAACAGCGGCTGACGCCGTCCAGCCAAGGGCCAGTTGCGCGGCTTTATTTTCGTCAAAGACCTGCGAAGCCACATAGGTATTACGCACTTCCAATCCAGGGAAAGTCGATACCGCCTGATATGCCAGCACCAGATTTACACCAATGATGACACCAAAAAATGCGGCGAACATCAGGAACACTTTGCGTCCGGTCAATGGCTTGCTGCTCATTTCACCCTCCCATTAAATACGGTTTCATTATAGGCGCGCTCGGCGTTAATTGTATCCTCAACCCAAAGCCGTAGTTTGGAACGATCCTTTGTATCAGCACCGCTGCCTTGTGGCGCAATCACATATACCCGCTGCAAATATGTGGAATCCGCCGGTACCGTCACAAACAATGCCGGCTCACCTTCCAGTTCAATTCGCAAAATTTCATCCGACGTCAGTGACAGCCTGAATTTTCGGGCATCACCGTGTTTGTTTAGCAAACGCACATCATAGGAATTACGAACAGAACCGTCCGACAACATCACAAAAGTCGGGTTGCGCACCGGTGCCACCGTCATGTCCACTTCGGCACGCACAAACAGCGCATAGACCAGACCAAAACCAATCAGTGACCAAAGCGCCGTATAAAGCATTGTTCTTGGCCGTAAAATATGTTGCCAAATTGGTTTTGCCTGACCGCCCTTGCGTTCCAAAACCTCATCGGTCAACGCCATATAATCGATCAGACCACGCGGTTTGCCAATCTTGTCCATGACATCATCACAGGCATCAATACACAGCGCGCAGGTTATGCATTCCAACTGCTGACCATCACGGATATCAATGCCGACGGGGCAAACATTGACGCAGGCCATACAATCAATGCAATCGCCCAGCCGGTCCGCGCCTTCGGCTTTGCGGTGTTTGCCCCGGGGCTCACCGCGCCAGTCACGGTACCCGACCATCAGCGTATCTTCATCCACCATTGCAGACTGAATGCGCGGCCATGGGCACATATAGATGCACACTTGCTCTCGGGCGAAACCGCCAAAAAGCACCGTAAACAAAGTTAGTATTGCAACCGTGATATAGGCCACCGGATGCGCCGTCAGGGTTACCAGCTTTACCAGCAATGTCGGCGCATCGGCAAAATAAAACACCCACGCCCCACCGGTTGCCAGGCCAATCAAAGCCCAGATAATCCACTTGGTGACCCGCAATCGCCATTTGCGAAAGTCCCATTTGGCTTTCCATAACCGGACGCGGGCGTTGCGGTCGCCTTCAATCCAGCGCTCAACCAATATGAACAAATCAGTCCAGACGGTTTGCGGGCAGGCATAGCCGCACCAGACCCGGCCAAGCGCTGAGGTGAACAAAAACAACCCCAGCCCGGCCATGATCAATAACCCGGCGATAAAATAAAATTCATAGGGCCAGATTTCGATCCAGAAAAAGAAAAACCGCCGCCCCGCCAGATCCACCAAAACCGCCTGATCCGGCAGGTTGGGGCCGCGATCCCAGCGTATCCATGGGGTCAGATAATACACCGTCAGGGTAAAGCCCATCAGCCACCATTTTAGCTGGCGAAATTTTCCCGAAACCCGACGCGGGAAAATCGGTTCTCGCGCCGCGTATAGGGGTGGGGGGCTATCATTAGACGACATATCTGATCCTGTTCCCGGGAAAGTCATGTGACAAACCCAAAAAATCTCCGCGACTTAAAGCGGCACCAATCCCGAAGAAACGCGCGAACAGGATCTGGGATTGGTGCCTGTCCAGGGGGCAAGCCCCCCGGAATTCTAATTCTATTCGCCACCTCCCAGTTGGTGAACATAGGCTGCAACCGCTTTGATCTGTGCCTCCGTCAGACGGCCTTCCCAGCCCGGCATGACAGAGTTTCGCGCATAGGTTACAGTTTGGGTGATTGCCCCGGCATCGCTGCCAAACAACCAGATGAAATCCGTCAGGTCCGGGGCACCCTGTTCGCGGTCACCGGTTGCGTTGTCGCCGTGGCATGCGGTGCAGTTCTCAGAAAAAACCTCTGCGCCAGCAGCTGCCAGCGATGGATCGCTTTCCAAATTGCTCAGCGACATCACATAGTTAACAACCTGCTCAATCTCCTGTTCCTCCAGAAACTCACCAAACGCGGGCATTTCCGAATACCGGGTATCGTCGGCTTCACTGCGGATACCATAGCGCACTGTCTGGGCAATTTCGTCGATCTTACCGCCCCACAACCAGTCATCATCAATCAGGTTCGGGTATATCCCGGAACCGCTGGCGCCCGAGCCATGGCACTGTATGCAGGTGGTTCTGAAAACAGCGGCGCCGGAATTGACAGCGTAGCTTTGCAATGCGCGATCCTGCGAAATCGTACCGACATCAGCGGCGGCCAAACGGGCTTCTATCTCGGCATTTGCCAGTCTGAATTTTTCAATATCCGTAGCCACTTCGCCGCGGGTTGAATAGCCCAGCAGCCCGGGCGTAGCGCCCTTGATCAGCGGCCATGCCGGGTAGGCAATAACGAATAATACCCCCCAGATAATGGTGGCGTAAAATGTCCAAAGCCACCATCTGGGCAAGGGGTTGTTGAATTCCTCGATCCCATCCCAGCTATGACCTGTGGTTTCCGGGTCTTTTTTCTCTGGTTTCTTCGCCATTACAGAGTCTCCTCTGACTTGGGTGGGGTCTCGGGCGCGGGCCGGTCATCATGGCGAAAAGGTATTTCAGAAGAATCCTGATGTGCCCCACCGCTGCCGGGGCGAAACGCCCAGAAAACCGCCAGAACGAAAAAGCTCACCATGCCAAGCAACACCCAGCTATCGGCAAATTCGCGCAATATTGAATAGGTATCCATATCAAATACTCCCTTACCGGCTGGCGTCTGGAATGAAGGTTGAGAAATCGACAAGCGTTCCCAACATTTGCAAATAGGCGATCAGCGCGTCCATTTCCGAGATACCCGGCTGGCCGTCAAAATTGCTGACAACCGCCTTGGGATAGCGCGCCAACATGTCTTCATAGTCGCCATCCGGGTCGGTCTGAACCTTGAAATCCGCCTGTGCCAGCTCAATCATTTCGTCGCTATAGGGCACGCCAACGATCCGGTGTGCCTGCAGCAATTCGTCGACATACTCTCCGTCAATTTCCTTGTTCAACAGGAACCCGTATTTCGGCATCACCGATTCCGGTACCACCGATTGCGGGTCAACCAGATGGTCAACCTGCCATTCGTTTGAATAGCGCCCACCCACACGGGCCAGATCAGGCCCGGTGCGTTTTGATCCCCATTGAAACGGGTGGTCATACATCGATTCTGCCGCCAGCGAATAGGGCCCATAACGCTCAACCTCGTCCCTAAGGGCGCGGATCATCTGGCTGTGGCAAACGTAACAACCTTCACGAATGTAGATATCACGCCCCGTCAGCTCCAGCGGCGAATAGGGCCGCACACCTTCCACCTTTTCAATGGTGTTTTCCAGATAGAAAAGCGGCGCGATTTCGACAATGCCACCAATGCTCACCACCAACAGGCTGGAGACCAGCAACAATGTCGGGCTACGTTCAAGTATCTTATGTTTGTCAAGAATTCCCATGTCCCCAACTCCTCTATTCAGCCGGAGACAGGGCAGTCGCATCGGCTATCGCCGGCGATTTGCGTGCTGTCATCCACAAATTGTAACACATGATCAGCGCACCCGACAGATACATGATCCCCCCGGTTGCACGCACCACATACATCGGGAATTTGGCGGCGACCGTGTCAGCGAACGAGTTCACCAGGAAACCGTTGGCGTCGACCTCACGCCACATCAGACCTTCCATGATGCCGGTGACCCACATTGAAGCCGCGTATAAAATGATACCGATTGTCGCCAGCCAAAAGTGCCAGTTGACCAGACTCAGACTATACAACCGTTCTTTCCGCCAAAGTTTGGGCACCAGGAAATACAATGCCCCAAAGGTGATCATGCCGTTCCATCCCAGCGCACCGGAATGAACGTGGCCAATGGTCCAGTCTGTATAATGGCTAAGGGAATTCACCGCACGGATCGACATCATCGGCCCCTCAAAGGTCGACATGCCATAAAATCCAATGGCAATCACCATCATGCGAATGACCGGATCGGTGCGCAGCTTGTCCCAGGCCCCGGACAGGGTCATCAGACCGTTGATCATACCGCCCCAGCTTGGCATCCACAGGATGATGGAAAACACCATGCCCAGTGTCGTCGCCCAATCCGGTAACGCCGTGTAATGCAGGTGGTGCGGCCCGGCCCAGATGTACAAAAATGTCAGCGACCAGAAATGCACGATGGACAGTTTATAGCTGTAAACCGGCCGCTCGGCCTGTTTGGGCACAAAGTAATACATCATCCCCAGAAAGCCCGAGGTCAGGAAAAACCCAACCGCGTTATGGCCATACCACCACTGGGTCATGGCATCCTGAACCCCGGCAAATAAGGTAACAGATTTTGACCCGAATATTGAAACCGGAACGGCCAGATTATTGACGATATGCAACATGGCGATGGTGACAATGAAAGACAGGTAAAACCAGTTGGCGACGTAGATATGTTTTTCCTTGCGGGTAAAAATTGTCCCCAGGAAAACCAGCAGATAGGACACCCAGATAATGGTCAGCCAGATATCCACATACCATTCAGGTTCAGCATATTCTTTGGATTGTGTCGCCCCCAGCAAATAACCAGAGGCAGCCAGCACAATAAACAGCTGATAGCCCCAGAATACGAACCAGGCCAGATTACCACCCCATAGACGCACCGCGCTGGTGCGCTGAACCACATAGAACGATGTGGCGATCAATGCGTTGCCGCCAAAGGCAAATATCACAGACGATGTATGAATGGGCCGCAAACGGCCAAAGTTGCCAAAGCCTTGTAATGCTTCAAAATTCAGCGCCGGAAAGGCCAGTTGAAAAGCGATGAAAGTCCCCACGAGAAACCCAATAATCGCCCAGAAACAGGTGGCAATCACACCTGCCCTGATCACACTGTCAAAATATTCCGGTTCCAGGGATTTTTTGGGCTCATCGGTTTGGCGAACGGTCCAAAGGAACACACCTCCGGCAACCAGCATCACAATAACTGCATGTACCTGATAGGCCAGATCGCGGGCATAATTTGCCGCGATCGCTGCAAAAATTGTGGTCAGACCCAGTGCCGTAAGTTTCGTGATATTCCACATTCTTCGCCCCTTTGGTCCATCAGAACCATCGTTATTTAATTTTTCCGCAAATCGCGCATTCACTGCCTCTTTAGATGGCCAAAAATACACGGCATTGATCTAGATCAAGAAATACCGCGTACAAATTGCCTAAGTTGAATTTGTCGCACTTAAGGTTAATTTTTGCTCAATACCGCGGAGAAATCATGATGTTCAAGACAGTTACAACCATCGTAACAGACTTGCAGGCCGACCAGACAGCAATATCTGCTGCCTTGGAAATTGCACATCAAAACCAAGGCCATTTAGACCTGCTTTGCCTTGGCATAGACCGAACCCAACCGGGGTTTTATTACGCCGGGGCCAATGCAATGGCGCTGCAATCAAATCTGGTCGAGGCCGAAAAAGAGGCCAACGACCTTGAGCAATCTCTGCAAAAGCAACTCGGTGCTGTACTGGTTCCATGGGCATCGCGCTGTCTCACGGCCCAATTGCCCGGTCTGGCACAGTTTCTGGCGTTGAACATGCGGCTCGCTGATTTGGCTGTGTTCGCCAAACCCTACGGTGACGGGCGCACACATGAACACGAAGTGATTGTTGAATCCGCGTTATTTGACGCTAAAATCCCGGTGCTGATCATGCCCGATAATGCCACCCTACCCACGGTGATCAACCGAATTGTTATTGCCTGGAATGAAAGCCAGGAGGCACTGAACGCGGTCAGGCTGGCTTTACCGCTTTTAAAGGCTGCGGATATTGTGAATATTGCCATCGTTGATCCCCCGGCACATGCCTTTGACCGCTCTGATCCGGGGGGCGCGCTGGCGCTAATGCTATCGCGCCACGGCATCAAAGCAGAGGTTTCAGTGCTGGCAAAAACCATGCCTCGCGTGTCCGATGTTATAGCGCGCCATCTTGTGGATCAAAACGCTGAGCTGTTGGTGATGGGGGCTTACGGTCATTCGCGCATTCGCGAAAGCATTCTTGGCGGTGCCACCCGCAACACGTTGCAAATGGCGAAATTACCGGTTTTCATGGCGCATTAGAACAATCAAACGAAACCCCTATGGGCCCAAATCGTCCCCGGCTTCCTGTGTAAGACGCGAAAGATTCGGAACATTGATCCGGCGGCTGCCCTGGGTTTCAATTACCTTGTCCCGCTTAAGCGCCGACATTTGACGGCTTACGGTCTCCAGCGTCAGCCCCAGATAATTCGCCATTGCTTCACGGGTCAGCGGCAGTTCGAACTTTACCGCTTTCGGGGCTATCTGCTTCAGCAAATGCGCCTCTCTATTGGCCAGAATTGCCAACAGGCTGGCAATTTTTTCGCGCGCGGTTTTACGCCCCAGCACCAGCATCCACTGGCGCGCCGCATCCAGTTCATCCAGTGTCATTTCAAGCAGTCGCTGGCTGACATGGGGGGTGGTTTCAAGCATTTTTTCAAATGGCTTGCGTCGAAAACAGCACAATGTCAGATCGGTCACTGCCACCACATCAAACGCGGCGACACTCCGCCCGGGTCGGCCCAGAAAGTCAGACGGTAACAACAAACCGGTCATTTGGGTGCGGCCATCTTCCATTGTCTGACTTAGTGACGCGATGCCAACAACAACCGACGCCACAAAATCCAGGTGATCCCCGGCCCAGATCACCGGTTGTCCGGCTTCAAAACTGCGATAGTATTTGAACGTATCCAGCATCGTTAGTTCATCCGGCTCACAGCGCGAACAAACGGCCTGACGACGGATCGGACAAGATCCACAGTCTCGGTTGTTGAAAACTGGTTTATCCAATGCCGGGGCCCTCGATATTATCGATGCAGACTATGTTGCATACATTTTTTACGCCGAAGCCTCACCACCCGCAACAGGGTAGTGCAAACAGCCCTTCCCGCCGGCAATGGTTGCGTAACCCATGACCGCGCCTACCCGGTTTGCGCAGCATAGCAACCGGATATCCGGGCTTTTTGTTTAACCAGCGCCAGAACTGTATCTAACGTCGGCGTCGGACATCCGGCCAACACCCCAAGCTCCTGAACGGCCCCGACCAACGCATCAATTTCCATCGGGCGTCCTGCTTGCAGATCCTGCAACATGCTGGTCTTATGCGCCCCCACCGCAGCCGCCCCGGCGATGCGTTTGTCGATCGAAACACTGAACCGTGCCCCTAACGCTTCACCAACCAGTTGTATCTCGGCCATTATCGCGCGGATGACACCTTTGGTTTCCGCATCATCGGTCATCTGTGCCAATGTCGCCCCGGTCAGCGCACTAATTGGATTAAGTGAGGCATTGCCCCAGAGCTTTATCCAGATTTCATCGCGCAGTCGGGGCTTGATCGGCGCTTTCAAACCAGCGGCAATCATCAGGTCTGACAACACTTTAACCCGTTCACTGCTGCTGCCATCCGGTTCCCCCAGCGAAAACCGGTTGCCCGAAATATGTTGCACAACACCGGGCTTGATCACCTCTGCCGCCGGATACACCACGCAACCCAGCGCGCGCTCCGGTCCGATGCCTTTCCAGATCCCCCCCCCCGGATCAACACTTTCTATGCGTCGGCCGGAAAATTCACCTTCAAGACCGTAAAAATACCACCAGGGCACGCCATTCACCGCAAAAACCACCGTGGTATTGTCGTGCAGCAGCGGTTGCATCGCCGAAACCACCGCCCCGATGGAATGCGCTTTCAGCGTAACAATCACATAATCCTGCACCCCCAGATCGGCGGGATTTTCCGTCGCATCAACGGCCAGTGTCTGGGACAGGTCCTTCTCAATCAGCGTCAGCCCCTCTTTGCGGATCGCCGCCAAATGCGGCCCCCGCGCGATCAGGGAAACCTTTGCGTCCGTGGCGGCCAGTTTCGCACCCAGATAGCCGCCAATTGCCCCGGCCCCGAACACGCAAACCCTGGTCATCCGGTCAGCCCCAGTTTTTCCGCCAACCCTATGCGTTGCAGCTTACCAGTGGCCCCTTTTGGGATTTCATCGCGCAGGATAATCTTTGACGGGACCTTAAACGCAACCAACCGCTCTGCTGCAAAGTTTTTCAGCTCCGCAATGTCCGCCAGCATCCCCTCACGCAGCACAACCACAGCCGCCACTTCCTCCCCCAGTTTATCATGGGGCAGTGCAAAGGTGACCACCTGATCAACCGCCGGATGGGCCTGCAAAATATCATCCACTTCCCGGGGTGCAATTTTCTCACCCCCCCGGTTGATAATTTCTTTCAAACGACCCGAAATCGTCAAAAACCCGTCACGGTCCAGAAACCCAAGGTCCCCCGTCCTGAACCAGCCGCCGGTAAACGCCGTCGCATTAGCCTCCGGGTTGTTTTCATAACTGTCAAAGACATTGGCACCACGAATAACAATTTCACCGCTTTCGCCCTGCGCCTTAACCCCACCGGCATCATCCATGATGGCAATTTCAGGCCCCGCCGCAATCCCGACGGTTCCCGCTTTACGGTTCCCCGGCGGCAAGGGGTTACACGCCATCTGATGCGCTGCCTCTGTCATCCCGTATGCTTCAATCACCGGACAGCCAAATGCGGCTTCCAGCGCTGCCATAACCGGTGGCGGCAAGGATGAAGACGATGATCTGACAAACCGCAAATCCATCCCGTCGACAATTTCCTTATTTCGCGCCGCCCGGCCCAATATCGCCTGATGCATCGTGGGCACAGCCGTGTACCAGCTGGGCTGAACCGCCTCTGCCCATTGAAAGAACTTCAGCGCATTGAACCCGGTCGTACACACCACATGCGCCCCGGCCTGCAGTGAGGCCAACAGTGACGCGATCAGCCCGTGAATATGAAACAGCGGCATGACATTCAGCCCGACATCACCGCCGCTCAGCTGCAAAGCGGCGCGTATATTTGCTGATGACGCCAATATATTCGCCGCAGTTAACGGCACAACTTTGGGGCGCGATGTGGTACCGGATGTGTGCAATACCAGCGCCTCGTCGGCCGCTTTGGTCCAACCGGTTGCCTGTGCCTTACCCGACAGGTCTGTGGCGTCAAACTTAAAATAACCAGCCGGATCAGCCGGATCACAGCCTATACGAACCACCGGAATATCCAATGTCGCCGCCGCCGCTAAAACCGGTGACAAACTGTCACCTTCGACAATAACCAGCTTGGCCCCAAGATCTTTCAGATAAAACGAAAACTCGTCCTGTTTATATGCCGGGTTCAACGGCGCTGCCGACGCGCAGGCCGATACCGCTAAAAATGCCGTCGCCATTTCCGGGCCGTTTGGCAGAACAATCGCCACCCGGTCCCCGCGGCCTATGCCAAATCCGTTCAATGCATTTCGGCTGGACTGTATCAACCGCGATAACTCACCATATGACAGGTTATCTTTGTCCGGCGCTCCTATGGCAGGGGAATTCGCGGGTGCTGCCTTTATAACATCAATTAGTGACAACATTCTTTATCTCTCCGGGATTGCATTCTGTTTCACAACATTACCCGGCTGCCGTTCAAAAGCCAGCCCTCAACGTGATTCAACGATCGGAATTTTGCGCTTCACATTACGAATATTGTGTCCGAAATACCTGTTCGAACAGGCCCAGCAGCCGCAATTTTCCAGTAATAATTCGTCTGTGTAAATTGATGCCTAAACTTATGCACCGACCAGACTAACATCACCTTTATCAAATCCAACAACAACATTCTGGCCCATAGAAAATGGCGTTGCCAAGGCTGTAGAGATGGCAAACAATTGTCCCAATTCACCGTCCAGCGTGTATTGGATCTGGTTCCCCAGATAGGCGGCATAGGTAATATTACCTTCAAACCCCTCCGCATCGCCTTTGGCTGACAACGATATCTGGTGCGGGCGCAGTACAAGTTTTACATTCCCGGTAAGCGACGCTTCATTCGCCACCGTCAGGGATTTGTTGCCAATGGTGATTTTGCTATGCCCATTGTTGGTTGCACCAACTTCGCAATCAATCAGGTTCGCATCCCCGATAAAGTCTGCGATGAAAGACGAATTCGGGCGCTGGTACAGGTCACTTGGCGTGCCTTCCTGCGCAATCTCTGCATTTTTCATCACGATGATCTTATCAGATACCGCCATTGCCTCTTCCTGATCGTGGGTCACATAAACCGCGGTCAGGCCCAGATCTTGCTGAATCTGGCGTATCTGCTCGCGCACCTTGCGGCGCAGTTTCGCGTCCAAGTTTGACAGCGGCTCATCCAAAAGCAAAACTTCCGGCTCCAGTACGATCGCACGGGCCACGGCCACCCGCTGTTGTTGACCGCCCGACAGCTCACTTGGCAATCGCGCACCAAAACCTTCCAACCCAACCATTTCCAGGCCTTCTTCGGCCTTTTCATGGGCTTGTTTCTTAGGGACAGATTTCACGGTCAGCCCGTAGGCGACATTTTCAATCACGCTCATATGCGGAAACAACGCATATGACTGAAACACCATGGATACTTTGCGATAGGTTGCAGACAGATGGGTCACGTCCTCGCCGCTGATGAAAACCGACCCTTCGGTCGCGCTTTCCAATCCGGCAATCAGCCGCAACGTTGTGGTCTTGCCGCAGCCACTGGGCCCAAGCAGCGTCACTAGTGTGCCCGGCTCTATGTTCAGATCAAGCTTGGTCAGCGCCGTAACCGCACCATATTTTTTCACAACGCCCTGAAAACGAACCGAGCCTTTTTTTATATCTTGCATATTTCTGTCCCCGGATAAATTTCAGTTAAGCCGCCTGTTGCACACGATCGGTGCGGCGCAGTTTACGTTTACCAACCAACAATTGCAGCGCGATAACCACGATCAGCATGGTGACAATCAACACCGCTGAATACGCGATCGCGATGCCGAATTCGCCATTCTCAACCCGCCCCACAATGAACGACGTCGCCATATTATGTTTCGCACTGACCAAAAATATTACCGCACTTACGGACGTAACCGCGCGCACAAAACTATAGGTCAGGGCGGCGATCACTGCTGGCCCAAGCAGCGGGGCAATTACCCGCCGCAGCGTTGTGAAACTATTTGCGCCACAGGTGATCGACGCTTCATCAAGGCTTTTGTCCAGTTGTGACATCGCAGCGATACCGCCGCGCACCCCAACCGGCATGTTTCGAAATACAAAAACGATGATCAGGATGATGCTGGTGCCGGTCAGCTCGATCGGCGGAAAGTTAAAGGCCAGAATATAGCTCACACCAATCACGGTACCCGGAATGGCAAAACTCAGCATGGTGCTGAACTCAAAAATACTTTTACCCGCAAAGTTCTGGCGCACCAACAGATAGGCAGTGCCAAGGCCAACCAGTGCCGTCAGCGGCGCGGCGATGGACGATATCGTCAGCGTGGTGAAATAACTGTCCCATGCAGCGCCGGTCCAGCGGATGCCATCGGAAAAGTCGATCGAAAATGCCCGCAGATAGTGATCAAGCGTGAAACTGTTATCATATCCCCAAAGCTTTACGAAACTGCCGTAAAATATCATCACATACACCACCGCCGTAAACGCCGCCCACGGCAGCGCCGTTGCATAGCACGCAGCTTTGACAGCTGGGCTAAGCGCCGCGTGCTGGCCAGAATCGCCTTTGCCAGTGACAGTTGCGTAGGATTTTGTGCCAACCCAACGGCGCTGGATCAGGAACGCTCCCAGCGTCAGCATCAGCAGGGCGATGGCCAGTATCGCGGCCTTGGAAGGGTCCGCAACTGAACCCACGATGGCAAAGAATATATCGGTGGACAGGAAATTTGTATTGCCACCCATGACCAGTGGATTGCCAAAATCGGCAAGGCTTTCGATGAAGCCCAGCAAGAACGCATTGGCCAGACCAGGCCGCATCAGCGGCAGGGACACATACCGGAATGTCTGCCAACGATCCGCATCCAGTGTCTGGCTTGCCTCTTCCATCGACGGGCTCACGCCTTCGACCACACCGATCAGCACAAGAAACGCGATCGGGGTGAACGACAGCATCTGCGCCAGAAAAACCCCGTCAAACCCATACAGCCAGCGTGTTTTTTCGGTCCCGAACAGCGTTGCAAACAAATCAGTAATCGCGCCCGTTCGCCCGAATAACAGGATCAGTGCCAGCCCAATAACAAACGGCGGTGTGATTATTGGAATTACCGTCAATACCCGCAACAATGGTTTGGCGACAAAATTGGTCCGTGTGAAAATTAACGCGAATGCCAGACCAAGCGCGGTTGTCCCGGCCCCGGTCATGGTTGCCAGTAAAACTGAATTGATTGCCGGGCCACAGGACCGCCCGCCGGTAAAGCAGGTCAGGCCCCATATATCAGATGAAAACAATCGCCCGAAAAACACAGCAATTGAATATCCACCCTCTTTTACTTCAAAAGCCCGAATTAGAATATGGGCAACCGGGAAAAATACAAACACCCCAACCAGCGAAATTATCAGGCCAATCAGCCCGACGACAAACGCGTCGCCACGTCCCTGCCCCATCGAAGAAAACGCTGTGGTCAAAACGAATAGCAATGCAAACAACGTCACCATCGCACCCGCACCAAACCCGATTTGACCATCATTTATAGCGGTATAATCCAGCATATCCGCAAAGAACCGCGGCCCGTCCCGCACAATCACCATGCCCTGAAGGGCGATATAGCCCAGTGCAAGTGCTGCAAATACGGCCACAAACTTGGATCGCTGAACCGGGCTATTTATCAGGTTCAGACCGGCAGCAATAATGACAAATGAAACCGCCAGCGGCCAAAACCAGAATTTTCCGAACGACAGCAATAAAAACAACGCCGAAGCAGTATCGGCGGAAGCCAGACCGGTGATCCAGCCAAATGACCAAAAACCGGCATCAACCACATGCCAGGGTAACAGGATAAATCCCAAAATTGCAGCGAGCAGCCAATAATTTATGGTCCGTTTCATCCGATGCCCCCGGGGAAATTCCTAAAACTAATATCGGTATAAAATCCGGGGCGCGGCAGGGTCAAACCAGCCGCGCCCCGGTAAAGCTGCCTAAAGTTTAGGGCTTAACTTCTGCATCCCAACGCGCCAGCAAACGGGCCCGCGTATCCGTGGCACCATAGGTGGCAAAATCGTAATCAATCAGCTTGATTGATTCCAGTTTGGGCGATTCAGGTGCAAGCGTCGCATTGCTGTTGGATGGTACGTTATAAACACCAACCTCTGGCCCGCGTGATTGTGCTTCTGCACTGATCACAAACTCAACCCATTTCTTGGCGCTTTCCAGATTTTTGGCACCCTCGATTATGCTGACGCCGCCAACTTCGTAACCAGTCCCTTCACAGGGTGATACGATCTCAAGCGGGAAGCCGGCTTTTGCCAGTTTGACCATGTCATGCATGAAACCAATGGACACACCGGTTTCACCGCGAGCGGCGGCTTTGCTGGGTGCTGAACCGGATTTGGTGTAGGAATTGATGTTCTCACCAATATCCTTCAACAGGCGAAACGCTTCGTCTTCGCCAAACACCTGAACCAATGTCGCAAGCTCGGTATAGGCTGTGCCAGAGCTGTTCGGATTGGCAACCTGCACTTCACCCGCAAAACGCGGATCCGCAAGATCACGCCAGCACGCCGGTGGCTCGATTCCTTTTTCAGCCAGCAATTCAGAATTGTAGGCAATACCCAATGCGCCAGCGTGAATACCAATGGTTTTTCCACCACTGATATCGGACATGTTGACGGCCCAGCCAAGCAGTTCAGAAATATCAGCACCGGAAACTTGTGTAAGGCCTTCGGAGGCCGCGATCAAATGTGGATCACCTGTACCGCCCCACCATACGTCAATTTTCGGATTGCCCGCTTCGGCGCGTACCTGCGCCAGTGTTTCGCCGGTGCTCTTGCGAACCATGGACACTTCAATGCCGGTTTCGGCTTCAAAGTTTCCGGCCATTAAATCGCACCAGTCCTGTTCGTTGCTGCAAACAACGCTTAGTTCCTGCGCACTCGCCTGCCCGACCATAAATGTGGCCGCAAAAGCAAGGACGCTTAAAGTTGTAAAAGTTTTCATCTGTTTCTCCCAGAAGATTTAAACCGGATCACATCACCAACCCATTTGGCAATTGGTCCAAGGATGGCTCCAGTAAAGAACGCCCTGACAATTTTCACGATTACTAAACAATTAATACTGCTACACTGGGCCGGATTTTGGGTTACGAATATTACAAATGTTTCAGTATGGCGTTTGACAAAAAAGTAAAATAAACCTCCAGTTTGCCTGTTAAACATGCCATGGTCGCTGTGGTTTAACATGTACTTTGGGGGGCAGCTTACTTCAGGCTGGGGCCAAAACCAGATGGAAAGCGCAGATATAAGGGCAAAAATTGCCGTTGTTGATGATGATGAGGGCGTGCGACTGGCGCTTGACTCTTTATTGTTTGAAAACGGCTTTGATCCCATCCTTCTGAAAAGCAGCCACGAATTTTTCGCCCTGGGCAGTAAGCCTGACGTTGATCTTGCGCTAATTGACCTAAAGCTAAATGGTGAATCTGGGTTGGCGCTGGCAATTCAAATTCGTCACCTGCACGATTTACCCATTGTCATGCTGACCGGCCAAGGCGACGAGGTGGACAAAATCGTTGGCCTGGAAACCGGGGCCGACGACTATATTATGAAACCATTCAACCCGCGTGAACTGGTGGCCAGATTGCGTGCGGTCCTGCGTCGATACGGCAACAATACTACACCCATAAATCCCCAATCCAGCACCGGCTTAGGGATCAGATTTGGCAGCAAAATATTGAACCGCACTCACCGTCAGTTGCTTTCAGCATCAGGTGACGAAATTCCTCTTACCAATGCAGAGTTTCGGTTGCTTGAGTTTTTCCTGACCAATCCAAATCGAATTATTCCGCGGTTAGAATTATTAACCGAACTTGGCAGCGACTCTTCAAATTATGTAGATCGAACGATTGACGTGCTCATTTTACGTTTGCGGCGAAAAATAGAAGACGTCCCTTCCAAACCGGTGCACCTGCAAACGCGCCGTGCACAGGGTTATATCTTTGTACTGGACGGCGAAGGCGAACCTAAGTGAGCTTCAGAACTTTCAATCCAGGCATCAGAACCCGTTTGTGGCTGGCGCTTGCCCTGTTGGCCACCTCAACAATGTTTGTCGGTGCAATAGCCTGGTTCGCACTTGACCGCGCAAATACCCGGCTACAGGAACTGCACCAAAGCACCCTGACTGAAGTTGCGCGATCATTGCAACTGTCTAAACAATCCTCTGACATCGCTACCTCCGCTCCCTATTTGTTAAATCTGGGGTCGGCCTATCTGATCCAGCGTGAGGGTCAGATATTGGTCGACACCCTTGAACCTGCGACGCAGGATTGGCCATCTGACAACGCTTTGTCGCCTTTTGCTGAAAATTCATTTGAACACGATATTGCAGTTGTGGTCCGCAAAATGAGGGGCGCAATCGCCGACATGATCGTGTCGGCAAAAAAGCTGAATCTGGAGCGCGACAAAACGATTGCCCTGAATGCCCGGCTTACACGTTTCGCAAGCCAAATGTACCTAAACTCAATCGAACCTGAATCCAGTATCGAAGAGCGTCGGACATGGCTGGCCCTGCAGGCAATGGCAAATGAACTGGTCGGCGCCGGTAACGCTGACAACCTGCTTGGTGTGGGGGAACATCGCAGAAAATTCCAAATTATGACCAAGGGGTTTGAATTGCCCATGGCGACCAGTGCACAGGCCCAACAATTCACTGAATTAGCGAAATTTGTAACAGGTCAACGCAATCTTTTTGAGGTCCGCCGAGCAGAACTATCGCGTGTTCTAGAAAGCCAGAACGCGCTGTTCCGCATCCGGCTAAATGCGAATACAATCAGCGACCTGGCCGTGCAATTTGCAAAAAATGCAGAAACCAGCCTGTCCAATCAAAGGGAAGAAACCACCACCTTGATCGGGTTTGCCAAGGCCGCAATCATTATGGCGGGTCTTGGCAGTGTCACTGTGGCATTGATTTCAGCCTATTATGTCTCAGGTTATGTCACTGCCAACATTCGCGCCATTTCGGATGCGATGTTACGACTGGCGCAGGGTGACCGAAATGCTCACCTAAGACGTAAATCCACCAAAAATGATGAAATTGGTAAATTGCTGCAATCTTTTCGGGTCTTCCGGGCCAACGCCCTGCGCCTTGACCGAAGCAATCGGCAACTGAATCAGAAAAACACACTTTTCGAAAAAGTCTTTGCGAACATCACAGATGGCGTGGCCATCACAAATGATGCGGGTCAACTGACCGCGACCAATCCGACCTTCGGTAAGGTTTTGCATCTTGGACCAGATGGCGCGCCTACAAAATCCACAATTTCTGAGCTTTTGGCGCTAACAACATTTGCCGAACAATCCAATCAGGCAGGTCTGGATTCCAACTTTTACGGCACCACCGAACTTCAAAACGAAAGCGGTCATTTTCTGGAAATCCGCTGCAACCGGCTGCCGGACGGCGGTGCAGTCTGGCAGTTTTCTGATACAACTGAACGGCGGCAGATGGATGAACGTCTGCGCCAAATTCAACATATCGAAAGCCTTGGTAAAGTTACCGGCGAAGTCGCCCATGACTTTGGTAACATCCTGTCGACAGTTTCATCCAATGTTCACCTGCTTGTTTCAGGTAGCAAACGGGAAAGCCGGAAAACTTTACTGCAACGCATTGGCAACGCTGTTGATATCGGAACATCGCTTACCCAACGGCTGCTGGCCTTCGCACGCCAACAGGCGCTGCAACCAGAAGTCGTTGACCTGAACGGCTTAATCGCGGGATTGGCTGATTTAATTGAAATCGGATTAAAATCCGACGTCAGGCTGGAAACCATTATTTCAGAAAAGAATTTACCCGTTTTGGTAGACCCCGGACAGCTGGAAAGCGCAGTCTTAAATCTATGCTTGAACGCCAGTCAGGCAATTATAGGAAAAGGCGTCATTCAACTAACCGTAACAGAGGGCGCCAACAACTCCGCAACCGTTACTGTCAGCGATACCGGGCAAGGCATGGATGAAACAATACTGGCCCGCTCACTGGAGCCATTTTTTACGGCGCGAAGCGATGGTGAAGGCACGGGTCTGGGCCTGTCCATGGTGTATGGCTTCATCAAACAAACCGGCGGCGACATCCAGATTGACAGCAAAGTCGGAACAGGCACGGATGTTTGCCTGACCTTTCCGCTTCACCAGAAACAAACCACCCCCGTCGCAACAGTGGGTCAAAACAATAATCTGGTCCTTGTGGTCGAAGATGATCCGAAATCTTTGTCAAATATATCTGATCTGCTTGGCAAGGCCGGTTACCACGTCAGCGAAGCAAATTCATTTGAAGCCGCTGAAGAAGCGTTGAAAAGTGACAGTGTATTCAGCGCAATGGTCACCGATTTACATTTGAACCAGGGTAAGTTGGGCTGGGCGCTTGCTGAAACCTGTTTACAGAACCGTCAGGGAATGAAGGTCGTGGTAACTTCGGGCCGGCTACCGGCCCAGAACCCGTTTGCAGACCAGCCAAATGCAAATGTCATATGTCTGGCCAAACCACTAAGTGCTGAAAAACTGTCCAACGTTCTGGCCGACGCAGCTGAATAACCCAACTTTGAACAAAAACGGGCGACCCGGTGGATCGCCCGTTTTTAAATATTGTTCGCTTGTTTACACAACAGATTTCTTGCGCCGTTTAAGTGCGCCAAAACCCAACAGGGCGCCAAGCAAAAGCGGCATCGCAGCTGGTACCGGAACCACCGACAGCGTCACATCATTGAAATTGAAAATCGTCGCTCTGCGACCCCGTAGCGCCAACGAATGGAAGGTATTGCTAGTTTGGCCGCTCAGACGCAAGCCTGAAACGATCCCACCGGCAAAACTCATCGGGCTTAGTGAGCTAAGCAACCTGTTTGGCGTATTTCCATGTAAGACGGTGCTGAAAATATTGGTCCAAACTGAATCCAACAGGATATCAATCCGAACATTATCAGTGCCTCCATTATGTGCATGGAAGAGACCAGATCCACTTATCGACGACAATTCACTGGACTCAAAACCAGTAAAAAATATTGTTCTGGAACCAGGCCCGACACTGCTGGAACCGGTCCAATTAACCGGTGCAGCCGCCACCGACCCTGCCAATGCAACTGTCAGTGCCATCGCAGTCGTAATTTTTTTAATCATTTTCCACCCCTATTAAATAAAATATACCCACCGCAATACGACATTTCAGTTCTAATTTTGTCAACTAATATCCTTTGTTCAGGGCGTGAATTGACTGTTTCCAATCTGGATACAAACGCCGTGCAGGCACCCGGATTTTCTAATTTTCAGCGCCTGATTTTCAAAACCACGATTTAGTTGCGCCTTGCTTTCCCGGCCACGTATCGCCAAATAACTGCAAAATGTTGGCAAATCTTACACTCATTGACTGGATCGGGGTTTTGGGGTCCTTCACCATCGCGGCGGCATACCTGGCCGTATCACGCAACTGGGTAGAAGCGACGCGCCCGGCTTTCAATATTATTAATCTTACCGGTGCCTTGATGATCCTGTTGTCGCTTTGGTATCGACCAAACCCGGGCGCCATCACAATGGAATTGCTTTGGGTCGCCATCGCGCTTGCCGCATTGTTGCGGTATTTTTTCAACCCAAAGTAATCTCTGCCATCCCAAAAATGCTACAATAACCAGCAACACCAGATTGTTTTTTGCCCTGACTGCAAACAGACCATTGAATTCACCCAAATAGTCGCCATCCTGCGCCCATGGATGCAATACTCTATTCCTTTCGCCGATGCCCCTACGCCATGCGCGCCCGCCTGGCGCTGGCCAGCGCTCAGATATCTGTTGAACATCGTGAAATCCTGTTGCGCGACAAACCCGCCCCAATGCTGCAAGCCTCGCCCAAGGGAACTGTTCCGGTACTGATTACAGCGACCGATGTAATCGACGAAAGTCTTGATATCATGCATTGGGCACTGGCCCAGAATGACCCGGAATACTGGTTGGATATCCCTAAGGCGGGCCATGACCTTATTGCGCTAACGGAAACCCGGTTCAAACCATCGCTGGACCGTTACAAATACGCCCGTCGCATTCAAGGCGCGTTGCCGGAACAAGACCGCTCGGATGGTGCTGAATTTCTGGCCGAACTAAACCAGTTGCTACATGGCCAACCCTATTTGTTCGGCCCTGATCCCCGGCTGCCCGATATGGCGATCCTGACTTTCGTGCGGCAATTCGCCCATGTCGATCTGGGCTGGTTTCTGGATCAGCCCTGGCCAGATCTGATCCGCTGGCTTGAAGATTTCAAAGCCTCGGATCGTTTCAAAAATGTCATGCAGAAATACCCGGTATGGGTGCCGGAACCGACAAGCTAACGGTCAAATAACTATGCCAACAGGGGCATAATCGTTGCGTCATCATAGTTTGATCCGCACAGCACAACCACGCTGGTCTGGCCCTGCAACCTCTCGGCAATCTGCTCAAACCCGGCCAGCGCCAACGCCGCTGCCCCCTCAACCAATTGGTGTTCCTCCAAGGCCAAACGCCGCAGGCTGGCAGCAATCTCGGCTTCTGTACAGGTCACCACCTCATCCACAATCTCCAATACCAGCGCCATGGTTACACTGTCCCGGTCAACACCCCCGGCAATACCGTCGGCTAAGGTTTCCAGATGTTCAGTCTCCACAACTTTTCCGGCGCGGATTGACGCGGCAAGGGTATCCGAATGTTGCGCTGCAACGCCAATTATCCGGGTTTCAGGGTGAAACACTTTGAAAACCGCACCGATGCCGGAAATCAACCCCCCGCCGCCCATGGCAACAAATACATTATCGATATGGTCGCATTGGTTTAGCAACTCAACACCAATGCTCCCCTGCCCGGCAATGATATCAGGATCATTATAGGGCGACACATAGGTCAGAGCTTCGGTTTGCGCCGCCATCTGCCGGGCGATCTGCTCAGAAACTCCGGATTCAGCCCCCTGCAATTTCACCGTCACGCCATAGGTCTTGATCTTTGCCAACTTTGCGGGTGCCACCGTTTCCGGCAAGACAACCGTTAGGTCCAGACCGTATTTTGCCGCCGCCCGGGACGCTGCAATTCCGTGGTTGCCCGAACTTGCCGTGATCAGCGCGCCCGCCCCTTCCTTAGCCATTATTGCCATTTTATTGCTGGCACCACGAAATTTGAACGAACCGGTATACTGGAAATTTTCGGCCTTAAACCGTAAATCCACGCCATAGGCCGGCCCAACCGACTTAGAGGGTATCAGAGGCGTTTCATAAATATCCTCTGCAATCCGCTGACGGGCCCGCACGGCACTATCGGCCGTTGTGCGAACGGTGATCGGCGTGGATTTATCATAGGGCATTTTTGGTATTCCTGTATATTTTCAATCTTTACTCTGCGGGTTTATACCTTTCCGGACAAGGGTGATATCGGTTACCGGAACAGGTTATTTCAACACCTGCTCACCAGTGACATTATCAGCCAATTCCTCTGGATCCATCGTCGCCAAATGCCCACTGATCCGCGCCAGCCCTTCGGTCAGCACATCGGTTGCGTTCGCATATCCAATCCGCAAATACCCCTCCATATCCAGCGCGCTGCCCGGTGTCAGCATCACACCGGTTTTTTCCAGCAAGCCCGTGCAAAATTTACGTGATGACATGTTGAAATCGTATTTCAGCAGCGCAACCGTCGCCGATTGCGGTTTTACATAACTTATCCGGGGTTCCTGTTTAACCCAGGCATCCAGAATACCCAGATTTCTTCGGGTAATACCCTGCGAACGCGCAATAATTTTATCCCGGCAATCCAGTGCCATACTGGCAAAGTAATCGTCGATGATGCTGACACTGATGGTATTGTAATCCCGATGGATCGACACTGCCCTGATCACCTCCAGCGGTGCCACGATCCAGCCCAACCGCAATCCGGCCAGTGAAAACGTCTTTGACATTCCCGCCGTGCTGATCCCTTTTTCGTATAAATCCGCAACTGAAACGCTAAAACCATCCCCCACCTGATCGGTACCGCGATATACCTCATCCGATAGTATATAAGCCCCACAATCGCGTGCGATACCCACGATCCCCTGCAACATATCCGGACCAATCAACGCACCTGTGGGATTGTTCGGATTGGTCAGACTGATCAATCGGGTTGTGGGCCGTACCAGCCCGCGCAACTCCTCCAAATCAGGCAGAAATCCATTTTCCTCACGCAATCGCAATATGCTGACATCCGCCCCCAGACTTTCAGGGATGGAATAATGCTGCTGATAGGTGGGCAGCACCGATACAACATGATCCCCCTGGCTTACCAACGTCTGATACAACAGCGCATTGGCCCCGATTGTACCATGTGTCACCACAGTATTCTCGCGTTTCTGACGGGCATAAAGCCCACAGATATTATCCCGCAGCCGGTCAGACCCTTCAATCGCCCCATAGGTCATTTTCATCTGTAAAAGATCGCCCAGACCGGCATCATTTTTTCCTGCCATCAGCATTAACTGCTCAAGACTAAGGGATTGTACACAGGTCTCCGCCAAATTGAATTCACAAAGGTTTTCAAATTCGTTCATCCAGATCTCAACGCCAAATTCACTGATTTGCATTTTTCACTTCCCTCAGATTTTCCTGTGCAGCAAAAGCAACTGTTTCCAACCCCACAAACAAATGCAAGTCAGAATTGCCCGTGAAAATCCCTATCCGATTGCGTTCGCGCCAAATTCTGACAACAATGGCAACCGCACCAGCTATTTTTCACCGCTACGCAGGACCATGTTAAAATATGTCATATCCCGCCGGTCCCAGTGTCACCTATATTTTCAACGCCCGGATTAGCGATATTTCGGCGAAAATCATCGCCCGGGAACTTTCTGCAATCGCAGGAACATGCCGCCCCAATATCATTGCCTTTGACGGTCAAAGCCCAAATGCAAACCCGCTTTCAACAGCGCTGGAAGACACTTTGTTGCAACTGGGTCTGCAGGTGCAGCGGGAACAGACAGCGATCAGCGCCGAAACGGTGATCCTTCACACCCCCCTTACATTGGCCAATGACGGGTTTTCAGACCTGAATATCGTTACCCGGAATTTAATTGTCGTTGCCGATGAATGTTTCTTTCGCCCGGGTGGCGTACCGGCCTTTGATGTCGACGATTGCCTGTCCCGGATTGACCACAACACACTGGCACTTCGTAAAACCGTCGCCCCTGTATCACCGGCATGCCGCGCATCTGTAAAAAAATGGCTGGCCCGGGGTAACAATTCCAAAATCTGGTCAATCAGCCCGGATGACTGGCTGCCAATTTGCGATTTTGAACTGCAAAAGCCCGGCAAATCTCCGCGCGACCGGCGCGCGCGACGTTCGCCACCTGATCTGCAGTATTTCCCCAATGACGCCGATCTTGCCCTGATGTTTCCGTCCCATGCCGAAAAAAACACAATCGTCGGTGCCCAACATTTTGGCCCACACAATCCAGCAAAGCCGTTCTGGAACCTATCCATGCCCGATAACGCCAATGATGCTCCCTATTTCGGTACGTTTGATTTCATGGTGTATTTTACCTCGCCCAATTGGTGCGAATGTTTTTCTTACGAAGTTATGCGCACCATCGCAGCTGGTAAACTTGTCATATCGGACGCTGAAACGGCCATTGATTACAACGGCGCCATCTTCCCGGCCACCCCCGGCAAGGTTGACGGTATCATTGCCGGGTATATCGCCGATCCGGAAAGCTATACAAAACAGATCATACGCGCCCAGCAGACATTGCAGCACTTCACCCCCGAAAGATTTCGAAGCATGTTCGTTAACGCCTGTGCCCACAAAAATCCGGGCACCCCATGATCCTGATCCAAGCCGCCGGACAAATGGCCTCTGACTTTGATGCCAAGGTGGTGTTTGCTACACAACTGGCCGCACAGGGCTATAATGTTCTGATTGATGAAACCACGGCACCCGAAAAACTGTCCCGCAGTCGCACATATGCAGCCGCCCCGTTTCTTAGCCCGGTCAGAACAGATGATGTTTCCAATGTCGTGGTCATTGGTGCCGAGAATATCTCTGACGACACACTAAGGGTGTTGCGTGGCTACAATCTGCCCGGGCAAGTACCGGTTCATTTAGCAGGGAACTTCCCGACAGCACAGGCCGCTCTGTGGTCTGCCTCACAGGTGGCATATGCCACCAACCATGAACCAAACATCGTCAACCTGACAGACCTGCAGCCCAGACCGCTCATAGCGCCTTCAGTTTCGCCAATATTTGGCGTTGAAGGTGCAACAGGTGCTTTTGCCAGCGATCAGATTAATTTGTTTGTCTACCTGCCGCCGGTCCTTCTGGAAGATCGCGCCAACTTGCTATCCCTTAGTAAACTGGCCGGGCATGCCGGGCTAAAGTGCAATCTGTTGACCAATGCCAAAGGCATTAAACTGATCCGGGAAGCCCGGTACGAAACCATTCGGGCCTACAACTACCTTGAATTTTCGCCCGCTACGCTTGCGCAAATTGCCGACATTGCTGCAAATTTCGGGCCCAACAAACCAGCCGAACGCATTGCGATATTTGCGGCAAACCTGATCCAGCGCGGTGGCATATTTGTTGATTGCTCAAACACCGGCACCCTGACCAAAAACGGTGCACCGATTATGCGTGGGGCAACCGATTTGGGCGAATTTGTCAGCACATTTCATGATCGGATTTTTTCCAAACGCCAAGAGATCAGCCAAAAGCTTCTCAACGATCCATGGCGGCAACAAAACGCTTTAACCAACCTTGAAAACGCCCTGTTTCGCGACACCAGCCCACCTAAAAAATCAGCCAAACCACCGCACTCCAAAATGCGGTACATATTTTTGCCCACCAATGGTGTCGGCCTTGGACATGCTCAGCGCAGTTCGGTCATCGCATCGGGCATCACACCCCAAAGCGATTGCGTTTTTGCAGCTTCTTCCAGCTGTATTCCGATGTTGCGCTCCAAGGGATTTGATTGTGTCCCCCTCACCGCGAAAAGTGACGCCCACCGCAACAGTTTTGCCAATGATTTGTTCAACTACCTGAAATTACGCAATTTTATTAAGGGAACAGACCAGCTAATCTTTGATGGCGGTTATATCTTTGACTCCATTTACCGCACTCTGATTGAAAATCAGCTTTGCGCAACATGGATACGGCGCGGCCTCTGGCAAGATGGTCAAGCCAACCCGATAACTGCCGAGCGCGCCCACCTGTTTGATCAGATTATTATCCCCGGTGAAGCGTTTCCCGAATTAAATGCTGCCAATATCTATGACCAAAAAATCCATAATGTCGGTCCGATCGTTCAGCAGGTCAACCCGGATGAAATGGATAGCAAAGGCCTTAGAAAGCAGCTTCAAAAACGCTTTGACCGGGAATTTTCACAAATGGCGGTCACCATGCTCGGGGCCGGTTTCCGGGGTGATCGTACACAAAATCTGCAAATTATCTGTAATCTGTTTGAACGTCAGAAAAATGCCGTCAATCTTGTTGTTGTCTGGCCAAACGCGGTCATTTCACCGTTTCTTTATGGGTTCAGGAACACGGTTGTTGTGAAAGCCAGGAACGCACTTGCCCTGTGCATGGCCAGCGATTTTGTTATTTCGGCCACCGGCTACAATTCCTTTCACGAATTGCTCTACCATGGCATTCCGGCAATTTTCGTGCCCCAGCACGCGACTTTGGATGATCAGGAACGCCGCGCCCGCGCCGCCTCCGAGCGCGATCTAGCTGTTACCGTTCCGGCGTCAGAGCTATTGCTGTTTGAAAAAACAGTATCAGCGTTTTTGAATGACGGCGCAGGCGACACCATCCGAAAACAACTGCAAAAATACCGGTTTCCGGCCACCGGGAACCAGTCGGCAGCCAAATTTATCCGTCAGGGGGCCCCAAAATGAACCAGGAGCACTGGGTTTCGATCATCAACCGTGTCACAGCTTTTCAACCCCTTGATCTGGATGATGACATCCGGAAATTCGCACCGCTCAGCAATTCTGCCGCATCTTCACACATGTTATGTGGTGAAAACGGTAAGCAATCTGCATATTTGTGGCAGCATGACAACCCGAACGGGGCATTCCTGGGGGTTCGAATAAAACAGTTTCCGGATGACATTGCACAGCTCGCCATTTCGCTGGCGTCCCTTGCCATAGAAAAGCAACTCTACCCCATTATCCTGACAACTTTAGATGACACGGGCCTGCAGCAATATGGTTTCCGGGTCGAACGCATCGCCGGTGAAACACCGCTTGAAATAACCCAATGCGAACGTGAATTCACCGCTTTCTGGGGCCTGGTGGTTATTGTCGATCTGGATCAAATCACCACAATGACCAAAGTTTAGCGGAACTCAAATCGGGCCGTTGTTGATTTATCCACGCAAAATCGTGGTGCCGTTGTCGGTAAATTTACCGCGCGTGTCGATCAGCAGCTTTGATGAAGTCCGGATCAATTCGTAGTCAAAACAACTATGATCGGTCAAAAGCAACACCGCATCATTTTGCGACAAAACCTCAGCAGTAACCGGCGTCGCCTGCAGCTCAAACGAGTGGTCCCGCATTTCCGGAAAATGCGGCACATAGGGGTCGGCATAACTTAGAATTGCCCCAAGATCGCGCAACCGTTCCATCACGACAACCGCAGGGCTTTCGCGCATATCGTCAACGTCTCGCTTGTAGGTTATCCCCAGCACCAGAATCTGCGCACCACGCACCGCTTTACCGCTTGCATTCAACCCTTTCATCAATTTGCCAACCACATAATCCGGCATGCCTGCATTTATCTCGCCGGCCAGCTCAATCAACCTTGTGTGTAACCCAAATTCCCGTGCTTTCCAGGTCAGGTAAAACGGATCAACCGGTATGCAATGGCCGCCAATCCCCGGGCCGGGATAAAACGCCGTATAGCCAAAGGGTTTGGTCTTTGCCGCGTCGATGATCTCAAAAATATCCAGCCCCATCTTATCGGCCACGACCTTAAGTTCGTTGACCAGTCCGATATTGACCGCCCGATAAATGTTCTCAAGCAGCTTGGTCATTTCGGCGGCCCGGGTGGAAGATACCGGCACGATCTGATCAATGAAGCGCCCATAAAACGCTGAGCCAGCGGCAAGACAAGCCGGCGTATGGCCACCCACGATTTTAGGGGTTGTCGTAAGCGAAAATTCAGAATTCCCCGGATCCTCGCGCTCTGGTGAAAACACCAGATGAAAATCACTGCCAACCTTCAGCCCCTTGCTTTCGATAAATGGCAGCAGCACTTCCTCTGTGGTTCCGGGCCAGGTTGTGCTCTCCAGACTTAATATCTGACCGGCTCGAAGATACGGGGTAAGTTGTTGCATTGTTGAAACAATAAAACTCAGATCCGGCTCTCGCATTTTATTCAATGGGGTTGGTACACATATGATTACAGCGTCACATTCCCCGATGCGCGAATAGTCCTGGGTGGCCACAAAGCCGCTGGCAACCAGTTCTGCCAATTCCTTATCTGCGACGTGACCAATTGGGCTTTTGCCCGCATTCAATCCGGCAACCCGGGCGGGCAAAATATCAAAGCCAATTACCTGTAATCCGGCTCTTGAGACCTGCAGCGCCAGCGGTATCCCAACATATCCAAGGCCGACAATTCCAGCAGTGATTTTTGACCTGTCTTTTGACGACTCTTTCATTTGTGCCTCCAAATTCAACAGGTAAAATCCATCCCTGAAAGTTCAGCTGCCCCTTGTCAAAGCAATAGCCTGGTGCGGTCGAGAAGACTCGAACTTCCACGGGTGTTACCCCACAGCGACCTCAACGCTGCGCGTCTACCATTCCGCCACGACCGCACGTCAAGGCTTGGTAGGGCGCTTCTTAGCGAAGCTGCTTTGGCTTGTGAAGGGAAATCTGCCTGTCATTTTGACATCCACCTGATCAAATGCGAAAGCTGCATTGCATTTGAAATGATTAGGCTTATCCAATGGTCCAATGGCGTGTATCTGATGGTTTGACACCCTATACGGATGCCGTCGAATTCATGCAGGAACGGGCCGCGCATATCGCTACCGGGCAAGCCGATGAACTGATCTGGCTGCTGGAGCACCCCCCCCTCTATACAGCCGGTACCAGCGCCAGATCCGGCGATCTGGTGGAACCCAGCCGCTTACCGGTTTTCCAAACCGGGCGCGGTGGCCAATACACCTATCACGGCCCCGGACAGCGTGTGGCCTATGTCATGCTGAATGTCGGGCAACGCGGGCACGATGTGCGCAAATTTGTCCACCAGCTGGAAACCTGGGTTATCGCGACTTTGGCGGAATTTAACGTCAATGGCGAAATCCGGCCCGGCCGCGTCGGCGTCTGGGTGGATCGTAACGACGGAACAGCACCGGCGCGCGAGGATAAGATCGCCGCCATCGGCATTCGGTTGAAAAAGTGGGTCAGTTTTCACGGGCTATCGATCAACGTTGACCCGGATCTGGATAACTACGATGGCATTGTCCCTTGCGGAATAGTCGAACACGGTGTCACCAGTCTTGTTGATCTGGGCCTTCAGATCAAAATGGCGGATGTTGACCTTGCCCTGCAGCGCTGTTTTGAAGATATCTTTGGCGCAACAAATAATTTCAGAATAAACCCACCCAAAGGAGCTAATCAGATATGAAAAAATCGTGCAAATTCTGCTGGCTGATCAGCACTGTGCTAGTACTCGCCCTGGCATTTAGTGCCTATACATTTCTTATCCGCGGCGACGTGACCACCGCCGATGATGGTCGAACCGAAATTCTTTTGTCTCCGGGCGAACGAAATTACGTATTGGGTGAAATGCGCAGTATGTTGGAGGCCGTGCAATCTGTAACCGAAGGATTGGCGACCGGCGACATGGAACTTGTCGCCCAAAGCGCAAGCGCTGTTGGCATGGCGCAGGCTGGTGGTGCCAGCCCTTCACTGGTGGCTAAACTGCCGCTAACATTCAAGAAAAATGGCTTTGCTGCCCACGCGGCATTTGACGACCTGGCCCAAAGTGCGCGTGAAACCGGCAGTATAGATCAGGTACTGGCAGAGCTTTCGGATATTCTGGGGGCCTGCACCGCCTGCCACGCCGAATACCGGATTGCATTGCAATCCCAATAGAAACCAGATTTTAGTGGTTTTCCGTTATCGCCATTTGGGTAAGTGCAATTGATCACTTCTTGCGTATGTGACAATTCTCCCCCTCGTATACCTGCGCGTGGCAGGTCATAATCCAGCCAGTTATTTTGCAAACCAAAGACACAGGACCTCCACATGAAATACCTCTTTTCCCTCACCACAGCGGCGCTGCTGTCCCTTTCAACGCCAATTTTGGCCCAGGGTGATATCGCCGCCGGCGAAAAGGCATTCAAAAAATGCAAAGCCTGCCACACCATCAAAAATGGCGATGAAGTCATCTTTAAGGGCGGCAAAACCGGACCCAACCTTTATGGCGTTGTTGGCCGCGCCGCCGGTAGTCAGGAATTCAAGTACTCAAAATCCATTCTGGCTGCTGGCATTTCTGGTCTGGTCTGGGATGAAGCATCTATTGTTGAATTTATCACCGACCCCAGCGCTTACCTGAAAGAAATCACCGGTGATTCCAAAGCCAAATCGAAAATGACCTTCAAAGCCAAGAAAAATGCCGAAGATCTGGCCGCCTATCTCGCCAGCGTTTCACCTGAAATGATGATGGAAGGCATGGATGGGGCGATGGAATCAGATGAAAATGCTGAATCCACGGAAGAAAACAACGATTCCTGACCCCTGCGGCATCTGGGGCGGTTGAGCCGCCCCATTTGTTCGTCTAAACCGGACAGGGAATGACCGGCAGCAACGCCTGCCCGATACGCTTCAGGAGAGATCAAAGATGGCAGACGCAGCCACCCATACCCAAGAACATCACGACGAGCGCAGCTTTTTCACGCGCTGGTTCATGTCAACCAATCACAAAGACATCGGTATCCTGTATATCTTTACCGCTGCGATTGTTGGTTTCATCTCGGTAAGTTTCACAGTCTACATGCGAATGGAGCTGATGGAACCGGGCGTTCAGTATATGTGTCTGGAAGGCGCGCGCTTTATCGCTGATGCCGCCAGTGACTGTACCCCGAACGGTCACCTCTGGAACGTCTTGGTGACCTATCATGGTATCCTGATGATGTTCTTTGTGGTGATCCCTGCCCTGTTTGGCGGTTTCGGCAACTACTTTATGCCGCTGCATATTGGTGCGCCTGACATGGCGTTTCCGCGTATGAATAACCTGTCCTACTGGATGTATGTCGCCGGGACGACCCTTGGTGTTGCATCCCTGCTTGCTCCGGGCGGGAACGATCAGATGGGCTCCGGTGTTGGCTGGGTACTTTATCCGCCGTTATCCACCACCGAAGGCGGGTTTTCCATGGATCTGGCGATTTTCGCCGTGCACCTTTCCGGTGCGTCCTCGATCCTTGGCGCGATTAACATGATCACCACCTTCCTGAACATGCGTGCCCCCGGCATGACTCTGTTCAAGGTGCCGCTTTTTGCCTGGTCGATCTTCGTCACCGCTTGGTTGATCCTGCTATCCTTGCCAGTTCTGGCAGGCGCCATCACCATGCTTTTGACCGATCGAAACTTTGGCACCACGTTCTTTGATCCAGCGGGCGGGGGGGATCCGATCCTCTACCAGCATATCCTTTGGTTCTTTGGCCATCCCGAGGTTTATATCATCATCATGCCGGGCTTTGGCATCATCAGCCATGTGATCTCAACCTTCTCCAAAAAGCCGCTGTTTGGCTACCTGCCCATGGTCTGGGCGCTGATCGCCATTGGTGGTCTTGGCTTTGTTGTCTGGGCACATCACATGTACACGGTTGGCCTAAGCCTGACCCAGCAAAGTTACTTCATGCTGGCCACCATGGTCATTGCGGTGCCCACGGGGGTCAAGGTGTTCAGCTGGATCGCCACCATGTGGGGCGGTTCGGTCGAATTTAAAACACCCATGCTCTGGGCGTTCGGTTTTCTGTTTCTGTTCACCGTCGGTGGCGTCACCGGCATCGTGCTGTCACAGGCCGGCATCGACCGCGCCTATCACGATACCTACTATGTGGTCGCCCACTTCCACTACGTGATGAGCCTTGGCGCGATCTTCTGCATCTTTGCCGGTATCTATTACTGGATCGGCAAAATGTCAGGGCGGCAATACCCGGAATGGGCCGGGAAAGTGCATTTTTGGACAATGTTCATCGGTTCCAATATCACCTTCTTCCCACAGCACTTTTTGGGTCGCCAGGGTATGCCACGTCGCTATATCGACTATCCGGAAGCATTCGCTTACTGGAACTACGTTTCCAGTATCGGGGCTTTCATTTCCTTCGCCTCGTTCCTGTTTTTCATCGGTGTGATGTATTACACCCTGCGCCACGGCAAACGCGTGACGGAAAACAACTACTGGAACGAATACGCCGATACTCTGGAATGGACCCTGCCAAGCCCACCACCAGAGCACACGTTTGAAATCCTTCCGGAACAGTCCGACTGGGATAAGGGAACTGCCCACTAGGGCACCTACCCCCATGCCGATCAACTGGGAATATCAAAACGAAACGGCCCCGGCACAAACCGGGGCCTTTTCATTTGCGAACGGTGATAACCCGGCGGCTCAGCTTACGCTGTGGCCCTACCGGTCCCTGCCGCCCAAAGGTTTCGCGTGGTTCATCGGCATCACTTTCGCGATGTTTCTGCTGCCGCTTTTGGCCGTACTTGGCACCAAAGCCCTGTGGGGCCTGCTGCCGTTCCTTATGGGCGCGCTTGCACTGGTCTGGTATTTCCTGCGCCGCAACACCGCAGACACCCGCCTGAACGAAGTCCTGTCCATTTGGGGCGACCATATAGACCTGACTCGCCACAACCCGCGCAAAGCCGATCAGAACTGGCAGGCCAACCCCCACTGGGTTGAGCTTAAGTTGCAGCCAAAGGGCGGTCCGGTTGAAAACTACCTGACCCTGCGCGGCAATGGCCGCACCGTTGAAATCGGCGCATTCCTCAGCCCCGGTGAACGCAAAGACCTGTACGGCTCACTGGGCAAATACCTGGGTTAAGCAAAAGGGTCAGCCGGCAAACCAGCTAACCCATTAAACGCCCCTCGATTAAACGCGCTTCACCTTTGCCACGCCTGCCATTTCTCTTCGTTAACACCCATGAACAACAACCAGAACGTCATCATCAATTCGCCAACAAACAGGTACTGCGCGAACTCAAATCCAAAATCCGGATTGATCATAAAGATCAGGCTGTCGGCCAGATACCCAAAACATCCAATCATCAAGGCAACCCCAACGATTTTAGGGATGAAATTGGATTTATACGCCAGATAACCCATTGGAAATAACCAAAACCCCCAAAATACACCCACGATCATGATGCCGTAGCGGTGCATTCCCAGAAACAGGTTCACCAGTGAATTTGGCAGCTCCTCGCTGCCCAGAATTATCAACACCGCGCCATAGTTCATTTCGTTTAACAACGCGATCGGGATGCCCAGCATAGACAGTAACACCAATAGTTTCGCCGCCGCCTGATCCACCGATACCAATAACAGGTACAGCATCAGCACCAACAGAATATGCGTGATCTGCGTCAGCACAGCCATCAGCATCGACAGTTTGAACATGCCGGTATTTTCCAGAATATTGGCAATCGTTGCCGGGCTGTCGCCATCAACAACAAGCCCCGGAATGTACATAATCCCCAGAATACCCATGGGTATCAGCAAGAAATACACAAACCCGGTCAGCCTTGCGTAGCTCTTGATCGTCAGACCCGCAATTTTGGTTGTGTTTAATACGGTGTTCATTTTCAGTTCCACTTTCATATAATCGAATTTGGACACTGATTAGATGGTCTGACCTTACAAAAGAATTGCCGAAATTGTCATATGAACTATGCGTTTTTGCATGCTAGCCGGACAGTTCTGCATCCAGCAGGTCAAACACCAGCCGAATGCGCGGGTTGGTTTTCAACTCGCGATGCGCGACCAGCCAAATGGGAAACATATATGGCTCATCCTCTGGGAATACCCGCTCAACCAATGGCTCTGCATCGGCGACTTTACTGTCCCATAGGCTAATTCCCAGCCCCGACTTTACCAATTCCCATGCAATCATATTATTGTCAGCGGTTATAGGAAAACTAATCTCCCCCGGATCACCCCCAACAGACGCAATAAACTCGGCATAGCTGTTGCTGTCTTCATGGTTAATGAATTCTGCGCCCTGCATGTCTTTCAATGATTTTGGGTGCCCGATTTTTTCAATATAATCAGGGGTCGCATAAAACCTCACGGGAATTTCCGCGACCTTTTTGGCGATCAGATCGGGGTCAACGGGCTGAACATTTCTGATCGCAATATCCGCTTCGCGACGGCGTAAATCTGATATCCTCACGGTTGCGGTCAGAACAATCTCAATCCCCGGTTCCGATTTGCGCAATTTGCCCAGTATCGGCGGTAACATATAGGCTGCGACCACCTCACTTGCTGAAATACTGACCCTGCCCGTCATATTCTGGGATTGTCCAAATGATCCCAGCGCAAAGCTGTTTGCCGCTTCGCCCATGGCCTGAACATGGTCCAGCAATTCGATACCACTTGGGGTCAGGCTTAGCCCCTGACCAACGCGCTCAAACAGAACCACGCCAATTTCTTCCTCAAGGGCCGCCACCTGACGGCCAAGGGTCGGCTGCGCCATGCCAAGTGCCCGGGCCGCCGCCGACAAAGACCCTTCTTCAGCCGTCGCCAGAAATGCCCGCGCCCTGTTCCAGTCAAATTTGGTGGTTTTCCGATCCATATCAGATCGATTTATCAGATTAAAATTGTGCTGTCACTGAATAGAAAACACCGCCCGGCAGCCAAAGAACACACCGGAAAAGGCAAAAAAATTTGCCCTTTCCGATGCTCCACAGCGACAGTGTTGATCACATGCTCAGCGCTTTATCCAAAAGCTGCTTTTTGTCCTGAAGCTGCTTTTCATCCACCCCTCGCCCAGCCAGTGCCTGTCGCAGCTCGGCCTCACTCAGGGCTTCGATCGCTTCACCGGTCATGCGCATGAAGTTCACTTTTCGCGTCACCGGCGGATTGACCTCACCAAAAACCTTTCCATCGCTAAAATTAAAGTCCTCTGCATATTTGCTGAAAAAGTAGCTCAGAAACGTATTCAGGCTGGTTCTGACTCTGGGGTCTGCTGTCATGTGGATTTCAGACTCATCCAGCGTCTCCACCATTAACTTAACCCAGCGCGCCGCACCCTTGTCATTCATCAGCTGCATGGCATTGTGGGAATGGTGGAAATTCAACCTGAACTCACCGCCATGATAAATCAGCCCGCCGCCCATCACATCAATCCACATTGCTGCCTGTGAATTTACATGGTGACCAACGCCGCCTATGCGGGCGAAGACATCGCTGAACCATTTCTCATCGGCAAAAACCTTTTTGTAAAAGCTCTCTACAATTCTGATGATCCGGGCCTGACCAAGAACGGAAAACAGCTGCCAAAACTGGATCGGTTTTGAGGCATCGTTAGGTGCGTCAAGTGATAGGATATTCCGCATTCTATGGGCGTCAGCTGGCAACATGTTCTTGGCGATTGCCGACGTAATAAATTTCTGCCGGGTCACGTCAGTCATGTAGCCTTCTTTTGGTTCAAAATTTGGATATGTATATTTTCCCATTGTTTTATCCTGAATAAAAGTTCCCGGATCCTGTATCTTCAGATCTGGATTGTTGCCCATTAGCTGGTGATGCAATAAATCAATTACAACAGCACTGCCCTCCGGGGCACCAGAAATGCCGCTCTCAAACCATCAGAAATTAACAGACAAATACCCGACCGAACGGGACGGGCATTGCCTGGCAATGCCCCTGTGTCTTCGATTCGATTGGGTAAATTTGACTGTTACAAAGTTTAAACACCGGGGTTTAAAGGTGTTACAAAGTTTAAAGACTAGCCCAATAACCCCTTGATCCGGGCCCCCACTGACCCAAAATCCATCTGCCCGGTATACTTGCTTTTCAGCACACCCATCACCCGGCCCATGTCCCGAATGCCCTCAGCACCCACCTCGGAAATCGCGGCCTGTATGGCCTTGGTGGTTTCTTCTTCATTCAATTGCCGGGGCAGGAAATCCTCAATCACCAGAATTTCCGCACGCTCTTTTTCCGCCAGCTCAACGCGCCCGCCCTCTTCGTAAGCGCGCGCACTTTCCTGGCGCTGTTTTACCATTTTACCAAGTATTCCAAGTACTTCCGTGTCATCGACACCGCCATCGTTACCGTTGCCCCGCAGGGCAATATCACGGTCTTTAATCGCGGCATTTATCAGTCTTAGCGTCGATCGCCTGTCGGCATCCTGCGCCTTCATCGCTTCTTTAAGCGAGTCATTCACACGTGTTCGTAAATCCATCGGTCGTCCAATCCCCAAAACCTATCCGAAGCCCCGACAATACCCCGGTAGTTTTCCTGTTGCAATACCGGGGATCGCACATAAGTCTTTGTTATTTAAAGATAAGTTAAATTGCTTGCTTCCCTTGACGCTGGCAGCAACATTCCTTAGTTTCCCGACAGTTTTGTGTCGGGGGACAAAAATTTATGCCTGTAAACGACAACAATCATCCCACTGCCTGTCTCGCTTTAGCGGACGGTACGGTGTTTTTCGGACAAGGATTTGGCGCCACTGGACAGACCGTAGCAGAGCTGTGTTTCAACACCTCAATGACGGGCTATCAAGAGATTATGACTGACCCATCCTACGCTGGTCAAATTGTAACCTTCACCTTTCCCCATATGGGAAATGTCGGCACCAATCCGGATGACGATGAAGCAACCGATCCTGTGGCCTCTGGCATGGTGGTCAAATGGCTACCGACTGACCCGTCAAGCTGGCGCGCTACTGAACATTTGGGGCCGTGGTTGAAAAAGCGGGGCCGTATTGGAATTGGCGGTCTGGACACACGTCGCTTGACGCGGGCGATCCGAAAACAGGGCGCACCCCACGCCGCCTTAGCCCATGATCCTAAAGGTAATTTTGATATTGAGGCACTGGTTACAGCCGCCCGGTCCTTCACCGGATTGGAAGGGTTGGATCTGGCAAAAGACGTCACATGTTCCCAGTCATATCGCTGGAATGAGACCCGCTGGTCATGGCCAGACGGGTATGCCAAACGAACCGGTCCTGGCCATAAAGTTGTTGCTGTTGACTTTGGCGCAAAGCGCAACATCCTGCGATGCCTGACCTCTGCTGGTTGCGATGTCACAGTCGTACCAGCCACTGCTACAGCCGAGGAAATCCTTGCCCTTAATCCCGCCGGCGTCTTCCTGTCAAATGGTCCAGGTGACCCTGCTGCAACCGGAGTTTATGCGGTACCGATGATTAAGGCTTTGCTACAGAAAACCGACCTGCCAATTTTCGGTATTTGTCTGGGTCATCAGATGTTGGCCCTCGCGCTTGGGGCCAAAACAATCAAAATGAACCACGGCCACCATGGCGCCAATCACCCGGTTAAAGATATCGAAACTGGAAAAGTCGAAATAACCTCTATGAATCATGGCTTTACAGTTGACAGCCAGACATTACCCGAAGGTATCAAAGAAACCCATATAAGTCTTTTTGACGGATCAAACTGTGGTATTCGGATGGTGGATCGGCCGGTTTTTTCTGTTCAATACCACCCCGAAGCATCCCCCGGTCCGCAAGACAGTAATTACTTGTTTGACCGATTTGCCAACGACATAACAAATGCTTCAACAATCCCGGCATAGTTAATCCCTCATTAACTAACCCATCGCAAGTTGGGGCATTAAATTGCTGCTGTGTGTTTGGTATGAAATCAGTTGAAAATACATCATTCGTTCCGACGGTTTGGCCGGAACCATTAACCCTGCGTTGTGTTCAGCAAAAGCCGCGGCAACAATCACTTGGGGAAATACTTATAAAATCGGGTGAGATCTCTGCTGCCGACTTGATTAAGGCAACTGCAATTTTGGCGCGCGAAGATGTAAATTTACCTGACATTTTATTGGCAAACCATATGGTTAGCGAAACAGGGCTGCTTAATGGTTTTGCACAGTTATATGCCTGTGAGCTTGTAAATCTGAATGCGGATCCGGCAGATATTCGGCTGGTTGAAACCGCCCCGCCATCTTACTTAGTTCGGCACAATATTATCCCGTGGAAGCGGATCGGCGCCGTTACCCTGATCGCCACCTCCAGGCCAGATGTGTTTAAAGAAGTAGTCGCCAATCTCCCTTCAAATCCCGGCCCCACAATGATGGTAATTGCCAGAGAAAGCGAAATCACTGCAGCGCTTCAATATCTCTGCGGAAAGAGCCTCGCACTTTCTGCAGAAACCCGCGTTGCACCTCAGGACAGCTGCCGAGAATGGAATACAGCCTTTGCTGCAAAACTGGCTACAGCAACCGCATTGGTTTTGTCGGCAGCGCTGTATGCCGCACCACAGGCCATATTTGGGTTTTTTACGATTTTGGCTATCACTGCGCTGGTGTTTAATACTGCTCTAAAGGCTGCTGCAGCTCACTCTAATTTTCGTTCTGCTCAAATTCCCTCGTCTCAATTCAGCTCATCTCGTGGTCAGAAAACCATGATGCGCTTACCAAAAGTTTCATTATTAGTTCCGCTTTTTGAGGAACGGGAAATTGCTGCTCATCTTGTAAGGCGGCTCGAAAATTTAAACTACCCAAGAGAATTGTTGGATGTATTTCTTATCCTAGAACAGGATGATTTGGTTACACAATCTGAATTGAGAGCGGCCAAACTTCCAGCTTGGATGCACCAAATTATTGTACCGGATTCGATCCTAAAAACAAAACCGCGGGCGTTAAATTATTCAATGAATTTCTGCAAAGGCTCTGTCATCGGTGTATATGATGCAGAAGACTTACCAGAAGCGGACCAGCTGCTAAAAGTTGTCCGCCACTTTCACGAATGCGATCCCAAAGTAGCTTGTCTTCAAGGCGTATTAGATTTTTACAATACATCCAACAACTGGCTTTCTCGTTGTTTTACAATCGAATATGCCACTTGGTTTCGCGTTGTTCTACCCGGATTAGAACGCTTGGGATTTGTCATCCCCTTGGGTGGCACAACGATCTTCTTTCGTCGTGAAATACTAGAGAAAATCGGATGCTGGGACGCCCATAATGTTACAGAAGACGCCGATCTTGGAATAAGATTGGCCCGTCATGGCTATCGAACAGAGCTAATTGCAACGAAAACCGAAGAAGAGGCAAACTGTCGCCTTTGGCCTTGGGTACGGCAACGTTCCCGTTGGCTGAAAGGCTATGCAATCACATGGGCAGTACATATGCGTAGTCCCCGAAAACTATTGGCAGACCTTGGGGCTTGGAAATTTTTTGGAGTTCAACTGTTGTTTCTTGGCGCATTGTCACAGTTTTTTTTGGCTCCGCTATTGTGGTCGTTTTGGGCCATCCCCCTGGGCCTTCCTCATCCACTTGAAGCAACAATGTCCCCTACCGCTCTCTATTTGTTAGCGACGCTATTCTTTGCATCGGAAGCGCTATCATTCACCATAAATTTTTATGCATTAGCCCCTAAGAAACACCGTCGATTGTGGCTGTGGATACCGACACTACATTTCTATTATCCCCTGGCCACTTTCGCGGCGTATAAGGGTATTTGGGAATTGTTTTCTAAGCCTTTCTATTGGGACAAAACTGCCCATGGCCAATCCGAAAAAAATTGAAAATTACCCAGTCAAACAGGCTAGTCTACATCTCGTTCTGCTTCAATTTTAAGTCGGGTCTCGTAGGCGTTTGATATATGAATTTTAAGCGCCAGATGCGCAGCATCGCCATCACTATCTTCTATTGCTTCGACAATTTTTTCATGCTCACTAAGCGCCGCCGCACCGCGTCCTTTAACTGCTAGGGACGTGCTCTCCATTAGTGCCATTGTCCGGTGTACAATATCCAATTGCTGTACCAGATATCGGTTATGGGATGCCAAATGAATTTGCCGGTGGAATCGCCGATTGGCTTTAGCCAGTGCCATCGGATCATTTATCAACTTCTGATCTTCTTCCAACAACTTGCGCAATACGCGGATTTCCTCAGGCGTGGCGTGTTGCGCAGAAAGTCGCGCGGACAGCCCCTCCAATTCGGTCCGCACAACATAAAGCTCTGTCAGCTGGTTGTGATCAAGCGAGGCCACAACCAGGCTTCGCCCATCCCGCGTCAAAAGTGACTGTGTTTCCAACCGCTGCAACGCTTCACGTATGGGGGTGCGCGACACATTGAATCGGCTGGCCAGCTCACTTTCAACCAGTCGGTCGCCCGGCTTGTACTTGCCCATATCAATGGCGTCTAATACGAGCTGATAGGCATCTTTCTGGCCCGTTTTTGTTTCTTGCACGACATGACTCCACGGTTGCTGACCAAACTGTCCCAGTTTGCACCAAGATTCAAGTATTCGAAAATGTTAGTATCTCAAATTAGTCAATTTTTCTGGTTCCAAATGCATGCAGCTAAAGGTATCTAATCCCATGACCAATGATAATTTTTTCCATGTCAATACTTGGGTTTTTGACTTGGATAATACCTTGTATCCACCGGAGGCAGCGTTATTTGACCAAATAGAGGTCAAAATGACAAATTGGGTTATGTCCGCCCTCGGCGTTTCAAAAATATTGGCTGATGATATAAGACGTAAGTATTGGGAAGAGTATGGGACGACCCTGGCCGGACTAATGAAAGAGCATAACGTAGACCCTGCCCCTTATTTGCACGAAGTTCACGATATTGACCTTTCTCATCTAGAAATTGACCAGCAGCTTTCAGATAATATTGCTTCGCTTCCCGGGCGGAAATTTGTCTATACGAATGGCTCAGCAGAATATGCCGGAAAAGTGCTTGAAGCCCGCGGAATGCAAAATGTTTTTGATGCCGTTTATGGCGTAGAACAAGCAGGATTCAAACCAAAACCAGAGCGCGCAGCATTTGAAAAGATTTTCGCCATAGATGGCATTCAACCAGCGTTTGCTGCGATGTTTGAAGATGACATCCGTAATCTTACTGCCCCCCATGACATGGGGATGCGTACAGTGCATGTGGCTCCAAAAGCCATAAAAAGGGACCATATTCACTACCATACAGATAATCTGACCGAATTTTTAAAGCAGCTGGTCTAAGCCCCTTTTCGGCGACACGTTCGACGCCTAGATAGGGGTATGGAACGAGAAACGACAGATATCCTGATTTCCGGTTGCGGTCTGGCAGGACTTGTAGCTGCTGCTGCGTTTGAAAACGCCGGTTACTCTGTTATGATTGTCGACCCGGTCAAACCCACAATAGCGTTCCAGAACGATTACCGGTCAACGGCATATCTGCGTCCCGCAAAACGTTTTCTTAGCGACATTGGGCTCTGGCCACTGCTCGAACCCAACGCGGTTGCATTAAAGACACTCCGAATTGTAGATTGTACTGGCGAGCCCTTATCGGTCCGTGATGAACGATCGTTTCAATCGGAGGGGCATAACAGTGAGCCACTAGGTTGGAATTTTTTGAATTCGTTTACCCGGAAAGAATTGCTGGTTCATCTCAACAAACAACCCGGAATTGACATCCGGTTTGGCGTAGGCTTTGCCGGAATATTACCGCGCGCACAATCAGCTATAGTGACACTAAGTGATGGTGCCCAAATTAGTGCCAAACTAACAATTGGTGCGGATGGTCGAAACTCCGCTGTTCGTGAATTTGTTGGCATTAAAGCTAAGACAACTCGTTATGGTCAAAAATCATTGGCATTTTGTGCAACGCATTTGCTTCCACACAACAACATAAGCACCGAAATATATCATCAGGGCGGCCCATTCACGATGGTACCTATTAATGATGTAAACAAAAAACCGGCATCAGCTATTGTCTGGATGAATGATGGACAGCTAACAAATGAGCTGGCAAATATGCCGGTAAAAGAATTCAATGTTCAGATTACTCAGCGCTCTGCGTCGCTGTTTGGACCAATGGAACTGTCTAGTGGTCGAGCGGTTTGGCCAATCGTGAACCAAATTGCAAACAGTTTAATTGCTGATCGCACTGCCCTCATAGCAGAGGCCGCGCATGTTTTTCCCCCAATCGGTGCGCAAGGGCTTAACACTTCACTTCAGGATATTTCGGCACTGTTGCGCGCTGCAAAGTCATATCCAGGTGATTTAGGTGGGCCAGGAATGTTGACAGCTTACCAAAATTTTCGGAAATCAGATATTAATAACCGGGCACGGGCGATTGATTTGTTCAACAGGGTTACCAGATCAAGCGATATCCGTTTACAGACCCTGCGGCTGTTGGGTTTGAAGGTCGCTCACGACCTACCACCAGTCCGTGCGGCGCTGATTAGCGCGGGAATGGGTCGTTCCTAAGCCTAAATAACACTATCAAGCGCCACTTCCAGTCGCGCCACGCTGGCGTCCACATCATAAAGCTTATCCAGCCCAAACAGCCCAAGGCGGAAACTGCAGTAATCATCGCCTTCGTCGCATTGCAGCGGCACACCGGCGGCGATCTGCATGCCAAGGGCGGCAAATTTCTTGCCGGTCTGAATATCAGGGTCATTGGTATAGCTGACCACAACCCCCGGCGCACCAAACCCGTCCGCCGCCACAGATTTTACCCCCCGCGCCGCCAACATGGCCCGCACCCGGTTGCCCTGATCCCATTGTGCATCCTTGAGCCGGTCAAACCCGTATTCCTTGCTTTCCAACATGGTATCGCGAAACGCCTTCAATGCATCCGTGGGCAAAGTCGCGTGGTAGGCATGGCCGCCACCTGTATAGGCCTCCATGATGCTCAGCCACTTGCCCAGATCCACGGCAAAACTGCTGGACTGGGCGGCGCGGGCCTTTTCGGTGGCGGCATCATTCATCATGACAAGCCCGGCGCAGGGTTGGCTGGACCAGCCCTTTTGCGGCGCCGAAATCAGCACATCAACGCCAAGCGCCTTCATGTCCACCCAAATGCAGCCCGAGGCGATGCAATCCAGAACGAACAATCCGCCGACACTGTGCACCGCTTGGGTCACCGCCGCGATATAGTCATCCGGCAGAATAATACCGGACGCGGTTTCCACATGGGGGGCAAAGACAATATCAGGCTGTTCGGATTTGATCCGCGCCACCACTTCGTCAATCGGCGCCGGGGCGAATGGCGCATCAACCGCGTTACCGCGGCGGTTTGCCTTCATTACGATCTCATCAGAAACCATTGATCCGGTGTCAAAAATCTGGCTCCACCGGAACGAAAACCAGCCATTGCGGATCACCAGCGCCTTTTTACCCTGCGCAAATTGGCGGGCAACGGCCTCCATTGCGTATGTCCCGCCGCCGGGCACCACGACGGCCGCATCGGCGTTATAGACCTCGCACAATGTCCCATGAATATCCCGCATCACCTGTTGAAACGCGGCGCTCATGTGGTTCAGGGACCGATCGGTGAACACCACCGAAAATTCGGTTAGACCATCGGGGTCGATATTGTCCAAAAGGGCGGGCATGGGATTCTCCTGTTGTTTTTTGGATTGCTAGCCTGTGGCGCAGGGCTTGGCAAAGCAATCTTATGCGCCAATGGGTCCGGGGCGACGTTCTTCGCTAAGCAGCACGTTGGCCTCTACATTACCAACGCCCGGTAAGGTCATGATCCGGCGGCGTAAAACCCGTTCGAAATCCGGCAGATCGCGGGCCACAACCCGCAGGCGGTAATCATATAGCCCCAGCACATGCTGCACCGTCTGCACCTCGGGGATGGCGCAGACAGCGCGTTCAAAATCTTCCAGCGACACGCGCCCTTTGGTGGCCAGTTTCACCCCCAGAAACACCGTGACACCAAAACCCAGCTTTTCCAGATCCAGCGCCACCCGGCGCCCCGATATGGCGCCGGCATCCTGCAACCGTTTAATGCGCCGCCAGGTGGCCGGTTGCGAAAAGCCGAACCGATCCCCCAATGCACGGGCGTTTTGGGTGGCGTCATCGGCCAGTGCGCGCAGCAACGCCCGGTCAAAATCGTCCAGATCAATCACAACGGCACCGCCGGGCTGTTTTTGATCGACGCCACATGCATCAGCGCCTCTATATCCGCGATATGGGGCAGCGACAGGATGCGGGCGCGATAGACTTCCTGATAATGGGCAATGTCGCGGGCAATCACTGACAGGCGCACATCTACCCTACCTAAAAACGTCTGAATTTCAATGACTTCCGGGATATCTCGCGCCGATGTCAGGAATTCATCAAAGGCGCGCGGGTTGGTTTTATCCAACGTAAAGCGCAGCGATACCTCGACCCCGTAGCCCAGAACCGCCCAGTCAATCACCGCGTGCTGGCCCTTGATCAACCCCTTTTCGCACAACCGGTCAATGCGCCGTTTGGCCGTCGCCGCCGTCATTCCGGCCTTTTCCGCCAGTTCCGAAATCGGTTGGTCGGCATCTGGCAGGAAATGCCGCAGTAATGCGCGATCCTGATCTTGAAGCATGATTTCACTCGTTTATGGTTAAATACAGCATGTTTTAATCTGGTTATTAAGATTACTAACGATATTTGCACACCGAAACCACAAAAAACCGGTATTCTGCCCCGGAAATTCAAACCAAAAGGAAAAACCATGCGCGTATACTATGACCGCGATTGCGACATTAACCTGATCAAAGACACCAAAGTGGCGATTCTGGGCTATGGCAGCCAGGGCCACGCCCACGCGCTGAACCTGCGCGACAGCGGTGCCAAGAACGTCGTTGTGGCCCTGCGCGAAGGCTCGGCATCCGCCGCCAAGGCCGAAGGTGAAGGCCTCAAGGTCATGGGCATCGCCGAGGCCGCCAAGTGGTGTGATCTGATGATGTTCACCATGCCCGACGAATTGCAGGCCGAGACCTACAAGAAATACGTCCATGACAACATCCGCGACGGTGCCGCCATTGCGTTTGCCCACGGGCTGAACATCCATTTCGGTCTGATCGAACCCAAGGCGGGCCTGGACGTGATCATGATGGCCCCCAAGGGCCCCGGCCACACGGTGCGCGGTGAATACACCAAAGGTGGCGGCGTACCGTGTCTGGTGGCGGTGGACAACGACGCGTCCGGCAAGGCGCTGGAACTGGGCAAGTCATACTGCTCGGCCATCGGCGGCGGGCGTTCCGGCATCATTGAAACCAACTTCCGCGAAGAATGTGAAACCGATCTGTTCGGTGAACAGGCGGTGCTGTGTGGTGGGCTGGTCGAACTGATCCGCATGGGCTTTGAAACCCTGGTAGAAGCCGGTTACGCACCCGAAATGGCCTATTTTGAATGCCTGCACGAAGTGAAGCTGATCGTCGATCTGATCTATGAAGGCGGCATTGCCAACATGAATTATTCGATCAGTAACACGGCGGAATACGGCGAATATGTTTCCGGGCCGCGCATCCTGCCCTACGCCGAAACCAAGGCCAAAATGAAGGCGGTTCTGACCGACATCCAAAACGGCAAATTCGTGCGTGACTTCATGCTGGAAAACGCCGTTGGCCAGCCGTCGTTCAAGGCCACACGCCGGATCAACGATGAACACCAGATCGAAAAAGTCGGTGAAACCCTGCGCGACATGATGCCATGGATTTCGGCAGGAAAGATGGTGGATAAAGCCAAAAACTGACCCCCTATGATCAAGGGTCGCCCCGCTAATTGCAGGGCGGCTCTTTTGTTTTCACGGCAGCGGTTCTGTTGGATCAAAATTGCCCTGCCAGTTGGAACAAATCTGAATGCTGTCTGAACCGATTCCGATTGACGCGGTCCGGCTGCCGCGTCAGTCTCGGCCACAATTGAAGGCCACATTCCATGCAACATCTTGATATCACACCGAAAAACTGGCTCATGCTTGGGGCTCTTGGTGTCATTTGGGGTTCATCCTTTATGGCCGTCAGTGTCGCCGTGCGCACCACAGGCCCCCTGACCGTTGCCGCCGGACGGATCGCCATTGGTGCGGTGCTGCTTTTGATATTGCTCAGGCTTCGTGGTATTTCCTTACCGGCCCTTGGCGCTGCGGACGGCAAAAAAGTCTGGGCGGCGGCACTGGGGCTCGGTTCATTTTCCATGGCCTTACCATTTTTCCTGCTCAGCTGGGGGCAGCAATATGTTGCCAGCGGGTTCGCCGGCGTCACCATGGCCACTGTCCCATTGCTGGTATTGCCACTGGCGCATTTTCTGGTACCGGGCGACGGCATGAGCCGCCGGAAATTTATCGGCATGGTCTTGGGATTTATCGGTGTGGCTGTTTTGATCGGCCCGGACGCGTTTACGTCCCTTGGTGGACAGCTTGAACCCGTCGCCCGGCTGGCCTGTTTTACCGCAGCGGCCTGCTATGCTGTCGGCAGCATCATCACCCGGCTGGCCCCTAAAGTTGACCCCATCGCTTTTGCCACCGCCGCCACGGTTTTGGCCGCCATCATCATCGTACCGATCGCGTTGATCGTTGAAGGTGCCCCATTATCTATGGGCCGTACATCATTGATCGCAATCATTTTTCTGGGCGCTATTCCCACGGCAATGGCGAACCTATTGCTGGTGGGCGTCATCCGCAGCGCAGGACCAACATTCATGTCACTGGTGAATTATCAGGTGCCGCTCTGGTCAGTACTGTTTGGCGCAATATTCCTGCAAGAAATATTGCCGACACGCGCATTCGCAGCACTTGCCCTGATCATGCTGGGGCTTGGGATCAGCCAACTGGCCACCATTCAACGCATGGTGCGGGGCGCGAGAAATCAAGCCTGACCGGCGGCCTGTTGAACAGCCGCGACCACCTGCGCCACCGCTGCTTTTAGAATCATTTCGTCTTCACATTCCGCCATAACCCGGATCAGCGGTTCGGTGCCGGATTTTCGGATCAACAGACGGCCATTGGCTTGCAACTGCTGCTCGGCGTCATTGATTGCAGATTTAACAACATCCGCGTTCAAAGGATCTTGCGCTTTGTCAAAGCGCACGTTTTCCAAAAGTTGCGGCACGATTTCAAAACTATTAGCCAACTGAGATGCCCGCTTATTAGTGTCCAACATCGCTGATAAGAAGTGTAACCCCGCAAGTAACCCGTCACCGGTTGTCGCAAAATCTGTCATCACTATATGACCAGATTGTTCACCCCCAAGATTAAAACCACCTGCGCGCATCTTTTCAACCACGTAACGGTCCCCGACTGCTGTACGTTCTAAAGAAATCCCTTGTTCATTTAGATATCGTTCAAGACCAAGATTGGACATTACAGTTGCGACTAAGGTTTTTCCTCGCAATCGATCCTGTTGTAACCAGCGCTTGGCAAACAATGCCATTAGTTGATCGCCATCTGCAACTTGGCCTTTCTCATCGATAATCATTAGCCTGTCTGCATCGCCGTCCAGACAGATACCTACATCAGCACCGTGAGCTACGACTGTTTCTGCAGCAAGTTGCGTATCAGTGGAACCACATTTGTCGTTGATGTTATAACCGTCCGGGGAGACACCAATTGCGATAACTTCTGCCCCCAATTCCCATAGTACTTCGGGTGCAGTTTTGTGGGCTGCGCCATTGGCACAATCGATTACAACTTTGAGGCCGCTAAGACGTTGGCCTGTTGGCAAAGTAGCTTTTACCCGTTCGTTATAGCGAAAACGTCCATCGTCGATGCGTTTGGCGCGTCCGATGTTCTCTGCCTGAACCGGAACAACTCCATCTTGGACCAGCTTTTCTATTTCTGCTTCGGCCTCATCCGACAGCTTGAATCCGTCAGGTCCAAAAAACTTAATACCATTGTCTTGATGAGGGTTATGACTGGCGGATATCATCACCCCAACATCGGCACGAATCGACGTTGTCAACATCCCTACTGCAGGCGTCGGAACAGGTCCCAATAGAAAGACATTCATTCCGGTTGAAGCAAAACCAGCGGTCAGTGCATTTTCGAACATATACCCTGACAACCGGGTATCTTTACCAATGATTACACGATGGTCACCCTTGCCATCGCGGCGAAAATATCGACCAGCCGCAGCCCCAAGACGCATCGCTAATTCCGCGGTCATTGGATAGGTATTTGCCCGCCCACGAACACCGTCTGTCCCAAACAGTTTTTTACTCATCTTGTTTGTCCATCACCTGTAGCTAATTGCCAAAGTGTTAATGCTTGTCGCATTTCTGCGATATCATGAACACGGGTAATCTGCACCCCCTGTGAAATGCCCTGTAACCCTAAAGCGACCGTACCAGCAAGGCGCCGCATTGGGTTAGGTTCTTCAGCCAATTCTCCGATAAAACGTTTACGCGAAACCCCCAATAGGATCGGGCAGCCCAGTGCGTGGAAAAGGCTTATATTCTGTATCAGTCGTAGACAGTGTTTAGTGGTTTTGCCAAACCCAATACCGGGGTCAATAATGATATCCCTGCGGGAAAACCCTTTCGATTCCGCGTATTCAATACGCTCGGAAAGATAGTCATAAACGTCAAGGAGAACATCATCGTAGGTCGGTGACGCTTGCATAGTACTGGGGTCGCCTTGGGCATGCATCAAACATATTGGCGCATTTTTTTGCGAGACAATACTTGCCAGATCCTTGTCATATTTTAATGCAGAAACGTCATTTACAATGTTTGCACCAAAGCGAATTGCTGCGTCTGCTACCGAGGATTTTCGTGTATCAATTGATATTAAAACGTCGGAAAATTCCCTGATACCTTTTATGACTGGCTTGATGCGGTAAATTTCGATTTGATCTGGTACTAGTTCGGCGCCCGGACGGGTACTTTCGCCACCGATATCTAGTATATCCGCTCCGGAATGTTCCAATTTAATGCCATGGGTTACGGCCAATTTATCTTGATCAAACATTCCGCCATCCGAAAAGCTGTCAGGCGTAACATTTATAATTCCCATTAAGCGTGGCTGGTCCAGCGTCAGATTACTTATAGGAAACCTGGAGCAGGTGATTGCATCCAGAACTTTGCTTGGGATTTCGTCGATCTGAATAATTTTGGTGGGCTGTCCCCGCTCAAATACTTCTGCGTGATCAAACCACGACCAACCACCCGCAACCGACAACGCAGCAGACGTTCGGTGCGAACCTAATTGGCAAAGCGGTCTGTAGTATTGCGTCATCGTGATACTATCCGTCGTTTCAGCCCCCTTGAAAAGCGTCAGATCTCAGCTTGATCTAAAGCAACTGATATTACTGTAATGTTATCGGTTGCTATTTCCTTGCTACCTACAATATAAATTCGATCAGCATTTAATAATTGCGCCATCCAATAGGCAAGCCTGACAGGATCATTGGTCGGAGCTTTCCGATCAGTTATGGAGTTCATAACAATATTGGACGGTGACCAAACTGCTAGCCTATTTTTACGCGCCGCCCATTCAATTTCTGCGTGGCTAGATACTACCAAACACCTATTTTCGCGCCCAGCTAACGCCCAGGCGTTTTGCTCAATTGCCAGTAATTCAACTCTTTTCAGAGCCTTGGGCGGTATATTTGTTGGCATTATTGTACCAGGCGGCTCCAAACAGATTAGCACTGGATTTTCAAGTTTTTGCAATTGGTCAAACCAACCAGTCAAATATTCAGAATTTATCGCTGCGTTAGAAAAATATGCCAAAATATGTTTTTGGGTTGGTAATTGAGCATCGTCTTTTTCTAGAAATTTGCCTGCGCCTCTGGAACGCACAATTTCTACTCCCAGCGCTCCTGGCCCCAAGTCTAGTTTCTGAATGCGAAGAAACACGCGAATTGCCTGAGGCGCGGCTAAAATTCGGCGGGCAATTCGTTCAGCAAGCGTTTCTAAAAGATTTAACCGCTCGACTGCCAACTCTTCAGTTATAGCTTCAACCAACAAATCGTAAGATAAAATTCGATCAACATCATCGGCCAGCTGCTCCACAGGTGGAACTACTTCCACAACCACATCAAAAACGACCCGTTGAGTTTTATCCCGCTCAACCTGAAACGCACCGATTTCAACCTCAACCAAGTAATCACGCAAGGAAATCCGGTCGAATTTCATACTTTCAGAATTAGCCTGATTTTCATGGCTGGCAAATGCATCTATATTTTTTTTAGAACTCATACCGCCACTTTCATATGGTTACGAACCGTCGAGGGATTTCACTCTTTATCATCACCATAATTAAATAGTGAAACATCTGGATACGGGTGCACAAAATCACCGGAAAAAGTGAAAAAAATGCGACCGAGAGAACTTTCACTAAATTTTACGATTCTTGGGCAATTAGCGTAAGCAATTTCTCAATTTTGAGAGTTGATTTAGCTATTCGTCGCGGTTCGTAACGGCGCCCGATAAAAAAGATGCGCACCAATAGCGACTGTACGTTGAAATTTTCGTGCCCACCTGGGTGAAACAGCCCGTGTATGATAATAGGTAGCGCCATTGGTTAGCTCGCGTGTCTTGCCATCCACCATAATACGCGCAATTTTCGCGACCCTGTTCCAGGCCGCTCGATCATTAATTCGTTCACTTCTACCATCACAGGTATACGTAAATTGACACCGGAATTTTTGACCCGTTCCCTGTCGAATTACCCGACACAAGGTCGATGGAAAACTGGCACTGTCTACGCGGTTCATTATGACTTCGGCTACTGCAAATTGCCCTTGGACACTCTCCCCGCGGGCCTCAAAATATAGTGCCTCACTTAAACACTCCCATTGCTTATCTCCATTTGCAATCGGTAACCTTGCCAAAAATTCACTACTATAAGAAAACTGTTGCACGTCAGAACGGCCACCGCGACGTGGTGTTTTTTGCAATCGGTTAAACTGGCTTGAATTTACAGCACCGAATGCGACCCGCTCGTTGCCAAAAAGTTGCGTCAACTCATCATCAATTTCTGCACTCGGTGCATTGGATTGACTAAGAGTAACATCGGCATTCGCAGTTCCGGCAATCGCCAAAAACGCAAACACAATAATTCCCTTACTCAGCCTAAGCTGTGACATTGGCCCCTCCAGTTGGCAGCCCCTTGGGGCAACCAAGGTGCAAACATTGGGGGATTTAGGGCAATTTTTCGGATTGGTCCAGCATTGCAGGCGGTTCTTTGCTTATATCGCTGTCAGTTGTGAATAGGTTCAAAAGGGTAATAATGTGGAGGGTTTTGGTATATTCACTTAGTTACAATCGCTTAATTGTTTCCTAAACAGAAACACGGCTTTTTAGCACCAGATGCGCGGCGGCAAGTCTTGCAACAGGAACACGGTAAGGTGAACAAGAAACGTAATCAAAACCAGCGTTCCTACAAAATGCGATCGATTCGGGATTACCACCATGTTCACCGCACATTGATAAAACAATATCCGGATTAGCCTCTCTTCCCCTTTGCGCTCCGATCCGCAACAATTCTCCGACGCCATCAGTATCCAAGCTATGAAATGGGTCTTCGGCGAAGACACCCTGTTTTACATAGTCTCCCATAAAACGACCTGCGTCATCTCGGGACAGTCCATAAGTCATCTGGGTAAGATCATTGGTACCAAATGAAAGGAAGGCGCTGTATTGCGCAATATCATGCGCTCTAAGTGCAGCACGGGGAGTTTCAACCATGACGCCCAGTCGAAAATCGAACTTTACTCCGGTTTCAATACGTACCAACGCCGCCAACGCGTCGATCCGCGATTTGACCAGTTCAACTTCTTTCTTTGCTGAGACAAGCGGTATCATAATTTCCGGAATTACTGGTGCCCCCGCGCGGCTTACTTCGGCGGTCGCTTCAAAAATCGCTCTGACCTGCATATCATAAATTTCAGGTACAGTAATTCCCAATCTGACGCCGCGCATCCCCAACATTGGGTTGAATTCTGCTAGTTCTTCCACTCGACTTACAACATCTGAAAGGGGTAACCCTAAAGCTTCTGCCAGATCACGCATGCCACTGCGACCACGTGGAAGAAACTCATGCAAAGGGGGGTCAAACAACCGAATACAAACCGGCAATCCTTGCATGATATTAAACAGCTCTGTAAAATCTGCCCTTTGCATTGGTAATAATCGCTCAAGCGCTGCTGCGCGATCATCAGTATCATCTGCAAATATCATTTCTCGCATGACTGTTAGACGATCATTTTCAAAGAACATATGTTCAGTGCGACAAAGCCCAATACCATGCGCATCGAAATTTCGTGCTACCAGTGCATCAGCTGGTGTATCTGCGTTGGCCCGTATCTCTATATCGCAAACATCACTGGCCCAACCTAATAACGTTTGAAACGCATCGCCCAAGCCAGGCTCAAGCATATTTGCGGCACCAACTAACGCCTCACCGGAGGTACCATCAATTGTTATTATATCGCCTTCACAAAATGTTCTACCATCCTCGGTTCTAAGTGATTTTTCTTTGCTATTCAGCGTCATACCGCCTGCACCAACAATACAGGGAAGACCAAGACCACGTGCGATTACCGCTGCATGGCTAGTGACACCTCCACGTTCAGTTAAAACAGCATTGGCGGAGTGCATACCACGGATATCTTCGGGTGTGGTTTCGCGTCGTACAAGGATACACGGCTCTCCTCGCGCTTCCGAGGCCTGTGCAGCTGATGATGTAAATACTATCTTACCTGCTGCGGCGCCAGGACTCGCTGCGATCCCATGTAAGAATGTGTCAGGTTTACCAATAGGATCCACCTGGGGATGAAGCAATTCAGATAGTGAGTGCGGTTCAATACGTAAAACAGCCTCGGATCGACTAATAACACCTATTTGGGCAAGATTTACCGCAATAGCCACACCAGCACGCGGAGATCGGTGAACGCGAACTGCGTCCAACACATGAAGCAAACCATTTTCGACCGTAAATTCGATTTGCATTTCTTCGCGCAATTTATTGCGGCAAATATCACCGTAATCAATCAAGAATTGAAACAGATCCGGGCATTTGCTTTCAAGCGAAACGCCGCGTTTGTCTTCAGTCAGATATATTGCACCGGTAGTGGCCCGTAACGCGTCTCGGCCCTGGCTTTGGCCAAGAAACCGACCCGTAATTTGAGCCGCTCCAGTTTTGGGATCAACAAACTGAATGACTCCGGCACCGCTTTCTCCCGGGCCCACTCCAAGAACCATTTGTTGAACGACCAATCCTAGCCCTGCATCAACTGGTGCGCCTTTTGCCTGTCGTAATATTCGCGCAGTAGTACTTTCCCATGTACGAGCCATCGAGCGTAGCACCTCAGCTAGCTGCACAGCCGGATCCTGAGGAAAGTACTCTTCAGTCTCGGCCTCATATGCTTCGAGGGCTGCGCTAAGGGCATCGTTGCCTAGACCATTGTCAATATCAAACATCTCTGGGTCCAGGCGCGCTACATTGATGGCAAATGACTGCACAAATCGAAGATAAAGTGCATTTGCCGCTTCTTCCCCATGACTATTTACCAATTCTCGATGCACAATATCGTTCATACCGATATTCAGCATTGCTCCTGGGCCACCCCAATCTGGGTCTTGCGAGGAAGGCCGAACCGACACCAATGGGTGATCCCCAAATGTTTTTAGAACTGCCGCAATATCTGGCATGTCACCTGCTGCAATACGATGTACGGTATCAAACGAAAGCGCCACGGTTTGAGGTACGGGTAGGTCCAGCCGGATCAGTCGTTGCAAGCACTTCGCACGCCCTCCATGGGTATCATTGGAAATCGGCGCGACCCGCCTGATTCTCGTGAATCCATGAATTTCGACTATTTTCTGCACTGCAGCACCAATTCAAATTGCACTTGCAGCATAGCGCCGGAAAGTTTTGGCGCAACTGTGACATTGCCGGGGTAATTTATTAGCCTTCAATCAGGGTCAAATCAGCTACAGACAGGCAGGTTTCGCGAATTTGGCTGAGCATATTCAGCCGGTTGCGTCGAATCACTGCGCTATCCTCATTGACCTGCACCGCCTCAAAAAACACATCAATCGGCGTTCGAAGGGAAGCCATGGCAGACATGGCTGACGCGAAATCTTCGGCCTCGATGGCCGAAGAGATCGCCCTCCCCTGTTTGGCCAAGGCTTTGAACAGGGCTTTTTCTGCAGGTTCTTTCAGAAATTTTTCTTCTGTCCCATAAGAATATTCAACCCCATCTTTTTCTTCGGCCTGTGTCAGAATGTTGTTGGCTCGCTTGAAACCTTGCAGCAGGTTCTCGCCGTCATCGGATTTGAGGAACGCCGAAAGGGCTTTGGCCCGTTTAACCAGCAACGTCAGGTCGTCGTTGCCGGACATAGCGATGCAGGCATCGATGATGTCATGGCGGATGCCTTGGTCTTTCAGATGGGTTTTCAGACGATCGTGGAAAAAGGAAAGGAGATCGATTTCTTTTGCCGAAATCGTATACCCCGAGAAGGCCGCATCAACACCTTTTACCAAATACTCATCTGCTGTTGCATGGTCATCTGCCGCTCGGCATTCCGCTATTCTCATTTGAAATTGGATATGCTTTGTCGCCAGCAAAAACAAACCCTGCAATTTCACTTGCTTTCCAGCCTCAAGAAGCAATCGAATAACCCCCAACGCCGCCCGCCGTAGCGCAAACGGGTCTTTGCTCCCTGTCGGCTTCTCATCAATCGTCCAGAACCCGGCCAGCGTATCAATCTTATCCGCCAAGGCCACCGTCACTGAAACCGGCGCCGTTGGCACGTCGTCTGACGGCCCCAATGGCGAATAATGTTCCTGCGCAGCCGCGGCCACGGCATCAGATAACCCGGCACTTTTCGCGTAATACCGTCCCATTACCCCCTGCAGCTCTGGGAATTCATAGACCATCTCTGACATCAAGTCCGCTTTGGCCACATTTGCCGCCGCCTCGGCCTCATCCGTATCAGCCCCAACCAATGGCGCAATTTCGCGTGCTAAGGCTGCGATACGGGTGACGCGTTCTGCCTGTGAACCCAGTTTGTTATGAAATGTCACATTTGCAAGCGCATCCTGCCAGTCACCCATACCAGCCTTTGCCACACGCAGGTCATTGTCCCAAAAGAATTTCGCGTCCGCCAGTCGCGCAGCCAATACTTTCTGGTTGCCCGCAAGGATTGTGGCACCATTGTCAGGGGTCTCAATATTGGCCACAGTAATAAACTTTTCGATGCGGCCGGTTTTTGGGTTCCTAACCGAGAAAAACTTTTGATGCTCGCGCATCGACGTTTGCAAAACTTCAACAGGCAGGTCCAAAAACTCATCGGCAATGTCGCCCAGCAACACCACCGGCCATTCCACTAGCCCGGCTACTTCGGCCAACAATCCTTTATCCGGTACAACTTCCATCCCCAATGCAAAGGCCAAATTTTCAGCGTCCGCGCGGATGAGGTCTGCTCGCGCTGTATGTTCAAGCAATACCTTCGACTTTTTCAGCTTGGCCTTGTAGTCATCAAAGTTGTTAACCTTAATTGAATTCGGTGCCAGGAACCGGTGGCCTTGTGTCATGTCACCTGAACAAATCCCATCTATTTCCAGTGGCACCACTGCAGATCCGTTTTCATCGCTGAGTAAACATAGAATCGAATGCAAAGGCCGCACCCACTTCAGATTACCCTCACCCCAACGCATAGATTTTGGCCATGGAAAATTTCGGATCGTATTTTCTAAAACTTCCGTCACGATTTCATTTGCAGGACGGCCCGGTTTATCAATTACGGCAAATAGCACATTGCCCTTTTTGTCCGGCCGAACTTCAAGTTGATCACGATTTAAACCAGTTGAACGCAAAAATCCCGCCAACGCTTGTTCAGGTGCATCCGCGCGTGGCCCTTTTCGTTCCTCATGTGTGTCTGGGCTTCGCGCTGTTAGACCTTCGATTGTCAGGCACAGGCGACGTGGTGTCGAAAATGCCCCCGCCGAGATGTAAGTTAAACCGGCTTCAACCAATCCATCAGTCATCCTTTTTTTCAGATCCTCACACGCGCGGTGCTGCATGCGTGCCGGGATTTCCTCGGAGAAAAGTTCAATTAAAAGGTCTGGCATTTAGTTAGACTCTTCTTGCTCAGGGCAACTCTCTGGGGCTGGTTGACCGTCAAAAACTTTTTCTCCGCAACTATTTATCTGTTGCCAAGCATAGGCACGGCCATCGGGATAAACTGCAATAACCCGATCTATTCCGAAACTGATATTAGCCTCAGACAGGAACGCAATCGCGCCGCCCGCCTCAAGATCGGCCCCAAGCGTTATGGCATCGTAACAATCAAACCATTTTGGACCTGTGAGTGGGACAGGTGTTTTATATACCTCATATGTTTCAGTTAACATGGCAATACTCTGGGTCGTTGTGAAACAAGCCCGGAACCGCACCGGTGAGCTATTAGCATCAATGCCTTGAAAATTTTCGACAATAATCGTTTCCGGAGCGTTTCCAACCAAAGAAGTTAGCTGAATGTCGGTTGTATTTTCACCCTGGCTACCGCCAAGTACGACGGGCTCATAGTAGCCATATACCTGCATGTAATACATCCCACCGCCCATCAACAAAGCGGAACCCAGGATCAAGAGTACCAGAAATTTTCCCATCATGCCGCTGTCCCACCTGCTTCAGTTTTTAAAAATGCATCAGCGCATGACTTAGCAAGCGCCCGAACCCGACCGATATATGCTTGGCGTTCTGTAACCGATATTACCCCACGGGCATCCAATAGGTTAAATAGGTGACTTGCCTTGATACATTGATCATATGCTGGATGTGCCATGATGATACGCCTACCGGTTTTAGGGTCGATATCTGGCTGGCCAAGGATGCGGGCGCATTCGGCCTCGGCATCTTTGAAATGCTGGAACAACAAATCGGTATCCGCGACGTCAAAATTCCATCGGGAAAATTCTGCCTCTGTCTGTCGGAATACATCACCGTAGGTCAAGGCCACTGTTGAATCCGGGGAATTGAACGGCATATCCATTATGTGGTCGACGCCAAGAATATACATAGCCGTGCGTTCTAGGCCGTAAGTTAATTCGCCCGAAACTGGTTTGCAGTCATAGCCGCCTAGCTGTTGGAAATATGTAAACTGGCCAATTTCCATCCCGTCGCACCAGACCTCCCAACCCAGGCCCCATGCGCCCAATGTCGGGCTTTCCCAGTCGTCTTCAACAAACCTAATGTCGTGACTGGCCAAGTCTATGCCCATTGCTTCCAGCGACGCTAAATAAAGCGCTTGGAAATTCGGCGGGCTAGGTTTGATAATTACCTGATACTGGTAGAAATGCTGCAAACGGTTTGGGTTTTCGCCATAGCGTCCGTCTGTGGGGCGACGTGAGGGTTGAACATAGGCAACAGCCCAAGGGTTTGGCCCCAATGGTCGCAATGCTGTAGCTGGATGGAATGTTCCTGCCCCGGCCTCCATATCATAAGGTTGCAGAATAGCGCAGCCCTGTTCAGCCCAATAGTTTTGCAATCGTAATAGGATATCCTGAAACGAGCGGGGTTTAGCAGATTTAGACATGGAGGACCCTATGAATATTGCGGGTTCTCCATAGGCACTGGCCGGGTTGGGGTCAATTGGGGTTAAATATTTTCCCACAAAGCACTAAGCGATTTCAGTTTGAACCTAATATAAAAATGGTTTTGCGGGTTTGGCCTGGCCTTAGCTTTTATTTGTCAGGTGATCACCGATAGCTATCACCTGGTCCACAAGGAATTGCATATCAGCATCTTCAGTGCGGTGGTTGGTAATATTAACCCGAATTGCAACTTGGCCGTTTATTCGCGTTGTTGATGGCGCGGCCAGACCTTTTTCCTGCAATTGAAGGACAATTTCTTCGTTATCTATGTCGGCCCCCTCGTAACAAAAACAAACTATATTCAAATTTACCGGAGCAAGTAGTTTAAGCGGATGTTGATCCACAAGCCGTGCCAATAGTTGCGCTTGGTCACAGTTCTTGGTGATTGAGTTACCAAGTTTTTCACTACCATGCTCTAAGAAATGTGACCATATTTTTAGCGCGGCAAAGCCACGAGATAACTCTGGGCCGTAGTCTACGGGCCATGGGGCACCGGCCGCCAGACCACGCGAGTATCCGGTCAAATATTCTGGTCTATCAGTAAATGCGCCCAGGTGGGCCTTGGCATCCCGTATTAGAACACAACCCGCAGCGTAATTTACATGCAGCCATTTGTGGAAATCAAAGGCAAGCGAGTCTGCTCGCTCCATCCCTGCTAGCATTGGCCGGACATATTCAGACAGAATGCCAGTGGCACCAAATGCACCATCAACATGAAACCACAAGCCTTCAGCCGCTGCTATTTCGGCGATTGCTGTTAAGTCATCAATCGCACCAACATTTACCGAGCCGGCAGTGCCGATCACCGCAAATGGTGTCAGGCCCGCGCTGCGGTCAGTTTCGATCTGGCTGGCCAAAGCGTCCAAATCCATACGAAAATTTTCATCTATGGGAATTTTTCGCAACGCTGCCGAACCTATTCCCAATATGTCGAAAGCCTGTGCCAAACAGGTATGGGCCTGTTCTGATGTATATCCAACCAGCCGGGACACCCCTGCCCCTGCGCTACGATTTGCAAAACTTAAAGCCCGGTCCCGCGCGACCTTTAGCGCTACAATTGTACCCATAGAGGTACCAGAGGTAATCAACCCACTGGTGGCAAGCGGAAAGCCCATCATTTGCCGACACCAATCCAGCACCTGACGCTCAACATAGATTGCGCCATGGTCACGGCCGCCTAAGTTCGCGTTCATTGCAACTGCCGCTATTTCTGCCAAAATGCCGCCAGGATTTCCAGCGCCATGCACCCAGCCAAAAAAGCGGGGATGGGTGTTTCCCACGCCGTATGGAAGTAACGCAGTTAACTGATCAACGATATCAGCATGGCTTTGTGGTCTTTTTGGTAAAAGCGTTTTCAGGTCAGATTTCATGCCAGCTGGCAAAGGTGTCCAGACAGGGCCTTCGCGCACCGATTGCATCTTATCCAACGCGGCATCAAGCATTTCATGGGCTTGTTTGCGAAAAGCGATCCAATCCTCTGGGTCAAGTGTCGTCTCTGGCAAAACCAATCTTTCGTTCAACTTTGATGCGTGAAAAGAGGTTGTTAGCAACCAGCGCTTCAAGCCAAGGTGTGTTGTAAAACAATTCCGGCCTATCCGGCCTTCAAAGACACTAAACGATTTGGCCACCGGATCAATTGGCAAACTTAACGTGCATTCTCTTAGCGCTGTGGTTAGTCAGGCGTTGGGAAATAAAGATTGAGAATTAGGGGCTGACAATTTGTTCAAGTATGTATCTGGTATTTTATTATGGTTTGTAGCTTCCTATTCCAGTGTGGCAATCGCACAGCAATCTGTTTGGGTGCAAATAGAAGCACAGCGATCACTGGGCCAAGCGCAGGAAGTTGCGCGAAGCTATTCATCTGACTTACGAAATGTATCCGGGTACGCGTTGCAATCGGGTTGGTATGCAATCACAATCGGCCCTTTCGCCCTGGTGGAAGCCGAGAGTTTCTTACAGGAATTGCGTGCAACACGCCAAATACCAACCGACAGTTACATTGTAAACGGATCTAGTTTTCGCCGCCAATTCTGGCCGCTCGGATCCGATCTAGGAACAACAGAAACGGCATCCCAATCAGATGCGCCTACGCCATCCGCCAATGCAATCCCACCAATGAATGAAACCAGTGAAACTGTAGCCCAAGCCCGCCGGTCAGAAAAACAACTTAGCCGAAGCGAAAGAATGTTGTTGCAAACCGCTTTGCAATTTGAAGGTCATTATACTGCTGCAATTGACGGCGCCTTCGGACCCGGAACACGAAAATCAATGGCTGCTTGGCAGGGCGAGAAAGGTTTTGAAAGTTCCGGAGTACTAACCACGCAACAGCGGCTTCAACTGACAAATCGTTATCAGGAGATTGTGGGTAGCCTTGGCTTTTCGACGGTTACGGAACAAGTTGCCGGTATCCAAATAGACCTGCCAATGGCTTTGGTTGAATTTGACCGCTACGATCCGCCATTCGCCTTTTTCAAATCCAGATCAAATGAGAACGCGGAGGTTTTACTTATCAGCCAGCGCGGCGATCAGGATACGCTGCGCGGCCTTTTTGATATTATGCAAACATTGGATATGGTCCCTTTAGATGGGCCGAGGGAGTTTAGGGGAGATAGTTTCACCCTAACTGGAAATAACACTGAACTATCATCCTACACCTTTGCCACATTGGTAAACGGTAACATTAAGGGCTTTACCCTGATCTGGTTCAGACAATCTGAAAAACGCAAAGAATTAGTAATAAAAACAATGCTAAGCAGCTTTATAGCCTTAGAACCGGCCGTGCTGCCAGACGACTATGGAAACCAAAACGCAGTGCAATCGCTTGATCTACTAGCTGGCCTGGATATCCGGCGCCCGCTATTTTCCCGTTCCGGGTTTTATGTTGATCCAGCAGGATCGCTACTGACCAGTGCGCAGGGTATTTCTGCCTGCAACAGATTGACCGTCGACGGGGACTATTTGGTTGAAATTGAAGCAACTGATCAAGAATTGGGCGTGGCGCTTTTGCGTCCTTTGGAAGCCAATTCACCAATTTCCATAGCCCAGATTGCGACCAGTTCACCTAAGTTGAATTCAGAAATAGCGCTTGCCGGGTATTCCTTTGGTGGGATATTGGGGGCACCGACACTTACTTTTGGCATGCTGGCAGATTTGAGCGGACTGAATGGCGAAAGCGAATTGAGCAGACTTGAGATCGCGGCTTCCCCCGGCGATGTTGGCGGACCGGTGTTTTCAAAAATGGGTTCAGTGATTGGAATGCTTTTACCACGCAATGAAACAAGTGGTCGGAAACTTCCCGACAATGTTCGATTTGCATCCGGGTCAAATGCCCTTTCTGAGTTCCTGATCAACAACAATGTTGAACTTGAGATGTCTCAAGCCAGCACGCAACTGGCCCCGGAAGATCTTACTGAAATTGCTGCTGAAATGACGGTTTTGATTAGCTGTTGGGACAGCTAATTATTTTTGGGTTAAACCCTAATCAGAACCCAGTTTCCCGAAGGGTTACCAACAATGCGGATTAGCGTTCACTATGGTGAGATGTGGATGAGTACCGGGCCAGAAGTTGTCAGAGCCTCCTGCAAAGCCAAAGCAAATGAAGCCGGGTTTTCTGGCGCTAAATAGCCAATACCATAGGCTCGTGCCAACAATCCGAAATCCGGGTTCTTTGCCACAACAGCATTGGGAGCAATTTGCGATTTGACCATGGCATCTTCGATTTCTTTTAGCTTGCCATTATCCCATAAAATTATTGGCAGCGACAATTCAAGTTCTGCAGCGACCCCAAGTTCTTGCATTGTATATTGAAATCCATAATCTCCGGCGATTGCCAAAACGCACCTATCCGGACAGGCAATCTTTCCCCCAATTGCCGCAGGCAGAGCGTATCCCAATGTGCCGAACCCATAGGGATGGTGCCATAGTCCCGGTTCTTGCAAAGGATAAATTTCTTTCGCGACATAGGCGAATTGAGTCATGTCAGAATAGATCAGTGCATCTTTTGGCAACGCCTCAGACATCGCGTTTACAAAGGGTACGATACCAGGACGCTCACCGTCTGTTTCTGCGTGAAATGCCGCTGTTGCCTTAGAAACATCCGTTACCTGCCAATCAGATTTAGAGGGCTTTAGCGCCCCGGCAAGCGCCTTAAGTGTCGCGCTGGCATCGGCTTTTATTGTAACGTTGGCTGCATGCGGATCATGCAATACCAAATCATCAATATCGACGCGTACCATTTGGCAAGAATGGCCCAGATTGTCACGCCAAAGGTCAACCTCTGCCAGCTCTGTTCCAATTGCCACAACCAAATCTGCCATCGCGAATATTTTCGCGCTGTCGGGCCGCAACAATGAGGCACCGAAGTTTATTGGATATTCTGCTTGGACAATGCCGCGTCCGGCATAGGTCATAAAAACCGCTGCGCCGGTATTTTTGACAACTTCGCGCGCATAGGTTTTCGCCCCAATCGCGCCCCCTCCGAAAACGAATACTGGATAATTCGCCCGTTCCAAAAGCTGCGCAAGATCGATAATTTGTTGGGGGTCCGGTTCGTGGGAAATTGGATTTATTGCAATTGGCGGCACGGATTTGCCCAGTTCATCCAATACGTCCAGGGGTATTGTTATGTGCTTGGGACGGGGGCGAAGATTTTGGAATTCTTCAAAGGCCCGGTCCAATAAATCAAAGGCCATCTGAGCATCACTTGCACATAAAGACCAGTCGCAAACCGTCGCCGCGGCACCTGCCTGATCACGCATCTGATGTAGTCGCCCTGGCATTGCCGGGCCTTCTGGCAGACATGAGGAAATAACCAACAATGGCACGGAATCTGAATAGGCCTGACCCATGGGAGTCATGATGTTGGTCAGGCCGGGGCCGGAGATTGTAAACGCTATACCGGGTTGGCCGGAGGCGCGGGCATAGCCGTCGGCCATGAACCCGGCACCCTGTTCATGACGTGCTAAAATATGGGTGATCCCGGCTTCTTCGATGCCGCGATAAAGCTCTACATTGTGAACGCCGGGAATACCAAAAATTGTATCAACTCCGCGCGCTTTCAGGTTGTGCGCCAGTCGCGCACCAAGGGATTGAACGGGCATCAACCTCTCCAGAATTTAAGGGTGAACAAAACATACACTGCCATCAGCTCAAGACGCCCGATGAGCATTGCCGCGATAAGGATCCATTTGGCAGACTCTCCCAAAGTGCTGAAGTTTCCGGCCGGACCAATAATGGGACCCAGTCCCGGGCCAATATTGGCCAGGGCGGTCGAAGCCCCTGAAATGGATGTAACGAAGTCAAGACCGGTTAAAGCCAGAAGAATGGCAATGATACCAAGGGACACAACGAACAAAACAAAAAATGCCATCACCGAGGACAACACATCTTCCCCCACGGGTCGGCCACCGTAGCGTGGTGCGAACAAACCGTGGGGTGAATGGATACGCCCAACCTGCGCTTTGATCGAAGAGAACAAAAGTTGGTATCGGAAAATCTTTATAGAACAAGAGGTTGAGCCAGCACAGCCGCCAATAAGACCAATGAAGAAAAACACCGCAACCGCGAAAGGGCCCCATAGCGTATAGTCAACACTGGCGTATCCTGTACCGGTCATAATCGAGGCAACGTTGAACAGAATTTCACGGAAACTGGCGTCTTTATTTGCCCCACCCAGCCCCCAATGCCAAAAGGCCAACATCCCGACGATAATTGCCAGCGTCATCAAAAAACCCCGTATTTGTGGATCTTTCAACAGTGGTTGCGCCGTACCGTTCAACAATTGTACGTAGCGCACAAAAGGCAAAGCCGCGAGGATCATGAAGACTGTGGCAATATATTCTTCACCGGTGGTGAAGGTTCGAAACGACGCGTCATAGTTGGAAAACCCACCTGTTGACATGGTAGTCATGGCGTGGGTTGTGGCATCAAAAGGCGTCATTCCCATTGCCAGATAAGCGAAGGCACAGGCAATGGTCAGGGTGAAATAGATCACGGATATCCGAGACGCAATTTCGGTGGCGCGGGGTAGAATTTTTCCAAGGGTATCAAAGGCTTCTGAGCGAAATATCTGCATGCCTCCGACCCGTAATTCAGGCAGGAAAACCATCGCCACAACAATGATCCCGACGCCACCAATCCATTGCAACAGAGCCCGCCAGAACAATAACCCTTTGGGTAGATCATCAAGGCCGGTTAACACAGTGGATCCGGTCGTTGTCAGGCCTGACATTGCCTCAAACATTGCATTTGTAAAGCTGGCTTGCGTTGCGCCGGTCATAAACGGGATCGCACCAAACAACGGTAATGCCACCCAAACGCCGGTGGTCAAAAGAAACGTTTGTTGAATGGTAAGGCTGCGTTTGACGCCGTTTGCACAGGCCAGCGCCACCAATCCCCCGACCACAATAGAAATTACTGATGCTTCAAAAAAGGCCGTCCAGTGACCGGCACCTTCGGCGATATCGATCAGCATCGGAAACAACATTGTCGCGCCAAGGGCGGCAATGAGCAGACCGATTACATATCCAACTGGGCGTAAATCCAACATGGGATGAAGGCTTGGCGAGGAGCATCGCCAGTGTCAAGCAATCAACGAATATCGGGGCGTTCTTTAAGCTTTGTAACAAGATTTTGGGGGGGTGTTTAAGCTTTGTAACACGGTTTTTGCCCCCAAATCCGGCCGATTTTCAGGAAACCGGCCGAAAACGGTGATGTAACGGAAAATTAAGGATTTTTCCGAATGGCCGCTATCTGGAACAATACCACCCCGGCAGCGATCAGCACCATCGCCATTGTAAAATTTTGCGGCAATGGTTCGTTGAATACAATTACAGCGATGGCCACCCCAAGTGCTGCCCCGACCGCACCGATCTGGCTAAGGTAGGTCGGGCCCGCCAGACGCTGCAACAGAAAATAGAAAACAAACTGAACGGCAAATACCGACATGTTCAGGAGCAGCAGGATCAACGGCGCCGGTTGTTGCCAAAGCTGCTGGATTTCAGTGCCCTCAATCACGCTTGCCGGAATACCGAGCAATAATCCCGACATGAGCAGTGTCACACCTGACAGCAAAACAGCACTGGCAGAATGTGGCCAAAACCGGGTTCGGTAAATATTGCCCAGGGCAACGATAACCGGGATGGATGCCGCAATTGCCAGCCAGCCGGTTGCCTGAAGTGTTTCAATTTTTGCCAGTGCCAAAATCAGCCCCCCGGCCAGACCGCAAAACACGCCAGTTACCTTGCCCCCCTTCAGGCGATCCATGCCTAAGGCAACCGCCAATGCGTAGGTGAACAGCACCGGGAAGGCGTAGACCAGTGACAGAAAGCTGGCCCCGACATGGGCGACCGCCAGAAAGCTTAGCACAGTGGGCACGGCCAGAAATATCGCCGCGCCGATGCTATAGGGCAGCACACGCCAAATATTGCCCTGCAGCTGTCCGAGAAACGCCGCCAGAAGCAGAATCAGCACCCCTGCCCCTGCCAGCGCAAAGGACAAAAGCCAGAACACCGGGGCCCCGATATCCGCCACCAGTTTGGACAGGTTAACGGATATCGCTATCATCGCGCCGACGAGGAAAAGCAACAGGATCGGGATCAGCCCGGCACCAGCTGTTGGCGCCGTGCCAAGAGCCGTTGGAACAGGTGAATTTTTCATTGTGTTGCCTTTGATCAGTCGTTATTATCTTTTCATAAAGTATCTTTATGTCAAGGTAAATTTACAAATGGACCGAGCTGAAACCGCTGTAACCCAATGGCAAACCGAACTGCCGGGGCCGGATTATCGCCCCATGGCGGTTGTCGGGCGTCTGTTGGAAACCGCGCAAATCATTGAACGCGGCTATCTGACACCGCTGTTTGCCGAGTTTGATCTGCAACCAGGGGAATTTGACGTGCTTGCCACCATTCGCCGGTCCGGGGAACCTTACCGACTGTCGCCGACCCAGCTGTTTGATGCCACCATGATGTCATCCGGCGGGATGACGGCGCGGCTGGATCGGTTGCAAAAGGCCAAGCTGATTGAACGCTTTGCGAACCCGGATGACCGGCGTGGTACGTTGGTGGGTCTGACCAAAAAAGGCCGCTATCTGGTGGAGGATGCATTGGTGGCGCATCTGGATAACGAAACCTGTTTCATGTCGGCGCTGACAGTTAATGAACAGGAAACGCTGGGGCGATTGATGGGTAAGTTATTGAAAGGGTTGCATTCCTAGAGCGAATTCAGCTTAACCTACATGGAACAATGTGTTGAACAGTTTAGGGTCCAGGCTTTCATTGGCAAAGGTATCACCCTCGGACAGGATCGACACGGCGTCATGGCTGTGCAGGCTTTCCTGATGGCTGGTGATGATGCGGAAATCACCGATCCGGGGTTCGTTTTGCAACTGTTCGGAGAACAGGCGCGCGGCGTCTTCGACGAATATCGGATTGGCAGCGTTCAGTTCTGCAAAGGCCTGTTCGTCTTCGCGTTTGACCATCACCTGGGTTTCGGTTGGCACTGCTTCGCGGCAATAATCGATCAGGTCTTCAAACCAAAGGCAGGGGCCTTCGCAATCCATCACCGCCGAAATCCGCGCCACAGAGCGCTGTGAATGGGGGGTTGCCAGTTGCCCGCGCTGTTGGCGGGCGTGTTCAGACAGTTCCAGCGAGCAGGGGCAGGTGGAGGAATAGACATAATCCAGATGGATGATTTTCTTACGCACGCCACCGGTTTCCACCAGTTCCAGCGCGATATCGTAATACTGAAAGCCGCTTAGGCCCGAGCGCAGGCTTTTGACCTTCATCGGGAAGGAAAACCGCATCTGGATGCGGGCGTCAAAGCTGTCCAGATCGGTTTTATAGGCGTCAAGCGTGGTTTCGATGACGTCAAAGCTAAAGGTTTCTTCGGCGTGGCGATAAAATGAGCGCATGATCCGGGACATGTTGATGCCCTTTTTGCCGGCATCAAGGGACACCGTGCCGGTGACCGAGGTTTCCAGCGTGATGTCACCGCCATCACGGGTGTGAAAGCGGATCGGCAGGCGGAAATTGGAGATGCCGACATGTTCAATGTGGCGGCGCGCGCCCTTGATCAGGCTTTCGGGGCCGTTTTGCAGATCGGGCAGGCTGGCGCGGTAGGCTTCATCAACCTCAAATTCTTCCGGATAGGCGCGGATCAGCGCCGGGTAGTTGCCGATATCCTGATCCGGCAACAGCCGCGAGATAAGCGGATGCAGTTCGGCAATTTCGGTTGGGGTGGCGGTGCGGGCCCAGTTCTGCAGGGTCGCAAGCGCGTTTTGCGCGGCGGTACGGTCGCTGTGCTTTTCAGACTTATCGGTTCGCATATCCATCGGGTCGTCCCCAGATTACCTGTTCACGGGGTTATCTAGGCGATCTGGCGCCAAACCCCAAACTTAAAACGAAAATTCTGACCATCAGGCCCTGGACAATGCCTGTAGCAGATCATCGATCAGGTCCTGCGGGTCTTCAAGCCCCAATGATACACGCACCAGCCCCGGGGTGATGCCGAGTTGCTGGCGCTGTTCTTCGCTAAGGCGTTGGTGGGTGGTGGTCGCCGGGTGGGTGACGATGCTTTTGGCGTCGGCAAAGTTGTTGGAAATGATGAAAATCTGCAATGCGTTCAGAAACCGGAACGCGGCGTCTTTGCCGCCTTTGATGTCAATTGTCAGAACCGTGCCGCCGGCTTCCATCTGGGTGCGCGCCAGATCAACCTGCGGATGGCTGGGATGGTGCGGATAGAGCATGCGGTGCAGTTTGTCATGGCCGGCCAGTGCCTTTGCTGTTGCGGCTGCCGTGGCAGTTTGCGCGCGCACCCGCAGATCAAGGGTTTCCAGTGATTTCAGCATCACCCAGGCGTTAAACGGGCTCATGGCGCCGCCGGTGTGTTTCAGGAAGGGTTCAACGGTTGAGCGGATCAGTTCCTTGCTGCCCAGAACCACCCCGCCCAGGCAACGACCCTGCCCGTCCACATGTTTGGTGGTGGAATAAACCACCATGTCGACGCCGCATTCAATGGCAGATGAATAGATTGGCGTGGCGAATACATTGTCGGCAATCACCAGCGCGCCCACCCCATGGGCAATGTCACAAACCGCTTTCAGATCAATAACTTCCAGCGTCGGGTTGGAAACGGTTTCAAGGAATACCGCGCGGGTATCCGGGCGCATGGCGGCGCGCCACTGATCCAGATCAGCGCCATCAACAAAGCTGACATCCACCCCGAAACGCGACAATACATCTTCCAGAATATACAGGCAGGATCCGAACAGGGCACGTGAGGATACCACGTGGTCACCGGCCTTTAATACCGACATCAGGGCGGCGTTAACGGCTGCCATGCCTGAGGCAGTTGCAAAGGCGTCTTCCGCCCCTTCAAGGGCGGCGATGCGTTCTTCAAACATCCGCACGGTTGGGTTGCCATAACGGGCGTAAATGAATTCATCATCGCCGATTTCGATAAAACGAGCCTCGGCGGCCTGGGCGTTTTCATAGACGAAGCCCTGGGTCAGAAATATCGCTTCGCTGACCTCACCATATTGGCTGCGCCGCGTTCCTGAATGCACCAGTTTGGTGCGGTTTTTCCAGTTCTTTGCCATTTTTCTCGCCCCTTTGCGCATTAAAAAACCCCGACACCGGAGGGGTCGGGGCGATTTGCATCCCTGACCTCTTTAGCGGCATGTTTAACGTGGCCCGCAATCCGGTAAACAAATCGCCACGGGACAGGCAGTAGCGGCAAAATTTTAACGGGTCAAGGATTGGCCCTTGCCGATCGGTGAAAAAGCGACATCTATAGCGCATTGACCGGAGACAACCATGACCGAAGACATTGAATTATTCTACTGGCCCACACCGAACGGCTGGAAAATATCTATCGCACTGGAAGAAATGCGGCTGCCGTACCGGGTTACTTATGTTGATATCGGCGCCGGGGATCAGTTTGCGCCGGGGTTTCTGAAAATTTCGCCCAATAACCGGATGCCGGCCATAACTGATCCGGACGGGCCGGACGGTGCGCCAATTTCGATCTTTGAAAGCGGTGCGATCCTGCAATATCTGGCCCGCAAAACCGGTGCTTTTTATGGCGAAACCGAACGTGACCGGATCGCGGTGGATGAATGGCTGATGTGGCAAATGGGGGGTGTTGGGCCGATGGCCGGACAGGCGCATCATTTTATGAAATATGCACCCTCTATGACCCCACCCCATGATCTGCCCTACGCCAAGGAACGCTATAAAAATGAGGTGGGGCGGCTTTACCGGGTGCTGGATACACGATTGGCGGGCAACCAATATGTTGCCGGTGATTTCTATTCAATTGCGGATATGGCGCTGTGGGGCTGGGTTTCCGGCTGGAAGGGGCAAGAGCAATCTTTGGATGAGCGCCCACACCTGAAACGCTGGCTGGATGAGCTGGGCGCGCGAAAAGCTGTGATTGCCGGGCGCGCGGTCGGCGCCGAGTTGCGGGATCGTAAGCTTGAAAAAGGTGAAGAAGAAGCCGCGCAGAAAATCCTGTTTGGCCAAAAAGGTTAATTCTCTACCGGCTTTTTATTTGCAAAAATACTCGTGCCGCAGGCAAAAATCTTACCTCAAGATTTTTCATCCGCCTCATCTGTGCGGCCATGTTTTGCCATTAATCGCCCCTGGGTCATGAAAAATACGAATATGGCAATGGGCAGGCCAAAGGTTTTGAAACTGACCCATGTGTCGGTGCTGAAACTACGCCAAATGGCTTCGTTCAAAACTGCGAGCGTGAAAAAGAACAGCATCATGCGTTTGGTCAGGATCATCCAGCCAGCAGGTTCAAGTGGCATCAACTCCCCCATCATGTATTCAAGATAAGATTTACCGCGCAACAGCCCGACCCCCAAAGCCCCGCCGAACAGCAGATAAATGATCGTCGGCTTCATTTTGAAAAAACGTTCATCGTTGAAATAAACCGTCAAGCCGCCAAAAACGGTCACCAAAACCAATGTCGCGATCTGCATTTTCGCCAGTTTCCCGGTCAGCCGGTACAGAATGAAAGTGGACAGGGCGATCAGTGGGATGAAAAGGGCCGTGACAACAATAAAGCCGGTATACTCAGTACCGCCAATATCAAATGTACGATCCCGCAGGCGGATATACAGAATGAAAAACAGTACAATCGGGCCCATTTCAAGGGCCAGTTTGGTAATTGGATTTATTTGCTTTTCGCCCATGCCGTACCTCATTAACCGCCCAGTTCAACTATCACAGCGCCGGCTGCAATCAATGTCATAAGTGCCAGTTGCACGCGACCTACCCGTTCTTTCAACAATAACCAACCGATCAAAGCCGCAAAAACCACACTGGTTTCACGCAGAACCGCCGCCTGCCCGACATTATCCAGACGGGTGGCCAGCAGGATTGAGCCAAAACTGAAGATCGCAACAATCGCGCCAATGAAGCCGCGCGCAAATAGCGGGCCAAGGGTTGGGTGATTTTCCATCCTTTGCCAGCGGCGATAGGCCAGGATCGGCATGGTTATTCCGTCCAGCAAAAAGAACCACGCCAGAAAGGTAAACGGATCGGCGGTGGCGCGGATGCCGTAGGCGTCATAGGTGGTATAAAGCGCCACAAAGCCGCCGGTCAGCACCGCCATCATAAGGGCCGGGACAAGGGTGTCGCGGTTCAGTTGGGTATGGCGCAGGTTATAGCCCGCCAGCCCGAATATTCCAGCGACCAGCACCAACACGCCAAGCCATTGAGCTGGTGCGAAGACTTCGCCAAACAACAAATAGGCACCAAACACGGTAAACACCGGGCTGGTGCCGCGCACCACCGGGTAAACCACGGTATAGGCGCCCTTGGTATAGGTGTGGGCCTGGGCCATTTTGTAGCCGATATGGATCAGCACAACGACCGCGAAAATCGGCCACATATGGGGTTCTGGCCAGGGCACGACGAACAGCGCGAACGGCACGGCCATGGCGAAATAGCAGATATCGATGGCGCCGCGTGTTAACCACGGATCATGGCGGCCCTTTTGCAAGGCGCCAAACAGGGCATGCAGCACGGCGGCCAACAGGGCCAGGCCAAGGGCGGCGCGGTGGCCGGCCTGGGTGCCCTCAAGGGAAATCAGCCAGTCACTTAGCACCTGTTACCCCTGAGATTATCGGGTTGGGCAGATTAGCCGCCGACCCCCGGGGCATATTCAAGTGTCAGGCCCGCGCCGTCCAGTACCTTTTTCACATCACCGCCACGGGACAGGGCAAATAGTTGCAGCAAAAGCATTGGTTGATCCGGGCGCAGTGCCAGTGTGACGCTGCCCGAGGGGTTTGGCACGGTGTCGATCAGGCGGTTCATGGATTGCCATGACCGGTCCGGCAAAATGGCGCGGAAATTTTGAGTGGCGGCCTGTCGCAGCCAAGATTGTAAACCCCTTAGCCCTGGTGGCGGGCGGTCATCTTGGGCAATGCTGGCAAGGATAAGTTTCGCGATGTCTTTGCCAAATCGCGCATTGCCGTTGACGGTGACATCCAGACGGCTGGTGGCAATGGCCAGCGTTAACACCCGGCTTTGGGACAGCAGGTTCGGGCTGAAATTGGTCAGGTCGCCCGAGGCTACTGCTTTGTTTCCATTGCCAAAATCAAGTTCCAGCCGGTGCAGTTCCAGTTCCCGTTCTTCGGGCCGGAATGAGGTTCGAATTTCCACGTCAAAACTTTTACCTGCCCGGGCGTATTTGGCCAGAAACTGCCATGCCGGGTCATCTTCGGGGAAATTTCTGAAACTGATGCCTGTGATTTCCATTACCAGTTGTCGGGGAATTTCGCCGGTTTCCAGCGGTGTCAGGCCGGTGCTGTTCCAGCGCAATTGTTGTATGTTCAGTTCAACCCCGCCCAAGGTGTTGCTGGCGCGAATGTTGCTGGCGGTACATTTTCCAGCGACGCGTCTTGGCGGGCCGTCCGGGGTAATTTGGGCGTTGATACGGGCCGCGAGTGTTTTCAGGCCGCTGGTGCATTTGTCGCCGTCAAGGCGCAGAACGCTTTGGGCTGTTACCGGTGTATTTAGTAGCAGGCCGATGAAAAGGGCCATGAGGGGTCTGCGAAAAATCATTTTACCAACTTTCAACCGCCCCCGGTTCGGGGTTTATTGGCTAATCGACCAACCCCGTCAAGGCGCGGGCGAATTCTTCGGGGTCAAATGCGTCCAGATCGTCGATTTGTTCACCGACCCCGATGGCATGGATCGGCAGGGCGAACCTGTCAGCCAGCGCCACCAGAACGCCGCCCTTGGCGGTGCCGTCCAGTTTGGTCATTACAAGGCCCGAAACGTCGGAAATTTTCTGAAACACATCGACCTGATTAAGCGCGTTCTGGCCGGTGGTTGCATCCAGAACCAGCAGGGTATTATGCGGCGCGGTGTCGTCTTTTTTGCGGATGACGCGGACGATCTTGGACAGTTCTTCCATCAGATCGGTGCGGTTTTGCAGCCGGCCAGCGGTGTCGATCATCAGCAGATCGGCGCCATCACGTTCGGCAATTTCCATGGCTTCATAGGCAAGTGAGGCCGGATCAGAGCCTTCCGGGGCGGTTAGAACCGGCACGCCGGCGCGATCGCCCCAGACCTGCAATTGTTCAACGGCTGCGGCGCGGAAGGTGTCACCGGCGGCGATGACCACGGATTTTCCGGCTGCTTTGAACTGGCTGGCGAGCTTACCGATGGTGGTGGTTTTGCCCGAGCCGTTGACGCCAACCACCAAAACCACCTGTGGTTTTTTAGGGTAAAGTGGCATGGGTTTAGCGACGGGTTCCATGATCCGGGTGATTTCAGCAGCCAGCAACTGTTTGATTTCATTGGCGGAAAGTTTTTTGCCAAACCTGCCTTCGGCCATGTTGGCGGTGACCCGCAGGGCGGTATCGACACCCATGTCCGCACTGATCAACAGCTCTTCCAGGCTTTCCAGCATGTCATCGTCCAGCTCTCGCCGGATGACGGTTTTCTTTTCCTTGCGGCCCAGAAGACGACCCATGAGGCCGGGTTTTTTGATGTCTTTCGCCGAACTTTCCTGAGCGGCATCCAAGGCAGCAAGTGCCGGGGCAATACCCACAGATTCTGCCCGGGTGCGCGCCGGCACTTCGGGTTCGGGTTCGGGTTCGGGTTCGGGTTCGGGTTCGGGTTCGGGTTCGGGTTCGGGT
>CAZETX010000007.1:0-32013 GCA_964514925.1 uncultured Marinosulfonomonas sp.
CAGAACCGGAATGTTGCGGGTGAAAACCGACGCCGGCGGATGGGGTGCGCCTGCGTCAAATACGCTGGCTGGGCCGCCGGAAAGGATGATTGCTTTGGGCGCGAACTGGTCAAGAAACCCGTCGGTGACGTTCTGATAGGGGTGAATTTCGCAATAGACGTTAAGCTCTCTTAAGCGACGGGCTATAAGTTGCGTAACCTGGCTGCCAAAGTCGATGATAAGGAGGCGATCATGGGATTTATTTTGCATGGAGGTTGATTAGGCCCGGTTCTGGCCAAGTGCAAGCAATTGGCAGCGGTACAGTTGCAATGAGCTGAACAATTGCATTGGGAATTGGGGGGATCGGCCAAAATGTCGTTTTCAGGGCTGAGCAGGCGGATTTTGCTTATGGCGTTGGGTCTGGAATGTTAATAGGAGACCGGTTCAATATTTTTCGAACAAAAGGTGTGGAAATGTCTGAAGTAAGAACAGGTCGTCGGACACGGGGTGGCGGTGGCGCGGCGCGTCGGGCGGAACGTACAACACTGAAGATAGAGACCGCAAGATTTATTGAACGCGGTATTCCCAATTATGAAATGCTGAACGAGGAAGCACTGGAAGTTATTGAGGCGAATGCCGAAATTGTTCTGGAAGAAATCGGCGTCAATTTTGTCGACAATCCTGCCGCGCTTGAGGTTTGGCGCGAGGCGGGGGCGGATATTCAGGGGGAGCGGGTGCATATTCCGCGTGGGTTGGCGCGCAAACTATGTGCCACTGCACCGTCGATGATCACCCAGCATGCCCGCAACCCGGAGCGCAATGTTGAAATTGGCGGGCGCAATCTGGTGCTGGCCCCGGTTTATGGCCCGCCATTCGTGCGCGATATCGCCGGCGGGCGGCGCTATGCCACGATGGCGGATTTCCAGAATTTCGTGAAGCTGACCTATATGTCCAAATGGGTGCATCATTCCGGGGGTACGGTGTGTGAACCCACAGATGTTGCGGTGAACAAGCGGCATCTGGATATGTTGCTGGCCCATATGACCCTGTCGGACAAACCCTATATGGGATCGGTGACGGAACCGGAGCGGGCGGTGGATTCGGTTGAGATGTCAAAGCTGCTGTTTGGTGCGGATTTTGTAGACCAGAACACGGTGATGACCAGTCTGATTAACATCAATTCACCGCTGACATTTGACAGTATCATGATGGGCGCGCTGGAGGTTTATGCGCGGGCCAATCAGGCCTGCATTATTTCACCGTTTATTGTTGGCGGCGCAATGGCGCCGGTTTCAGTGGCGGGCACGCTGAGCCAGGTGTTGGCGGAAGTTATGGCCGGTGTGGCCTATTCGCAGTTGATCCGCCCCGGAGCCCCGGTGATTTTCGGGGCGTTTGTGACGTCGATTGACATGAATTCAGGGGCGCCGACCTTTGGCACGCCCGAGGCGGCGCAGATCACCTATGGGGCCGGGCAACTGGCGCGCCGGATGGGGCTGCCGTACCGATCGGGGGGCTCATTTTGCGGATCCAAATTGCCGGATGCGCAGGCCGGATATGAAACCGCCAATTCATTGAATGTTGCGCTATTGGCCGGGGTCAATTTCATGTTGCATTCATGTGGCTGGCTGGAGGGTGGGCTGGTCAGCAGCTATGAGAAGTTTGTGATGGATGCCGATCAGCTGGGGATTTTACACCATGTAGCCAGGGGTATTGATATCAGTGAAAATGGTCAGGCGATGGATGCCCTGCGCGAAGTTGGGCCCGGTGGACACTATTTGGGTTGTGCCCACACGCAGGCGAATTTCAAAGATGCATTTTGGCGTTCTGAAGTGTTGGATTACAAGCCCTATGAGACCTGGGAAGATGACGGTGCAATGGATACACAGGCGCTGGCGGCGATCCGGGTTAAGAGGCTGCTGGATAACTATCAACCGCCGCCACTTGATCCGGCAATACATGAGGCTTTGACGGATTATGTTGCGCGCAAAAAAGCCAGCGTCCCGGATGCTTTTGTCTAACAATACCTGCTAGGCATTCTGTTGGCGGCCCATCAGTAACCGGGCCTCGGCCATTAGTGCAATCAGAACCTCAACGTGACGGCTAACGCTATAGTCAGCGCCGCCTTTTTGCCGGTTTTCTTCCAGTTCAGCTTCTTCTGTCATCAGGCTGTTTACGGCCCGTGCCGGCGGTGGGGCAGATGCTGTTTTCATCACCCGTTTAAGATCCCGGTCACGATTGTATTCCTGCAAACCAAAATTTGCTGCCCGGATTAACATTCTTGGGCGGTGCAACTGCTTTAGTATCTGTAAAAAGTCGGTCATGTGAGTTTCCCATTTTTGATTGGGAGCATTATTCACGGTCTAAGCGGGTGTTGCGTATTTATCGGGGAAAGCGGGCGGAGGTTTTCGTAATATTTTACGTTTACAAACAATAACCAATTGTCAGTGATAAATTAACGAAGCAGTAACGATTACAACCTTAGGTAGAGTCTACTGGGTAAATTAAATTACGGGTGTCATTAAGTTCTGCGCACCTGTTTTATGTTGTTTTGGGGGTCACAAATAGTGACATGTATAGTCATGGTTATGAGCAGGATGGTCAGGGTATTTGTCTGGGTCCATTTGCGGGATTTCCCAGGTGGGTTCCGGTACAGGCGGTGCATTACATCCTTCATATTGAAACCGGCAGTTCGATCCGTGGATTGGCGAAAACAGCGGGTTGCCATGCATCAACAATCTTGCGGCAGGTGCAAAAAATGGAAAAGCGCAGAGATGATCCCCTTATCGATGGCGCGCTTGAGCAACTGACCAGCGCGGCCCATTGCCCAAATAACCCACAAAAACATATTGAAAAGGATGCCCCATTTATGACCCAGCAGATCCGGTTTTCTAAAACGTCCCCAGATGATGAAACACTGGAGCGTGAGGGGCGTCGTATTTTACGGCGTTTATGTGAACCGGGCGCGTGTTTGGCCGTTGCCGCAGACCTTGAGAAAGCAGTGGTGGTTCGTGATGTGCAGGAGGGCAGGACGGTTCGTACAGCAGTGGTAGATCGACCGGTTGCACAGGCGATGGCCCTGAAAGACTGGATCAGTTGTGCGGTTCCTGGTCGTATTTCGCGCTATCAGATCACCAATTCAGGGCGTGTAGCGTTAAAGGCGCTTTTGGCCAAACATGATGGCGCACGAAATGGTTTCTCGGAGGGGGCTGTCCATTTTGATACAGGTCGTCCTGTTGGGCCTGCAAACGCCGAAACACAAGGTCGGTATTCCTATTCTGAGTCCCCCATCAGTGCGATGGCGCGGCGCAAAGACAAAGGCGGCAACCCATTCCTGAGTGCAGAACTGGTGAGTGTTGCTGAACGTTTGCGTGAAGATTTCGAAGTGGCCCAGATGGGGCCAAAGCCGGCGCAAAACTGGGAACAATATTTAGGGGATGGCCCGGAACCCGGAACAATTGTTGAGGCAGTGGTTTCAGATGCTTCAGATGGCGCCCGGCAAAGGGTATCCAAAGCTCTGCGGGCGTTGGGACCCGGGCTGGGCGATGTAGTGTTACGGGTTTGTTGTTATCTGGAAGGGCTGGAGGCCGCGGAAAAGCGCATGGGATGGTCTGCACGATCGGGCAAAGTTGTACTGCGCATCGCTTTGCAGCGTTTGAAGCAGCATTACGACAGGTCGGGAAACAGTGGCATGATTGGCTGATTTACCCGGCCGAAAATAAAAGGCCGGCCGGGTATATTAATTTGTAATCAGGCGTTGTTCATTATTCTTCGGCGCTGGTGACGCCCATTGAATAGACAACCCCTGCCAGAGCCCCACCTGCAAGCGGGGCGACGATGAACACCCACAGGTCGGCCAATGCCTTGGTACCTGCAAATATTGCCGGCCCGATAGAACGGGCAGGGTTTACTGAAACGCCGGTGACATTAATGCCAACAAGGTGGATGGCGGCCAGTGTCAGGCCGATTGCCAGCCCGGCCATGGCCGCAGGGGCGCCGTTTTGTGTGGCGCCAAGAATGACAGTTACAAACAGGAAGGTCATCACAAGTTCAAAGAGCAGCGCCGAGAACAGGGAATATTCGCCAAGGTAGCCGGCACCAAATCCATTTTGTCCAAGACCGTTTTCAGCCACAGAATAGTCTGCCTTTCCCGAAGCGATCATCAGCAGAACACCTGCGGCTAAAATAGCGCCGGCGATCTGAGCAATGCTGTAGCTGATAAAGTCGCTAAAGCTCATGCGGCCCGCTGTAACCATGCCAAACGAAACCGCCGGGTTAAGGTGAGCACCCGAGATGGCACCGATGGAATAGGCCGCCGCGACGATTGAAAACCCGAATGCCAGCGATATTCCCAGCATTCCGATTTGTTCCCCCATTAACACGGCCGCACCGCAGCCAAAAATAACCAGTATGAATGTGCCGATCAGTTCGGCGATCATTTTCTTTCCCATGTTGTCCCTCGTGGTGTAATCCCACGCCTTTTCTTGTTATGCCCAAATTGCAGGGCGGAGTTGCGTAAAGGCAGTTTGCCAATGCGGATTATTTTCAATACTTCTTGAATAAGTTTCAGGATAAGGGGAATTTTTCGTGCGCGATCTCAGCAAACCCGACCAACGCCACCCGGAAAAGGCGCATAGACCAGATAATGCACCCTTGCGTAAACCTGACTGGATCAGGGTTAAGGCCCCAAATTCAGCCGGTTACAAGGCGACGCGCGATATTCTGAAAGCGAATAATCTGGTCACCGTTTGTCAGGAAGCCAGCTGCCCCAATGTGGGGGAATGTTGGTCCCAGGGGCATGCCACCATGATGATCATGGGGGAGGTTTGCACACGTTCCTGTTCGTTTTGTAATATTGCCACCGGTAAACCGCCGGAAGGTCTGGATGTTTTTGAGCCGGGTCGGGTGGCGGATGCGGTGAAAAAACTGGGGCTGAAGCATGTGGTTGTCACGTCTGTGGATCGTGATGATATTGCCGATGGCGGGGCGGAACATTTTGCCCAGACGATACGGGCCATTCGGGCGCAGGCACCTGGCACAACAATCGAGATTCTGACCCCGGACTTTCTTAAATGTGCGCCGGAAGTTGTTGAAACAGTTGTGCAATCCGGTCCTGACGTTTTCAATCATAATCTGGAGACAGTGCCCGGGCTGTATCCTGAAGTTCGCCCCGGCGCCCGGTATTTCCATTCATTGCGATTGCTGCAACGGGTTAAGGAAATTGACCCCGGCATGTTTACAAAATCCGGCATCATGGTTGGATTGGGTGAGGACAGACAGGGTGTGTTGCAGGTGATGGATGACATGCGCGCGGCGGGTGTGGATTTTCTGACCATTGGGCAATATTTGCAGCCAACGCCAAAGCACCATGCAGTGGCGCGCTTTGTGACACCGGAGGAGTTCAAATCCTATGAAACCGCAGCCTATGGCAAAGGGTTTTTGATGGTTTCGGCGTCGCCTTTGACCCGGTCAAGTTACCATGCGGGGGATGACTTTGCCCAGTTGCGTGCGGCACGCCAGCGCAAACTTGGGCGGGTTTAGCAGCTTATTGAATGGCGGGGATCGCCCGCAAATAAGCAATGATTGCCAGCAAATCGTCGTCGGGCAATTGGGCAAGGTTTTCAACTACTTCGGCCATTAGGCCACCAACTGTATCAAAATCCGGGGTGAATCCGGTTTTGAAATAATTCAGGACATCTGCATCTGACCATGTCAGTTTTGCCGCTGTGATGTTTGGTATTGTGCCGCGCCCCGTGGGGTTTGGTGCACCGGCCAGCCATTTTGATCTGTCCAACCCACCAAGCACGTTTCGGGCGGTATGGCATTCTGCGCAATGGCTAAGGGTTTCCACCAGATAGCGGCCCCTGATAAGTTGTGGTGTGTCAACTGTTTCAAGCATCCAGTCACGGCGTTGGAACAATAGTTTCCAGCCCCCCAGTGAAGCGCGGATATTAAACGGGAATTTTAGGTCATGGGGGCGGTTGCTGTTGGGCATTGCCGGCAGGGTCTGCAGATAGGCGAAAAGCGAAACGATGTCCTGAAATGTTGTCTGAGCGTAAGAATTATAGGGGAAAACCGGAAAATAGTGTTGCCCGTCCGGTGAGGTTCCGTTGCGCATGGCGCTGGCCAGATCAAGCGCTGTCCAGTTGCCGATACCATTTGCGGGATCGGGTGAAATGTTCGGGGCGTAAAATGTACCGAAATCGCTGACGAAAGAAAGGCCGCCGGTCAATTCCAAACGGGTTTTTCGGGTGGCATCCGGGGCGCCGTGACAGGAGGCGCAGCCCCCGGCAATGAATACCTGTTCACCTGCAATAACGTTCGGGGTCAGGCCGGTAAGAGAACCAGGATCGACTTTTTCAGGTAATGTCAGGATAAATGTAGCAGTGCCGGCCAAAACCAGCACTGCTACCAACCATTTAACAAGCTTCACTGGATACTCAGGCTTATGAGCATACAGGTGAACCCGTTAACAAACTGTAGTGTCACTGGGGTTCACGATAGGCTTTATGACAGGCACCACAGGCCCCACCCAGGGGTCCCATTGCTGCCTGTAAATCAGCAAGACCGTTGCCGGCGACAGTTTCCATCGCGGCGGTGGCCTGAACCAGTGCTGCACCTTTGGCCGCTACATCGGGGAATTTATCCCAGATAACAGGCAATGCACGGGTGTTTTCCGCGCCAAATGAGTCTGAACCAACGGGCCAGTAACTGGATTGATTAAGTTTTGCCAAAGCAGCCAGATTTGCAGCGGCAGCGGAGGCGGCATCCGGGTTGTATTCAATTGCGCCCTTCGCCATGCCCCCGAGAATACCAAGGTTATGCAGATAAAGCTGCATGTGAGACTTGCGGGCTGTTATTTCACCCGCAAACGGGCCACTGTGGCTGGCTGCTAAAACGCCGGTTGCGGTAATTGCTAACACCGTGGCACCAATTAATATTTTTTTAATCATTGTTGTTCTCCCTTTAGCTCAAATTTACATGAGCCGGGAAATGATAGCCAAAAGCCAGGGAATGTGTAGCCCAAAGAATGACGGGTAACCTAAAATTTATCTTGGTATCAGGCCGATGCATACGAAAGACCTGAAACGGGCGGTTATGCGATTACTGATCTGAAAATGTGATCATCGTATAAATCTGGGACGTGTCGGGCCCTGTAGGGTAAGCCAGTCGGGCCAACCAAACATCCATTCAAGTAAAACCAGTGCTAAACAAGCTGCTACGACGCCCAGCACAAGCCTGACCCGTTTGGCCGAGGGCGGATGCCGGGCCCATTTGGCCATGCGGAGGAACTGACGAATGCTCATAATTTGGTCGAAATTTTACCTGAATTGTACCTATTTAATACTAAATGCCAAAACTGGCAGAATTTCAATTAGTGACCGTGTTACGATTATTATATGAACCAATAAGACAGGAAATATTATGAACCTCAAAAAAATGACCGTTGTGACGGCGGTTTCTGTAGCATTGACACAGTCGGCCTATGCCCATGAAGCAAAAGCGCCGGTGATGGACGCAGATGAGTTGGTGATTGCCACGCAATCTGCAGTCGGTACGGGGTTTGGTGTTGCAGAGGTGTTTTTGCTGCTTCTGGTCGCCGCGGCCTTGTCAACGCAAAGTGCTGCTGTGCCTATAATTATTTCAGACTAGTTTTTATTCCATCCCAATCGTCATTGTCGGTTCTGATTGGTTTTACTGCCTGAAAATTACGAAATCAGCTTAACCCGCTTGGCGGATTTGGCCATTCGAAAAATATTGGTGGTTGCCCACAATTGGTCAATATTTTACCTGAATTGTCTCTATAACATGCTAAATGCCAGATTTGGCAGGAATTCAATTGGTGGCCGTGTTGCGAGTTTTTTACAATCAACAAGACAGGATAAATTATGCAAATCAAAAAAATAACCGCCGTTCTGGCTGTGTCGCTCGCAATGTCTCAGACAGCTTACGCGGATGGGGCAAAAGCACCGTTGATGGATGCTGATGAACTTGTTCTGGCCACACAATCAGCTGCAGGTGTTGGATTTGGCGTGGCGGAGGTGTTTTTACTGCTTCTGGTTGCTGCGGCATTGTCCACCCAAAGCGTAGCAGCGCCGATCATTCCGGCAAGCTGACACTGTATTTGCGAATTAGGTGAACCGGACTTTGCCGATATAGGGCAGATTCCGGTTTCGCTGAGCAAAATCAATGCCATACCCGACGACAAATTCGTCGGGAATTTCAAAGCCGGTCCAGGTGGCTTTCACGTCCACCTCTCGGCGGGTGGGTTTGTCCAGCAGCGCGATGGTTTTTAGTTTGCGCGGATTTCGTGATTGTAGCAGGTTCACCACGTGTTTCAGGGTAAAGCCGGTGTCGACGATATCTTCCACTACCAGCACGTCCTGACCGGAAATTTTTCCGCGCAGATCTTTGAGAATGCGCACCTCTCGGCTGCTTTCCATACCGTCACCGTAGGAAGATGCTTCGAGGAAATCGACTTCGATATTCATGTCAATTTCGCGCACAAGATCAGCGATGAAGACAAAAGAGCCACGTAACAGTCCGACCACCACCAGTTTGTCTGTGCCTTTGTAAGCGATTTCAATTTCACGGGCCAAATCTTCTATGCGGGCGGCAATGGTTTTGGCCGAGATCATTTTGTCTATTTCATATGGACGGTGCGGCATGTCTTCCCCTTGCATTTCCCAGTGCAGTTTACGTATTGATCAGCCCGAGTCACCAGCCAAAAGGCCGCAATGCCAAAACATTCTGAAATACGCACCATGCCGTTCAGCGCTGCACAGATGTACGCACTGGTTGCAGATGTGGAAAAATATCCCGAATTTTTGCCGTGGTGTGCTGCGGCGCGCATTCGTTCGGAAGATAAAAAATCCGACCGCACGGTGTTGGCGGCCGATCTGGTCATTTCATTTAAAGTGTTTCGGGAACGCTTTGGCAGTACCGTTACCCTATGGCCCGCCAAAAACGCCATCCACACCGAATATCTGGATGGGCCGTTTAAGTATCTGCATTCCCATTGGGTTTTCAGCGATAACGGTGCCGGGTGTGACGTGGATTTTGCGGTCGATTTTGAGTTTCGCAATGTGATTTTGCAGAAAATCATCGGCGTGGTGTTTGATCAGGCCATGCATCGTATCGTGCGGGCATTTGAGGAGCGGGCGCAGAAATTGTATGGCCGGGGTTGATCAGGAGGTGTGATCATAGGCGCGCTCACCGTGCTGGCTAAGGTCAAGCCCGTTGACTTCTGATTCCAGATCCACCCGCAGGGGTACGATCGCGGCGCAGATTTTTACCAGAACAAATGTGATGCTAACGGTATAGGCCCCGACAATCGCCAATGATCCAAGCTGGGCTGTCCAGGTGGCATCATTGATAAAACCAAACCCGGCCAGCAGCGGCAACATCAGGCTGCCGAAAATACCGCCGACGCCGTGGACTGCGAAGACATCCAGCGTGTCGTCAATGCGCAATTTGTTGCGGATCAGGCCAACGGCTTCCTGACACAGGATGCCGGCGATGCTGCCGATGATCAGGGCTTCTATCGGGCCGACAAAGCCGCTGGCGGGGGTGATGGATGCCAGCCCGGCAATGGTGCCGGTGACAATGCCGACAAGGGAGGCTTTGCCATATTTGATGCGTTCCCAGAGCGCCCAGCTAAGGGATGCGGCGGCAGCAGAGATATGGGTGACGGTGATGGCCATGGCCGCGCCGCCATCTGCGGCCAGTTGTGAGCCGCCGTTAAAGCCAAACCAGCCGACCCAGAGCATGGCCGCGCCGATCATCACATAGCCCGGATTGTGTGGGGGTTTGCTGCGGTCTTTTCTGGCCCCCAGCATGACGGCGATGACAAGGGCGGCCAGGCCTGCGGTTTCGTGCACGACAATACCGCCGGCAAAGTCACGGGTACCGATGGCGCCAAAAATACCGCCGTCTGACAACAACCCGCCGCCCCAGATCCAGTGCACCACCGGGGCGTAGCAAATCAGCATCCAAAGCGTTGAAAACAGCAGTGCAAAGCCAAAGCCGATGCGTTCAACATAGGCCCCGACGATCAGCGCCGGGGTGATGATTGCAAAGGTCATTTGAAAGGCGAAGAACAGAATTTCAGGCAATGACCCTGTCAGGCTGTCGGATGTGACGCCGTTCAGAAAGGCCTTATCCAACCCGCCCCAGAGGGCAGAACCAGCATCACCAAAAGCGATGGTGTAGCCAAGGGCGAACCACGCAATGCTCATGGCGCAGGCAATGGCGTAGACCTGCATGAAAACGCTTAATACGTTTCGCGAACGTACCAGCCCGCCGTAAAACAGGGCCAGTCCGGGGAGTGTCATGAACAGGACCAGTGCGGTTGCTGTCAGTATCCAGGCGGTGTCTGCACCATTCATGTCATTTCTCCGTTCGCGTTTAGCTGAGGGTAACAAACGAAAACCGGTCTGGAATGAAAGTCCAGGGATGTAAAAAACACCTTGGATTTTTCAGATGCGCAATTAGTGGGCTTATATTTGGGCAGCTTTGGCGAACGTGCCTTAAATCCGGGCAGTTTTAGGACAGGGCGCTAAGGATCATACGCAACGCGTGCCGCACGGATCGTGATCTGACATTTGACCGTCCCAGTGCGGTAAACTCCATGGTTTCGCAGTGGGGGTGTTGATGTTTTTGGACAAGGGCAAAACAGACGCGGCCCTCTGGTTTGTTATCGGAGTTGCCGGGTCCGGCAATGCCGGTAACCGCGACAGCGATATCAGCGCCTGAGTATTGCAAGGCGCCGGTTGCCATTTCTTGTGCGACGGTTTCTGACACCGCGCCGAACTGATCAAGGGAGTGTTGACTGACACCCAGCATGTCGATCTTGGCGGTATTGGAGTAGGTGATAAATCCACGCTCAAAGATTTTCGAGGAACCGGGGAGTTCTGTTAACGCTGCGGCCAGTAAGCCCCCTGTACAGCTTTCTGCGGTGGTGATGGTGATTGAGTTTTGCGTGGCAAGTTTAAGAATTTGAGTGGCGGTCATTAAAAGACCCCAACGGCAAATTCCCAAATCGCGCTGCCCCAATGGGCCCAAGCGGCGGCGAAAAACACCACTAACGCGGCCATGACACCAGCAATGACATCGTCAAACATCACCCCAAACGCATCATTTCGGCGGTCTGCCCAGCCCACGGGGCCGGGTTTCCAGATGTCAAATAAACGGAACATTAAAAAGCCAACCACCCAGCCGGGATAGGGGAATACCCAAGGGTCCACCCCGGCCGACCACAGGCCCGCAGAGAGCGGCCAAAGCGCGATCCATTGGCCGACGACCTCGTCAATTACGATCTCGGAGGGATCGTGATCGTCTTTGCCTTTGGTGGCGGAAGCTGTGGCCCACCAACCTATGAAAAAGACGATCACAGTGCAGAGCGCAAAAACCGGAAACCCCCACAGTGAGTGGATGACCCAAGCCAGAGGAATGGCCGCAGCTGAGCCCCAGGTGCCGGGGGCAGGCCGCAACAGGCCAACGTAAAAGAATGTGGCAATCAGCCGGCTCATGTTTTTATCAGAGCCACTGTTGCACTGGCAGCGATGCCTTCGCCCCGGCCGGTAAACCCAAGCCGTTCTGAGGTTGTTGCCTTGACGCTGATACGATCCATTGCAACGTTCAGAATTTTGGCCAGGTTGCTTGACATGGTCTTTGAATAGGGCCCGATTTTTGGTTCTTCGCAGATGAATGTTATATCTGCATTGGACAGAGAGAACCCCCGTTGTGCAGCACGGGACATGGCATGTTCAAGAAAAATGTAACTGGCGGCGCCGTTCCACTGTGGATCGGTTGGTGGGAAATGCTGGCCGATATCGCCATCGGCAATTGCGCCATAAATGGCGTCGGTCAATGCGTGCATACCAACGTCGGCATCCGAATGCCCGATCAGGGCGCGGTGGTGGGCAATGGTTACGCCACACAGGGTGACGTGATCACCTGTGCCAAAACGGTGTACGTCAAACCCATTGCCAACACGAATGTCCATTTCTGTTCCTATCAACGCTTCGACCCTTGCAAAATCCTGTTCGGTGGTGATTTTCAGATAACGTTCAGAACCTGCAACAATGGTAACGTCTATCCCGGCAGCGCGGGCAATTTCAACATCATCCGCAGCCGGCCCCCCATGGCCCCTGTGGGCGCTTAGAATTGCGCTGTAGTCAAAACCCTGCGGTGTCTGTGCACGAAACAGCGCAGTTCGCCTGGTAACACCGGTTACTTTTTCGTCTGTGCCTTGCCAAAGTGCGTCTGTTACCGGCAGCGCCGGGGCGGCACCGGGCGATGTTTCAAGGGCGTCAAATACCCGGTTGATAATTTTTTCGTCAACCAACGGACGGGCGACGTCGTGTATCAGGACGTTGCCGATCCCCTGATCTTCCAGCGCTTCCAGCCCGGCGAGAACCGAGGCGTTGCGGGTTGCGCCGCCTTGCACCACGCTTATTTGACGGTGGCTGTCATATCCGGGGGCCATTGCCATGTCATCTGCATGTAAAACCAGAATGATCTGACCAACACGCGGACTGTCCAAAAAAACCTTTAATGTCCAGGCAGTGACAGTTTTCCCGCGCAGTTCGCGCCATTGCTTTGGGATGCTGCCGCCAACACGCGTGCCGCGGCCCGCAGCGACGATTATCGCAGCATTCGTCATGTGGATTTACCGTTCATTGCGCCTGTTTAAGCATGGTTTGCCAGCGCGGCAATGGGGCGAATATTTTGCAGGGGTTTAGCGGTTACGCATTTTGTCGCTGCCTGTGATCATCAATTGCAATTTTGGGATTACGCCACTAGCAAGGGGTATTCTGCTTAAGGATTAGGCAATTGTCTATAAAGATTGCAAATTTGACATTCGATCCCCCGGTATTTCTGGCACCGATGGCCGGAATTACAGATTTGCCGTTTCGAAATTTGGTTCAAAGTTTCGGTGCCGGGCTGGTTGTCAGTGAAATGGTTGCCAGTCAGGAAATGGTTCAATCCAAGCCCGGCATGCGAGAGCGGGCCGAATTGGGGGCCGGTTTGGAAAATTCCGCCGTACAACTGGCCGGAAAAGAAGCCCGCTGGATGGCAGAAGCGGCGCGCATTGTTCAGGGGCAGGGCGCGCGAATTATTGATATAAATATGGGCTGCCCGGCGCGCAAGGTGACAAACGGATATTCGGGCTCTGCGCTGATGCGCGACCCGGACCACGCGTTACGTTTGATTGAGGCCGTTGTTGCGGCTGTGGATGTTCCGGTGACGCTGAAAATGCGACTGGGCTGGGACGAACTGAGTATGAACGCAACTGAACTGGCAGTGCGGGCGGAAGCTGCGGGCATTCAGATGGTGACCATTCATGGTCGGACGCGGTGTCAGTTTTACAAGGGGGCGGCGGACTGGAACGCGATTTCACGGGTAAAGTCAGCTGTGGGTATTCCGGTTATTGCCAATGGCGATATTGTTAACGCTGAGGCTGCACGCACAGCATTACAACAATCAGGGGCAGATGGCGTGATGGTCGGACGTGGCGTGCAGGGGCGGCCGTGGTTATTGGCCGAAATTGCCGCCGAGCTGTTTGGATATCCACAACCGGACCTGCCAGTGGGTGAAGATTTCGCACAGATGGTGTGTGGACATTATCAGGACGCGATTGCTTTTTATGGTCCGGTATTGGGCAACCGGGTCATGCGCAAACATCTGGGCTGGTATCTGGACCATGTAACGGCACCGGCCGGATTGCGCAGGCCAATTATGACCGAAACTGACCCTGATCGGGTGCTGGGCCTGTTACAAGATGCTTTGTGTCGCTTAAACTGGTTGGCGGCGTGAATATTCATTCGGAAACACTTTGGAATTCCCTGCCAGTGCCGGGTTTTGTCATCGATGAAAAGAATATTATCACCGGCATTAATCCTGCAACCGAGCTTTTTCTGAATTTGTCGGCAAGTAAAATTTGTGGCCGGCCAGTTCTGGAGAAACTATCCGTCAATACCTTACTTGAAGCAGCGATTGAGAAAGTTCGCGCCAATCATTCGGCTGTCTTTATCAAGAATGTGGATGTCAGGGTTGGGGGGAGTGCCCCAGTTGTTTCTGATATTCAGATTGCACCGGTCACCGGACAGCCAGGTAAGGTGTTGATATTGCTGGAACCGCAGAGGATGGCGGATGGTTTGGGGCAATCCCACGCTGTTAAATCCTCGGCGCGCTCTGCGATTGGAATGGCCGAGATGCTGGCCCATGAGATAAAAAACCCGCTTGCCGGAATTACCGGGGCGGCACAGTTATTGGCGATGAACCTGACGGCGCGGGATCGTGAAATGACAGATCTGATTGTCGCCGAAAGCCATCGGGTTGTCGCCCTGTTGGAACAGGTGGAACAGTTTGGCAATTTGCGCCCGCCAAGTTGTGAACCGGCAAACATCCATGACATTTTGAATCAGGCGTTAACCTCTGCCCGTGTCGGGTTCGCTGCCGGGATGACAATTTGTGAAGACTTTGATCCGTCGCTGCCGCTGACTTTCGTTGATCGGGACCAGATCATTCAGGTATTTTTGAACCTGTTTAAAAACGCCTCAGAAGCGGCCGATGCCGGGGGGGGGCAATTGACCATACGCACCTATTACGACGCCGGGTTGCGGCTGCGTCGCCGTGATGGCAGCGGCAATTCACTGCCGTTGCAGATCGAGATTATCGATGATGGTCCGGGTTTGCCGGCCGATATCGCGGAGGATGTGTTTGAGCCATTTGTATCGGGGCGCGAAAATGGCACCGGTCTTGGATTGGCGTTGGTCAGCAAAATTATTTCGGATCACGAGGGGTGGGTTTCGGTTGACTCAGCCCCGGGGCGAACACTGTTTCGGGTTTCATTGCCGGTGGCAGAAAATGAACAGATAGTGTGGGGAACCAACTGATGGATGGCACAATACTAATTGCAGATGACGACCGGACCATCCGAACCGTTTTGACACAGGCGTTGACCCGGGCGGGTTGCAAGGTTCATGCAACATCATCTTTGGTGACGCTTTTGCGTTGGGTCAAAGAAGGCAAGGGCGATTTGATTATTACAGATGTGATGATGCCCGATGGCAATGGTCTGGAAGCGTTGCCAAAAATAGCGAAACAACGACCAGATCTGCCGGTGATCGTAATTTCTGCACAAAATAACATTATGACAGCGATACATGCCGCCGAGGCCGAGGCATTTGACTATTTACCGAAGCCCTTTGATCTGCCGGATTTGATGAAACGAAGCGCGCGTGCGTTGAAATCAAAAAGCCGGTCCCCTAAAATTGATGTTGGTAATATTTCATCCGATGCTGAATTACCGTTGGTTGGGAAAACTGCAGCGATGCAGGCTGTTTATCGGTTGGTGGCGCGTGTAATGAACACTGATTTGCCGGTTCTGATAACCGGCGAAAGCGGTACAGGAAAATCGCTGGTTGCCCGTGCCCTGCATGATTTTTCCGACCGGCGAAACATGCCGTTTTTGGTTCTGGGTGCGACTGAGTTTGAAAAAATGGAAAGCCTGGGGCAAATTCAAAACAGGGTCGGCAGCGGAACTTTATTGTTCGATGAAATTGGCGACTATACCTACGAAGCACAGGCCAAGGTCGTGCGGTTATTGGATGGTCTGGGCGAAAATCCCCCCCGTTCCATGGCCACCAGTCAGGCAGATTTACATGCGATGATGGATGCGGGGAAATTCCGCAAAGATCTTTTTTATCGATTGGGTGGTGTGACAATTGAGGTGCCGCCCCTGCGCGAGCGCATGGACGACATCGACGAATTGGCCGGCTATTTTCTTAGTAAGGCGCATCGCGAAAGCTCTGTTCATTTGCAACTTGGAGCTGATGCACTGGCGCTGATGCGGAAATTTACCTGGCCGGGAAACGTCCGGCAACTGGAAAATATTATCAAACGTCTGGCTTTAACATCCACGGAACCTGAAATTACTGCCGCTGACGCACAGGCCGTATTGCATCGTCAGCCTGCAATTGAGCCAATGTCAGGGCTGGGTGAAGAAGACCGTCTTTCAGGAAGTGTCGAAAAACATCTGCGCCGGTATTTTGATTTACATGGCAGCGTTTTACCCCCTGCGGGTCTGTATCCGCGAATTTTAAAGGAAATTGAACTGCCGTTACTTTCAATTGCAATGGAGGCGACCGGCGGAAATCAGGCAAAATGTGCTGATTTATTGGGGATAAACCGAAATACTTTAAGAAAGAAGCTGACTGAGCTTGATATCCGCGTGACACGGCGACGCAAATTGATGTAAAAGAGCAACAATAGAGTGGTATTTCGGCTGCAGTCGATTAGACCGCCATGGTGGTAACGCCGCAATTGCGGCCCGAAGTGAGGTATATCGTGCGGGCAACCGTCCGAACGGGAACATGGGAGCGTCTGAGTAAAATCAGACGTCTGCGGCGTATTCAGTATGCCGCTACAATCAGCATGTTCATTTTGGGGCCTTTTTTGGCATTGCTGACCTTTCTGGTATTGGGGCCATTGGATGAAGGGGCAACGTCACCGAAACTTCGGATCATTTTACTGGCTGATCTGGTATATGTGCTGGTGGTGGCTACCATTGTTTTGCAACGTGTGGTCCAGATGGTGGCTGCGCGCCGGGCGAAATCTGCCGGTTCTCGGCTACATCTTCGATTAACCGGCGTATTTGCGGTGGTGGCGTTGATCCCCACGGTACTTGTGGCGGTATTTGCAGCGCTTACTGTGAATATCGGACTGGAAGGTTGGTTTTCAGACAGGGTCAGGGAAGTTGTAAGCAACTCTTCTGCGGCAGCGAAAGCCTATGAGGGGGAGCACCAGAGAGGTTTGGTTCAGGACGCCGTTGCACTTGCCCGGTTTCTGAACGCAACACAGCGCACGCGTTCGTTTGTTGCCGATGGTGAAATTCGTCAATTGCTTAATCAGGGTCAGGCACAAATTCAGCGCGGATTGCGTGAAGCGTTTGTGATTGATGGGAGTGGAGATATCAGGTCGCGTGGCGAAAATTCGTACCTTTTTGATTTTGAACGGCCAACCGATGAGCAGTTGGAGCGCGCAAAATCTGGCGTGACCGTGGTGATTAAAGATTGGGAAATCAATGAGTTCCGCGCCCTTGTTGTTCTGACAGCTTTTGTTGACCGCTACCTTTATATAACCCGCGAAGTGGATGGCAGCATTCTAAGTTTGCTGGACGAAACGCAGGAAACCGTTGCGCTTTATAACCAATTAGAAAAAGAGCGTGGCCGGCTGCTGTTTGAGTTTGGTCTGTTGTACCTGGGTTTCGCAGTCATACTGATATTGGCGGCGGTCTGGTTGGGCATGTGGTTTGCAGAGCGGCTGGCACGCCCTGTTGGCCGGTTGGCTGGCGCTGCCCAGAGGGTGGGTGGCGGAGATCTGGATGTGCAGGTTGTCGAAGAAGACAGTGACGACGAAATTGCCATGTTGGGCAGGTTATTCAACCAAATGACCCGCCAGTTAAAGGGGCAGCGCGAATCCCTTTTGGAAAATAACCGGCAGATTGAAGCAAGAGAGAGATTGTTTGATTCGGTTCTTTCTTCGGTCACGGGTGGGGTGATCGGGTTGGATAGTGATGGGTTGATAACATTTGTTAACCGCTCAGCTGAACGCCTGTTGAAATTGAAAGAAACACCTGAACAAAAGTCAAAGCTATCCAGCGCGGCTGTGGAATTTGACCCCATATTTAAACGCCTGAAATCTTCAGGCGGTGAAGTTGCGCAGGAAGAAATAAGATTAATCCGATCCGGCAAACAGGAAAACCTGTTGGTCCGGATGGCGACGATGAGAAATTCAGACGGGCAACTGGATGGTTATGTTGTTTCGTTTGATGATGTTACCGATCTGGTAGCGGCACAGCGTATGGCAGCCTGGGGTGATGTTGCACGCAGGATTGCGCACGAGATCAAGAACCCATTGACGCCAATTCAACTTTCCGCGGAAAGGCTAAAACGAAAATTCGCCCCATTGGTTGGTGAGCAAGGCGCCGATCTGGAACAGTATTCTGATGTAATCATTCGCCAGACAAATGACCTGCGGCGCATTGTGGATGAATTTTCAAAATTCGCCCGTATGCCTGAACCAGAGCGACGCCAACATGATTTGAGCAAACTGATGGCGGATGTTGTGCTGCTACAACAAAGTGGCCAGCCGGACATCAGGATCAGCCTGGAAATGCCCGAAAAACCGCTGATCGCCAAAATTGATGCGACCATGATCAGTCAGGCAATAACAAATATGATCAAAAATGCTGGGGAAGCCATTGAAACACGGCAGGAAAAGGCTGTTGAAATCCCCTTTACCGGTGAAATTCGAGTGAGTATGTCGGTTCAGAAAGACCATGCACTGATCATGATCGCGGATAATGGCATCGGTTTACCCGAAGACCGCGCCCGGTTGTTTGAACCCTACGTGACGACCCGCTCGGCGGGGACAGGATTGGGCCTGCCGATTGTTAAGAAGATTATACAGGAGCATGGTGGTATTTTGGAACTTACGGATGCAGATCCGTTTGAGGAGGCTTCCGGACACCTGGGCGCCCTGGCCATTATCCGACTACCAATCGGACTACAAAATAAAACCAATCAAAAACTAAAACAAGAAATGTCAGTTAAGTGAGGAAATTGATTATGGGTGATATACTAATTGTTGATGACGAACGCGATATTCGGGAACTGGTTTCAGACATCCTGATTGACGAAGGATACACCACCAGACTGGCGGCCAATTCTGATGAATGTATGGCCGAAGTCAGCGGTGATCCACCGGCAATGATGATCCTGGATATCTGGTTGAAAGACAGCAAGATGGACGGCATCGATATTCTCAAAACCGTTAAAGTTGATAATCCGGAAATTCCAATCGTTATCATTTCCGGACATGGGAATATTGAAATTGCCGTCGCGGCGATTAAGCAAGGCGCCTATGATTTCATTGAAAAACCGTTTAATATTGACCAGTTACTGGTTGTTATCCGGCGGGCTATGGAAACGTCACTGTTGCGGCTTGAAAATGTAAAGCTGCGCCAAAAGGAAACCACTTCTTCAGAAATGATTGGATCATGTTCAATATTCAAGGCTTTGAAAGGCCAGTTGGACAAGGTGACTAAATCAAATGGGCGGGTCATGCTGGCGGGTCCGGCTGGGTCGGGTAAAGAAGTTGCGGCACGCTACATACATGCCAATTCGGACCGTTCGGATGCACCGTTTGTCAGTGTCAATTCCGCTTCAATTGAATCGGATCGGATGGAAGAAGTGTTGTTCGGGCGTGAAAGCGCCGAGCGTGGCATTGAGCCCGGCCTGCTGGAACAAGCCAATGGCGGGGTGCTTTATTTTGATGAAATTGCCGACATGCCCATTGGCACCCAGTCCAAAATCCTGCGGGTTTTGGTGGATCAACAATTTCAGCGGTCTGGTGGCTCAGATGATATTGTTGTCGATATGCGCGTCATCTCAAGTACGACCCGGGATTTGATGGAAGAAATTGAACTTGGTCGGTTCCGCGAAGAACTGTATCACCGGTTGAATGTTGTTCCGATCGCGGTGCCATCGCTGGAAGAGCGGCGCGAAGATATCCCGGAACTTGCGAACTATTTTATCGAAACCCTGAATGCCAATCAGGGATTGGCGATGCGTGATTTGTCAGAAGAGGCAATTGCTTTGTTGCAGACAATGCCCTGGCCGGGAAATGTGCGGCAGTTAAAGAATATCATCGAACGTATACTGATCCTTGGTGATTCAACCGGGCCAATTACGGCTGCGGAACTGCCAACAGGGGAAGAAACCCCGGATGAAGAGGGTCGGGTTGTGTTGTCGGGTTCTTTGGCTACACGGCCTTTGCGTGAAGCGCGGGAACTGTTTGAGAGGGAATATTTACTTACCCAGATCAATCGGTTTGGTGGAAATATCAGCCGTACTGCAACTTTTGTTGGTATGGAACGATCGGCGTTGCACCGTAAACTGAAATCACTTGGCGTGGTCACAACGAATAAATCCGGTGGCCGCGTGGCCTATGTTGAAGAACCCGCGGATTGATGCCGGGTCTGGAACGTGCCAAGTCTGAACCGGAAACCATAAAGGGGTTTACGCGTTGAAAGTTATCATCTGCGGGGCCGGGCAAGTTGGCTGGCAAATAGCACGTCATTTATCCGGCGAGAAAAACGATGTCACGGTCATTGATAACAAAGCGGACCTGGTGGCGCGTGCCACTGACACGTTGGATGTTCAGGGGATTGCCGGTTTTGCCAGCTACCCGGATGTTTTAGAGCGGGCAGGGGCGAAGGACGCTGACATGGTCATCGCTGCCACCCATTCTGACGAAGTGAATATGGTTATTTGTCAGGTTGCCCATTCGGTCTTTAATATACCGCGCAAAGTGGCGCGATTGCGTAGTCAATCCTATCTTACGGCGATTTATTCTGACCTTTATCGACGCGACCATATGCCGATTGATGTGGTGATCAGCCCTGAAAAGGAAGTTGCCGAAGCAGCCCTGCGCCGGCTTGCGGCACCTGCGGCGTTTGATACCCAGGCGTTTCTAGGGGGTCGTGCGCAGCTAATTGGTATAGAGCTGGATGAAGATTGCCCGGTGGTTAATACACCACTGCGCCAGCTAACGGATCTGTTTTCAACTTTGCGGGCGGTGGTTGTAGGCGTGCGCCGTGATGGGCGTTTATTTGCACCTGATGCTGATGATCAGCTGTTCGTTGGCGATGATATATATCTGTTTTGCCATTCAGAAGACCTGAACCGGTCACTGGAGATATTTGGAAAATCAAACAGCAAGCAAGAGAGACTGGTAATAATCGGGGGTGGAAATGTTGGTTTGACGGTTGCCAAATCCCTTGAAAGCCGGACCGAGCGTTTGCGAACCAAGGTCATTGAGCTGGACCGGGAAATTGCAGAGACAGCAGCCGACGGGCTTGAGCGGACAATCGTATTACATGGCGACGGGATGAACAGCGAATTGCTATCAGAGGCCGGAATTGAACGGGCGGATGCAATTCTTGCGGTTACAGATGACGACAAGACAAACATTCTTGCCTCTGTCAGGGCCAAGGCGGCAGGTTGTAAAATGGCGATTTGCCTGATTAATGATCCGACGCTTGTTCCGTTGATGCGGACCCTGGATATTGACGCCTATATCAACCCACGTTCAACAACAGTCAGTTCCATCCTGCGACATATCAGGCATGGCCGGGTGCGCGAGGTTTATTCGGTTGGCGATGCTGAGGCAGAGGTGATCGAAGCGCAGGTTCTGTCAACTTCGCCGATATCCGGGCAGGCAATACGAGATATTGAATTCCCTGAGGGGGTGTTGGTGGGGGCTGTTATGAAAGGTAATAAATTTGAACGACCAACAGGCTCGACACGCATTGATGAAGGGGATGTTATCACCATTTTCTCCATGGCGGCCGATGTTCCTGAGGTTGAGCGTTTGCTTCAGGTTTCAATAGACTTCTTCTGATGTTTGCCCGCGTCTTATCATTGCCATTTGCAATCATCCTGATGGGGATTGGTGCATTTGCGATGTATATTCCTGCAGCCCATGCTGCGGTGATTGGTGATTTTGAAACCATGCGGGTATTTTTTCAGTCGGCAAACCTGTTCCTGATTTTAACCATCATGTTGGGAATTGCGACTTCAAACCGGGTAATCCGGCGTCAGGGCCGCAGTTATCTGTTATCATTGCTTGCGGCATACGGATTTTTACCTTTGATGCTGGCGGTTCCATTCAGTTTCGCGATACCGGACACAAGTTTTTTCAACGCCTATGTCGAAATGGTATCTGACTTAACAACAACCGGATTGACGTTGTTTGATGAGCCGGACCGGCTACCGGCATCGGTGCATCTTTGGCGCGCTTTGGTGGGCTGGATGGGTGGTTTTCTTATGCTGGTTGCAGCCGTTGCGATTTTGGCGCCGATGAATTTGGGCGGCTACGAAGTTATGTCAACATCCAGTGTTGGACGGGGGGCGGTGGATTCTGCCCATGTTGGCGGTGCACGGGATGGATCGTTGCGGCTGCAACGGTACACGGTCCAAATTTTTCCGATTTATTCAGGGCTGACATTGTTTCTTTGGATCATTTTATTGATGTTGGGGGATACCCCGCTGGTGGCAATCAGTCATTCAATGTCGGTACTTTCAACCAGCGGTATTTCCCCAATTGGCGGGCTTGGTGCAACCGGTTCGGGCCTTTGGGGCGAAGTTGTGATTTTCATCGCGCTGGCATTTGTCATCACCAGACAAAGTGCCGGTGTGGATAGCTATGGCTGGGGGCTAATACCCAGATTTTCAGACCGTGAGTTTCAGCTGGCGTTCCTGATTGTCACCGCTGTTTCAGCAATGTTTTTCATGCGTCATTGGGTGGGGGCGGTTGATGTTGAAAGCTCGGGTAATATTAAAGACGCAGCCAAGGCAGCCTGGGGGGGGATTTTTACGGTACTTTCTTTTCTCAGTACGACGGGATTTGAAAGCACTGCCTGGAGTGATGCCAGAGACTGGTCAGGTTTTCAGACACCTGGTATAATACTGATGGGGCTGGCGTTGATTGGCGGGGGTGTTGCGACAACGGCAGGCGGCGTTAAGTTAATGCGCGTTTATGTTCTGTACAAGCATGGGTTTCGAGAGATGGACCGACTGGTTCATCCGTCATCCATTGGTGGTTCCGGAACTGAGGCCAGACGGCTGCGCCGGCAGGGGGCTTATGTTGCATGGGTGTTTTTTATGCTGTTTGCGCTGGGGCTTGCCGGGATTATTGTCTTATTTGGATTGGCCGGTGTAGAGTTTGAAAACGCTGTAATCTTGGCGGTGGCTGCCCTTTCCACAACCGGGCCGCTTATCAATGTTGTCGGGCAGACGCCTGTGGATTTTTCAACGATTGGGGATGCAAGTAAATTAGTCCTGTCAGTGGCAATGGTATTGGGTCGGCTTGAAACGCTGGCGATTATTGCACTTCTTAATCCAGAATTTTGGCGCAGTTAGGTCAATTGTTTTGGTGATTAACGGGTGTTAATTTTGGGCTGGCAAACCTACGCTTCGCGTTCCATAATTGGATTATAAGACAACGGCCTGCCGTAGAGAGGCAGAACGCAAAAAAACCGCGCAAGAAAAAGGCTCAAATAATGGCTGGCGATAAACAAAATTTGCAAGATGCATTCTTAAACAGTGTCCGGAAGGCTAAAGTTCCGGTGACGATATTTCTTATTAATGGTGTGAAACTTCAGGGAGTGATCACCTGGTTTGATAATTTTTGTGTGTTGCTGCGCCGTGATGGTCAGGCCCAACTGGTGTATAAGCATGCTATTTCAACAATTATGCCTTCCCAGCCCGTCAGCCTGTATGAGGGTGAAGAAGGTTCGTGAAGGAACATGATGCGCATATAACGCGCGCATGGGTTCTACATCCTGACCTTCAGGGTAACAGATCAAGAAGATTGCCCGAACCAGCGCTGGCAGAAGCAGTGGCACTTGCATTGGCATTGCCGGAACTGGAAGTGCTGGGTTCTACTGTGGTTAAGTTGGCTAAGGCGCAGCCCGGTCTGTTGTTTGGCAAAGGCAAAGTTGCCGAGTTGAAAGACGCCTTTGAGGCTGCGGAGGTTGACCTGGTCCTTGTAGATGGGGCGGTTTCCCCGGTGCAACAACGAAACCTTGAAGAAGCCTGGAACGTAAAACTGCTTGATCGTACCGGATTGATACTGGAAATATTTTCAGATCGGGCCCAGACCCGTGAGGGGGTTTTACAGGTTGAGATGGCAGCGCTGAGTTACCAGCGCACCCGTTTGGTCAGAGCCTGGACCCATCTGGAACGCCAGCGTGGCGGGCTGGGATTTGTCGGTGGCCCCGGCGAAACCCAGATTGAGGCCGATCGACGGGCCATCGATGACGCAATCAACCGGCTTAAGCGACAATTGTCAAAGGTGGTTAAAACCCGCCAGTTGCACCGTGCTGCGCGGGCAAAGGTGCCGTTCCCGATCGTTGCATTGGTGGGCTATACAAATGCCGGGAAATCAACCCTGTTCAATCGGCTGACCGGAGCTGATGTGATGGTGGAGGATATGTTGTTTGCGACACTTGATCCAACCATGCGGGCCACCAGCTTACCCTCTGGTAAGGAAATTATTCTATCGGATACTGTCGGGTTTATTTCTGAATTACCAACAGAGCTTGTGGCGTCGTTCAGGGCGACACTGGAAGAAGTTCTTGGGGCGGATTTGATCATTCATGTCCGCGATATCAGCCATGAACAATCATCTGAGCAGGCACAGGATGTAGCGGAAATTCTGGACACATTGGGTGTCGATCCTGCTGTGCCCCAGCTGGAGGTTTGGAATAAGCTTGATGCTTGTTCGTTACAGGAACAGGAAACCATGGCGTCGGTGGCACAACGCGCTGAGATGACATTTCCTATTTCGGCGCTGACCGGTGCCGGAATGGAGGTGTTGGTAGAAGCAATTGCGCAGGCTTTGGATGGGGAACGGATTGATCGTGAGCTGGTCCTGCCATTCAGTAAAGGCAAGGGACGGGCGTGGTTGTTTGAACAGGGTGTCGTGCAAAGTGAAGTTCAGGACGAAAATGGCTATCGAATTCATGTTAATTGGACAGCACGCCAGGAAAAGCAATTTCGGGAACAGAACCGCTGAGTATTTAAATTTGCCGGGTTATCTTATCAGTTTGGAATCAGGTTTGTGACCCCCACCGAGGCTGCGCGGGCAAGGTCGGGATCCAATGACATTGGAATATATTCGCCACGTCGCCAAAGTTCCCCAAGATCATCGTAATGGCGCGAAAGCGGATGGCCCGACTGGCCAGTTGAGATGATAAAGACAGAACTATCCGGGTCAGCGAAATCGTACACACCCCGGTACCCGGCACCATGTACATTGGTAAAGGGTTCAGGATCCAGCCCCGAGGTACGCCCACGCATCAGTGTATTGTCACCGCCACTTGTCGATTGGCGAATGTTTACGAAATATTTGAGTATTGGTATGTCACCTAATACCGGATTTTTGTGCACTGCTTCATGGGCGTTTCCCCATCGCAGGGATTCCAACTTACCGGGGTAATTTTCGTCCAACCATATCAACGCGTCATCCAGGGACTGCCGGGCGATATCTGTGCAGTTTTCCTGTTTGCTGGACTGAGTAACATCACACCACCTGGCTGCGCCGTCGATGTCCCGGTAGACACGTTCAATAAAAACCGGTTCCACATGGGTAAACTCATCTGACAGGGGGCCAAGTTCATCTTGAATGAGCCGGGATTGCAAAGCGCGAAGCCACGCGGAATATATCAGAGGCTCGGGCAAATGTTCGTTCATTTCCCCATTCCAGTCGGCCAAAAGCTCTAACGCTTTCTGGCGGCGTCTTTCAGGCGTTCCTTCGGGTGCGGTGTCGCCGGTGAACCACAGGTTTGCAGCAATCAGGGGGAGCAGGCTGCGTGCTGTAAAGCTAACGGTGTCCAGTTGGGCCTCAATAAAACTATCGCGTGTATGAACCTCACGGTTTTGCATGAGTTTTTTAAGGCGTTCAATCCGCTGCGTGTCCCCCCAGAGATAAGAGACATGGAATGGAAAAGGCCGATCAACGGTTTTGTTGTTGGTGTTGCCTAAAATTCCCCCGACGGGGGATTTGAATTCTGGATTTGCCGTGTAATTAAGCAGCCCTTGCCATCTGTTTTTCGGCAGCCAGCCCGGTGTCGGTAAGCGGCCAAAAGACTGATGCTGCGCGGAACGGCGTGGCATTTTGCCAATCGTTTTCATGGCAATGTCCTGACGATCCGCCAGAGTCAAATTCTGGGCGGGCGCAACAAAGTAGGCACCTGCATCGATCGCCTGATCAATATTCTGCGCTGCCATAAGACGCTGGCCAAAAATCATGGACGTGTCGGCCCCATCCAGAACGGTCCATCCAACTGATGCCACATGACCCGGGGGGGTGACGGCCCGGAGGTTATAAAATGACCCTGGTAAGATCGGGCCGTTGTCTGACCATTGCAGGGTGATTGTTTTTGGCGGTGCATCTTTAATGTTGATGATAGATGTTCGGCTGCGAAGTGGCTGGTACCCGTCCGGTGTTAATACTTCGTTGGGGTTTTCAGGGTTCAGTTTTTCAATAAATATGTCCTGATCGTCAACATATGCGGATGTCAGACCCCAGCCCAGATTATCGCTGCGCCCAACCATAACAGAAGGAATACCCGGAACTGTACCACCGATGACCCCACCGGTTTGCAGTTCAAGCCGTGCGAGATACCAGATTGAAGGCGCAGTAAGGCCAAGATGCGGATCATTGGCCAGCAATGTCGAACCAGAGGTGCTGCGGCTTGGGGCGGCGGCCCAGGCGTTTGACGCCCCGGCCAAGGGCGCACGATTAAAGGGGGACAACGGGTCTGACGCTGTAATATCAAGAGCAGTGTAACGGGGCAGGGTTGGGAACAGGCTGGAAAATTCCGGCAGTTCCCCGATGCCGGGCCCCGGGGTGTCTGGTATGATGTCCAGCACACGCTCTGGTGGGAGCATTAAAGATGTTCGTGCCAGCAATACTTCCTGATCAAGCTGCGAGGCCAGTTGTAGCGCCATAAGTTTGGCGACAGCAATTGAATCTGCCGGCTGCCAGGGGGCGATCTGATTGGAAAACAGGAAATATTCAGGCGCGCCACGACCCAGGGCACCTGTGTTAACCTGAGCTAGCCAGGCGTTGACGCCCGCGGAATAGGCCGACAGTGCAGCCAAGGTGGGTTCATCCAAAGCCGCTGTTGAGCTAACCGAAAGCCCGTATATATCAAGACGCCGGAGCAGTTCATCAATGGAAACAGTTCTTTCGCCAAATATTTCTGATAGCCGCCCCTGCGCCGTTCTGCGCATCAACATCATCTGCCACAACCGATCCTGAGCATGGGCAAATCCAAGCCCAAACAGGACATCTTCGTTGGTTTCACCAAAAATATGGGGAACATTTGAATTGTCGCGGACAATTTCTATGGGGCCGGACACCCCCGCAACCGTAAAATTGGCATTGTAGTCAGGAATTGAGCGCAGACCCAGCCAATAGATAAGGCCAATACCAAGCAGGCCAAGCAAAACCACACCTGTAAACAGCCGAAGCAACCAGCGAAAAAGAAATGCCATGGGACCCTGTCATTGACCAAGTTAATCAAGCCGTTACACAGGCCTAGGTATAGATTATTTTCAAACGCGGAGGAAGCCAATGGCGAAGGTGACATTTTTAGGGCTTGGGGTGATGGGCTATCCTATGGCGGGCCATCTGGTGAGCGCGGGGCACGACGTTACGGTTTATAACCGGACAGAAGCAAAGGCGAAAACCTGGGTGAAACAATATGGTGGTAAATCCGCGGAAACACCAAGAGAAGCATCGGTTGGCGCAGATTTTGTGATGGCATGTGTCGGCAATGATGATGATCTGCGAGCGGTTACTCTGGGTAATGATGGGGCGCTGAACGCCATGGCAGAGGGATCCGTGTTTGTTGACCACACCACCGTTTCGGCAACGGTTACCAAAGAAGTTTATGCGCGTGCCGCTGAACATGGTGTTACATTTATTGATGCACCGGTTTCCGGGGGTCAGGCCGGGGCAGAAAACGGGCAGCTTGTGGTTATGTGCGGCGGGGAAAAAGCAGCCTATACCCGCGCGAAGACAGTCATAAATTCCTACGCAAAAAGCTGCTGTCTGCTTGGTGAAACAGGGGCAGGTCAACTGACTAAAATGTGCAATCAGATTGCCATTGCGGGACTGGTGCAAGGGCTGTCAGAGGCGCTGCATTTCGCACAAAAGGCAGGGCTGGACGGGGGCGCCGTAGTGGATGTGATCAGCGGCGGGGCGGCCGGTTCATGGCAGATGCTGAACCGGTATGAGACGATGCTGGCGGATGATTTTGAACATGGTTTTGCCGTTGATTGGATGCGTAAGGATTTAGGGATTTGCCTTGCAACGGCCAATGAAAATGGGGCGAGCCTGCCGGTAACGGCACTTGTGGACCAATTCTATAAAGATGTGCAAAAGATGGGCGGCGGAAGATGGGATACGTCGAGTTTGTTAAGGCGGCTTAACAAAACTGGCTGACTGTTTGATGGCGGAGGGGCTGTAGGGTTTAATATTTTGATTTTAGAATTCGCAATTATTGTATCTCAAAACCATGTTCAGCAAGTTCAAATCCGGCAAATCTGAAACCCGGTGACACTGAACAACTGACCAATGTAAATTCGCCCGTGCTGCGGGCCGTTTGCCAGTGATGTTCTGGTATAACGATCTGGGGTTGGTGACCCATCTGAATGTCAGGGCCCAAAACAAGTGTGGATTTTGGACCCTGATCAGTTTCAGATACGGAAATTATCAAGGGGGAGCCGGTATGGAAATACCAGATTTCAGTGGCGTCAACCCGGTGCCAATGGCTGATTTCATCTGCTTTCAACAGGAAATATATGCTTGTTCCCGTGGCGCGCCCCGGGTTTTTGGCTATCCATGTCTGTCGGTAATGACCGCCTTCCGGATGGGGGGACAGGTTTAGTTGGGCAATAATCAGGTCAGCCGACATCGTCTTATTCATTTCGTCCCCTAGGACGTCTTAAGTACCGATGCCCCGGCATATTCAGCCGTTTCCCCCAACATTTCTTCAATACGTATCAGTTGGTTGTATTTGGCAAGCCGGTCTGATCGCGACAAAGAACCAGTTTTAATCTGACCGCAGTTTGTGGCCACAGCAAGATCGGCAATGGTTGAGTCTTCAGTTTCCCCTGAACGGTGGCTCATTACATTGGTAAAGCCCGCCCGGTGCGCCATGTCGACCGCACGAAGAGTTTCGGAAAGTGTGCCGATCTGGTTGACTTTGACCAACATTGAATTGGCGCTGCCCAGCTTAATTCCGCGTGCCAGACGGGTTGGGTTGGTGACAAACAGGTCATCGCCCACAAGCTGAACCTTATCCCCCAGTGTGTCGGTCAGGGTTTTCCATCCGTCCCAGTCATCTTCATCCATCCCGTCTTCTATTGAGATAATTGGATAGTCAGCCACCAGCGCGGCAAGATAGGCAACATTTTCCTGAGACGACAGGGATTTGCCTTCGCCTTTCAGCTCGTATTTACCATCTTTGAAATATTCTGATGCGGCGCAATCCAATGCCAGGTGGATGTCTTCGCCGGGTTTGTAGCCAGCTTTTTCGATCGACTGCAGGATGAAATCCAGAGCGTCCCGGGTGCTGGAAAGGTTGGGGGCAAAGCCACCTTCATCGCCAATTCCCGTATTATGCCCTGCTGCTGACAGTTCCTTTTTAAGTGTATGGAAAACTTCTGCCCCCATGCGAATTGCCTCTCGGATATTATCAGCGGCGACGGGCATTATCATGAATTCCTGAATGTCGATGGGGTTGTCGGCGTGTTCACCGCCATTGATGATATTCATCATTGGAACCGGCAGAACACGGGCAGACGCGCCGCCTACATATCGATAAAGTGGTAATGCTGAATAATCTGCAGCGGCTTTGGCCACCGCCAAAGACACCCCAAGGATGGCGTTTGCACCCAGTCGGCCCTTATTTTCAGTGCCATCCATTTCGATCATCAAGGCGTCAATGGCTTCCTGTTCGGTGGCATCAATACCGACCAGGCCTTCGGCCAACTCGCCGTTCACTGCCATCACTGCTTCCAGTACGCCTTTGCCCTGATATCGGGTATTGTCGCCGTCGCGCTTTTCCACGGCCTCATGGGCACCGGTTGATGCACCGGAAGGAACGGCTGCGCGACCCATTGTTCCGTCCTCAAGTATCACATCTACTTCGACTGTCGGGTTGCCCCGGCTATCCAGAATTTCGCGACCAATGATGTCTATTATGGTGCTCATTTTTTGTCCTTTTTTAGCGGCACACCGTATAGTTCCAACCTGTGCCCCCTTAATTTATATCCAAGTTTTGTTGCAATTTTTTGCTGCAAAACCTCAATTTCCCGGTCTACGAATTCAAAGACTTCCCCTGAATTCAGATCTATCAAATGGTCATGGTGTTCACGATCTGTTGTTTCATATCTGGCCCTGCCATCGCCGAAATCATGTTTTTCAAGGATCCCGGAATCTTCAAATAATTTCACTGTACGGTATACAGTCGCAAGCGAAATATTTGGATCAAGTTTAGAGGATCGCGCATAAAGTTCTTCTACGTCAGGGTGGTCTGCCGATTGCTCTAACACTGCGGCAACGACGCGGCGTTGCCCGGTCAGGCGTACGCCAATAGATTCGCATTTTTGTATTATTATTCCTGACACAATCTAACCCCGTTTATCAAAATTTATTGTAGATTATTGATCTCACAAACGAAACAAGTTTTGATTTAATGTATTTGGTAGTTTTTAGAAACTGGTTCCGGCAATTTTTCAGGAAGGTCTCTTTCCTATATTCATTATTGGTGTGCCACTTGATATTTCGACGCCAAAATATCCAACGTGAAAAGCCAGACCTTTATGGATACCAACAACCAGCAATGCAGCAAAATACCTTAGACCATCGACTGCCGGAATTCGCCCCATATATGTGCCCAACTGGTATTTGTTTATCTGGTTGTAGGGTTGCATAGATACTGAAGCGCTAATTGTATAAATCCCTGTGTAGACCGTGGCCTATTAAGAAATTTACATAAGATCCGGTTCTCTTCCTAACCGGGTGGCCAATCGTGCGACTGTTAGTCCCTGAACAATAATCGAAAATATTACCACGATATAGGTTGCCGCCAATATCATTGGTTTCCATTCACTATCTGGCAATGAAAGGGCAAGTGCGACAGAGATGCCGCCCTTTAGGCCGCCCCATGTCATTATTGGAATTACGCCAGGTGAAAAACTGCGGAATGGACGCAACAACAAGACAGGTATCGCAACCGCGGCAAGACGTGCAATCAAAGCCAATACGATGGCCATTGTGCCCGCAATCAGGCTGTCAATATTTAGTGCCACTGCGAACACTTCAAATCCTATCATCAGAAATAGGATGGCGTTCAGAATTTCGTCAATCATGTGCCAGAACGCCAGAACATATTTACGGGTTTCTTCGCTCATGCCATGCTTTGTTCCGACGTCGCCAATAAACAGTCCGGCGCAGACCGCCATGATTGGCGCAGAAACTTTTAATGCGACGGCCAATTCGTATCCGCCAAATGCCAGGCCAAGGGTAATCAGGACTTCCAGCGAATAGTCATCTATCCGCCGCATGACACGAAAGGTAAGCCAACCCAGTGCAATACCCAGCAGTGCGCCACCAACTGCTTCCTGGAAAAACAGTTTAACTGCATCTGAAAAGCTACTGCCATGGGCTTCATCACCGGGAAAAGCGATGCCTAACAGAACCAGAAAAACCACATATCCAACACCATCGTTAAAAAGCGATTCCCCGGCAATTTTTGTTTCCAGCGTTTTGCGAAGATTTGCCTGGCGCAATACACCAAGAACGGCCACCGGATCGGTTGGTGATATCAGTGCGCCAAAGACCAGTGCAATCAGAATTGGCATGCCGGTGAGCCAGCTGAAAGCAAAGCCAAATATAGTTGTCGACAGGGCGATCCCCATGGTGGCCATCAGAAAAACCACCCGCCATTGGGCGCGAAGATCAGCGATTTTGACATGTAATGCACCGGCGAACAGCAAAAGCCCCAACATGCCCTCTAATAATGCCTCAGAAAATTCGATCCCGTTCACAATACCCCGCACCGAATTGGCCATTTCCAATGTCGGCAGAAAGTAGTCCAATCCCAGAATAAACAAGGATGCTGCGAGTGCGACAATCAAAATACCGATGGCCGATGGCAGGCGCAGAAACAGATAGTTGATCGCTCCGAAAGCGCCAGCCAATACAATCAGAAGTGACGCAACCTGAAGAAAGTTCATTAAAATGTGCCAGTCATAATTTTCTTTCCTTTTAGCACGCAACTTACAGGGTATAAACAGGTTGTTGCCCGGTTTATTGGCGCAATGTGCACCAACCCAGATAGGAAATTGGTCCAGGGCGATGCCCGGATTTTTACCCGATTGATTT
>CAZETX010000007.1:32113-70928 GCA_964514925.1 uncultured Marinosulfonomonas sp.
GATTGCCGAGCTGGCGATCAGCCCCTTGCAAAGCAATAATAACTGCATCAAAGCGGTTTTAAAATTTCAATGATGCGACCCGGTTGGCGATGTCTGTTCAGACCGGTACATTTGCGTATGTTGTAGCCCATCAAACAACAAATGGATTTTACGATCTTATGTCTGAGATAGTGGTTTTTCCTGAGTTTTAAAGAATTTGGACAAATCAGCTTTGATTGAACACAATTGGTTTTTCGGATAGTTTTGCCCTGTTTATGTACCGCAAAAGGTGTTTCTGACAACTTCTTCCGGCATCGGTGGCTCGCTATAAATTGCCTTTCCCGTTTGTTGTGTAAATGGATCAGATAACACGGCGGAAAAATCAAAAAACGGGGCGTAGTCACCTGATACCGCTGACTGGATCATTTTTTCAATCAGGTGATTTCTGGGAATATAGATTGGATTTACAGCTGCCATAGTCGCATCAATATCGCCCGATTCAAATTCAAGACGCGTTTGCCAGTCTGCCTGCCAATCCTGCATTTCCTTTGGAAGGTTACGCTGTAGCAACGCCCGGAACCCATTGGTAAAATCGGTTTTGCTTTGCGTAAGCCCTGTGAGAAAATGTTCTATCAATTCCTTATCCCCGTCGTGTTCTGTTTTCAGCCCGATTTTTCTGCGAAAAATCGTCAGCCAATGCACGGCATAGCGATCCGGAAAACTGTGAACCGCGTTTGTGGCAAGTTCAATGGCGTGTTTTTCTTCCCCCATCAGGGGGAGCAAACATGAGGCGAATTGTGCCAGATTCCAAACTGCAATTTCTGGCTGTTTATTATAGGCGTATCGACCATAACGGTCGATCGAACTAAACACTGTATCGCGGTGGTAGGTATCCATGAAGGCGCAGGGCCCATAATCAATTGTTTCCCCGGATATCGCCATATTGTCGGTATTCATGACACCGTGGATAAACCCAACCGACATCCATTTGGCGATTAGTAAGGCCTGATTTTCCATGACAGCATATAGTAGATCTAAAGGGGATTCAGCGTCGGGATAATGCCGGTTTATAACATAATCACAGAGGATTTGCAGTGCTTCTGTATCTTGACGGGCTGCGAAATATTGAAATGTACCAACCCGAACGTGACTGGCGGCAACACGGGTTAAAACCGCGCCGGGCAGGGCGGTTTCCCGTTGTACCGTTTCACCGGTTGCGATGGCTGCAAGTGCGCGCGTGGTTGGGACGCCCAAAGCATGCATGGCCTCAGATATGATGTATTCCCGCAAGACCGGACCCAGCCAGGCGCGCCCATCACCGCCCCGTGAATAGGGGGTGCGACCTGATCCCTTTAATTGAATGTCCCGTCTTTTACCCTGTTGATCGAGAACTTCGCCCAACATTATCGCCCGACCGTCACCTAATTGCGGGCTCCATCCGCCAAACTGATGGCCGGCATAGACCTGCGCCAACGGGTTTGCACCGAGTGGAACAATGTTGCCTGAAAATACCGCAGTTGCATCAGCGCTTTGCAACCAGGTGGTATCAATTCCCAGGCTAACGGCGAGGTTATTGTTGGTCGCAATCATTGTCGGGGAAACGACGCCAACCGGTTTCTGGCGTGTAAAAAACCGATCTGGAAGGGCCGAGAACGTATTGTCGAACGGGATGGAATGCGATCTTGTCAAAACATCCCCTACAGTTCCCGTGTCATCAAATGATGCCCGTCACGCATCCGAAATCCGGCCCGCGAATAGAGTTTTTCCGCCCGATTGTTCTTAGCCACTGCAAGATGCAGGGCTTTCACACCATGATCGGAAAGTGCGGGTAACAGGCTGGCCAGCACTTCAGTGCCCATACCTCGTCCCCGAATATTTGTGCGGATAAAAAATTCATCAATAAAACCGTCAATGCCACCAAATTCCAGTGAATATCCAAATGAAATGATTATGTAGCCGACGGGGGATTTGCGAGGCCCAATCAGATAGGCAACGCCATGGGGGATACCCTGTAAAAGGGGGTGCAGGGCCTTGCGTGTTTCATCCTTAGTCTGATCCACGCCAATGTGATCGTGAAATGCCGAGACAAGTAAAGTAAGCGCATCTATGTCTTCCAATGAACCAAGGTGGAGCGATGCGCTCATAGGCGGGCCAACCGCTTTGTCAGAAGTTCAAAAAAACCGTTTGCGTCGATGCTTCCCATGAACATGGCATTTGGTTTTCGCCCCGTTACCCCCCACCAGTCAGCAACTGTCATACCCAGAGTTAATTCACTATTCGTTTCAATTTCAACATTGATATGACGCCCGCTGAATAAGTTTGGCTGCAGGAGATATCCGATGACGGTCGGATCATGCAAAGGTGCACCGGCGGATCCATATTTTTCTTTGTCAAAACGTTCAAAAAAGTTTGTCCACCCGGCAACCACATCGCCTATCTCAGTTCCCAATGATTTAAATTTTTCGATAATCGGGGCGGTGACCAGAGCCTGATGGGTCAGATCAAGTGGCATCACGGTTGTTTTGACCCCGGATTTGAAAACAATATCAGCAGCTTCCGGATCAACATAGATGTTAAATTCTGCAGCCGGGGTGATGTTACCAACTTCGAAATAGGCGCCCCCCATCAATACTATCTCTGCGACACGCCGGGGTATGTCTGGCGCTTTTTGAAACGCCGTTGCAATATTTGTTAACGGACCAAGGGGGCATAAAGTAACACTACCGGTTGGTTCAGTTCTTAAAGTATCAATGATAAAATCAACGGCATGTTGCGATTGCAGTGGCATCGTTGGATCTGGCAATGAGACACCATCAAGTCCGGTTTTTCCATGGACATGCTCGGCTGTTACCAGTTTGCGTTGCAATGGAGCGTCACAACCAGCGAATATTTTTACGTTGGGTTTGCCGGCAACTTCACAGATTTTTCGGGCGTTAATTGTTGTCAGCGGTAACGGGACATTTCCAGCAACGCAGGTGATACCCAACAGGTTCAGTTGTTCGGGGCTGGCCAGTGCCAACAATATTGCGACGGCGTCATCCTGACCTGGATCCGTATCAATTATAATCTTACGTGTCATGGGCCTACCCGCCGTTAAAAAGTGATTTTGTCGGAGTGGCCCTAGGATGTAAAGCCGGGTTTCCCGGGTGCTCTTATTATCGCCTAGCCGTCAAAATCCACTTCTTCAGCCAATCGGAGCGCCTGTGCGCGGAAACCGGCCATTTCCATAAGGTTAATATTATCTGGGGTAAAATCACCCCAACTTTGTACAATATCAGAGGCTTTCGTTCCGGGTGCTATCGGGTATTCGTAATTTGCTTCTGCATATAATTCCTGTGCTTGCGGTGAGGTTAAAAATTCCATGAATTTTAGTGCTTCATCTGCATTGGGGGCGGCTTTGGTCATGGCAACACCAGAAACATTCATATGGGTGCCCCCCAATTCAAATTTCGGAAAATCAAGGCGAACCGAGTCAGCCCAATCTGCCTGTTCGGGGTTCGCCAGCATTTTTCCCATATAATATGTATTGCCCAATGCAATGTCGCATTGTCCGGCCCATATGGCCTTAATCTGTGCCCGGTCATTGCCCTGGGGACGACGGGCCAGGTTTGATTTAATGCCGGCGAGCCAACCGCGTGTTTCTTCTATCCCGCGATGGGTTATCATCGCAGATACAAGCCCATTGGAATAGGCGTGCGTACCAGAGCGGCTGCAAATTCGGCCTTCCCATTTTGGGTTGGCCAAATCTTCGTAGGTTGTAATTTCACCTTCGGCGACGCGGTCTTTGCTGGCATAGATAATTCTGGCGCGTGTTGTCAGGCCCCACCAATGGCCCTTTGGATCCCTAAATTCCGCCGGTACATTGGCCTGCATTGTCGCAGACTGGACCGATTGGGTCACACCGGATTCCACAGCTTTAGCAAGGCGTGAAATATCAACTGTCAGGATAACATCGGCAGGCGAACGGTCGCCTTCGGCTAACAGACGTTCGATCATGCCTTTGTCCAAGTATGCTACATTGACGTCTATCCCTGTCTTTGCGGTAAATGCGTCCGTCAGAGGTTTGATCAATCCTGGCTGCCGGTAAGAGTATACGTTTACTTCTTCGGCGTAGGCAGGCGTAATTGCAATTAGTGTAATAGCGAATGCGCCCAGGTGTTTCAGCGACATTACATTCTCCTGATTGGGTGATCCGATGTATACCTGAGTCTTTTAGTTGGTCAATACTTTATTCCTTTACCGGGTTCTTTTCGTCGCTTTTAACTGCATCCCAAAGCGCATCCATCTCGGCAAGATTTGATTGTTCAGGGCGTTTGCCAAGGGATCTGAGTTTTTCTTCTACGCTTTCGAACCGTCTGACAAACTTACTGTTTGCTGAACGTAGGGCCGTTTCCGGGTTGATTTTTAGATGCCGTGCAAGATTGGCAATAACAAACAGTAAATCGCCAAATTCTTCCTCTACTTCCGCAGGCGTTTCTTGCGCAATCGCCTGACGCAATTCATCAGCCTCTTCGGCAATTTTATCGATAACCTGATCTGTGCTGGGCCAGTCAAACCCTACTCGGGCGGCTCTGTTTTGTAGTTTTACGGCCCGAAGCAAGGCGGGCAAATTAGCGGCAACACCATCAAGTGTGCCAGTGTCCGGTTTTGCAGATCTTTCGTTTGCCTTGATTTGTTCCCAGTCGATTGTTTGTTGCTCTGATGACTTTTCGCGGCTTTCGTTGCCGAAAACATGGGGGTGACGCGCAACCATTTTGTTAGAAATACCATTGGCGATACGATCAAAATCAAACAATCCGGCCTCTTGTCCGATGGCTGCATGATAGACTGTTTGCAGCAGCAAATCGCCAAGCTCATCCTGCAGGTCAGGCCAGTTTTGACGCTGGATTGCATCTGCGACTTCATAAGCTTCTTCGATTGTGTAGGGGGCGATACTGGTAAAGTCCTGTTCTATATCCCAGGGGCAACCGGTTTGAGGATCACGAAGACGGCGCATTATTTCCAACAGCCTTGGCATGCCACCATTTGGATCACGAACCAGGTCGTCAGATACATTGCCCATTGTTTCCCCCTTGGTTCCGGTGCGCACCTGTTATCGACCGACCGACAGGCATAGTCCACATGGGTTGTTGATCGTGGCGTCGGATTTGATATCGTTAAGATGTACCAAGAATTGGATTGATCAGATGGCACTAAAGAATGCAAAAGATGATGCGGATACAGCATTTAGCAGGGAAGACCTGAAAGGTCTGGCATTTGAAAACACATTTAGCGGTGCGACTTCATTTTTAAGGCGGCGCTACACGAAGGATGTCAGTGGTGCTGACCTTGTTGTAACAGGCATTCCCTTTGATCAGGCTGTGACCAACCGGCCCGGAACACGGCTGGGGCCACGGGCAATCCGAGAGGCAAGCGCTTTGCAACCGGGTGATCCGCCCTATGGTTGGGGGTTTGATCCTTTGTCTGAATTTGCCGTGGTGGATAGCGGGGACCTGGCGTTTGATTATGGCCATGTTGCAGATTTTCCGGCGCGATTGACAGAACATATCAGTAAGATACTTGCGGTCGGTCCGGGTACTTTGGCGCTGGGGGGGGATCACTATATTACTTATCCGATCCTGCGCGCTTATGCCGAAAAATACGGCCCGTTATCGTTGGTACAGTTTGATGCCCATACCGATACATGGGCGGATGATGATATGGATCGGATTTGTCATGGAACCATGTTCTATAAGGCAGTAAAGCAGGGGTTGGTTGATCCCAAGCGGTCTGTCCAGATTGGTATTCGCACCAAAAATTCTGACACATTGGGGTTTAATATTATCAACGCCCGACAGGTTCACGAAATGGGACCAGCCGCAGTTGCAAAGCGGGTGAAAGAGATTGTTGGCGACCATGCGGCGTATCTGACGTTTGATATCGACGGGTTGGATCCGGCATTTGCACCAGGAACCGGCACGCCGGTTTGGGGTGGGCTGGCGACATGGCAAGCCAGCGCAATATTGCGCGATATGGCGGGTATGAATTTTGTTGGCGGTGACGTGGTTGAGGTATCACCACCGTTTGATACCACCGGGGCGACGGCAATTGCCGGGGCCCACGCGGCGACAGATATAATGTGTTTGTTGCTCTGGAATAAACGGACAGCAGGATGAAGATACTTATCTGGATAGGAGTTGCTTTTGTGGTGTCGCAATTGTGGATGCGATTGGCGCCATCATCGGTGGAAAAATGGCATGACGCGCCGATTAAGCAGACCGTTTCCAAGATATCGGGCTACAGAACCACGGTGCCGGTTCGCGGTTCTGCAGCGGCGGCCCTAACGGTGTTTGATGAAATAGCAAAGGCAACGCCCAGAACCAAAGTCCTGGCGGGCAGGGTGGCCGAAGGTAAAATAACCTATATTACACGGTCGCTTTTTCTGGGAGCGCCCGACTATACAACCGTCTTAATCGAACGCGCACGCGGTGGCAGCCAACTGACAATCTATGGTCGATTACGATTTGGTATTGGCGACCTGGGTGTCAATCGCACCAGAATCAAGAAGTGGCTGCAGGTTTTTGAAACGATAGAGTAAATTAGATACCGGGCAGCTATCCTGAACCTCTCGCCACATCGGGCTGTTCAGGCTCATGTCGCATTTTGCCAGATAGGCCTGGGTGCAACTGTTGTTCACCAGACAAACAACTTCGCCCAATTCATACCGTGATCCATCGACACCGGTACAGAAATAGTCATAGGGGCTTTTGGACAGCGCATTTGCAGCAGCAATTTCATCTTCTCCACCTGCAATTGCGAAGGTGGGCAGCAGCATAACTATTGCCAATGGTTTCCACATGACCGGAAGATAGCATAAGTTTTGCAATTTTCCACCCCTTGACCTGACCGATACCAACGGGCAACAGGCTGTTATGGTTCCTTTAGATAAACTTCGACAAATAACTGAGCGGTTTGAATTTCTGGAGGCCAGCATGGCCACTGGTGGTGGCGACATTGCTGCGCTGGGAAAAGAGTACGCCGATCTACGGCCCGTTGTGACTGAAATCGCGGAATATCGTCAGATACTGGATGATATTGCTGAGGCAGAGGCATGGGCAAAAGACCCTGAAATGAAAGCGCTGGCGGATGAAGAGCTGCCTGTGCTTAAGGCCCGTCTGCCCGAGGTGGAACAAAACCTGCGTATCGCGCTTTTGCCCAAGGATGCGGCTGATGCACGCCCGGCCATCATTGAAATTCGCCCCGGTACCGGTGGCGAAGAGGCGGCGTTGTTCGCGGCGGATTTACTGCGCATGTATCAGCGATATTGCGAAACAAGCGGCTGGCAATTTCAGATAATTGCAGAAAGCCAGACCGAACTTGGTGGCATTCGCGAAGTCATAGCTAACGTGAAGGGTGTCGGGGTATTTGCCCGCTTGAAATATGAAAGCGGGGTTCACCGGGTGCAGCGGGTGCCGGAAACCGAAAGTGGCGGGCGCATTCATACATCTGCGGCGACTGTAGCGGTGTTGCCGGAGGCACAGGAGGTGGACATTGACATACCCTCCACTGATATCCGGATTGATACAATGCGCGCCAGCGGGGCCGGCGGGCAGCATGTGAATACGACGGATTCCGCCGTCAGGATTACCCATATTCCCACCGGGATCATTGTCACCAGTTCTGAGAAATCCCAGCATCGTAATCGCGAGATTGCAATGGAAGTTCTGCGCACCCGGCTTTATGACGCCGAGCGACAGCGCCAGCATGATGAACGATCTGATACACGCAAATCGCAAGTCGGGTCGGGGGATCGCTCGGAGCGTATCCGAACCTACAATTTCCCCCAAGGTCGCATGAGTGATCATCGGATCAATCTGACATTGTATAAACTTGATCAGATAATGGCCGGTGAGTTGGACGAAATCATTGATGCCCTTATTGCAGATGATCAAGCCAATATGCTGGCTGAGATGGGGGTATGACGCCGGAAATAGTGGCAGGCATGACAGCCGCGGAGGCGCAAACTGCCGGGTCCAGTTTTCTGCGCAGTGCTGACATTGCCGACCCGGCAACAGATGCGCGGGTGTTGATTGCCCATGTTTTCGGGGTCAGCCGCGATACTGTCAGGTCGATCTATGATGACCCGCTATCGCAATCTGTGGCCGATGCCTACCGGGGGGCATTGCTGAAGCGGGCACAACGATCGCCTGTTTCACATATAACCGGGGAACGGGAATTTTACGGCCGGGTTTTTAAAGTTGGGCCTGCAGTTTTAGACCCAAGGCCGGAAACCGAATTATTGGTTGATGTTGCTCTGGAACAGAGTTTTCAGACGGTTCTGGACCTTGGCACCGGCTCTGGTTGTATTTTGTACACTTTATTACTGGAGCGTCCGGGCACCAGTGGTATGGGCGTTGAGGTGTCAGCTTTGGCCTGGAAGATCGCAGCTGAAAACCGGGATGCGCTGGAGCTGTCTGGACAGGTAATGTTGCGACAGGGGATTTGGTTTGCCCCGGTGGATGCCAGCCATCCGAATAAGACAGCTTTGTTTGATCTAATCGTTTCTAACCCGCCCTATATTGCAGCATCTGAAATGGATGGTCTGCAGCCCGAAGTGCGAGACCATGAACCCCGTGTCGCCCTGACCGACGGCTTAGATGGGTTGGAGTCCTACCGGGCAATTTGTGCCAGCGTTATGGACCATTTGAAACCCGGGGGGCGATTGATTGTTGAAATTGGGCCAACCCAGGGCGTGGCAGTCTGCGGGTTTTTTGAGAAAGCCGGCCTGCAGAATATCGAGATTCGCAATGATCTGGGCGGCCGGAATCGTGTGGTTTTAGGGTCGCGGGCGCAATAATGGGCGCCATATTGCGCAACTGTACCCAAAATGATGAATTCGCGCTGTTTTTGCTTGTTTTTCCTCGGGTAGCATGCATATTCAGCAACACACAGAGTTTGGGACTGGATCCCGCCCTGCTAAATAAGCTGCAAATCCAATCGAACCCGGTTCAAAATTTTCCGCCGCAATGAATATCGGCAGAGGTTCAAAACAAGCCAAAAGGCTGGACATTAAATCACATGAGATCTCCTAAGTCGCGTTCGCGCAATAAAAACAATAACCGTAACCGTCAGTCCGGTAATAACATGAACCGGGTATTTGACAGCTCAGGGCCTGAGGGAAAAGTACGCGGTACACCCCAGCAAATTATTGAGAAATATAACCAGCTGGCGCGGGATGCGACCCTAGGTAACGACCGAGTGGCGGCCGAAAATTTTCAACAGCATTCTGAACATTACACGCGCATGCATATCGAAGCACAGCGCGAAATTGAAGTAAAACGTGAAGCCCAGGAACGCGAACACCGCGAGCGCCAACAGGCGCGAACAGATCAAAACCAGCAGCATCAGACTCAGGGCGACGACGATGGACGTGACAGGCCAAAGCAAAGTGATCAGGGCCAAGAACCACGTAATGGTACGATTGATCCTTCCTATGCTGAACAGCCAGTGATTGTAGCGCCGATCGCCGAGCAGGGTAATAGTGGTTTGGTGGAAACGCCGGAAACCAAGCCTGTGAAACGCCGGACACGCAAACCAAAAACAACACCAATATCTGAAGCAAACGCAGATGTTCAAACAGAAGAACCAAAACCCGCTTCGTAAACGGGTCTTAGTTCAAATTATTCGCGTAATTATTTTGCCCCCTCATGACATTATCGAGGGGGCATTTTTTATGTTGAAAGGGCTTCTTGCAGATTTGTATCTATTTTTTCCAGGAAACCTTCGGTGGTCAGCCATTTTTGATCCGGGCCGACCAGCAGTGCCAGATCCTTGGTCATTGAACCACTTTCAACGGTATCGACGATGACCTTTTCAAGGGTCTCGGCAAACCGGGCCAGATCAGCATTATTGTCCAGCTTGGCACGGTGTTTCAAGCCGCCGGTCCACGCATAGATCGAAGCGATGGAATTGGTGGATGTTGCTTCGCCTTTTTGGTGCTGGCGATAGTGGCGGGTGACGGTGCCGTGGGCGGCCTCGGCTTCTACGATCTTGCCGTCTGGCGTCATCAGCTGACTGGTCATCAGCCCCAATGAGCCAAAGCCCTGGGCCACGGTGTCGGATTGCACGTCGCCGTCGTAGTTTTTGCAGGCCCAGACAAAACCGCCCGACCATTTCATTGCCGCCGCAACCATGTCATCGATCAGGCGGTGTTCATAGGTGATGTTGGCGTCTTTGAATTTGGCCTCAAATTCTTCTTCGAAGACTTTGGCGAACAGATCCTTGAAGCGACCATCATAGGCTTTGAGGATGGTGTTCTTGGTGGACAGATATACCGGCCAGCCCATTTTCAGGCCATAATTCAGCGAGGCGCGGGCGAAATCTGTGATGCTGTCATCCAGATTATACATCCCCATGGCCACACCGGCGCTAGGGGCATCAAAGATGTCTTTTTCAATGACCGACCCATCTTCGCCAACGAATTTCATCGTCAGCTTGCCCTTGCCGGGGAACAGGAAATCGGTGGCTTTGTATTGATCTCCAAAAGCGTGGCGACCAATGACGATCGGCTGGGTCCAGCCGGGTACCAGACGGGGTACATTTTTGCAGATGATCGGTGCGCGGAAAATTGTGCCGCCCAGGATGTTGCGGATGGTGCCGTTGGGGCTGCGCCACATCTTTTTCAGGCCGAATTCTTCGACCCGTGCTTCGTCCGGGGTGATGGTGGCGCATTTTACGCCAACGCCGATTTCACGGATCTTTTCGGCGGCATCGATGGTAATTTGATCGTTGGTTTCGTCGCGTACTTCCATGCCCAGATCATAGTATAACAGATCAATGTCCAGATAGGGCAAGATCAGTTTCTGCTTGATGAAATCCCAGATGATCCGGGTCATTTCATCACCGTCCAATTCAACGACAGGGTTTTCGACTTTAATCTTGGCCATGGGCGCGTCCTTTGATGTAAGGGAATCGTTATGCGCTTCTAACCGATAAAGCGCGCCATGCAAATGCAGTATTCTTTGGTATACAATTGTAGTGACCTAGGGGTTGTCCAGGCCATTTTCTGCAAAAAATTTTGCCACCTGGCCCTGAGTATAGGCCCAGAGTTTCGGTGCACCCCGTGTAACCTTGATACCCACGCGGGTTTCGATCTGCGCAATCGTCGGTCGATATTTGTGCCAGGATGCACCGCCCGATTTGAGGTTCTGGTACACCGGGGCCAGGCGGTCGATGGCTTTGGCGAATATGGCGTCGGGGGTTTCGCTGGCTTCAAATTCATCCCAGAGCGTTTGCAGATTGGTTCCGTGATCATCCGGTAACAGCCCAAATAAACGAGTTGCCGCTTTGGTTTCGGCCGCTGCTACTTTGGCGGTATCAAATTCAAGATGTATCGGGTGATCGCCAGCGTCAATTTCTACAATGTCATGGATTAACAGCATCCGAATAACCCGGTTGATGTCGACGTCATTTTCAGCATATTCGCCCAGCACTACCGCAAAGAGGCAGACATGCCAGCTGTGCTCGGCACTGTTTTCTGGTCGGGATGCATCGTTTAGTGTTGTCGCCCGGTTGATGGATTTAAGCCCGTCGATTTCAGTCAAAAAGGCGAACTGGCTGTCCAGCCGCGCGCCTGTGTTTGTCATCGCGAGGTTTCTGTCAGTCGGCGGCGAACATATTCATCCACATTGCCGATCATGGTTTCCATATGGGGGTCTTCAAAAAAGTGCCCGGCGCCTTCCAATTCCTGGTGGGTGATGGTGATGCCTTTTTGCTCGTGCAGTTTTTCGACAAGCAAATCTGTGTCTTTTGGCGGGGCGACCCGATCAGATGAGCCATTGATGATCAGGCCTGAGGCCGGGCAGGGCGCCAGGAAGGAAAAATCATACATGTTGGCAGGGGGTGACGCCGAAATAAAGCCGGTGATTTCCGGGCGGCGCATCAAAAGTTGCATTCCGATCCAGGCACCAAAAGAAAACCCGGCAACCCAGCAATGCTTTGAATTCTGGTTCATGGACTGAAGGTAATCAAGAGCCGATGCCGCATCAGACAATTCGCCTACGCCCTGATCATATTCGCCCTGGCTTCTGCCAACGCCACGAAAATTGAACCGCAAAACGGTAAAGCCCATATTGTGGAACGCATAGTGCATATTATAGACCACGCGGTTGTTCATGGTGCCGCCAAACTGCGGGTGCGGATGCAATATGATCGCAATCGGCGCATCCTTGGCTTTCTGAGGGTGATAGCGACCTTCTAGGCGGCCCTCTGGGCCAGGAAATATTACTTCGGGCATTGCAATCTCTGTCTTAGTGCCAAGATGATGATTGGAATTCTTGACGAATTCAGTCAGACACCTTAGAACAATTCTAAATTAGCCGCCAATTGGCGGGATTTGTTGTCAGTGGGGTAATGGCCCCATCAGCTGACGTCAACAAAATTAAGGGTTTGGACCGTGAAACTAAGCACGAAAGGACGATATGCAATGGTTGCGTTGGCTGATCTGGCAACACGACCGACGGATGCATTGTCTTCGCTTGGGGATATTTCCAAACGCCAGGATATTTCGCTGCCCTATTTGGAACAGCTATTCGTAAAACTACGCCGTGCCGGTCTGGTATATTCCGTTCGGGGACCCGGTGGCGGGTATCGTCTGGCGATTCCGGCCGAAAAAATCAGAGTCTCAGAGATACTCGATGCGGTTGAAGAAACTGTTTCTGCTATGCACACAGGTGGCGGGGCGTCTGGTGGAACCTCTGGTACCCGCGCGCAATCAATGACGAACAGGCTTTGGGAATGTTTGTCAGCTAATGTTTATGTCTTCCTACAAAGGACAACTTTGGCAGATGTTGTACGTAATGAGCTGATCCCGTGCCCGGCGGTTCCGACGTTGTTTGAATTAGCGGATGATAATTGATGGGCACCCAGGTTTATCTGGACTGGAATGCTTCGGCGCCACTTTGTGAAGCTGCAAAGTCAGCGATGACAGGGGCGATGGAAGTTGTTGGTAACCCGTCATCGGTCCATTTCAATGGTCGCGCTGCAAAGGCAATTCTTGAAAAAGCTCGGAGTCAGATATCCGAAGCCTTTGGTGCAGAGGGGGCTGACATCGTTTTTACTTCTGGTGCTACTGAGGCGGCGGCATTGGCACTGGCAGGTCGTGATTTGCAATGTTGCGCCGTCGAGCACGAAGCGGTGGTCGCCTGGTCACAAACCAGCCTAAAAACCGATGCGGCTGGCCACATTGTTATTGAAGATGCTGGATCATCTACTGTGCAATTGGCCAATGGTGAAACAGGTGTAATTCAGAATTTGCCTGACGGTCTGGCAGTAAGTGACGTTACCCAGGGTTTTGGTAAATTGCCGGTTTCGTTTGGCTGGCTGGGGTGTGATATGGCGATCATGTCGGCGCACAAGTTTGGCGGGCCCCGGGGTGTTGGGGCTTTGGTGCTAAAATCAGGTGTGGAAATAGTGGCCCGAAATCTTGGCGGCGGTCAGGAAATGGGCCACAGATCCGGGACTGAAAACCTGATCGGAATTGCCGGATTTGGGGCGGCGGCTGAGGCTGCGGTGAAGGATTTAGCTAACGGTGTTTGGGAACAAGTATCAGAGCTGCGAGATCTGTTGGAAGATGCCATCAATGCGAATGAAGCAGACACGTTGATTGTCGCAAAATCTAGCGACCGATTGCCAAATACCAGCTGTCTGGTAACACCCGGCTGGAAAGGTGAAACACAGGTTATGGCAATGGATTTGGCCGGATTTTCTGTCTCTGCAGGTTCTGCCTGTTCCAGCGGTAAAGTTACACCGAGCCCCGTTTTACAGGCAATGGGATATAGCGAAGATGAAAGTCGGAGCAGCCTGCGCGTGTCACTTGGCCCAGACACAAAAGAAGATGATATACGACGGTTCGTTGAAACCTGGTCACAGGCAAATAGACGCTATCGTAACAAAGCTGCATGACGGGAAAGCGAACAGGATCATGGCGATAACAGAAGAAATTAAAGTAAAAGACGGTGTCGATCAGGAAACTGTAGACACGGTGCGTTCAATTTCGGGAACCTATAAATATGGTTGGGATACTGAAATTGAAATGGAATACGTTCCAAAGGGCGTAAACGAAGAAATTGTCAGGTTGATTTCGGAAAAGAATGGTGAACCGGAATGGATGACGGATTGGCGGTTATCGGCATTTAAACGATGGACCCAACTGGAAGAACCAACCTGGGCTATGGTTGAATATCCTAAGATAGACTATCAGGATCTGTATTATTACGCCCAGCCTAAAAGCATGGTTGATAAGCCCAAATCGTTGGATGAGGTGGACCCCAAGTTATTGGAAACCTACAAAAAGCTTGGTATTCCTTTAAAGGAACAGATGATATTGGCCGGCGTCGAAGGGGCGGATGCAACGCCCTCAGAGGGGCGAAAAGTTGCGGTTGATGCAGTGTTTGATTCGGTGTCTTTGGGAACGACATTTCAGGAGGAACTGGCCAAAGCTGGCGTAATTTTTTGCTCAATCGGTGAAGCGATAGAAAATCATCCTGAGCTGGTTAAAAAGTACCTTGGTTCCGTGGTTCCAGCATCTGATAACTTTTTCGCAACGTTGAATTCGGCCGTGTTTTCGGCGGGTTCATTTGTTTATATTCCGCCGGGTGTACGGTGTCCGATGGAACTTTCGACATATTTCCGTATCAACGCTGAAAATACCGGCCAGTTTGAACGCACTCTGATCATCGCTGACAAGGGGTCGTATGTGTCCTATCTGGAAGGCTGCACAGCACCGCAGCGCGATACAAATCAGTTGCATGCCGCGGTTGTTGAGATTGTACTTTTGGAAGACGCCGAAGTAAAATATTCGACGGTTCAGAACTGGTATCCCGGGGATGAAAATGGTGTTGGTGGCATATATAATTTTGTCACCAAACGAGCAGATTGCCGGGGGGATCGATCAAAAGTGATGTGGACTCAGGTGGAAACCGGTTCCGCTATCACCTGGAAGTATCCGTCCTGCATCCTGCGGGGGGATGGCAGTCAGGGTGAATTTTATTCGATCGCGATTGCCAACAATATGCAACAGGCCGACACCGGCACAAAAATGGTGCATCTGGGGAAAAACACCAAATCCCGTATCGTATCCAAAGGGATAAGTGCGGGCAGGGCGCAAAACACCTATCGTGGCCTTGTATCCATGCATCCCAAAGCAAAAAACAGCCGTAATTATACCCAGTGCGACAGCCTATTGATCGGCAGTAAATGTGGGGCGCACACGGTGCCCTATATCGAGGTCAAGAATAACAGCAGCCGGGTTGAACACGAAGCGACAACGTCCAAAGTTGATGATGATCAGCTGTTTTATTGCCGCCAGCGTGGAATTGACGAAGAGGCGGCACTGGCGCTTATTGTAAATGGTTTTGCCAAAGAAGTTTTGCAGGCTCTGCCAATGGAATTTGCCATGGAAGCCCAGCAATTGGTAGCCATTTCATTAGAAGGTTCGGTTGGCTAATGCTTTGTATGGCGAACAAATCTGACGATTTTCGGTTTGGTGGCCGACAAAAAGCGCTTAAATGGCCCCATTCTTGCCCTAAACAATTGCGACTGTTTATGCGGGTTAATCCATGGGACCGGGTAAATGCTTGCAGATGGTATTCAAAAGAAACAGTTTCAGGAACGTCTGGCGCGGGTAGCGGCCGGCGGTGCGAATACGACTTCGCAGATGTATGCAGGCACCAAAGAACCGGTGCGCAAACGAAAACGCTACGAAGTTCGAAAGACCCATCAGGAAATAGAAACGGCACCCCGAACCGGCGCAAGCGCCCCGGTTTCGCTGATCAGCGGGTTATTGATCGGGGCCGGCGCGGTGGTCTTGACCCGTTTCATACGATTTCGCCTGACAGGCGGTGGTCTGGGGGGACCAGAAGCAGATATATTAATGGCAACCGATATTGTGTTGGCCATTACCATAGCAATCATTTTGCGCATGATATTCCGCTTCAATTCCAAACTGCACGGAATTGCAAAATTGGTCGGCGTAGTGGCGACGGTTTTATTGATGCACAACACGGTGCATCTGGCACCGGGCGTTTACGAACGCCTGTTTTCAGTCCAGTGGGTTCGCGATGTGATACGCGATACGGAACCAAACACAATTTTGATATCTGGGATTACCTTTCGGGCGCCTCAGGAAGCAACCAATCAGCCATTTGGATTTGTAACCGGCCGATAGTTTCCGGCAACGTTACAAAACAAGCCGACAGTTTTTACCAAGCAAGTAAACCAGTCGTATACACTAACCTTTCCACACCAGAACCATGTCTATCAGCCAAATTTCGATGTTCGCCCGAACATCATTCAGATTTTGGATTGACTGGCCTATTTTTCAACAACAACTCTGCTTTGCAGACGACAGTTCGCCAGGTATTGGCCGAATAAAAGGTATCCAAATGCTCGAAATCAAGAACCTGCATGTTAAACTCGAAGACGAGGACAAACAGATATTGAAAGGTGTGAATTTAAGCCTTCAGGCTGGGTCTGTGCACGCGATTATGGGGCCAAACGGCTCTGGTAAATCTACGCTGTCTTATGTGTTGTCGGGCAAAAGCGGATATGAGGTTACGCAAGGCTCAGCGACGATTGACGGGCAGGATCTGTTGGCACTGGAACCGGAAGAACGGGCGGCCGCCGGGCTGTTCCTGGCTTTCCAATACCCCGTAGAAATTCCAGGCGTGGGTAACATGACTTTTTTAAGAACGGCGGTAAATGCACAGCGCAAAGCCCGGGGCCAGGAAGAGCTGTCCGGGGCTGATTTTCTGAAGGAAATTCGTGCCAAAGCCAAAGAACTGAAAATTGACGCGGATATGTTGAAACGCCCTGTAAATGTTGGATTTTCCGGCGGTGAAAAAAAACGTAACGAAATATTGCAGATGGCGATGCTTGAACCAAAAATGTGCATCCTGGATGAAACCGACAGTGGGCTGGATGTGGATGCGATGAAACTTGTCGCGGCGGGTGTGAATGCGCTACGTGATGCGGGACGCTCTTTTTTGGTCATAACCCATTACCAGCGATTGCTTGATCACATCAAACCCGATGTGGTTCATATCATGGCAGATGGTCAGATTGTAAAAACCGGTGGCCCTGAACTTGCATTGGAAGTGGAAAACAACGGCTACGCTGATATTTTGGCAGAGGTGGCCTGATGGCCGTCGAAAATATAAAGCGCGACGCAACCCCCGGTTGGATCCATGGTAAACCGCTTCCGGCCGGTGCCGGATGGTCAACTGCTGCCAGAAAAGCGGCCTTAGAGCGTGTATATTCAGCAGGGTTGCCCGGGCGCCGCGACGAGTATTGGAAATATACTGATCCGTTAACATTGACCCAGGAAAACGCCACAGCTGCAAATGTTCTGGAATCAGATGAACCCGAAATGTTTGGTGAAATCGACACCGTGCGATTGGTGTTTGTTGATGGTGTTCTGGACGCAGATGCCTCTGATGGTTTCAGGCATGCTGGTGTCGAAATCGAACAACTTTCGCACGCTGCCAATCGGGATATTCATTGGGCCAAAGACCTGTTTGGCGTCTTAGAGACCAGTGGGCAAACCCCGGTGTCGCGCGCTCTGGCGGCGGTGAATACGGCATTTGCCACTAATGGCGTGGTCATTAAAGTTACCGGCAAGGCTGCAAAACCGATTTCAATCGTCTATTTGCATAAAGAAACCAAATCTGACGCAATGCTTCACCATTTAATAAAGGTCGAAAATGGTGCCGAGTTAACATTGTTGGAAAATGGACCAGCAGCTGCCCGTTTGAACAAGGTAATTGAGGTCGATGTTGCCGAAAATGGAAAATTCCGGCACATTTGTACGCAAGGGCGTGACCATGAGCGCCGCGCTGTGACCCATATTTTTGCGCGACTGGGAAAAGAAAGCCTGTTTAAAAGCTTCACTTTGACCGTAAACGGTGTGCTGACAAGAAATGAAGCTATTTTGGAACTTGTGGGCGACAACGCAGTGGCACATGTTGCCGGCGCTGCTGTTGGAGATGGTGAATTTCACCATGACGATACGGTTTTTGTCACCCATGATGCTGTTAACTGTGAGAGCCGCCAGGTATTTAAGAAGGTGCTACGCAACGGTGCAACAGGTGTTTTCCAGGGCAAGATTCTGGTCAAAGATGGGGCGCAAAAAACAGATGGCTATCAAATTAGCCAGGCGCTGTTACTGGACGAGGATGCGCAGTTTTTTGCAAAACCAGAGCTTGAAATCTATGCCGATGATGTAATCTGCTCGCATGGTTCAACAACGGGTGCAATTGATGATGATGCAATGTTTTATTTGCGTTCCCGGGGTGTACCAAAAGATCAGGCGCAAGATTTACTGGTATTGGCGTTTCTTGCCCAGGCCATCGATGAAGTCGACGATGAAACGATTGCAACCGAACTTACAGAACGTCTGAGCGCCTGGCTTTTGCGCCACCGTAGCTAAAAGATGAGGCTGATTAGGGACATTGTACAGTCGTGGCGGCAGCCAAGGGTTGTTATGCAGCGGTTACTTGATGATGGGCAAAGGGAAGACCGGGCACTGATGTTTTTAATGGTTGCCTGTATAATTATTTTTGTTTCACGTTGGACGGGATTGGCGCAGGATGCGTTAGCTGACCCGGAACGGCCGCTTAATATCCGCTTGGCCGGGGCCTTATTTGGTTGGTTATTCATTGTGCCACCGGCGATGTATATTCTGGCTGCACTAACCCGTATGTTATTCAGGCTATTTGGCGGCAGGGGCGGGTGGTATTCGGCACGGTTGGCTTTATTTTGGGCGCTTATGGCGGCCTCACCGTTATGGTTGTTAAATGGATTACTTGAAGGGTACCCAGAGATAGGTATCGTACAAAATATCGTGGGAGCGGTTGCACTTGCTGTATTTCTGATTATTTGGTTTTCATCACTAATGCAGGCCGAATTTACGAAAGAACAGATCCGATGATCCAATTCAATCAACTGATCAGTGCAGTGACTACGACAATCCGTGACCCCCGTTTAGCGACACGATACGTGATGCAACTTGAACTTCCGCTTAAACTTCGCTGGGAAACACTAATTCTTGTTGCTGTTCTTAGCGCAATATTCGCCTACATTTCGCAATATGCAAGTTTCATCGCTGCGGGTGATCTTGGCCCTTCTATGAATATTTTGTCACCGGTTTCTTTGGGGTTCTCCCAGTTAGTGGTTATGATTGCGATGGTATATTCAATGTATTTCGTGGGTAAATGGTTCGGCGGCACAGGTAATTTGGCTGATGCTATATTGCTGGTGTCCTGGTTGCAGTTTGTATTAATTTGCCTTCAGATTATTCAAATCCTGGCCATATTAGTTTCACCAGCCATAAGTTTGGTAATTGGAATGATCGGGCTGGTGCTGGTATTTGTACTACTTACATTATTCATTTCTGAGATGCATGGATTTAAGTCGGTAGCTGGTGTCTTTTTCTCAGTTTTGTTCGTTATGTTGATCATTGCGACATTCATACGATTTGTTTTCAATCTGTTCGGTTTTGATATCATTGGGGTGTTGTAGATGTATGATGTTTATTCGGTTCGCAATGATTTCCCCATTCTGGCAAGACAGGTGAATGGAAAGCCACTGGTATATCTTGACAACGGGGCTTCTGCGCAAAAACCCGATGTTGTGATCGATGCAATAAATTCCACTTATTCGAATGAATATGCAAATGTTCACAGGGGTTTACACTATTTATCTAATGTAGCGACAGACAAGTATGAAGCCGTAAGAGGTAAAGTTGCCCAGTTTCTTGGGGCGGCTTCGGAAGATGAGATTATTTTAAATTCTGGCACCACTGAAGGTATAAATATGGTGGCCTATGGCTGGGCGATGCCGCGTATGAAGGCCGGTGATGAGATCGTATTGTCGGTGATGGAACACCATGCGAATATTGTCCCCTGGCATTTTTTACGTGAGAGACAAGGTGTTGTTCTGAAGTGGGTCGAAACCGAAGCCAACGGTGCGCTTGATCCTCAAAAAGTGATAGAGGCGATCAGTCCTAAAACAAAACTTGTTGCAATCAGTCATCTTTCAAATGTGTTGGGTACTGTTGTTGACGTTAAATCCATCACCGAGGCGGCCCACAGGTTGGGTGTTCCGGTACTGGTGGATGGATCACAAAGTTCTGTCCATATGACCATTGATGTCGATGATATCGGCTGTGATTTTTTCGCGATTACCGGCCATAAACTTTATGGCCCTTCGGGGTCGGGGGCGATTTTTGTAAAAAGGGAACGTATGGCTGAGATGCGCCCGTTTCTGGGTGGCGGTGATATGATCAAGGAAGTTAAACGCGACCTGGTTGTTTACAACGATCCGCCAATGAAATTTGAGGCAGGAACGCCGGGGATTGTTCAAACAATTGGGATGGGTGTGGCCCTGGATTATATGATGGATCTGGGCATGGATAATATCGCCGCGCATGAACTGTCTTTACGAAAATATGCACAAAAACGGTTGGGTGGCTTAAATTGGCTGAATGTACAGGGGAATGCACCTGATAAGGCTGCTATCTTTTCGTTTACCATAGACGGTTCGGCACACGCCCATGATATTTCTACTGTGTTGGACAAAAAGGGCATTGCGGTTCGTGCCGGCCACCATTGCGCCCAACCACTGATGGAGCATTTGGGTGTTACCGCGACCTGTCGGGCATCTTTTGGACTGTATAATACAGTCGAAGAAGTTGATGCATTGGTTGATGCACTTGAACTTTGCCATGACTTGTTCGGATAATACCAAGTGATGTATTGATCGGCTGTTTTAGTGCGCTTTTGAAATTTTCATGACCGTAATTGACAAGATAATTACGATTGCTGCTGCGGAATTCTTACCCTATAGAAATGCTGAAGCACCCGTAGCTCAGCTGGATAGAGCGCTGCCCTCCGAAGGCAGAGGTCTCGCGTTCGAATCGCGACGGGTGCACCAAATCCTTGCGATATTCTGATCTAGAGAAAATGTGCCATTTTGCACCGTAAATTTTGGAAAAAATTGGCGAAATATTTATAGTTTTTTAAACTAACTGGGCGAGACTTTGCTGTAGGCATGAACCCGCGCTTGAGCATCTTTAAGCTTTGTTGCTAACTGGAGCTACTGCTGGGGAAACAGTAAAATGGTTTAACCGATGGTTAAGCCGAAACAAACTGGGGATGAATATGTCAAAAAATACAGACTGGATATTTGACGCACTTTGGGAGCTTTCGGATAGGGCATTGGATGCCCAGATGCCGGCTTTGGCGGATAAAATAGAAGAAGCTATGGATACTTATCTGGTCGAAAAATCAACGGTTACAGTATTGGCTATTGAACATACGCAACAAAATTTTCAGTCTATCGAGACAAAGCCGACGCGAATTCCGGCGAAATTAGTTCGCCAGGTTACTGCACAAAAAGATTTTGCCAATCTTTGGGCCAAACCAGAGACAGCGCCTGATTTTATTAGTACACGTTCACGCGTTAGCGCTTAGTAATAGTGATCTAGCCCTGTAGCGCACGGACGCCCAATTCATCTTTTTTGCTCATATTTATGGCAAGTGCTGCGGCATGACTGGCTGCAAGAGTTGTAAAGTATGGAATGCCGTCTGTTAGTGCAACGTTTCGCATGCTTCTGGAATCTTCCACCGCCATTGCGCCTTCTGTGGTATTCATAACTAAAGCAATATTCCCGTCTTTCATTACATCAACAATGTTGGGCCGGCCTTCGTAAACTTTGTTAACGATTTTGACCTCTATTCCATTCTCAGTAAGGTATGTGGCAGTTCCACGGGTTGCCAGAATATCCATTCCCGCTGCAATCAGGGCCTGAGCAGCTTCAATCAGATCGGTTGTTTTATCAGAATCCTTAATCGACAAAAAGGCTGTTCCGGTGGTGGGAAGTATCACGCCAGCGCCAAGTTGTGCTTTCAGAAATGCGCGATGAAAATGACGGTCCCAGCCCATAACTTCACCTGTTGAACGCATTTCCGGCCCCAGGATAGTGTCAACACCGGGGAAACGGGCAAAGGGCAATACAGCCTCTTTAACTGAGAACCAGGGCATGTTGGGATCGGCCAGACGCATTGGATCGCCAATTGGTTCCGGATCGCCTTTGGCAGCGTCAGCAGGGTAGGGTGGCCGCTTGGGGAAATTGCTAAGGGGTTCACCGGCCATAACCCGCGCTGCGATACTTGCAATCGCGCTGTCTGTCGCCTTAGCGACGAAGGGCACAGTACGGGAGGCTCTTGGGTTTACTTCTATCAGAAATATTTCCCCATCTTTTATGGCAAATTGAATGTTCATCAATCCAACAACACCCAGTGCCAGTGCCAAAGCATTGGTTTGCTTGTGCATTTCGTCAACGATGTCACTGGGAAGAGAGTAAGGTGGAAGCGAACATGCACTATCACCAGAGTGGACACCTGCTTCCTCTATGTGCTGCATAATTCCAGCGATGTGGACATCTTTGCCATCACATATTGCATCAACATCGCATTCAATTGCGCCCGACAGGTACCTGTCCAGCAGGACAGGGCTGTCACCTGAAACAACAACTGCTTCAGCGATATAACGCTCTAACTGCGCCATATCACGAACAATTTCCATGGCGCGGCCACCCAATACATAAGATGGTCGAATTACCAGCGGAAAGCCGATTTTCTTAGCTATATCAAAGGCTTGTGAATCTGTAGACGCAATACCGTTTTCCGGCTGTTTCAAGCCTAATTCGTGCACGAGATTGGCGAAACGCTCACGATCCTCAGCAAGGTCAATGGCGTCCGGCGACGTACCCAGGATCGGAATACCTGCTTCTTGCAGCGCATCAGCCAGCTTTAGGGGGGTCTGGCCGCCATATTGTACGATAACACCGTGTAACGTACCGCTCTCTTGTTCGCGTGACAGTACTTCCATCACATGTTCAAATGTCAGTGGTTCAAAATACAATCGATCAGATGTGTCATAATCCGTTGAAACTGTTTCGGGGTTACAGTTGATCATGATTGTTTCGTACCCGACATCTGTTAGGGCGAAACAGGCATGGCAACAGCAGTAGTCAAATTCAATTCCTTGTCCAATACGATTGGGCCCGCCCCCTAATATTACTATTTTTTTGCGCTCGGTTGGCCGGGCTTCGCATTCAGTTTCACCCATAACCGGGTTTTCGTATGTCGAGTACATATAGGGCGTTTGTGCCTCAAACTCTGCCGCACAGGTGTCAATGCGTTTGAACACGGCCCTGACGCCCAGATTTAGACGGGTACGGCGGATTTCGGCTTCTTCCCTGCCGGTAAGTATTGCCAATCTTGCGTCCGTAAACCCCATCATTTTAAGCGCGCGCAAACCTGTTTCTGTATCTGGTAATCCGCTTTCCCGAACCTGATTTTCTGTATCTACAATTTCACGAATACGGGCGAGGAACCATGGGTCAAACATAGTGGCATCATGAATTTCAACATCTGTTAAGCCGTGGCGCATTGCCTGTGCAATGGTTCGCATGCGGTCAGGAGTTTGGCGGGAAAGGGCTTTGACCACTGTAGCTTTGTCAGGCGCGCCAACGATTGTTATCTCATCAAAGCCGGTAAGCCCGGTTTCTAATGAGGCCAGTGCTTTTTGCAGGCTTTCGTGGATGGTACGGCCAATTGCCATAGCTTCACCAACGGACTTCATGGCTGTAGACAAAAGTGGTTCCGAACCCGGAAATTTTTCGAATGCAAAACGCGGTATTTTGGTGACAACATAGTCGATGGTCGGTTCAAAACTGGCAGGCGTGACTTTGGTAATATCGTTGTCCAGTTCGTCCAGGGTATAACCCACCGCCAGTTTCGCTGCGATCTTGGCAATCGGAAAACCTGTGGCCTTAGAGGCTAAGGCACTTGAGCGGCTAACCCTTGGATTCATTTCGATGACAACCATACGACCATCTTCTGGATTGATGGCCCACTGTACGTTGGATCCACCTGTTTCAACGCCAATTTCACGCAGAACCGCAATCGAACCATTTCGCATGATCTGGTATTCTTTGTCAGTAAGCGTAAGGGCAGGGGCAACCGTTATGCTGTCACCGGTATGTACCCCCATTGGGTCGACGTTTTCGATGGCACAAATTATTATGGCGTTGTCCGCGGAGTCGCGAACGACCTCCATTTCAAATTCTTTCCAACCCAAAAGGCTTTCATCAATTAGAATTTGACTGACCGGGCTTGCATCTAATCCTGTGCGACAAAAATGCTCAAAATCGTTACGGTTATACGCCACGCCGCCACCTGTGCCACCAAGTGTGAACGCCGGTCTGATGATCGCTGGTAAGCCAATATCTTCCAGGGCAGCCCAACAATCGTCCATACATTCGGCTATCGTTGCGCGTGGGTTTTCTAATCCGATCCGATCCATGGCTTCGCGGAACAATCTACGGTCTTCTGCCATTTCGATCGCTTTTTGGTTGGCTCCGATTAGTTCAACACCAAATTTTTTAAGCGTACCGTTATCGGCCAATGCCAAAGATGTGTTTAGGCCAGTCTGACCACCCATAGTTGGCAGCAATGCATCGGGGCGTTCTTTTTCGATGATTTTAGCAACAAATTCGGGTGTAATAGGTTCAATATAAGTTGCGTCTGCCATGTCCGGGTCGGTCATGATTGTAGCCGGATTGGAGTTTACCAAAATAACTCGGTAGCCTTCTTCACGCAGTGCTTTGCAAGCCTGGGCACCAGAGTAATCAAATTCACATGCCTGACCAATTATGATGGGGCCCGCACCGATAATCATGATCGACTTTATGTCGGTTCTTTTTGGCATAACTGCCCCCAAAGTTTATGCAAATTGTCGTGGGTTATAGACATGAAAGGAACAGGTGCAATAGTTAGATTGGCTTCTTCAGTTTTTTGCTTTCTGGTTGCATAGCATAAGCGATACATAAGATCAGGACTGCTATGCTGCCGGTAATCTGACCGGATGATGGGACAACCGACACTGCATTCAGAATAAATTGGGAAGGAATGCTGGTTAGTAAAAAAACCAGTGCAAAAATTCCAATTGCGACTTTGGTTGGATATCGCTGCAGCAAAATCGGCGCCAAAGCGGCCGTCGCTATGTAGTAGTATGACCAGCCGATTGGTGTAAAAAATGGAATTAATGTTAGTGCAACGGGCCAACAAACCTGGAATCTGTCCAAATCATCTGATTTTTTGAACATTCGGAATGTTACGGTTAATATGCCCAACAATGCCAGAAAGCTGGTAACCCGCCAAATCTTTCCTTTCGCTATCACCTCCCAATATGGGATTTCACCACCTACTGCAGGTTGTAGCGATAGTATTTTTTCCAGTTCATCCGGGAAAAATAGTTGACCAATTACACCATGGATATTGTAGTTGACGAACACAACCATCGCAGTATTTGAAACAGCGCCAGCAGCCCTTAGAAACTCGAGGTGCAAGGGCCACCCCACCAGATATATTGAGCTCACAGCTAAAGTAAGACCCACGACAAAGAAGCTAACAGCTGCTTTCTTTTCGTTGCTTGCAATCAAGAAAAGAACAAAAATTGCCGGATATATTTTGATTGCAGCAGCCAATGCCAACGCAGACCCTGCCGTAATCTTGGATCCCGCTCTTAATCTTTCAATTGTTAACAAAATTAAGAATGTCACCAGAATTTGTGGTTGATTTTCAAAAAGCGCCAAAGCACCGAATGTGGAAAAATATATTAGTACGATCGCGATTAATGAATAGGTTGAAAGCGGAACCTTTGTACGAGTCAGTCGGTGGGCAAGAAAAATGCAACCCGACATGAGCATTGAGTTGATTATCAGCGCGTATTTTCCAATTACAATAAACGAAACGTCGCTAATTTGTGCAAAAGCCCAGGCCCAGATTGGCGGGTATAGATAGGGGAAAATAGCATCTTGATATTGAAAACCATCAGCCATGAAACGTACCCAACTATCGTTGGGTTGCATGGTGAAAAGCGGCTGTGATGTAACATATATTTCTGAAAATCGTTCAACGGAGTACATTTGCCCAGCAATCCAAGTGGACATTAAATCTGATGAACGTGACGTGCCAAAAAGCAGTATCGAAATTACAGTAATAATTAGTAGAATTAGATACCCAGAAGATAGTTGGCGAAACTGCAAAATATCACTTCCTCAAACGTTCGTACTATAAAACCGCTAACATAGCGTCATGGTTTTGCATAGGTGGTTCCGGGTTGACTTCCCGGCCAGAGCGAGGTGTATCGGCATGATGAATTTTGAGACCCGAGTAAGGAGCTGATATGCACGCCTACCGCAGCCATAATTGTGTTCAATTGAACAGTTCGCATGTCGGTCAGGATGTCCGGTTGTCCGGTTGGGTACATCGGGTGCGTGATCATGGTGGAATATTGTTTATTGATCTGCGTGATCACTATGGAATAACCCAGATTCTATGTGATCCGGACAGCCCGGTTTTCAAGGAAATGGAAAACATACGCTCTGAGTGGTGCATTCGCATTGATGGCAATGTAATGGCGCGCGAAGACAGCCTGAAAAACAAAAAGATACCGACAGGTGAAATAGAAGTTTTCGTTCGTGATTTGGAAGTGTTGGGTGCAGCGGATGAATTGCCGCTTATGGTATTTGGGGATCAGGAATACCCAGAAGAAACCCGGTTGAAATTTCGATACCTGGATCTGAGGCGTCAGAAATTACAGGACAATATGAAGCTGCGCTCGGATGTGGTTGCGCATTTACGCAAGTCCATGTGGGATGCTGAATTTAGAGAATTTCAGACACCAATTATTACCTCCTCAAGCCCTGAGGGTGCTCGTGATTTTTTGATCCCCAGCCGATTACACCCTGGAAAGTTCTATGCACTTCCCCAGGCACCCCAGCAATTCAAACAGCTGATAATGGTAAGCGGTTTTGACAAGTATTTTCAGATTGCCCCCTGTTTTCGCGATGAAGATCCGCGCGCCGACCGGTCGCCCACGGATTTTTATCAGCTTGATCTGGAGATGAGTTTTGTCACTCAGCAAGATGTGTTTGATACGATTCAGCCGGTGCTGCAAAATTGTTTTGAAACCTTCGGTGGTGGGCGAAAAGTAGACGCTGACTGGCCACAGATCAGTTACCGAGATGCCGCTTTGTGGTATGGTTCTGACAAACCAGATTTGCGAAATCCGATAAAAATGCAAATCGTTAGCGATCATTTCGACGGATCTGGTTTCAAAATTTTCGCTTCGCTTCTGGAACAGGATGGAACCGAAATCCGGGCCATTCCGGCGCCCGGCGGCGGGTCCAGAAAATTTTGCGACCGGATGAATGCGTTTGCCCAAAAAGAAGGCCTGCCAGGTATGGGATACATATTTTGGCGAGACCAGGGTGAAGGAATGGAAGCCGCAGGACCTTTGGCAAAAAATATAGGACCGGAGCGAACCGAAGCAATCCGCGAGCAGCTAAATCTGGGTGTCGGTGATGCTGCTTTTTTCCTGGGGGGTAAGCCCAAAGCATTTGAAGCTGTCGCTGGCAAAGCGCGTGTTGAGATTGGCAATGAACTAAATCTAACGGATACCAACAGTTTTTCGTTTTGTTGGATTGTTGATTTTCCAATATATGAGAGAGACGAAGAAACCGGAAAAATTGACTTTGAACATAACCCATTTTCCATGCCGCAGGGGGGGCTGGAAGCGCTTATGGGGGACCCGCTGGACGTCCTTGGTTATCAGTATGATCTTGCCTGTAATGGCTATGAACTGGTGTCGGGTGCTATCCGCAACCACACTCCGGAAATTATGTTCAAGGCATTTGAGTTGGCCGGTTACGGAAAAAGTGAAGTAGAAAAACGGTTTGGCGGAATGGTCAGCGCATTCAAATTTGGTGCGCCGCCACATGGTGGCTGTGCCGCAGGGATCGACAGAATAGTAATGTTGTTGGCGGATGAGGCTAATATTCGGGAAGTAATTATGTTCCCAATGAACCAACGCGCCGAAGATTTGATGATGGGGGCACCAAACGAGCCCTTGAATGCCCAGCTTCGCGATTTGAATTTGCGCGTCGTAAAAAATGAATAGGCGTTAGTTTAACCCGCCTCCATTGTTGCCAGGTTGCTGCTCAGGTCTTGTGAAACACCCATTGTACCGCCTGTAATACTGGCAGTTACCAACACACTAAGTAAGATGATTGCGGCCACCAGAACCACCCAATCCGTGGTAACACTGCCGGTTTCATTATAGATGAAGTTTCTAATTTTAAAATTCATACCAATCAACCATTCAAAAATTCAACACAGTATTGAATTCAGTTTCTATATATTAGCTGCCTAAAAATGTAGATATTACAGCAAAGCCGAGCGAAATCGCACCCGCACCAAAAAACATCCAGTCAATTACCGAATTTCCATACTCACTATTCCAAAAGTTCTTTGTAACCGCAAACATTTACCGTCTCCAACTAGATATGCTTTGGCAATTTTGATGCCAGAGCCAACATCACAATGCTGCATAACAATTCAGGCGTATTTACGGTGAAAGCGGTGCTTTCATTTGGTTATTGAGTGATGATTGTGTTTGATTATTGGTTGCAATATCTTGGAAAAAGAGAAATGCCCGAAGAAAACTGCCAATAATCAATCGGCGATTTCTTCTGCCAATTCAGTCTGCCGCAAGAGTAACTGGTTTTGAATTGACCTAAATATTTCTGTGGAATCAAAGTTTTTGTCTCGGGATCCGACACTGATTTTTTTTAGGTCGATAGCAGATTTTGCAAGAATGTCGTCACCGGCGGCCAGTGCCAGACTTTCGATAAATTGACCCACATATGCAATTTTTTCTGGATCATTGTCGGTATTACTTAAAAGCTCAAATACATTCGCCAAATCTTCCTTGAGCGCGAACTTATCTATTGAAACTTGTTCATTGCCTATTTTCCTTAATCCAGTTGGTTGCTGGGCATGTGGTAAATGCGCCAAAATAGCCGATTGGAAAATGGAAAGATTAAAAATTGGTTTGGCTAAAAATCCGTCTGCCCCGGCTTTTAGTGCCTGATCAGAACCTTCATCGGTTCCGCTGGTGCCCAGTAACACCCCAACTCTTGGGGTCGTATTGGCAATGTCCCGGATCAGGTCAACACCATTTCCATCCGGCAACCCCAGATCTACGATTACGACAACCGGTCGATAGACAGCCAAATGCCGCCGTGCTGATTTTAGATTGTTTGCTCTTCGTATCCGCGCACCGGATCGTAAACATAAAAGACGCATCGCTTCACATGCGAACAGGCTATCTTCTACAATCAGAACCGTCAGACCTAACAGGGGCCGGTCCGGGGTTGGCTTTTGAATGATCATAAAGCTTTCAAGATCATCAGGCATGTTAACATTCCCGCTATATATGCCCGAATTAGAACCTTAGATTATGAATTGTTGGTTAACTGGGCGGGTTTGTCACTTGTGACCGGCACAGCGAAAGGGGATAACGCCGAAAGTATCCTTATGAGGCACTCTTAAATGATCGGTCGCTTAAACCATGTCGCAATTGCTGTACCTGACCTGACAGCCGCCGTTAGACAATACAAAGATGTGTTTGGTGCAAAAGTTGACCCACCCATAGATGAACCGGATCACGGGGTTACCGTGGTCTTTATTAATTTGCCAAATACAAAAATTGAGTTGCTTTATCCTTTGGGGAAAAATAGCCCTATTTCCGGCTTTCTGGCTAAAAACCCGTCCGGAGGTATCCATCATATTTGTTATGAAGTGGACGATATTCTGGACGCCCGGGACAAGTTGCAGTTGCAAGGTGCGCGTGTCCTGGGGGGGGGCGAACCAAAAACTGGTGCACATGGAAAACCAGTCCTCTTTCTACATCCCAAGGATTTCAACGGAACTTTGATTGAATTGGAGCAAACCTGATGGCTGTAACATCCGCGATTGTACTATATGCTGTGACTTGGTTCATGGTGATGTTTATTGTTCTGCCAATCAGGCGGAGAACGCAGGGAGATGAAGGAGAAATTGTTCCTGGTACGCAGGCCGGTGCGCCCGTAAATTTCGATGTACGAAAAACCATGTTGATCGTTAGCGCAATTGCATTGATCGTTTGGGCGATTATTTTTACTGTCATTGTCTCAGGTGTGATCAGTATACGGGAATTGGGATCATTCTAGTTTCTGTTTACACGATGAAATAAATGGGTGAATGTTGCGGCCCCCAGAATGGGGACAAGAAAATTGATCAGCGGAATACTAAGTGGCACTGCCATGAGCACACCCGCCAACCAAATCTGCAAAACATTTGTCCGCCGCAATTGAAAAGCTTTTTCCTGACCCAACCGTCTGCTGGCAACAACCTGAAAATATTCCCTGCCCAGCAGATACCCGTTTAGGCCCCAAAAAATCAGTGGCGCTGCCGGGGGAACCAAGGCGTAAAGCAACAAAGCGGCCAAATTAGCACCGATCAAAATTCCCAAAAACCTTACGGTATCGGCGAAAACCCTGGACCAGAGTAGCGGTTCTACGGGTGGTAGTGAGGGATAGTGCTTTTCCTCTACGGCATCGGCAACACCATCCAAAAATAAAGAAGTGAATGCGGAAGCGACCGGTACCATCAAAAATACCGAAAAAACGATCATTAACAATAACGAAGCACCAGAGATCAAATCATCCAGCCATGATACCGTTCCTATCCAGGGCAGGGTGAATGTATCTGGTGTGATCCAGATGATAAGGCCAAGAACCAACGCATAAACAGACAAAAACAAGGCAATGGTTAATCCCAAACCGAGCAGCAATACCTTACGAAACTTTGGGTCTCCGAGCTGAGCAACAGCTTTCGTAAAATCTGAAAATATCATCTGTCGACCCATGTCGTCATACGCGACAGATCGGGCCGCGGCCGTTCAGGCGTTTTAGCGGATTTGGTACCCATAAAAATCAAACCCGCAATGCTTTCAGATTTTGACAATCCCAGCCCGATTTCTACAAACTCGCGGTCATGACTGGCCCAGCCACTTAACCAATTGGCCCCCCAGCCTGAGGCAAGCGCTGCATTAAGCAGCGAAAGGCAGACAGCACCAGTGGAATATACCTGCTCCGACTTTGGGATTTTTGGGCTTTCAATAGGGGAATGCACCACCGCTACAGCCAATAATCCTGTGGTATACTGCGCGACGCCTTTGTTAAGTGTCGCGACATCCATATTTAGTTTATTACCCCTGGTCTTTGCTAATTCGGCCAATCGTTTGAGAGCGGGTTCCGCCAGAACTATAAATCGCCATGGCTCGAGCTTTCCGTGATCGGGTGTGCGTGCAGCAGCAGTTAAAATGGGCGCTAAATGTTGTCTGGTTGGCGCCGGTGCAATAAGGGTTTTTGCAGGGCAGGACCGTCTGTTTAGCAGAAATTCCAATGCATCTGAATTAACTTTGGTCATTGTAGTTTTCCTTTGGCACTGAATTGAAAACTTAACGTTTGGAACAACGGTATACCCGCAGTCGCCCATTCCAATTTGGTTTGGCTTAACCAATATCCAACTGCAATAGGTTGCAGGTAATTTTGTTTTCAATTTTAAATCGTTGGAAATGTAGTTGCAATATTTAGGCAAATTTCCGTGCGATTATGTGTGTTGTAACGGTTGTGGATTACCCCAGCCACACATCAAGGAACAGCATTAGAACCAGCCCGATTGCAAGGCCCATAGTCGCTTGGTTCTGATGGCCGGCACGGTGTGTCTCTGGGATGATTTCATGGCTTATAACGTACAGCATTGCCCCAGCAGCAAATGCCAACCCCCATGGCAGCAATGGTTGTGCGATGACAATAATAGACGCACCAAGTAACCCCGTCACTGGTTCAACAAGACCAGTTAACATTGCAATAGTAAAAGATTTTTTTGCGGAATATCCTTCGCCTAGCAAGGCAACGGCAACCGCCAATCCTTCCGGTGCATTTTGCAGCCCAATACCAAGAGCGATTGGGAATCCACCTTCCAGTCCACCGGCGCCAAACCCAACACCGACGGCAAGGCCTTCTGGTAAATTGTGAATTGTTATGGCAATGATAAACAACCAGATACGGCGCAGCGATTCCGCTGCAGGCCCTTCGCGTCCCGTTGAAAAATGTTCGTGGGGTAACATTTCATTCAGTAACGCGACCACCCCCATTCCCATTAAGATAGCGACGCTCACTAATAGGGCTGGAATTGCACCGTCACCATATTGGATTTCGGCGGCATCAAGCGCTGGAATGATAAGTGAAAAGAATGATGCTGAAAGCATCACCCCGGCAGCGAAGCCAAGTGAAATATCGCGGGTACGCCGTGATGGCGAACTACCAAATAGTACAGCGACGGCACCAACAGCTGTCATTAGTCCTGCAGCAAGGCTGCCCAGAAACCCCAACATTATCGGAGAGATGTTTTCCATTATTTGTGACTCTGCTTTCACTCAATCGACCGGATCAGTAAATGATAATCATTCGCAAGTAAAGGTGATACAGACAGAGATCTTTTTTAGTTCCAAATGGTGTTAGATTTTTAGCCGGTAAACCCCTTCGGGCAGATCCAGCGCCGCGCCTAAATCTTTGAGTTGGGACAAGGACAGGGTAAGTTTTTCAACCCGGTCTGTACGTGGATCATACTGTTCAATTGTGATGCAATCGTCAAAATTATGAATAACGATATCTTCCCTGAGAAAGGAAGGGCCTTCATCAACCAGCGTTACGATAGTGGCATCAAATTCGTGTTCAATGGTAAACATGCGACCATACTAATATTACAAATTGAAATTAGTATAGGGTAATACCGGAAAGGACTAACCGCGCCAGGTGCGGATCGGCCCGCTGTCCATATGGACAAAATTTGAACGAGAGTATTTCCCCACACCGCCTGCATTACACGCCTTCGCAGCCTGCGCCATCTGTGATACAGAGCGGGACTTTAGCCTTAGGTCGGCTGCCATACCTTTGATATGCAACGAGTTTTTTGCGACCCGACTGGAACGCGAGCGGAGCATTGCATTTGTTTTGGCAGAGCGAAAACCAGATAGCATCATATACGGCTCATCCACATCCATCAGGCTTTGGGCCGCCGCCATAATATCGAGATTTCGAGCATCGATAGAAATTGTTTGATCGGTTCGCCAATCACGCATGAAATAGTTAACTTCTTTCAGCGCCTCTTTGACATAACTTCCTTCGATCCAATAAATTGTATCGATACTTTCGCCAGTTCGGCCAGAATACATTTTTATTCTTCTGATGTCGCCGGCACCGCGCAGGTGACCAAATGCATTGGTGTATGTTGGTGCCGCAACCAAAGTTGTTGCCGCGAATGCGCCCAGAAGCGCGCGCCGAGATATCTGTTTTGCTGGGATATTGATCATAAAATTGTCTAGTGCCCCGTCTAGTTGTGCTCCACCCTTAAAAAGGTGTGTCCCGATTGCCCCATCCCCAGGCACTAATACTTATTGCCACAATTGATTGTTTCTACCAAGTGTATGATTGCAGAAAATACTATATGTCCTTGAAATCGGCAATTTTTCGCCAATCAATGGATATTTGTATAGGGTAATTCCAAAGTTGGTCCCCGAATATTCGGGTGACCAATCGATACCCAAAGTTGTGAACAAAAGTATTCTGCAATATAGCCCAAGTATACTTTTCGTATTGTCAGTTAGAAGGACAGAGGTCGTAAATGCCTAAAACAAACAATTCTTCCCGTAGATCATTTCTAAAAGGATCGTTGGTTTATGGTTCTGTTGTGGCTTCAGGTTTTGCAACACCGGCCCTTTCCCAGGTCACCGCATTCATGCAAGCGATTGCTGTGGCGTCTGCGAAGGACAAGTCTGTTGCGACTTTCTACCAGTCGAACGGATATAAACCGATTTGGATAGGACAGGGGGGCAGGGACAAAGCGCGTCGGCAGGCACTGCTAAAAGTGCTGGGTGCCGCCGCTGATCATGGATTGCCACAATCCGAATATGACACAAATACCCTAAAGACGAACCTGAGGCGGATCAAATCAGAACGTGATTTGGGGCGGATTGAAGTACAACTTAGCCAACTGTTTTTAAAGTATGCCCGGGATATTCAGACTGGTGTCTTGACCCCAGCAAAAGTTGACAATGGAATTGTGCGTCAGGTACCACTTCGTGACCGACTGGAATTATTGACAAATTTTTCAAAGTCGTCCCCTGGCCCGTACCTGCGCAAACTTGTTCCCAGCTCTGTGGAATATACCCGGCTTATGAAGCATAAGTTGTTGCTGGAACGACTGCTTGCAAAGGGGGGGTGGGGCCCACAGGTATCGGGTAGAAAACTAAAGCCCGGTCAAAGTGGTGGTGGTGTCGTCGACCTGCGCAATCGTTTGATCGCTATGGGTTATTTGCGCCGTAACGCCAGCCAAAACTATGACGCCAACCTTCAAACAGCGGTGCAACGGTTTCAACAGGACCATGGGCTGAGCCCGGATGGCATCGCCGGTTCCGGCACTTTAAAAGAGATCAATGTGCAAGCAGAGTTCAGATTGGCATCAGTGATCGTTACGATGGAACGAGAACGCTGGATGAATATGCCGCGTGGCAAACGTCATATTTGGGTTAACTTGGCAGATTTCCGGACATCCATAATTGATAACGGAAAAGTAACTTTCCAGACACGCTCTGTGGTCGGTGCTAATAAGTCTGACCGTCGCAGCCCAGAGTTTTCTGATGTGCTGGAACATATGGTGATTAATCCCACCTGGAATGTACCACGATCCATTGCCGTAAAAGAATATTTACCCTTGATGCAGAACGATCCTAACGCTGCAGGCCATATGCGCCTGACACGCGGTGGCCGGGTAATTAGCCGCGAAGGAATAGATTTCAATCAATACACTGCGGCGAATTTCCCGTTTGACTTAAAGCAGCCACCTTCGCGTCGAAATGCGCTGGGACTGGTCAAGTTTATGTTTCCAAACAAATACAATATATATTTGCACGACACGCCCGCCAAAAGCCTGTTCTCAAAAGAAGTTCGGGCGTTTAGCCATGGGTGCATTCGGTTGAATGACCCATTTGAATTTGCCTATACATTGTTACGTCGTCAGGTCCGAAACCCGGAGGCCTATTTTCAGGAAAGACTGAATTCAGGTCGCGAAACAGTTGTTGCACTTGAACAGCAAATTCCTGTGCATTTGGTTTACAGAACTGCCGTAACCACACCTAAAGGCGGGATAGAATATCGGCGGGATATATATGGCAGAGATGCAAAGATTTTTGCTGCTCTGCAAAAGGCCGGGGTGGTGTTGCGGTCCAGGCAAAGTTAACAGGGCTTTCAAACAAAAGTTTTTTGCCCTTTGCACCGGAGTCTATGTTGCCCAGCTACAAAATAAGCGAAATAGCCGAAGCCCTTTCATCGGATTATCTTGGGAACGGCGATGTGATTGTTTTGGGAATAGGCGAACCTGAGTCTGTTGGGCCGGATCAACTGGCCATTGCCATGACAAAAAAATACAGGCTTGGTGTGGCTGATTGCGCGGCACGCGCTGCGGTTCTTTGGCCATCGGCGGAGTGGCAGGAATTTAATCTGGATGCTGCCATTTTTGTCGAACGACCAAGGTTAGCGATGTCAATATTGACGAACCTTTTCCGCTCAAAAAACCCTCAGAATATCGGAATTCATCCAACTGCTTTGGTTGACCCCTCGGTGGAAATTGGTGACGACACTGCCATCGGTGCGTATTCAATATTGGGTGCCAATGTGCAGATTGGCGCAAATGTCACCATCGGTTCGCATGTCAGCATTGGCCAAAATGTTGTTCTGGGAAACGGTAGTATTTTACGGGACGGTGTAAAAATTGGTGACGATGTTCGGATCGGGGAACGGTTTGTCGCCCAATCAGGTGTATCCATTGGTTTTGATGGATTTTCGTATGTTACCATAGAAAAATCCCATGTTGAAAATGTGCGGCGGGATTTGCAAAACAGCGGCAAAGTTCCACTTGATCAGCGGTGGCAAAAAATCCAATCCATCGGCGGTGTGGAAATTGCTGACGATGTGGAATTGGGGGCCAACTCAAACATTGATGCCGGCACGATCCGACCGACCAAAATTGGCGCCGGAACCAAGATCGATGCACTTGTTCAGATTGGCCACAATGTTGTTATAGGTGAGAACTGTTTGCTATGTAGCCAGGTTGGTGTAGCCGGGTCATCGATAATTGGAGACTCTGTCGTACTGGGGGGGAAGGCCGGCGTTGCCGATAATATCTCAATCGGTGACGGGGTGGTCGCGGGGGCTGGTAGTATCATTCTATCCAATGTACCGGCTGGTCGCGCTGTTCTTGGTTATCCTGCCACCAAAATGGACAGGCAAATTGAAAGTTATAAAGCGCTTCGCCGATTGCCAAGGTTGATCAAAGCGATGAATATTTATAAAAATACTGTTTCAAGTAATGTTAAAAACGACTAATTGACTGGCAGATCAAAAGAAAGCGAAAATGCCAAAGTCAGTTGAAAAAATTGTAGTCGACATCATCGCTGAACAGGCGGCACTTGATCGAACTGAAGTTAGTATGCAGGCGTCACTGGAAGAATTAGGAATAGATAGCCTGGCGTTAGTGGAAAGTATTTTCGCAATCGAAGAAGCCTTTGATATCGAAATACCTTTCAATTCCAATGAACCTCAAAATTCGGGCTTTGATATATCGAACGTAGCTTCGATCGTTTCGGCTGTGCAGAAACTGGTGGCTGATCAAGTGTCATGAGACGTGTTGTTATCACTGGCGCGGGAACCATCAATGCACTTGGTCATGATGTTTCAACGACCTGCGAAGCGATGGCAAACGGGAAATGCGGCATTGGAAAACTGGAATTTCAGGATGTAGAAAGGTTATCTGTTCGAATTGGTGGACAAGTAAAAAACTTTGCCGCTGAAATGCATTTTAACCGCCAGCAAATTTCACTTTATGATCGGTTTACGCAATTTACTTTACTGGCGGCAAAACAGGCAATGGCGCAGTCAGAATTGATCATCAGCGGTGATCTGGCCCTTAAATCCGGCGTAATACTTGGAACGGCCGGCGGAGGGGTAAACACCTGGGATGAAAACTATCGCGCTGTTTATAAAGACGGTAAAAATCGTGTGCATCCGTTTGTTGTGCCTAAACTTATGAATAATGCCGCCGCAAGTCATGTTTCAATGGAGTATAATCTGAAAGGACCATCATTTACCGTCGCTACAGCTTGCGCGTCTTCTAACCACGCCATGGGTCAGGCATTTCATATGATCCGTTCAGGCATGTCTGATATTATGCTGACTGGCGGTTCTGAATCGATGTTGTGTTTTGGCGGTGTCAAAGCCTGGGAAGGGCTGCGTGTAATGTCGAAAAATGCCTGTCGTCCGTTTTCTGCAAATCGTGATGGAATGGTCCAGGGGGAAGGGGCTGCTGTTTTCGTTTTTGAAGAATACGAAATGGCAAAATCCCGCGGCGCCGAGATGTTGGCAGAGGTAATAGGTTTTGCGATGTCTTCTGACGCTGCTGACATTGTGATGCCATCGAAACAAGGGGCGGCAAGGGCAATTGCCGGTGCGTTAGCTGATGCGCGTCTTAATGTTGAAGACGTAGGTTACATCAACGCCCACGGAACCGGGACGGCCGCAAATGACAAAACAGAATGCGCGGCTGTTTCAGATGTTTTTGGTCACCACGCAAATAAACTAATGCTATCGTCAACCAAATCGATGCATGGCCACCTAATCGGTGGAACCGGTGCCGTTGAACTAATTGCATGCATCATGGCCCTTAAAGACAACATCATTGCACCGACGATTGGCTATCAGGAAGCAGACCCCGAATGTGCGTTGGATATTGTGCCAAATACCGCCAGACAGGTAAAAGTTAAATCTGTACTGAGCAACGCATTTGCATTTGGAGGTTTAAACGCAGTACTGGCGCTAACCCAGCCATAAATTATTCACTAATTAAAGCTTTGTTTGCTAGCTGCAGGGCTTCAAAACCTTTGGTAAATCCAATCAAAGAAAGTTTAAGACCGAGACGCCGGTCCGGCGCCGCAACCGGTACGATAATGACCGTTGCCGATGTGCCGTGTTTGAAGGTAGCTATGTCTTCTTCAGTTAAACCTATTCGAACATAGCAGCCTTGCACCGAGCAATAACTAAACGGGTAGCGTTTTGCTGTTTCCCCATCAACCGTAAGTGTCATTTGTTCTGTCAGTAGCGTTTCTAATGGCGCCGCCAGCGTAGCACCGGCGATTGCCTGGCCAGAATTTTCCAATTCAAATAAGCTGATTTCGGCAACCGAATTACCGTTTTCGTCCTGCATTAACTGGTAAAGCTGACATGGATCGTTTCCGTCAGCGGTCAATATACACCGCATGTCCCAATCGCCATATTCTTCCTTTGTATATGTTGTTCCCACTGGAACGCCATCAACCAATTCTTCACCAAGTTGAAGATCGCCCGGGGATTGAGCAGGGGCGTCTTGTGAATATACAGAAAGAGGCAGCGCCACAATTAGTGTGAATATTAATGCAGAAATTACTGATTGATTTGACATGTCTGGTCCGTAGTTTGATATTTTCAACGTGTCAGTAACATATGAAAACCCTAATGTCTGATTGGAATTTTTTGATCTAATATCAGGGGTGGAATTCCGCCGAGCAAACTAATATTTCTATCACCCGAAACAGAAAAAGAGCCCTTTGGGGCCCTTTTTCAATTTTTGTAGTCTCTCCCTGTCGGACTGGCCGACTTATGTTTTGTTGTTAATGTGTTTCATGCCCGCGGTCAACCGCCGGAACACCGTGTCAGCGTCATACACAGTGCCAGGGTTGTCTGTTTTGAAGGCCC
>CAZETX010000008.1:0-70813 GCA_964514925.1 uncultured Marinosulfonomonas sp.
GACGCGCCACCGATATCACCATCCGACAGTGTCGGTTTACCCAGATCATTTTTGATTTCGGGCGCCTGATACTGTTTTATTGCCAACGCCGGGGCGTCTTTTGGATTGTATGGAAAATATATAGGTTCGCTCTGACGTTGACTGACTTCTATTGACAGTGGCAGCCTGCGTTGCGGGGCACCTTTTTCACTTCTTTGTGCCGGAAGTGAAAACGTAAAACTCAGTACATTTGCACCGGGTTTGACAGCGGGCAATCGCGACAGGGCCTGAACAAACAAACCCCGTGGTGCGCCCGGTGCCTTTTGGCCCGAAAAATTATTCAAAGAGCGCGAGTCTGATTCAGCAAATAGCGGGCTGGCAGATGCAACCGTCGTTGCCGTAGCAACCGGGCCTACGCTTAGTATGGTCAATGCCAATACTGCGACTGATTTTCTTAGCTGTTCCACCAGTAGAAATCCTTTTCCTTCACCTTGGTTCATATTTCCCGCAGAACCGGGCCGCTTCCGAGCGGAAATGAGGCAAATAAAAGGTGGGTCTTTCCTGCAACATTGTTGGCCTTGAGTTTTCGCCAAATACCCGCCAAACCGTGTAAATGAAGCAATTTTTTAACAATGCGAAGGCTGCTCAGGTCAGGATGAACGGGCTGTTCGGGGTAACCCCCCTGCAGCGAAACGACCACCTGTCGGCGCGATTTGGCGCCGAATTGTGGCTAAAACGTGAAGATTTGACCCCGGTTCGGTCCTATAAGATTCGCGGTGCCTTCAATGCGATGGGCCATGTTTTGGCCAAAAGCCCGGAACAAAAGGCCTTTGTTTGCGCCAGCGCAGGCAATCACGCGCAGGGTGTTGCCTTTGTTTGCCGGCACTTTGGTGTTCACGGCGTAATCTTTATGCCGGTCACAACGCCACAGCAAAAGATTGAAAAAACCAGAATTTTTGGTGGCGACAACATCGAGATCAGGCTTACCGGCGACTATTTTGATGACACGCTGGCATCGGCACAGCAATTTTGCCGCGAACAGGGGGCGCATTTCCTGTCGCCATTTGATGACCCCGACGTCATTCAGGGGCAGGCTTCGGTTGCCATTGAGCTGCTGACGCAAATGCCAAAGGCCCCTGATATGATCATATTGCCGGTGGGTGGCGGCGGGTTGTCGGCCGGTGTTCTTGCCACACTGTCCAGCGCGGCACCCGATACCCAGTTGCGGTTTGTCGAACCCGCGGGCGGGGCCAGCCTGACCGCAGCGCTTGCCGCCGGAAAGCCGGTAACATTGGAAAATGTGGATACCTTTGTTGACGGTGCGGCGGTGGCAACCATTGGATCAGCGCCATTTGCGATACTGAAAGATATAGATCCGGCCCATGTCCTGACCTGCCCCGAGGATCGGATTTGCACCACCATGCTGGACATGCTGAACATTGAAGGCATTGTGCTGGAGCCCGCTGGTGCGCTGGCGCTTGATGCGCTGGTCGACCTGCAGGAAGAAATTCGTGGTAAAACCGTCGTCTGCATCACGTCGGGTGGCAATTTTGATTTTGAGCGTTTGCCAGAGGTCAAAGAACGGGCACAGCGATATCTTGGTGTCAAAAAGTACTTTATCCTGCGCATGCCACAGCGCCCCGGTGTCCTGCGGGAATTTTTGGAACTTTTGGGACCGGCCGACAATATTTCCCGGTTTGAATACCTGAAAAAATCCGCGCGAAATTTTGGCACGGTGTTGATTGGTATTGAAACCAGCCAGCCCGAAAACTTTCCGGCTCTGCTTCAGCGGCTTGATGGGGCCGGCGTCGTGTATCGCGATATCACCGATGATGAGACATTGGCAGAATTTGTAATCTGATCAGGCCGCCTGATTTTCACAACCCTGCCCAGAGTTGAATTCAACTTTTGAACATTCGTAAATCTGAATTATTTTTGCCAGATCAATGTTTTTGCCTTCTGACCCGCGCATCTGTTTTTCGCCCTGGCTACACAGATTTGCCAGCGCCTCAAAACCCAAATTCAAAGCACTGCCCTTTAGGAAATGTAATTCAGACTCGTAGGTTGACGGGTCCGGCCCGGCGCGCAGCCGGTCCATGACTTCGTCCACCTCCTCCAGAAATATTTCCGCAACTTCCAGAAAATCCTCTGCGCCGACTTCGTCGCGCAGCTCATTCACCCTATCCCAACTTATCATCGCGCACCTATCATCAGATCGCGCCCCCACACAGGTAAACTGATCGGCAAAAGTTAAGAAAACGTGCCTTGAAAAACCAAATTGTGCGCAATTTTAGGTTTAACCAGATTTGAACTATCCCCGGCGATGACAGAAAGGACAGATGAATTTGAAAGGCTGATAAGTGACCTCCACCAAAAAGGCAAAAAACCTGAGGGTTGAAGAAAGTGCAGTTGCGATCAAATGCATTCTTGTTGTGGATGACAGCCGCGCACAGCGACGCATTTTGGCAGCTTACCTTACCCGCTGGGGGTTTGAAATTTTCGAAGCAGAATCCGGTGCCGATGGTCTGGCGATTTGCAACGCCCGGAAAATTGATTTGGTGATCAGCGATTGGATGATGCCGGGTATGAACGGGTTGGATTTCTGCCGGGCGTTCCGGGCACTGGACAATGACCATTACGGCTATTTTATCCTGCTCACCTCTAAGTCCGAAAAAGGTGAGGTTGCCCATGGTCTGGATGTTGGGGCTGATGATTTCCTGACCAAACCGGTTGCGTCTATGGAACTGCGGGCGCGGATAAATGCCGGCGAGCGCATCCTTAAAATGGAACGCGAATTGACTGAAAAAAACCGTCTGGTCACTGAAACCCTGACCCAGATCAACACGCTTTATGACAGCCTTGACCGTGACCTGATCGAAGCGCGCGGCCTGCAGCAATCACTGGTACGCGAAAAATCCCGCGATTTTGGTGCTGCAAGGGTGTCGCTTTTGCTAAAGCCCAGCGGTCATGTTGGTGGTGATCTGGTCGGATTTTTTGACATCAATCAGGATGAGTTCGGGGTGTTTTCACTTGATGTGTCCGGCCATGGCGTTGCGTCCGCCCTGATGACTGCCCGCCTGTCTGGTTTTTTATCGGGGGCGTCGTCGCAAAACCTGGCGCTGGAATGCGGGGTTGACGGTCAATCACTTCCCCGCTCCCCTGCCGCCGCTGCCGCCCAGATCAATCAACTGGTTATGGATGAAATGGAGACAGAACTATACTTCACCATGTTGCTTGGGCATTTCAACATGACCACCGGGGTCGGCCGGTTCGTACAGTGTGGCCACCCCCCCATAGCGTTGCAGCGGGAAACAGGAATGGTTGAGTTTTTTGGTGACGGGGGTTTGCCAGTTGGTTTGATCGCTGGTGCGAAGTGGACCGAATTTGACGTTCAGGTGCAGCCGGGTGAACGGCTATTGCTGGCATCCGATGGCATATCCGAATGCCCGGACCAAAATGACAACCTGCTGGATGATGAAGGCCTTGCAAAAATAATGCGCCGCAATGCCCGCCTTAGCGGCAACGCGTTTTTTGAAACCCTGATCTGGGATCTTTCAAAATTCGCTGATGACCGACCATTTCCGGATGATATTTCGGCGGTGCTGCTGGAATATTCCGGCACCGGCTAAAGCAGCGTTTTTGACACAATTTCACGGCTGCCATCATCGTGCAGTACCTTGGCGGCGGTTTTTGGTGTCGTCCAGACGGCAGTGTGCCCGGCTTCCTGTGGTGGTCCGTGGGGTCGCACCGGGCGGGCCAAAAATATGTGACATATTTTTTCCGCCCAGACATCATATTCCGGCATATAGGTGAACCGTCGAAACGCCCCGACGCGCCGGGGCGCGGCAATGCGCCAGCCGGTTTCTTCAAACACCTCCCGGTGCAGGGCTGCCAGCGGGGATTCCCCCGGATCAATGCCGCCCCCAGGCAGTTGGAATTCCGGGTTCGGATCTTGTTGATGGGTCAGCAACAGGCTGCGGCCACGCGGTAAAATGGCATAGGCCCCGGGGCGCAGAATATAGCGCTGCCCATAAATATATTCACCAAATCGTTTGATCACGTTGCTTTGCCCTGCCCGTTGGTTGCGTGGTCACATCAGACGGGGTATGCCAAGCGCCAGCGCCTAAGGAAACCCCATGTCACTAAACCAGATTGCGTGGGACGATACTGTCCTGCCGTTCCAGCTTGATAATGCCGATATTCGTGGGCGGATTGCGCGCCTTGATGGTGTGTTCAACGCCGTCCTTAGCCAGCATAATTACCCGGATCAGATATCCGCACTGGTGGCCGAGGCGGTGCTGCTGACGGCGCTGATCGGCCAGACCATTAAACTGCGCTGGAAGCTGTCGTTGCAGATCCGTGGTGACGGCCCGGCGCGGTTGATTGCAACCGATTATTATGGCCCCGGCGAAAATGGCGAACCTGCGAAAATTCGCGCCTATGCCAGTTTTGATGCAGAGCGGCTTGACGAAAACGCCGCCCCGTTTGACATGGTCGGCAAAGGTTTCTTTGCCATCCTGATGGATCAGGGCGAAGGCCATGAGCCTTATCAGGGCATCACCCCACTTGAGGGCGGATCACTTGCTGCCTGCGCCGAAACCTACTTTGCCCAGTCCGAACAGATCCCCACCCGGTTTGAATTGTCCTTTGGCAAATCCCAGCTGCCCGGTATGGCCGAGCAATGGCGCGGTGGCGGCATTATGCTACAGCACATGCCCAAGGCGTCGCCCCACGCCACCGATGCAAAGCCCACAACTAACGACGACACTGATGATAACTGGAACCGGGTGAACCACCTGCTGGATACGGTTGAACAGCTTGAACTTGTCGGCCCGACCGTGCAGCCCACAGAACTGCTGGTGCGGCTGTTTCACGAAGAAAGCCCGCGGGTGTTTGGGGCACAGCCGGTCAGCTTTGGCTGCACCTGTTCGCCTGAGCGGGTTCGGCAAAGCCTGTCGATCTACTCAGCCAAGGACATCGCTTACATGACAACCGATGACGGCAAAGTCACCGCCGATTGTCAGTTTTGCGGCGCGCATTATGAATTTGAACCGGGTATTCTGGGGTTTGAAGGCAAGGGTGCCGATGATGGCACCGGTTGATGATATCAAACATATCCCGGCGGCGCTAACCCGGGCCGGGCAGGCAAGTTCTGACTATGACCTGAACCCGGAAATCACGCTGCCGGCAAACCGTAAGCTGCGCCCTGCGGCGGTTCTGGTGGCGCTGATACCGGGGCAAACCGGCACGCGGGTTCTGTTGACCAAACGCGCGGCCTCGATGGTGCATCACCCGGGGCAAATCGCCTTTGCCGGCGGCAAACAGGACGCAGATGATAGCGGCCCCATTGATGCCGCCCTGCGTGAAGCCCACGAAGAGGTCGGACTGGCACCTGACAATGTCGAGGTGCTGGGCACCTTACCCGCGCACGAAACCGTCACCGGCTTTAACGTCACCCCGGTTGTTGCGCGTATCATTCGCCCGTTTACGCCCCGCCCTGATCCCGGCGAAGTGGCCGAGGTGTTCAGCGTGCCCCTGTCCCATGTCACCGATCTGGCGCGGTTTCAGGTGCAATCGCGCCTCTGGAACGGCACAACCCGGTATTACCAGACCGTGCCCTATGGCCCGTATTATATCTGGGGGGCCACGGCGCGGATATTGCAGGGCTTTGCCCGGGTGCTGGCGGCATGATGCAGATTAACGGTGACTGGCTGAATAATCCGGCGACACAGGCGGTGATGGGCATGCTTATTGGCGCTGGCCATCAGGCCTATTTTGTGGGCGGCTGCGTGCGCAACGCGCTGCTGGGGCAACCGGTATCAGACATTGATATCGCCACCGGTGCGCGCCCGGATCAGGTGATGGGGCTGGCAGATAGCACCGGCCTGAAGGCCATCCCCACCGGGATTGAGCATGGCACCGTTACCGTCATGTCGGGCGGTATCGCGCATGAAATTACCACCTATCGTAAAGACATCAAAACCGATGGCCGCCATGCGGTGGTGTCGTTTTCCGAAAATATTGCCGATGATGCCCGGCGGCGTGATTTCACCATGAATGCGCTTTACGCAGATCATACCGGGGCGGTCACTGATCCGCTGGGCGGCATGGCCGACCTGCAAAACGCGCGGGTGCGGTTCATTGATGATGCCAATGCCCGGATTACAGAGGACCACCTGCGCAGCCTGCGGTTTTTCCGGTTTCATGCGTGGTACGGCAACCCGGATGCCGGCCTTGACCCGAATGCGCTGGCCGCCATTGCCGATAATCTGGATGGGCTGAACCAGCTGTCAAAGGAACGCATCGGGTCGGAAGTTCTGAAACTGCTGGCGGCGCCAGACCCGGCCCCTGCGGTGGCAGCGATGGACAGCGCCGGCGTTTTGATGCGGATCTTGCCGGGGGCCACATCGCGCTATCTGGCGCCATTGATCCATCTGGAAACCGATGATCCGGTTGACCCGATCCGACGTTTGGCGGCATTGGGTGGCACCGGCGTCAAAGACGGGCTGCGCCTTGGCCGGGGGGATTACAAACGCCTGAGCCAACTGCGCGAGGTTCTGGCCACAGATCTGCCCTGCCCGGTGGCCGCCTACAGGTTCGGCGCACGCACCGCGATGGACGGGGTGCTGTTGCGCGCCGCCATGCTGGAACAATCCCCGCCCGATGGCTTCCGCGACGCAGCGGCCATGGGGGCAGCGCAGGTTTTCCCGGTAAAAGCCGCCGACCTGATGCCCCGGTTGCAGGGCCCGGAACTGGGTGCGCGCCTGAAAGAGCTGGAAACCCGCTGGCTACATTCCAATTTCGAATTGAACAGATCACAGCTTCTGACTTGACGGGTGATTGGTTCGGGTAGATGCTGCTATTAGGTCATAATGTGTGACCTAATAGGGGGAACCGTGCCCACAGAGACATTGTTATCATTGTTCACGCTGGTCATCGCCACGCTGTTCACGCCGGGGCCAAACAATGTGATGCTGGCCAGTTCCGGTGCGTCGTTTGGATTTCGCCGCACCATGCCCCATATGGCCGGGATCATTTTCGGCTTTCCGGCAATGGTCATGGGTGTTGGGTTCTTGCTGGGTCAGGTGTTTGAAAGCAGCGCCATACTGCGCGATGTGATCCGCTGGCTTGGGGCGGGCCTGATGCTATGGATCGCCTGGCGTCTGGCAACGGCCGGGTCAATTTCGTCGGCCAAAGGCAGGGCGCGTCCCCTGCGGTTCTATGAATCAGCCGCCTTCCAATGGGTAAACCCCAAGGCCTGGGCGATGATCATCGCCGTCACCTCGCAGTTTGTCACCGGCGATAATGCAAATCAGATAATCCCGATTATAACTCTGGTGTTTTTCCTGTTTGGGTTGCTCAGCACAACGCTTTGGGCAGGGTTTGGCGCGGCCATGACCCACTGGTTGGGGTCACCGGGCCGGCTGGTATGGTTCAACCGCACCATGGCGCTCATGATTGTCGCCAGTGTTGTGATCCTGTTTCTGGAATGACCGATGCTTGATCCGCTTTACATATTTGTCTTTGCCGGCCTGTTTTCACCCGGCCCCAACGTGATCATGCTGTCGGCATCCGGGGCGCGTTTTGGGTTTCGGGCAACGGTGCCGCACCTGCTGGGCGTGGCTTTTGGCGTTGGCATCACCGCCGGGCTGACCGGGCTTGGTATCGCCGCGCTGCTGCTTTCCAACCCCCGGCTTGCACTGGCGCTAAAATTCATTGCCGCCCTCTGGATATTATGGATGGCCTATAGGTTGTTCACCGCCGGCCGCCCCCATGCGGATGACAAAACCCGCCCGTTCACATTTATTGAGGCAGCACTGTTTCAGTGGGTCAATCCCAAGGTTTGGGCGGTGGCGCTGGCGGCGTCATCCGGTTTTACCGCCGGCCTGGACCCGATTGACGAAGCTATGCGACTGGCCGTCGCATTTTCCGGCATCAACCTGTTCGTCTGCCTGTTCTGGACCTATGCCGGATCATTGCTGGCCTATCTGTTAAAATCCCCGCGCAGCTGGGCGCTGTTCCTGCGGATAATGGCGGTGGCGATGGCCGGTTCAGCGGTGATGATTTTCCTTTAGGCACGGTGGGGTGAAACCCCACCCTACATTTCACCTTGCCAATTTGTCGCAGGTCAGTATGGTGCGCCCATGGAACAAGGTAACAAGACATATATGGATTTCTGGGCACATAAAGGCCCCAATCCAGCTGCGCCCATTGGCGGAGTCTGTCTTGTGTTTGGTTCAGGTTTTTCCCGCCTCAGTGTTGGTAACATGACAACCGCCTGACGCCCGCCCAACCCGACGAACCCTTTTTCTAAATCATTAAAATTATAGGTGAACGGCATGTATAAGCTGTTTGAGAATCTCGTTGATCCGTTTGCGGATTATGAAACCGGAACCCCGCCCGCGACACTTTGGGCTTATTACAAAGAACAGTTGCGCCCGTTCCGGCGCTGGATACCGGTGATGCTGGTCACCGGGCTGCTGGTGGCGCTGTTTGAAGCCAGCATGGTATTTTATGCCGGGCGTCTGGTGGATATCATGTCCGAAACCAGCGCGGCTGAATTTTGGGGCAGCTACAAAACCGAACTGATCACTGTCGGATTGCTGGTGATGTTCCTGCGACCGGCGCTGATCACCATCAATTCGCTGATCCTGGAACAAACCCTGGTGGGCAACATGCAGGAACGGGTGCGCTGGCGGGCGCACCGGCATATGCTGGGCCAGTCCATGGGCTTTTTCCAGAACGATTTTGCCGGGCGTCTGTCCAACCGGGTCATGCAGATGGGCCCGGCGGTGGAAGACAACGTCTATATGATCTTTGAGGCGATATTTTACGCCGGCGCCTATCTGCTTGGCGCGATGATCGTGCTGGCCGGAATTGATGTGCGGATCATCCTGCCGCTGCTGATCTGGCTGGTGGCCTATGCCAGTTACAATATCTGGATCGCCGGGCGCGTCGGCATTGCGTCGGAAAAGCATTCCGATGCCCGCTCACTTGTGATGGGGCGGGTGGTGGATGCCTATGCCAATATAGAAACGGTAAAACTTTATTCTGCCGGGCCGGATGAAGAACGCTATGTTTTGTCTTCCCTGCGCCGTTTGCGCCTGCGGTTTCAGCGGTTTTTGCGGCTGATGACGGAACTGTCACTGGGCCTGAACCTGATCAACGGGTTTCTGTTCGTGGCGGTGATTGGCACCGCACTTTCGCTTTGGGTTGGTGGTGAGGTTTCGATCGGCGGTGTGGCCGCAGTTGTCGGGCTGACCCTGCGGCTTTCGGCGATGAGCGGCTGGATCATGTGGGTAACGATCCGGCTGTTTGAAAACGCCGGTACCATCCGCGAAGGGTTGCGATCCATTGCCGTTGAACATGACGTGGTGGATCAGGGGAAAACCGATCTGGTACTAAAAAATGGTGAGATCAGGTTAAACGACGTGTCACACCATTATGGTAAGGAAAACGGCGGGCTGGACCATGTGTCGCTGGTGATAGAACCGGGGGAAAAGGTCGGGCTGATCGGTCGCTCTGGCGCGGGTAAGTCATCGTTGGTAAACCTGCTGCTCAGGTTTCGCGATGTGGAACAGGGCCAAATCCTGATCGACGGGCAGGATGTCGGGCAGGTGACCCAAAACTCATTGCGCCGGGCCATCGGCGTGGTGACGCAGGACAGTTCGCTGTTGCACCGATCCATCCGCGCCAACATCCTTTACGGCAATCCGCTGGCAAGTGAGGCGGATATGATCCGCGCGGCAAAACGCGCCGAAGCGCATGACTTTATTCTGGGGCTGGAAGACCCCAAGGGGCGCACCGGCTACAATGCCCATGTGGGGGAACGCGGTGTGAAACTGTCCGGTGGTCAGCGCCAGCGGGTCGCCATTGCCAGGATGATGCTGAAAGACGCGCCGATCCTGATACTGGACGAAGCCACCAGCGCGCTGGACAGCGAAGTGGAAGCGGCCATTCAGGACACGCTTTATGGGGTGATGCAGGGCAAAACGGTGATTGCCATTGCCCACCGCTTGTCTACAATTGCGCGCATGGACCGGATCATTGTCATGGATGATGGCCGGATCGTTGAACAGGGCAACCACGCGCAATTACTGGCGTCAGGGGGGCTCTATTCCAAATTCTGGAACCGCCAGTCAGGTGGGTTTATCGGCACCGAGGACGCGGAGACATGAAACTTGCAGACCTGATAGACCCCTACGCCCCGGCTGCCGGCCCGCCGCCGCGCACGCTGGCGGCGTTCTTTCTGTGGGGCATACGCGGCGCGTTTCCGGTGATCGCCATCGCGTCGGTTTTCGCCGGTGCTGTCGGCTCGCTTGAAGCATTTACCGCCGTCATTCTGGGTGTGGTGATTGACGCTGTTCTTAACAGCGGCCCCGATCGGTTCATGGCCGACAATTTTTGGCTGTTTGTCCTGCTGATCGGGTTTTTCATGGTGCTGCGCCCGATCCTGATGGGGCTTGGCGCGCTGTTCAACATGTATGTGCTGGGCCCCAACGTGATCACCATGGTGCTGTCGCGTATCTCGCGCTGGACGCTGGGCCATTCGGTTGATTTCTTTGACAGCGATTTCGCCGGGCGCATCGCCACCAAGGAAAATCAGGTGGCCCGCGCCATGTCGGAAGTGGTTGTCGAAAGCGTCAATGTGATTGCCTTTGCGCTGGTTTCGGTGATCGCTTCGATCATATTGGTATCCTCAATTGACTGGCGCATCGCACTGGTGCTGCTGGTCTGGTTATTTGCCTATTATTTCCTGATCCGCTGGTTTCTGCCGCGTGCGCGCAGCCGCGCCAAGGCCCGTGCAAATGCCCGTGCTGCGGTGACCGGGCAATTGGTGGATACCATCACCAACATCAAAACCGTGAAACTGTTTGCCCATGATGACCATGAAGATCGGGAAACCCATCTGGCGCTGGACAACCTGCGCGCCAAATCCCTGCATTGGGGGGCGCTGTCGGTATCGTTTCGCTTCACGCTGATGGCGCTGGCCGGGGTGTTGCCTGCCAGCATGATCGGCGGCACGGCATATCTGTGGTCACTGGGTCTGGCCAGCGAAGGCGACATCGCTGCGGCGGGTGCGATATCCATTCGCCTTGGGCAAATGGTCGGCTGGGTCAGCTTCACGCTGATGCAGATCTATTCCAATATCGGTGAGGTTGAAGACGGCATGAACACCCTGACCCCGCCCCACACTTTGGTGGATGATGCGGATGCAAAGGTGTTGCAGGTCACGCAGGCCAAGGTTGAATTTGTGAATACCAGCTTTGCCTATGGCCGCGATATCGGCGGCATCGCCAACATTAACCTGACCATTCAGCCCGGCGAAAAACTGGGTATTGTCGGCGCGTCCGGGGCCGGCAAATCCACCCTGGTGGCGTCACTGTTGCGGATGTATGACATCGAAGGTGGTGAGATTTTGATCGACGGTCAGAACATCGCCCACGTGACGCAGGAAAGCCTGCGTGGACATATCGGCATGGTCACCCAGGATACCGCAATGTTCAACCGTTCGGCGCGCGACAATATCCTGTATGGCCGCCCGGATGCCAGCGAAGCTGACCTGTTTCAGGCAGCCCGGCGCGCCGAAGCACATGGCTTTATTCTGGACCTGCAGGATCACCGGGGCCGCACCGGTTATGATGCCTATCTGGGTGAGCGGGGGGTGAAACTGTCGGGTGGTCAGCGCCAGCGCATCGCCCTGGCCCGCGCCATTCTGAAAGACGCACCAATCCTTGTGCTGGACGAAGCCACCAGCGCATTGGACAGCGAAGTAGAGGCCGAAATTCAGACCGCGCTGGTGAATGTCATGGAAGGTAAAACCGTCATGGCCATTGCCCATCGGCTGTCCACCATTGCCCGCATGGACCGCATTGTGGTGATGGATCAGGGGCAGATTGTTGAACAGGGCACCCATGGGGAATTGCTGGCGCTGGACGGGCAATATGCGCGTTTCTGGAACCGCCAGTCCGGTGGCTTCATCGGCATCAGCGAAACATCCGAGGCAGCCGAGTGAAACGGGTGATGGTGGTGGGCGGCCCGGGGTCGGGGAAATCGACCTTTGCACGCGCGCTGGGCGATATCACCGGACTGCCGGTATACCATATGGATATGATCCACCATTTACCGGGCTGGGTTGAACGACCACTGGCTGAAAAAATCCCCATGGCCAAAGCCATAGAAGCCAAACAAAAATGGATATTTGAAGGTGGATTGTCTGCAACTTACGCCAACCGGGCACGCCGGGCCGACACGGTGATCTGGCTGGATCTGCCCCTGACCCTACGGCTGGCCCGTGTGCTGAAACGACGGGTGCAGTACAACAGTCAAAGCCGCCCGGACCTGCCGGAAAACTGCCCGGAACGCCTAAATCTGGGTTTTACCCACTTCATGATTCGCACCCGCAATTCAGGCCGTGAAAAGATTGCCCAGACCATTGCTGATGCCCCGCATTTGAAAGTACACCACATCCGCACCGCCAAAGGCGCGGACACATTATTAGAATGGCTGCGCGATGACATCAAAACTGACAATTGAGCGCCTTGGCCACCGCGGCGACGGCATTGCACCGGGCCCGGTTTTCGCCCCCGGCACATTGCCGGGCGAAGAGGTGACCGGCACCCTGAACGGTGACCGTCTGTCTGACATCAAAATCATCACCCCCAGCAGTGACCGGGTGCGCCCGCCCTGTGCACATTTCAAAGCCTGTGGCGGTTGTTCATTGCAACATGCCTCGGACGGGTTTCTGGCCGGCTGGAAAGCCCAAACGGTGCGCGACGCGTTATCGCCGCACGGTCTGGATGCGCCGATCCGTAAGACCCTGACATCGCCGGCGCGGTCGCGCAGGCGCGCCACACTGGCCGGGCGGCGGACGAAAAAGGGTGCCATCGTTGGGCTGCATGCCCGCGCATCTGACGCCCTTGTCGACATCCCAGACTGTCAACTGTTGCATCCGGATATTATCGCCGCCATCCCGGCGCTGCGTGATCTGACCATTGCCGGGTCATCGCGCAAGGCTGAGGTGTCGTTTGCCATCACCAGTTCCTCTGCGGGGGTGGATGTTGCCGCCTCTGGTGCGAAACCGCTGGTTGGTGAACTGCGCGTCAAACTGGCCGCCCTTGCCGGTCAGCATGATCTGGCGCGCCTGTCATGGGGGGATGAACTGATTGCTGAGCGTCGCGCACCGGTTCAGAAATTCGGCGCGGTTGCGGTGTCCCCACCTGCCGGGGCGTTTTTGCAGGCAACCGGCGAAGGTCAGGCGGCGCTGGTGGCAGCGGTGCGCGAAATTGCAGGTGACGCCAAATCCGCCGTCGATCTGTTTGCCGGTTGCGGCACGTTCACACTGCCATTGGCGGAAAACGCTGAACTGCTTGCCGTTGAAAGTGACGCCGACATGTTGGCGGCACTGGATGCGGGCTGGCGCCACGGCACTGGGTTAAAGAAGGTCACCACCGAAACCCGCGATCTGTTTCGACGTCCTTTACTGGTGGATGAGCTAAAGAAATACGCCGCTGTGGTCATTGATCCACCCCGCGCCGGGGCCGAGGCACAGGTGACACAACTGGCAACAGGCAGCGCAAGGATCGCCATGGTATCGTGCAATCCACAAACCTTTGCCCGTGACGCCCGCATATTGTGTAACGCCGGCTACCGGATCGACTGGATCGACGTTGTCGATCAGTTTCGCTGGTCGCCCCATGTTGAACTGGTGGCCTGCCTGACCAAAGGCAGCTAGGCCCCGGCTTTGCAGAAATTCAGTTTCCGCGTATCATGGAAAAAAACGACATGAGCAGGACAACCAAATGCCAAACAGAAGAGCAGTAATTGCCGGCAGCATGGCCATGGCGCTTGCCGGTTGCGCCAGCAAATTCAAAACCTATGACGGTCCCGAGGTGACCCGCATCATCATCCAGAAAACCGAACGCCGGATGTATTTGCTGAACAATCAAACTGTACTGGGGGCCTACCAGATTGACCTTGGCTTTGCACCGCGCGGCGACAAACAAATTGAAGGCGACGGGAAAACCCCGGAAGGTTCCTATGTCATTGACCGTAAAAACCCGGAAAGCCTGTACCATCTGTCCCTTGGTATTTCCTATCCCAACGAACAGGATATCGCCGAAGCCAAGGCGTTGGGCGAAGACCCCGGGGGGGATATTTTCATCCACGGAGCAAGCGGCACACTGGGTCAGCGGGGTACAGACTGGACCTTTGGCTGTATCGCTGTAAGTGACGAAGAAATTGAAAACATCTACGCCATGGTTAACGAAGGCACCCAGGTTGATCTGTTACCGTAGGGCCTAGCCCCCGGTTACCATGGTCCACCAGATTTTACCGTTGCTTTCCTGATACCACGAAAACCCAAGGTTTCGCGCTGCGGGGTCTAAGATGACATCGCGGGTATCGGCCAGATCCATCCATGCCGACAGGGTTTCCAGCTCGGTTTCATAGGTTTCCGAGATATTTTCACCCAACGGGGCCCCGGTATATCCGGCGCGCTGAATGCGATCAATTGGTGATGAACCGTCGCTGCCAAAATGCCAGGGCCGGTTTTGCACCGACATATCGCGCGAATGGGTGGCGGCGGCTGCATTCAGCTCGGCGTTAAGGGCAACCGGCGTTGCACCGCTAGCGGCGCGCAGCGCATTCACGGCATCCAGAACGCGAAACTGGATCTCGCCCTTGTCCCTGGGGGCGATTCGGTAAACCTGCGGTAATGGCTTGCCATCTGCACCAATAACCGGCGGTGCCGGCTGGGCGCAGGCACCCAGAAACAGAGCCAAGGAAAAAAGCGCAATAATTCTACGATACATCTGTGTCCACCACGGTTGAATATTTGCCAATCTCTAACCCGATGTTGCGGCAGGTTCAAACCGATCTGTCCGCCCCGGCCGTTGAAATATTTGCGACTGGTGCTTTTGCACCGTAGAATGGTCGTGCAACTTTCGGAGTTTCCAAATGGTACATGTTAAAAAACCCGGCCTTGATCGCCGTACATTTCTGGTATCGGCGGCCGCCAGCAGTCTGGCCGCCCCTGCGCTGGGGCAGGCAACAACCTCGGTTGAAATCGAACAAAATATTTCCCAGGCAGTGCGGCGCAATATTTCCAGTTTCCGCACGCTGCAATGGCAGCCCTATTTCAGCAATCTTCGTAAGGGGGCGATTCTTGTCGATACGACATCGCGCGCGTTACATTATTGGTCAGAAGACGGGGAAACTTATCGACTTTTTCCCACCAGCGTGCCGCTTTCCGAAGATCTGACACGTCTGGGTCGCACCCGAATTATCCGCAAAGTAGTGGGTCCGTCATGGTCACCAACCCCGGCCATGAAGCGGCGAAACCCCGAATGGCCAGACCGCATTGGCCCTGGCCCCGACAATCCGCTGGGCACCCATGCGCTATACCTTTCGTGGAAATATTACCGCATTCACGGCACGCAGGACACGCGCAAAATCGGCCGTAAGTCGTCAAATGGCTGCATCGGACTCTACAATGAGCACATCGCGGTGATGTTCGATTATGCCAAAGTCGGTACTCAGGTGTTGCTAATTTGACGACAATCACAGCAGACTCGGGCCATAATGCCAATTTTTTGCTGGATTTCGGACACTTTAGCGGCCTATAGGGGCAATACACGCACACTTATTGGCCGATGCAGTGTTTTGTTATTGGCGTTCTTGGAGAATATTATGAAGAAAATCGCACTTGCCGCTGCCATCACAGCAGTCGCCGCTACCGCAGCTTTCGCTGGCGGTCTGGAAGCACCTGTCATGGAAATGGCACCAATGGTTGAAGAAACATCTTCTTCTTCTGCCGGTGGTTTTATTGTTCCACTGATCCTGCTTCTTCTCGTAGCAGCAGCCGTCGCCAACAACTAAGCGACAGCACTTTAGAATATGAAAAGCGGCGGCAGTTTTCTGCCGCCCTTTTTGTTTTCTCAGACTAGACGTGTGCAAATTAGACGCATAGAATAGGCCGATATGCGCCAACACGTTTCATTGTCCCGTTGGCTAACTAGGAGAGTACTATGAAGAAAATCGCACTTGCCGCTGCCATCACAGCAGTCGCCGCTACCGCAGCTTTCGCTGGCGGTCTGGAAGCACCTGTCATGGAAATGGCACCAATGGTTGAAGAAACATCTTCTTCTTCTGCCGGTGGTTTTATTGTTCCACTGATCCTGCTTCTTCTCGTAGCAGCAGCCGTCGCCAACAACTAAGCGACAGCACTTTAGAAATTAAAAGGGGCTGCATATTCTGCAGCCCCTTTTCATGTCTGCAGCCCTAAATCCAGCCTGCCAGATTGTCACCAATGACAGCGGCCAGCGCCTTGATGTGGGCGTCCCCTTCATTCAGGCAGGGAATATAGGTGAATATCTCACCCCCGGCAGCCATAAAACTGTCGCGAATTTCTTCGTTTATTTCTTCCAGAGTTTCGATGCAATCGGCAGAAAAAGCCGGCGCCATGATGGCAATATTGCGGGTTCCGCCCGCTGCTAAACGGGCGACTTCCTCAATGGTATAAGGCTGTAACCATTCTTCGGGGCCAAACTTTGACTGAAAGGTCGTGGCAATTGCATCGCCCTGCCAGCCCAGCCGTGCGGCCAGCAGGCGCGTGGTTTCCAGACACTGGCTGGCATAGGGATCGCCATTGTCGCGATACCGCTTGGGCATGCCGTGATAGGACGTCACCAAAAGATCGGGTCTGGTATCCAAACCCGCGTATGCCCGCTCCACCGATTGCGCCAGGGCATCAATATATGCCGGCTGATCAAAATAGGCCGGCACGGTGCGCGCCGCCGGTTGCCATTTCTGATCCATCAATACGCGAAAGAACTGATCGTTGGCAGTGGCCGTGGTTGCCCCGGCATATTGCGGATAAAGCGGAAAGAAAATAATTCTGCGACAGCCCCGCTCAATCAGGCTTTCCACTTTAGATCGCGTCGACGGGTTGCCGTAGCGCATACAGAAATCAACCTCAACCCGGTCGCCATAGCTGGCCACAAGTGATTCGCGTAATTTGTCGGTTTGTGCCCGGGTGATCGTCAAAAGCGGGCTTTCATCGGCCTCATTATTCCAAATTGACCGATAGGCCGCCCCGGATGTAAACGGGCGTTTGGTCAGAATGATGGCCTGCAACAGCGGCTGCCAGCGCCAGCGCGGGTAATCAATCACCCGCTGATCCGACAGAAATTCGTTCAGATAGCGGCGCATCGACCAGTAATCAGTGGCGTCAGGGGTGCCCAGATTGGCCAGCAACACGCCAATTTTGCCGGTATCTTTAAAAATTGAACTGGTTTCGCTCATCGGGGGCGCTCCATATTGGCCTGAAACAGTGACATAACCGGTTTTTGCGCAGGTTCAAACGCGGTCGGGTTTCGCCGGGTCATTCAGCGGTTCTTCCCGGGTGTTCAGCGCATCCGCCAGCCTGGTATTGGCGGAACCGGGCCGCAATGGCCGGGGCTGATCGGCAGATGGCGCCCAACCGGTCAGCACTATCAGCTCAAAGGTCGCGGGCAACCGCCCATCTGCGCCAAACCCGTCGCGATAAATCTTTTCCGCTTCCCGCAAAACCGCAGGTTTCAACGGGCGACGGTTGCGCGACATCAGCGCATTCGCCTCGCCCATGGCGCGCAGATCACGCATCAGCTTAGTCAGGCTGGCATAGCTTGCGGTCAGGCTCAGGGCATCCGCCACCGGCAGGGCAAACCCGGCGCGCTGCAGCAACGCGCCCAGATCGCGGATTTCCCCCATGGGTGCCACATGCGGCGACAGCCCGCCGGTAACCGCCACCTCAGCTTGCGATAGTGCGGCGCGCAATTCGTGCAGGGTCTGGCCGCCAAACATGATGCCCAGAAACAAGCCATCCGGTTTCAGGGCGCGCCGGGCCTGTACCAGTTGCCCGACCGGGTCATTTGCCCAGTGCATGGCCATGGCATGGATCACCAGATCATGGGTCAGCGGCTCCAGCGCCAGCACTTCGTCATCGGCACAAATCCGTGCCCCGGGCACCACATCGGCCCAGATATCGGGGAAAGCACTGATCAGCGCCGGTGCCGTAAACGATCTGTTAACCAATTCCAGCCTTTGTCTGATCTCATCCGCCGCCTCTTGCTGCAGGAACATTGCCGGCCTGGCCATGGCGCTTGCCCGCTTGCGGTTGCGCAATAAAGCAGCTCGATCAGTCAGGATGGGTGGCGGTTGCATATCAGGGCCTTTTTCTGGCTCAGGTTTAAGGAGATTGACGTGGGATTGCAAAGCGCCCTTCGGCTGATTTATCCGGCGGGATGTATCAGTTGCAACACCCAGCTGGATCAGGAATTTGCCCTGTGTGGTGAATGCTGGCGTGATACGCCGTTTATCTCTGGTCTGGTCTGTAACCGTTGCGGTGTGCCGCTGCCCGGTGAAGAAGATGATACGACAGTGCAATGCGATGATTGCATGGTGATCGCCCGTCCATGGGCACAGGGACGCGCCGCATTGCTGTATGCCGGTAACGCAAGGCGGCTGGTGCTGGCGCTGAAACACGGTGATCGACAGGAACTGGCCCTGCCTGCCGCCGGGTGGATGCTGCCGCAAATGCGCAAAATGAATGTCGCCGGTGATGGTCTGATTGTTCCGGTACCCAGCCACTGGACCAGGCTGCTGCGCCGTCGCTACAATCAGGCGGCCCTGCTGGCAAAGGAACTGTCCAGACAGGCCGGTATAGCCTGTCTGCCCGATGCGCTGGTGCGGCGTAAGGTCACCAGGGTTCAGGATGGCATGGGCCGAATTGCCCGATTTGACAATATGTCGGGGGCCATTGTGCCCCACCCCAAACGGGGTCTGGAAATAAAAGGCAAACAGGTGCTGTTGATTGATGATGTGATGACGTCAGGTGCCACATTCGCCGCCGCTACCGAAGCCTGCTATGTTGCCGGTGCAACCCGGGTTTGTGTACTGGCACTGGCACGCGTTGCGAAGGATGCCTAAATCCCTATAGTCCGGCCAAACCTATGGGATTGCTAAAATGAAAACAGTTGAAATTTACACCACACCGCTTTGTGGGTTTTGCCATGCCGCCAAGCGGTTGCTGAACAAAAAAGGCGTGCAGTTTGTTGAATTTAATGTGGCGATAAATGCGCCCAAACGCCAGGAAATGATGGCCCGCGCCAAGGGCCGCCACACAGTGCCGCAGATATTTGTCGGTGATACCCATGTCGGTGGATTTGATGACCTTGCCGATATGGACCGGGCCGGTAAACTTGACGCGCTGCTGGCGGCTTAAGTGCTGCGTACCGGATTAATACAGCTGAATTCGTCTGATGATCCGGACGCCAATATCCCTGTAATAGTGTCTTTTATCCGGCGGGCAGCAGCTGAGGGCGCAGAAATCGTTCTGACCCCGGAAGTGACAAACTGCGTGTCGCAAAGCCGGGAACATCAAGCCGGTGTGTTGCGACTGGAAGCAAATGACCCGACGCTGGCGGCCCTGCGTCAGGAAGCGAATGCGCTGGGTATCTGGTTGCTGATCGGTTCACTTGGGTTGTTGAGCACGGATGCTGACGGGCGTTTTGCCAACCGGTCGTTTCTGATCTCTCCTACGGGCGATATCATTGCCCGCTATGACAAAATTCACATGTTTGACGCGCAGGTCAGCAAGGTTGAAACCTTTCGCGAATCTGATGGGTATCGGCCCGGGGATCGGGCGGTGCTGGGGGATGCCGGTTTCGCGCGAATTGGCATGTCGGTTTGTTATGATGTGCGGTTTCCCGGCCTATACCGGGAACTGGCGCAGGCTGGTGCACATATTTTGACGGTGCCAGCGGCGTTTTCCCCCGTTACCGGTGTCGCCCATTGGGAAACGCTGTTGCGTGCGCGGGCCATCGAAAACGGCTGTTTTGTACTGGCGCCGGCGCAAACCGGATCGCACCCGATCAGCACCGGAAAACCGCGCAACACCTGGGGCCATTCGATGGTTGTTTCGCCCTGGGGTGAAGTTTTGCTGGATGCCGGGGTTAAGCCGGGTGTGTCCATCGTTGATATTGATCTGCAACAGGTGAATGACGCCCGCGCCCGCCTACCATCACTGACCCATGACCGGGATTTTGCGGGGCCCAATGTCTGATCCGAACGATCCCCTTGCCATTTCGCTGTTCAGTGAGATTTTTATGGTCGACCAGCTGGCCCGTGCCCGCCTGAACAAAGCCCTGCCCAAAGGCATGGAGCTTAGTCATTTTTCTGTGCTTAACCACTTGTCCCACCTGCAGGAAGAGCGCAGCCCGGCGCAGCTGGCCCGGGCGTTCAGCCTGACCCGCGGGGCGATGACCAACACATTGCACAAACTGGAAAATGCCGGGCATGTGCATATCCGCCCTGATTGGGACGACGCGCGGCGCAAATTTGTCGCCATCAGCCCGGCCGGGCAACGGGCCTGTGATATAGCGGTGGCGGCGATCACGCCGGTGATCGGGGAAGTGGTAAACGCCATTGGTGTGGAAAAAGCCCGCGCCGCCCTGCCGGTTTTGCGAGAGCTGCGTTTGCGGCTGTCAAAAGATATTTAAAGGCGCGCCCTGCGGCGCATTTCTTTTAGCCCTTCGGGCGACCCCGCTCCGCTTGGGGAGTATTTTTTGCAAAGAAAAAATCAGGCTGGTTTCAGGCTGGTGGTGACATAGTTCACCGACAGATCGCTGGCAGAAAGGGACCAGGTCCAGCTTACCGGGTTAAAGGTAAAACCTTTGCGGTCAACAGGGTCTAATTCAGCGGTTTTCAGCATTTCGAACAGTTCATCCGGGGGGATGAATTTGCCCCATTCATGGGTGCCATGGGGCAGCCAGCGCATGATATATTCCGCCCCGACGATGGCCACCAAAAAGCTCTTGGCAGTGCGGTTAAGGGTGGAACACACCATCAACCCGCCGGGTTTGAGCAGGGTCTGGCAGGTGCGCAGGAAACTTTGCGGATCGGCTACGTGTTCTACCACCTCCATGTTCAGAACCACGTCAAATTGCTCACCTGCATCCGCCAGCGCCTCTGCGGTTATGTAGCGGTAATCAATGTCCAGCCCACTTTGTTTTGCATGGGTCTGGGCCACAGGGATATTGCCCGCCGCGGCATCAGCCCCAACCACCTTTGCCCCCAGCCGCGCCATCGGTTCGGACAGCAAACCGCCACCGCAGCCGATGTCCAGAATGCGCAAACCCCTATAGGGCAAAGCCGCCGTCAGGTCGCGTTGATATTCAACGGCAATCTGCGAATTGATATAGTCCAGCCGACAGGGGTTCAGCATGTGCAGCGGTTTGAATTTGCCGTTGGGGTCCCACCATTCAGCCGCCATTGCTTCAAACTTGGCAACTTCATCAGGGTCAACGCTGTGGCTTGCGGCTTGCATTTCAGCTTCCTTGGCTTATGTGCGGTATGTCCCCGTGGTCGGGGCCGCCCAGTTGGATTATATAGACTAATATGGATAAAACAGCAGGCCATAAAAGCGCAGCGCAATTTTTGTATTCGCCGCTTAAACCCTATCACAGCCAGATGCTGGATGTTGGCGACGGGCACGAAATATATGTTGAGCAATGCGGTAACCCACAGGGTTTACCGGTTGTGGTTTTGCATGGCGGGCCAGGGGGCGGCTGCAGCCCGGCGATGCGGTGCTATTTTGACCCCGAGATTTACAGAATTGTGCTGTTTGATCAGCGCGGTTGCGGTAAATCCCGCCCCTATGCCAGCGTAGAAGCGAACACCACCTGGCATCTGGTGGCCGATATTGAGGCGATTCGCACCAGTCTGGGGATCGAACAATGGGTGGTGTTTGGCGGCAGCTGGGGGGCAACGCTGGCGTTGATTTACGCCGAAACCCACCCTGAACAGGTCAGCAATCTGGTTTTGCGCGGCGTGTTTCTGATGACGCAGCGCGAAATTGACTGGTTCTATGGCGGTGGTGCCGGGCGGTTCTGGCCGGAACTTTGGCAAAAATTCACCGACCCAATTCCGCAGGCCGAACGGGGTGATCTGGTGGCTGCCTATCACCGGCGTCTGTTTTCCGGCGATACCGCACAGGAAATTAAATTCGGACAGATCTGGAGCGGTTGGGAAAACGCGCTGGCCGCCATTGGCAGCAACGGCATGTCCGGTTCTGGCCCCGCGCAATATGCCCGCGCCTTTGCGCGACTGGAAAACCACTATTTCAGCAATGCCGGGTTTCTGGAAGAAGACGGGCAAATTTTGCGGGATATTGGCCGTATTTCCCATATTCCGGGCACTATTGTGCAGGGCCGGTTTGATATGATCTGCCCGCCGGTTTCTGCCCATGCGCTGCACCTTGCATGGCCAGCCTCAAATTTGCGAATTGTCCCGCTTGCCGGGCACGCTTTGTCAGAACCGGGGATCAGCGCCGAACTGGTGCGCGCAACCGATAGAATCGCTGCCGCGCATCGTCAGAATTGACCACCAACACAGATGCGGTCATGGTCCATAAATCGTGAACAGGAGAGAACAATGCCAGAAAATGAAAACCCAACCATTGAAGAACGTGAAAACGGTCCGTTGATTGCCAAGAATATTGCCCGCCTCAAGGGCGACGACGGCAGTGATCTTGAGGTAAAGCCGGTGATGGGCCTGTGCCGTTGCGGCCAAAGCAAAAACAAACCGTTTTGTGATGGCTCACATAAAGACGCCGGATTTCAGTCACGCGGCGGGGACGCTTCCGGGCGTGATACGCTGATCACCTATGAAGGCGCTGAAATATCGATAACCTATAACCCACGGCTTTGTTCGCACGCCGCTGAATGCGCCCGCATCGCCGGGCATATATTTGATTCGACCGCAAAACCATGGGTTCAATTGGATAATGGCACTGTGGATGAGGTTAAGGCCGTGGTCGCGGCCTGCCCGTCCGGCGCATTCGCATTGGCAAATGGTGACCACATCCTGGCGGACCGCGCCGAGATTGAGGTGGAAAAAGACGGCCCACTTTGGGTGACCGGCCCGGCAATTGATACCCAGGATGCCGGTATCGGTGCAACGGACAAGAAATACGTTCTGTGCCGTTGCGGATTGTCGGGGAACAAACCCTATTGTGACGGATCGCACAAAGCGGCCGGCTGGAAAAGTTAGGGCAACGACAAAATAGACAGGCCCCTTGCACAACCAGATGCAAGGGGCTATATCCCCCAATAACAGCGGCGCGTTGGCTTCCACCCCCAAGGCTCCACCGGAATTCTTCACGGGCCGCGCGCCCGTTTTTTTGTGCCAATTGCGGACGTACAAAGTTTAAACACCGGCACCTGAAATTGTTACAAAGTTTAAAGAACAACCCGATATGAGCGACCTGATAGCCAAAGCAGCAATTGACCGGCGCCTCGCCGAGATCATTCAACCCGTGATCGAAGACATGGGGTTTGAACTGGTGCGGGTGCGTCTGATGGGCAAACAATACACCACGGTTCAGGTGATGGCAGAACGCGCCAGTGGCGGCATTGAGGTGAACGAATGTGCCGAAATTTCCACCGCCCTTGGCGCGGTTCTGGATGTCGAAGATCCGATTGAAGATGAATATACGCTTGAGGTTTCCAGCCCCGGTATCGACCGGCCTCTGACCCGGCTGAAAGACTTTGATAACTGGCAGGGCTATGAAGCCAAGATCGAAACCGCTGAACTGATCGACGGCCAGCGCCGCTTTAAGGGCATGTTGGCGGGTGTCGAAAACGATGAGGTTCTGATCAATATTGATCAGGGCACGGTGGGCTTGAAATTTGACTGGCTGACAGATGCCAAGCTGGTGCTAAGTGATGAACTGATCCGCGAAATGCTACGCCAGCGCAAGGCCGCCGGCACCCTGAACGAAGACCAATTTGACGACATTGAAACCGAAAAATCTGACGGTTCCCAGGAGGACTAGAAATATGGCAATCACCTCAGCAAACCAGCTGGAACTTTTGCAAACAGCCGAGGCTGTCGCACGTGAAAAAATGATCGACCCGGTGTTGGTTATTGAGGCGATGGAAGAAAGCCTGGCCCGCGCTGCCAAATCCCGTTACGGCGCGGAAATGGACATTCGCGTGGTGATTGACCGTAAAACCGGGCGCGCCATCTTTACCCGTGTACGCACAGTCGTGGAACCCGACGAGCTGGAAAATTATCAGGCAGAATTTACCGTTGAAGACGCCAAACAGTATTTAGATGACCCAAGCGTGGGTGATATCTTTAGCGAAGAAGTGCCACCTGTTGAAATGGGCCGCATCGCCGCGCAAGCTGCTAAGCAGGTGATTTTGCAGAAAATTCGTGAAGCTGAACGGGATCGTCAGTTTGAAGAATTTGAAGATCGCGCCGGTACAATCATCAACGGTCTGGTCAAGCGCGAAGAATACGGCAACGTCATTGTTGATGTTGGAACCGGCGAAGCCATCCTGCGGCGCAATGAAAAGATCGGCCGCGAAAGCTATCGCCCGAACGACCGCATTCGCTGCTACATCAAAGAAGTGCGCCGCGAACAGCGTGGGCCGCAAATCTTCCTGTCACGTACCGCGCCCGAATTTATGGCCGAGCTTTTCAAAATGGAAGTGCCGGAAATTTACGACAATATAATTGAGATTAAGGCCGTTGCCCGTGACCCGGGCAGCCGCGCTAAAATCGCGGTGATTTCCTACGACGGATCGATCGATCCGGTGGGGGCATGTGTTGGTATGCGCGGCAGCCGGGTTCAGGCTGTGGTCAATGAATTGCAGGGCGAAAAGATTGACATCATCCCCTGGAACGAAGACGCGCCAACCTTCCTTGTGAACGCGCTTCAGCCCGCTGAAGTCAGCAAGGTTGTGCTGGATGAGGACGCCGGTAAAATCGAAGTGGTGGTTCCGGATGAACAGCTTAGCCTTGCCATTGGCCGTCGTGGTCAGAACGTTCGTCTGGCCAGCCAGCTGACCGGTCTGGACATTGACATCATGACCGAAGCGGAAGAATCATCGCGCCGTCAGGCAGAATTTGAAGAACGTACCAAACTGTTCATGGACACGCTTGATCTGGACGAATTCTTTGCACAGCTTCTGGTGTCGGAGGGCTTCACAAACCTGGAAGAAGTCGCCTTTGTTGAAGTGGACGAACTGTCAGTAATTGACGGTGTTGACGACGATACCGCCAGCGAATTGCAGGCCCGCGCCAAAGATTACATCGACGGTCAAAACAAGAAAGCGCTGGATCACGCCCGCGAACTTGGCGCAGAAGACAGCCTGATTGGCTACGAAGGTTTAACACCACAAATGGTGGAAGCGCTGGCAGAGGATGGCGTCAAAACGCTGGATGAATTTGCAAGCTGCGCTGACTGGGAACTGGCCGGTGGCTGGACAAGTGTTGATGGCGAACGGGTCAAAGACGACGGTATTCTGGAAAAATTTGAAATGAGCCTGGAAGAGGCCCAGGTGCTGGTCATGACTGCCCGCATTCAACTTGGCTGGGTCGACCCGGCTGATCTGGAACCCGATACAGCTGAAGATGGGGACGCCGAAGAAACAACCGAGACAGAAACCACAGAAGGGGCCAAGGCCTAATTTAGGCCTTGGAATTACCCGTGACACGCGGCGGCCAACATAAAGACCGGGACGACCCGGAACGCAGGTGCATTGTCACCGGTGACAGCCAGTCAAAGCGGGGCATGATCCGATTTGTGGTTGGCCCGGATGGTGTGGTTGTACCGGATGTTCTGGAAAAACTGCCGGGGCGTGGCATCTGGGTCAGCTCCGAACGCAGCGTTCTGGAAACGGCAATGAAAAAGGGCTTGTTTGCACGGGCGGCGAAAACCGCGGCAACGGTGCCTGCAAATCTGGTCGAGGAGGTCGAGCGTCAGTTAACCCGACGGGTTGTTGATCTGGTGTCGATGTCACGCAAAACCGCGTCAGCCGTGGCCGGTTTTGAAAAAGTCAAAGGCTGGCTGTCAGATGGGCGCGCTAAGGTGTTGCTTCAGGCATCGGATGGTTCTGAGCGGGGCAAAGGTAAGTTATGGACGCCCGAAGGGGGTCGGTTTTTTGGGATGCTGACCTCTGCAGAATTGGGTTTGGCATTTGGACGGGAAAGTGTGATACATGGCGCGCTTGGCGCTGGTGGACTCACGATACGTGTTATAAACGAGGCCACGCGACTTGCGGGCTTTCGTGAGATCGACGGTGGGAAATCCGCCGGAAAGGGTAAGACGACTAAATGAGCGATAGTGACGGCAAAAAAACTTTGGGCCTAAGTGGCGGCCCCCGACCTGGACAGGTAAAGCAAAGCTTTAGCCATGGCCGGACCAAAAATGTTGTGGTTGAAACCAAACGCAAGCGCGTTGTGGTTCCCAAATCGGGCGCACCAACAGGCGCACCAGCTGCAGGGGCTGCGAAGCCCACCGCATCGGCAAGCCCTTCCAAGCGGCCAGCCGGTATTTCCGATGCAGTGCTGGAACGCCGCCTGAGGGCCTTGAAAGAGGCCAAGGCACGCGAAATAGAAGACGAAAAAGCACGCAAGGCAGATGAAGAAAAACGTCAGGCCGACCGCGCACGCCGCCGGGAAGAAGCCGACGAAAAAGAACGCGAAGAAAAAGAACGCGAAGATCGCAAGCGTCAGAAAACCGAAGATGCAGAAGCGAAGAAGCGCGAAGAAGAGGCAAACGCCCTTCGCGCGGCCGAAGCATCCGCAGCCCCGGCCGAGGATGCACCGGTTCAGCGCGCAGCTGCAAAACCCCCTGCTGCCCCGCGTAAAACTGATCGTGAACCGCGCCGTGAAAACAAAAGCAAAACTGACCGCGACAGCGGCCGCCGCTCTGGCAAACTAACCCTCAATCAGGCGCTGTCTGGTCGTGATGGCGGACGCCAGCGTTCAATGGCGCAGATGAAACGCAAACAGGAACGCGCACGCCTTAAGGCGCTGGGCGGTACTGAGGTGCATGAAAAGGTCATCCGCGACGTTCAGGTGCCTGAAACCATCGTGGTTCAGGAACTTGCAAATCGCATGGCCGAACGGGTTGTGGATGTCATCAAATCTCTGATGCAAAGTGGCATGATGGTGACGCAGAATCAGGTGATTGACGCCGATACAGCCGAACTGATTGTCGAAGAATTTGGCCATAAGATCGTGCGGGTTTCAGACGCTGACGTGGAAGATGTGATTGCGACGGTTGAAGACGACGACGCAAATCTGGTGCCGCGCCCGCCTGTCATTACGGTCATGGGCCATGTGGACCACGGCAAAACGTCATTGCTTGATGCCATTCGCAAAACCAAGGTTGTTGCCGGTGAAGCTGGCGGCATTACCCAGCATATTGGCGCCTATCAGGTGACAACGGATGACGGCACGGTCATGTCCTTTTTGGATACGCCGGGCCACGCGGCGTTTACATCTATGCGGGCGCGCGGGGCGCAGGTGACGGATATCGTCATTTTGGTTGTTGCCGCCGACGACGCAGTGATGCCGCAAACAATTGAGGCTATTCACCACGCCAAAGCCGCCGAAGTACCAATGATTATCGCCATCAATAAAATTGACCGGCCCGGGGCTGACCCGGACAAGGTGCGCACAGATCTGTTGCAGCACGAAGTGATCGTTGAAAAAATGTCAGGCGATGTTCTGGACGTGGAAGTATCGGCAATTGAAGGTACTGGCCTTGATAAATTGCTGGAAAATATTTCACTGCAGGCTGAATTGCTTGATCTGAAAGCCAATCCAAAACGCGCGGCATCCGGTGCCGTGATCGAAGCTAAACTGGATGTCGGCCGCGGCCCGGTTGCGACTGTACTGGTCCAGAACGGCACCCTGCGAAAGGGCGATATCTTTGTTGTTGGCGAACAGTGGGGCAAGGTTCGGGCACTGATTGATGATCAGGGCGAACGCATAAACGAGGCCGGCCCATCGGTTCCGGTAGAGGTTCTGGGCCTGAACGGCACACCCGAAGCCGGTGATGTTCTGAACGTTGTAGAGACAGAAGGACAGGCCCGGGAAATCGCTGATTACCGTGCCCATGCTGCCAAAGAAAACCGTGCCGCTGTTGGTGCATCGACCACCCTTGAACAGCTGATGGAAAAAGCCAAAGCTGACGTTGACGTCGCCGAGCTACCTGTTCTGGTTAAAACCGATGTTCAGGGATCTGCTGAAGCAATTGTGCAGGCGATGGAAAAAATCGGTAATGATGAAGTCCGGGTTCGGGTGCTTCATTCCGGTGTTGGGGCGATTACGGAAACCGATATCGGTCTTGCCGAAGCATCCGGTGCGCCGGTCTTTGGCTTTAATGTTCGCGCCAATGCGACGGCCCGAAGCATCGCCAATCAAAAGGGCGTTGAGATCCGGTATTATTCGGTGATTTACGATCTTGTGGATGACGTCAAAGCCGCCGCTTCCGGATTGTTGTCAGCAGAAATCAGGGAAAACTTTATCGGTTATGCCGAGATTAAAGAAGTCTTCAAAGTTTCTAATGTCGGTAAAATTGCCGGGTGTCTGGTAACCGAAGGCGTCGCCCGTCGGTCCGCCGGTGTTCGCCTGTTACGCGACAACGTTGTGATCCACGAAGGCACGCTGAAAACGCTTAAGCGCTTCAAAGATGAAGTGCCCGAGGTCCAGTCAGGTCAGGAATGCGGCATGGCGTTTGAAAAGTATGATGATATCCGCGTCGCTGACGTTATTGAGATATTTGAACGTGAAGAAGTTGAACGAAATCTGGAATAACTTAACCGCTATTCCAACAAGACATAAGAAAGCCGGCGGATTGAAAAATCGCCGGCTTTTTTACGAACGCTACAGCCTGTGGATCAGGCGGCAACTTGTGATTTTATAGGCATGCCCTGATACAAACGTTCACCAACACGAACCATTATTTTGCCGTTCTCTAACTTACGCACAAACGTGCCCTGTACATAAACGCAACTACCGATCAGTATTGTTGTTAACATTCGATTTAGCCCCCAAAGCTATTCAACTAGAACCCTAAATCGATTCCAGAACAATTCCATAGAACTATTCCGCATTGTTCAGAAATTGGGCGCAAAATCGCCCATAGGTGGTACAATTACGCTGATTTGGTCAAAATCTTCCACAATCAGGGGGCGATTGTTTCCTATTCGCGTCTAAATCCAATCTTTCAAAATCGGTATTAACGGCCGGTCTGCGGGCGGCATCGGGTAGTCACGTAACGTGTTCACATGAACCCATTTCAGGTTCTGCCCCTCCAGCCCACGGGCAATTCCGTTCCATTTGCGACAGGCGAAAACCGGCATCAGCAGATGGAAATCGTCGTAGGCGTGGCTGGCAAATGTCAGCGGCGCCAGACAGCTGTCCCAGGTTTCGATCCCCAGTTCTTCGTGTAATTCCCGCACCAACGCAGCTTCGGGGGTTTCGCCGTCTTCCACTTTGCCGCCGGGAAATTCCCACAACCCGGCCATTGATTTTCCTTCCGGGCGCTGGCTTAGCAAAACCCGACCATCCCTGTCGATCAAAACGACGGCCGAAACCAACACCAGTTTCATGATCGATAATCAGTGTTGATGTCGATATATCCGTGGGTCAGATCGCAGGTCCAGACCGTGGCCACATCCGAACCAACCCCCAGATCAACCCCGATCAGAACATCGCTGTTCTTCATATAGGCCACGCCCTGGGCCTCGGAATAATCCGGTGAAACCCAACCATTTTCAGCCACCAGAATATCACCAAACCAAATTGCCAGCCGATCGCGGTCTGCCCTGGCCCCGGATTTTCCCACTGCCATCACCACGCGCCCCCAGTTCGGGTCTTCCCCTGCAATGGCGGTTTTCACCAACGGGGAATTGGCAATCGCCAGCGCCGCCCTGTGGGCGTCAGCCTCGCCTTCGGCCCCGGTTACGCGCACTTCCACAAACTTGGTCGCCCCCTCACCATCGCGAACAACCTGATGCGCCAGATCCAGCAACACATCTTTCAAAGCCGCGTAAAACGCCTGCCCGGCAGCGGATGCCCCATCGGTAATTTCCGGCATCGTACTGGCCCCGGTCGCGGCCAACATCAGCGTATCAGATGTGGATGTATCACTGTCCACGGTGATACTGTTGAACGATCCCCTGACGGCACGGCGCAACATTTCCTGCAAAACGGTCTGCGAAATTCTGGCGTCTGTGAACACATAGGATAACATCGTCGCCATATCAGGCGCGATCATGCCAGAACCTTTGGCGAACCCGGCAATGCTGATTTTAACCCCGTCAATCTCCACAATCGTGCCACTGCCCTTGGCAAAAGTATCGGTTGTCATAATGGCGCGCGCGGCGGGTTCAATTGCTTTCACGGACAGGGCGTTCCGCAACTCTGTCAGTTTGTTGATGATCCTGTCATGGGCCAGCGGCTCACCGATTACCCCGGTTGAGGCAGTGAATACGCGCGTCGCCTCTATTCCCAGAATATCCGCAACTTCCGCGGTTAATGCCGCAACAGACATCTGCCCTTTTGATCCGGTAAAGGCATTGGCGTTACCAGAATTGACCAGAATAGCAGCGCCTCCGGTACCGACGCCCCCAATCTTAGCCTGACAATCCAGAACCGCCGCTGATCGCGTGGCTGATTTTGTGAACACCCCGGCCATGGTTGTGCCGGGTGTCAGTTCTGCCAGCATCACATCATCCCGCCCGGTATATTTGACCCGGGCGCCAATGGATGCAAACCGCACACCGCCAATATCCGGCAAGCGCGGGAAGCCCCCTGCAGGCGCCAGCGGGGAAACCGCAAGCTTCACCATTTTATCGCCCCCGCATGATGGCCTAGTTTTGCACCAGACTGGTGTCGCGCAATATGGCCGGATCCAGATCCGGCAGATCAGCGCGCGAAATATCCGCTTCGCCTGAAAGTTTCTCAATGATATCTGCCACGGCTTTTTGCTGCAACTCATCCACCAGTTCGGCGCGCACATCGTCCAGCGCCGGGGCGCTTTGGAAACGGGTTTCGTTCAGAATAATTACATGCCAGCCAAACTGAGTCTGAACCGGCGCCGAAACGTCACCATCCTGCATTGTTTCCACTGCTTCTTCAAAAGGCTGCACCATCATGCCGGGGCCAAACCAGCCAAGGCTGCCGCCACTTGGGCCAGAGGGGCCGGTTGAAAATTCAGCCGCCAATGCGCCAAATTCGGCCCCCTCATCAAGCTTCACGATCAACGCCAATGCCTCTTCTTCTGTTTCCACCAGAATATGGGCCGCGTTATACTCTTTCACCGGATCAGCCTGAGTATACTGCTTTTCATAGGCCGCCTGCACCACATCATCGGTGATAGATTCTGCCAGCATGTCGGCCATTGCCGCACCGGCCAAAAGCGCCCGGCGCTCATTTTCCAACTGCAGTGCAATGGCCATGGATAGCGTGTCCATGGTCTGGGACAGAACGGTTTGCTGGACCACCTGATCAAGAATGCCGTCATACAGCACTTTGTCATCCAAATTCTGATATTGCTGGGGCAGGTTATTGCGCAGTACGATCATGTGCCCAATCGTGATATCGGTGCCATTTACTGTGGCCACGACAGTGTCTGATGTTACTTCCTGTGCAATCGCTGGCAGCGCCAGCAGGCAACCAATGGCCATCGACCCAATAAATCTGGTGAATTTTGGCATCTTTACTTCCTTGTTTCGGGTCACACTATGGTGCGTGACGTTGACACGACAGATGCGGACCCTTACATCGCCAGAAGGTCGTATTGGGGCCGCCGTTTCTGCGTTTCTATGGCGCTTGGAAAGGACGGACAAGCACCCCTTTCACACGATCACGTCAAAACAGACCATGCGGAGAAAACATGCTGGGTTTCGGAACACTCGCCAAAAAGGTTTTTGGCACACCAAATGATCGTTTGATCAAGGCGACCCTGCCCATGGTGGAAACGATCAACGCATTGGAACCGGAATATACCAAACTGTCCGACGACGGTATAAAAGAAAAAACCATAGAACTGGCCAAGCGCGCCAAAGACGGTGAAGCGCTGGATGATCTGTTACCGGAAGCATTTGCCAACTGCCGGGAAGCCGCACACCGTGCGCTGGGGCTACGGGCGTTTGATGTGCAACTGATGGGCGGAATTTTTCTGCATCAGGGCAATATCGCCGAAATGAAAACCGGCGAAGGTAAAACGCTGGTGGCGACGTTTCCGGCCTACCTGAATTGCCTGACCGGCAAGGGCGTGCATATCGTCACGGTGAACGATTATCTGGCGCGGCGTGACTCTGAATGGATGGGCAAGGTCTATGAGGCCCTTGGTCTGAAATGCGGTGTCATCTATCCGCAGCAGCCCGATGCTGAAAAGCATGCGGCGTATCAGGCCGATGTAACCTACGCGACCAATAACGAACTTGGCTTTGACTACCTACGCGATAACATGAAGTCTGAACTGAATGAAATTAACCAGCGCTTCCACAATTTTGCCGTGGTCGACGAAGTTGATTCGATCCTGATTGATGAAGCCCGGACACCCCTGATCATCTCTGGCCCCGCCGAGGATCGCTCAGAACTGTACATGACCATTGATAAGCTGATCCCGCGCCTGACGGATGAACATTTCACGCTGGACGAAAAAACCCGCAACGTGACCTATACCGAAGAGGGCAATGATTTTCTGGAAGAAGTGCTGTCATCTGAGGGTATCCTGCCCGAGGGTCAATCACTGTATGATCCGGAATCCACCACCATCGTGCACCATGTCAATCAGGGCCTGCGGGCCCATAAGCTGTTTCACCGCGACAAGGACTATATCGTTCAGGATAACGAAGTGGTGCTGGTTGACGAATTTACCGGCCGGATGATGGCCGGTCGTCGCCTGTCTGACGGGCTGCATCAGGCCATTGAAGCCAAGGAAGGCGTCGCCATCCAGCCGGAAAATACCACGCTGGCATCGGTGACTTTCCAGAACTATTTCCGGCTTTATGAGAACCTGTCGGGTATGACAGGTACGGCCGCCACAGAGGCCGAAGAATTTGCCGAAATTTACGGGCTTGGCGTTGTGGAAATCCCCACCAATCAGGACATCTGCCGCGAAGATGAACATGATCAGGTTTACCGCACCACCAAAGAAAAATTCACCGGTGTTGCGGAAGAGATCGTAAAAGCCAACAAAAAAGGTCAGCCAATTCTGGTTGGCACCACCTCAATTGAAAAATCTGAGGCGCTGTCAGACATGCTGAAAGAGGCCGGGGTTGAACATAACGTTCTGAACGCCCGCCAACACGAAAAAGAAGCCCAGATCATTGCCGATGCCGGTAAATTCGGCGCCGTCACCATCGCCACAAACATGGCCGGTCGCGGCACGGATATTCAGCTGGGCGGCAATGTCGACATGTCGGTTCTGGCCGCTTTGGCGGATGACCCGGACGCTGATCCTGAAAAACTCCGTTCTCAGATCGAAGCGCAGGTCGCCGATGAAAAAGCGCGGGTTCTTAAGGCCGGTGGCCTGTTCGTTCTGGGGACAGAGCGCCACGAAAGCCGGCGCATTGATAATCAGCTGCGGGGTCGTTCCGGGCGTCAGGGGGATCCGGGCCGCTCGGTGTTTTTCCTGTCACTGGAAGACGATCTGATGCGGATATTCGGCTCTGAACGTCTGGACAAGGTGTTGTCCAAACTTGGCATGAAAGACGGCGAAGCGATTGTGCATCCATGGGTGAACAAATCACTTGAAAAAGCCCAGGCCAAGGTTGAAGGGCGCAACTTCGACATCCGCAAGCAACTGCTGAAATTTGATGATGTCATGAACGATCAGCGCAAGGTGATCTTCGGCCAGCGCCGTGAGATCATGGAAGCCGAGGATCTGTCTGAAATCGCAGAGGACATGCGCCATCAGGTGATTGATGATCTGGTGGACATCCACATTCCGGCCAAAAGCTACGCCGATCAGTGGGACACCGAAGGGCTGAAAACGGCCATATTGGAAAATGTTGGCATTGACACAGATGTTGTGGAATGGGCCGATGAAGAGGGCGTTGATGACGCTGAAATCCGCGAAAAACTATACGCCGCTTCCGATGTAATGATGGCCGAAAAAGCAGAGGCTTTTGGTTCTGAAACCATGCGCAACATTGAAAAACAATTCCTGCTGCAAACCATTGACGGCAAATGGCGCGAACATCTGCTGACGCTGGAACATCTGCGCTCGGTTGTCGGTTTTCGTGGCTATGCCCAGCGTGATCCCCTTAGCGAATATAAAACTGAAGCCTTCCAGCTGTTTGAAAGCCTGCTTGAAACCCTGCGCGAAGATGTCACTAAAAAGCTGGCCCAGGTCCGCCCGATGACCAAAGAAGAGCAGGAAGCAATGATGCAGCAGATCGTGGCACAACAGGAAGCCGCACGATTGGCTGCCGGTGGTGCCCCGCTTGAACGGGCCACCCCGATTGACCCTGCACAGGTGCGCGACGGGTTTGACGAAGCCGACCAAAGCACATGGGGAAACCCGGGGCGAAACGAAAAATGCCCCTGTGGAACGGGGAAAAAATTCAAACATTGCCATGGCCGCATCAGCTGAACCCGGCAGAACTGAAATATGACATCACTGGGGCTAAGACACTTTTCAGAAAAATGAAACTACTACATGTAGGGGTTTAGCCCGTTTCGACCACCGTATCGGCGATATTTTGTCTGATACGACCCTGCCTCTACCAGCCATAACATTGACCAATTTTTCAGCGACAATATTCCCGTCTTGTTAGTGAGTGGTGGACGTTGAAATGATTGAACCCAAAAGAATGATAACGGCAGGGGTAACCCTGACGATTGCAGCCAGTGTTGGATACGCGATGCAAAATGGCGATGCACTGGCGTCACGCCTGTTGACAGAACCGCAGGAACCACCATCGGTAATTGGCCTTAGCGCGCAATTTTCCGGTCTTCCGGTGGACGCGATTATACCTGCCCTGGATCCTGACCCTGCCTTGCGAAATTCAATTCGCATCGCCGCGGCGACAATCCAATTTGAAACTGAAAATCTTTTGGACGTTGAAACACCGAAATTTTTACCTCAAACCTGTGATCTGAACATGACCGCCCTGCCGCAGGATGGTGCCATGGTTCGTCTGAACCTCAGCGCACCCTGTTATCAGAACCAGCGGATCACCGTCAGCCATGCCGGCATTGAATTTGCCGACACAACCCTGGCTGACGGAACCTATAATATCGACATACCGGCGCTGAATGAATATGCGTCGTTTGCCGTGACATTTGCCGATGGGCGCAGTGTCGAAGCTAAAACACTTAACCTGCAACTGGACGGTTACCAACGCGTCGCGGTCAATTGGTCCGGTTCGGCGGGTCTGAACATCCATGCGCTAGAAAATGGCGCCGCATTCGGTGGCGTCGGGCATGTCTGGTCACTGGCACCTGAAAATTCTGGCATTGGTCGGTTAATACAGCTTGGCAACCCGGATGTTTATGCACCCGTTCTGGCACAGGTCTATTCCGTTCAAACCACTGGTTTACCCGGGAATGCCAGGGTTAAATTTCTGGTGGATGCTGCCCTGACAAATGCGACATGCGGCGCAGAAATACTGGGAAATGCCTTTCAGCTTTCTGATGACGGCATGTTTAGTTCCAATGAAATTGTGTTAACTTTGCCCGCATGTGGTGGTGAAAGCGGGTATCTGGTGTTGAATAACCTGTTCAACGACCTGCGGATCGCGCAAAACTAACCTACGGTTAAACCGGGGGGTAACATGCAATTTAGTCGGGCAAGCCTATTGGCTTTCCTTTTGCATCTGATTTTTGCGATGTCTGTGTCGGCGCAGGATGTCACCCTGACATCCCGCGACGGTTCTGTGGAAATCGTCGGGACATTGCTGGGATATGACGGTGAATTTTATCGCGTCGACTCGATCTATGGTCAATTGACACTGGATGGCTCGGGCGTTGTTTGTGCCGGGCCCGGCTGCCCCGATCTATCCGCGTTTGTCGCAGAAATACGTTTCTCGGGTGCTGCGATAATCGGTGAAAAACTGATGCCGGCGTTGATCGCGGGTTTTGCGGATCAGCAGGATTATTCAATAGAGATTCAGAAAACAGCAGGCGATACCGTTTATGTATTGTCAGAACAGGCCAGTGACCATATCGCGGCGCGCTTTAGCATCACAACCTCCAGCAGCGATGAAGGGTTTGCAGATCTGTTGGCCGAAGAAGCGGATATTGCCATATCCCTACGTGAGGTTTTGAAACAGGAAGTTGCACGTGGAGTAGAGGCAGGGTTTGGTCGTTTTTCAAGCCCAAACCAGAACCGGGTGATCGCGTTGGATGCGCTGGTTCCGGTCGTTTCACCGCGCAATCCGGTGGGGCAGATATCCCCCGAACAACTCGCTGGTATTTTTTCCGGCGAAATTGTCAATTGGGTAGATTTGGGTGGAATAGACGCACCGATTGTTGCCCATCTGCGCAACTCAGGGTCTGGTGCGCTGCGTGTATTTGATCAGGGCATCATGGCCCCCAGCGGATTGTCGTTAAGTCAAAACATCATGCGCCATGGCACAAACCAATCCCTGATACTGGCAGTTGCTGCTGATCCTTTCGCCATTGGCCTTTCGGCCCTTTCTGAACAATCCGGTGTCCGTCCCCTTGTTCTGGCAGGGGGGTGCGGATTTCGGGCCAGCGCCCTTCCGGAAGCGCTAAAATCAGATGATTACCCGCTAACCGCGCCGATGTTTTTTTACCTGCGTGCCCGGCGGTTACCTGCAATTGGCCGGGAATTTTTGCGGTTCACCAGCTCACCCTCGGCCCAGATCAACATCATCAAAGCCGGGTTTGTAGATCAGACCATCGCCAGAACCCCAATCACACGGCAGGGGGACCGGCTGGCGAATGCCATTCGCGCTGCCGGGGATGAAATTCAGCTGAAAGAACTAAAACGACTGGTCGCAGCCATGGATGGCTCTCGCCGGTTGTCGGTTACGTTTCGGTTTGACGGCGGCTCCAGCGGGTTGACCGCGCAATCCCGGTCCAACATCGCGCTACTTGCAAGGGCGTTGGAAACCGGCGCAATCGGTGCAAAAGAACTAATATTTGTGGGCTTCAGCGACGGCGAAGGGCCGGCCGCGGCAAATCGCAGATTGTCAAAGGAACGCGCAGCATCGGTCCGCGCCGCGGTCAAAGAAGAAGCAGCCACAGCAGACCCCAGCCGGGTGACGCTACGCATAGAAGGTTTTGGGGAAGCCATGCCGATGGCCTGTGATGACAGCGAATGGGGGCGTCAGATTAACCGGCGGGTCGAAGTCTGGGTGCGATGATGGTCACAAATAACCGGCAGCGCGAAAACTAAGCTCCCGGGATTTTCCGATAATCAGGTGGTCATGCAGCGTCAGGTTTAATGCCTGTGCGGCGGCATTTATCTGCTCGGTAATGGTAATATCCGCCTCAGAAGGGGTCGGGTCACCGGATGGATGATTATGCACCAGTATCAGCGCCGATGCGTTCAGCTCTAGCGCCCGTTTCACCACTTCTCGCGGGTAAACCGGGACATGGTCAACGGTGCCTTTTGCCTGTTCCTCATCGGCAATCAGCACATTCTTGCGATCCAGAAACAGGATGCGAAACTGCTCGGTTTCGCGATGGGCCATGGTTGTATGGCAATAATCCAGTATCGCGTCCCAGCCGGATATCACCGGCATCTGCATCACCCGGGAACGGGCCAGCCGGTGCGACGCCGCTTCTACAATCTTCAGTTCAAGGACCACCGCGTCACCAACACCGCTAACTGCCGCCAGCCGTTCGCGGGGTGCTGACAATACCCGGTTAAAATCACCAAACGCGTCCAGTAACCGGCGCGCCAGTGGTTTCACATCCTGACGCGGGATCGCCCGGAACAGCACCAGTTCCAGCAGCTCATAATCAGGCATTGCAGCCGCACCACCCGCTATAAACCGTTCGCGCAGGCGTTTGCGATGATCGCGGATATAGGACGGTAATTTTGGCGCTGGCTTGCCAAACTGCGGTGACATTTCTGCAAAATGGATCTGGCGTTGGCTTGGCATAGGCACAACCTGTGCCAAACCCCTAAAGATTTAATTAAAACGTCAGGGTAAATTTTACCCTTTCATCCCGTCCCAAAAGCTTTTCACCTTGGAAAAGAACGTAGAACTGTTGGGGTTGTTATCTTCTGCCAGATCATCAAACTCGCGCAGAATTTCCTTTTGCCGGGCCGTCAGATTAACCGGCGTTTCAACCGCCAGCTCAATCATCATGTCACCCGACCCACCGCCGCGCAGTGCCGGCATGCCCTTGGAGCGCAGACGCATGCGACGGCCTGACTGACTACCGGGTAAAATCTTTACGCGGCTACGGCCACCGTCTATGGTCGGCACTTCAATATCCCCGCCAAGCGCGGCAGATGCCACACTGACCGGAACCTGACAAAACAGATGGATGCCGTCACGCTGAAACAGCGCGTGTTCTGAAACCTCAATAAAGATGTACAGATCGCCCGTCGGCCCACCGCGCAGACCGGCTTCACCTTCACCCGCCAGCCTGATTTTGGTGCCGGTATCAACACCGGCCGGGATGTTCACCGACAGCGAACGATCCTTTTCGGTCCGTCCGGCGCCACCGCAAACCTTACAGGGGTTCTTGATGATCTGGCCCATGCCTGAACAGGTGGGGCAGGTGCGTTCGACGGTAAAGAAACCCTGTTGCGCGCGCACCTTACCCATGCCCGAACAGGTGGGGCAGGTCTGGGGTTCGGCGCCGCTTTCGGCCCCGGTTCCGCTGCATTCCTCACAGGCAACCGAGGTCGGCACATTGATGGATTTCTGCGACCCTGAAAATGCCTCTTCCAAGGAAACCCGCAGGTTATAACGCAGATCAGAGCCGCGGGTTGCCCGCTGCTGGCCACCACCACGTTGGCCGCTGCCGCCCATGAAATCGCCAAACAAGTCGTCAAACACATCGGAAAACGCGCTTGAAAAATCGCCCTGTCCGCCAAAGCCACCACCGGGTCGTCCGCCGCCCATACCACCGTCAAAAGCCGCATGGCCAAACCGGTCATAGGCCGCCTTTTTCTCGGCGTTCTTCAGAATTTCATGGGCTTCGTTAACTTCTTTGAACTGCTCTTCGGCGTTCGGGTTGTCAGCATTGCGGTCGGGGTGCAGCTCTTTTGCCTTCTTGCGATAGGCCTTTTTCACCTCATCCGCAGAGGCGCTTTTGCCGACGCCCAGAACTTCATAAAAATCGCGCTTTGCCATTTGTTTGATCTTTCCGGGAATAGAATTGCCAGCCCCGAACCTTCAGGGCTGGCAATTTGATCCCTAGCGCAATCAGTCGCGCTTGTTTTCGTCCAGATCTTCAAAGTCGGCGTCAACAATATCGTCATCCACACTGCGTGGTTCGTCTTCACCGCCGGCTTCGCCTTCGGATTCGGCCTGCGCCGCCTTATAGATGGCTTCGCCCAGCTTCATCGCCGCTTCGGACACGTTCTGAATACCGGATTTGATCTTACCGGCATCTTCGGTTTCCAATTGCTCATTCAGCGCAGAGATCGCCAGTTCAATGGCTTCCACGGTTGTCGGATCAACCTTATCGGTATGCTCTTCCAACGATTTTTCGGTGGAATGGATCAGGCTTTCGGCCTGGTTCTTGGCTTCCACCAATTCGCGGCGATCCTTATCGGCCTCGGCATTATCCTCGGCGTCCTTGACCATATCGTTGATCTCATCATCCGACAGCCCACCAGAGGCCTGAATGGTGATGGTCTGTTCTTTGCCGGTGCCCTTATCGCTGGCGCCAACCGACACGATACCGTTGGCATCAATGTCAAACGTCACCTCGATCTGTGGCAACCCGCGGGGCGCTGGTGGAATATCCTCCAGATTGAACTGCCCAAGGATCTTATTGTCCGACGCCATTTCGCGTTCACCCTGAAACACCCGGATCGTCACTGCGTTCTGGTTGTCTTCGGCGGTGGAAAAGATCTGGCTTTTCTTGGTCGGGATGGTTGTATTGCGGTCGATCAACCGGGTGAACACGCCGCCCAGTGTTTCGATGCCCAGTGACAATGGCGTCACGTCCAGCAGCACCACATCCTTGACGTCGCCCTGCAGAACACCGGCCTGAATGGCGGCACCCATGGCAACCACTTCATCCGGGTTCACGCCCTTGTTCGGCTCTTTGCCGAAAAACTTGCCGACTTCCTCGGCAACTTTTGGCATCCGGGTCATGCCGCCAACCATGACGATCTCATCGATGTCGCTGATCGACAGACCGGCGTCTTTCAGTGCGGCCTTACAGGGCTTGATCGAATTTTTGATCAGGTCGCTTACCAGACTTTCCAGCTTGGCGCGGGTCAGCTTCATGACCATGTGCAACGGTGTGCCCGATTTGGCATCCATTGAGATAAACGGCTGGTTGATCTCAGTCTGTTGGCTGGAAGACAATTCAATCTTGGCTTTTTCGGCGGCTTCCTTCAGCCGTTGCAATGCCATCTTGTCTTTGGTCAGATCAACGCCGGTTTCTTTTTTGAATTCATCGGCCAGATACTTGACGATGCGCATGTCAAAATCTTCGCCACCCAGGAAGGTGTCGCCGTTGGTGGATTTAACTTCAAACAAGCCGTCGTCAATTTCCAGAATGGTGATGTCAAACGTACCGCCACCAAGGTCAAATACGGCAATGGTCTGGGTCTCTTTCTTGTCCAGACCATAGGCCAGCGCGGCAGCTGTCGGTTCGTTGATGATCCGCAGAACTTCCAGACCGGCAATTTTACCGGCGTCTTTGGTGGCCTGACGCTGGGCGTCGTTGAAATAGGCAGGAACTGTGATCACGGCCTGTGTCACGTCTTCGCCCAAATAGCTTTCGGCGGTCTCTTTCATCTTACCCAGAATAAACGCACTGATCTGGCTTGGTGAATATTTCTCACCGGCCGCTTCAACCCACGCGTCGCCATTGCCGCCATCCACAATTTTGTAGGGCACCAGCTTTTTGTCTTTCATGACTTCTTTACTGTCGGCGCGACGACCGATCAGGCGCTTAACGGCGAAAACTGTGTTCTCGGGGTTGGTGACAGCCTGACGTTTTGCAGGTTGTCCAACCAGCCGTTCACTATCGGTGAAAGCAACAATAGAAGGCGTGGTTCGCGCGCCTTCCGCATTTTCAATAACCCGCGGTTGTGATCCGTCCATGATCGCAACGCAAGAGTTTGTAGTCCCAAGGTCAATACCAATTACTTTGGCCATTTTCATATTCCTTCTTTTGGCGATGTAAGGGATTTGGGCCCCATCAGGCACCCGTTTCCCGATCCCATATTTTTCGGATCAGACAATGCCCGATCCGGCTTCTCGGGGTATATAGTTAGGGGGTAACGCCTCTACAAGCGTTCAGGGGGTATAGATTTGTTAAATTTGCAGCGTTTTTTTGGTTTGGTGCCAGAATTTTGTCAAACGGCGATGTTGCGGCTATTTTGGCAGCCGGATTAATCCCGTGTATCCGGGGGCAGGTTTTTTAATTTTTTATTCACAAACGCGCCAATCTTACCCTTACAAAGTTTAAACAGGGGGGGCAGATTTTGTTACAAAGTTTAAACTCTGGCACCGATTTGGTCGATTTCAGAAAAATCCCGATCGGTTCAGAAATAGATTTTGAAGCTCCAGCGCTGACGGATTGTAACAAATTTTTCGCCGAAAAATTTACCTGCCGGCCGTCCAGCTGAGGGATGCATGTTTGCGGGTATAGAACTCACCCAAAAGGCCGATCATCATCAATACCAGACCAACATAAAGCGGGTAGGTAAGGGAAGAGTTATGGGGGTTATAGTTGATAAACGTGAAGCCCCGCGCCTGATCAATGCTGTGAAAAAGCGGGTTCCATGAAAACATTACCAACATCTTTGGCGGCAGCGTATTGGCCAGAACCATTTTGCCAGAGGCAATCATATTTGCCCGCTGATAAATGGTTGAAACAATTCCGATTAAACCTGGAACCCAGGGTTTTGCTGCCAGGAAAACCATGCCTACCGCAATACCGGAAAACCAGGCCAATAAGAACATTGCCGCCGCACCCACCGGTTGTTCGATCACAAATGGCGTGGCCACAGTGTAATAAAGTGTCAGCATAACAATGACCGAAAGCACCTGAATATATAGCGATGCCAATGCTGACGAAGTGATCGCCACAACTGTATTCATCGGCGCGTGTTGCATCATTGCAGATGTCGGACCCTCAGCACCAATGACGGCTGCCATGGCTTTTGTATGGGTCATGAACAGGAATATTCCCGACATCATATATAACAGAAAGTCACCCCGAACCGCACTTCCGCGCAGGCCAAGAATTGAAAACATTACAAAGAAAACGGCGACGAACAGCATCGATTGAAATATGTTTGAAACTAAGCCGACAAGGGCGTTACCATGGGTTTTACGCAACTGACGCACCGTGGCATGATAGATCAATTCAATTAGATTCACAGCAGAGCCGGTTTTGGTTTTGCTGACCTTAGGTTGAAACATGGTCTATCCTGAAAATATGGCTCAAAAGTAACCTGTACATTCTTGTAAGGAAATCTTGCTGTTCGTTTAGCAGCACAGCATAAACAGTAACAATTACCAATTCAATATTGGTACCATTTTACAAAGGCGGATTTTGGCTTGGATTTTGAAAAATTAACTTTGGTAATGCGTGAACTGGCTCTTATAGCTGGTGATAAGATCATGGAAATATACAACGCTGACACATTCGCAGTGCGAACTAAATCCGATGACAGTCCGGTAACAGAGGCTGATGAAGCTGCCGATGAAATTATCTCAACCGGGTTGAAGAAGGCGTTTCCTAACGTATTGATTGTAACTGAAGAACAGTCCGATACTCATTCAGAGAAAGCTGCAAATTTCCTGATTGTTGATCCGCTGGATGGCACCAAGGAATTTGTTAAACGCCGTGGCGACTTTACAGTCAATATTGCCTATGTAGAAGCAGGGGTTTCGGTGCGTGGGGTCGTTTATGCCCCAGCAAAAGGCCGGCTATTTTACACGGACGCTGATGGAAACTCGGTGGAAGAAACCGGCGAATTTGTCAAAAACTCTATTGGGCCGCTCAACAAACTGAAAGTAAGCGATGCCGACAATGGTGGATTGATTGTGGTCGCGTCAAAATCGCATCGCGATAAGGCAACAGACGACTACATTTCGAAGTATGCGGTAAAAGATATGACCGGGGCAGGATCGTCGCTAAAGTTCTGCCTAGTGGCCACCGGTGAAGCTGATTTTTACCCTCGGTTGGGGCGCACAATGGAATGGGATACAGCGGCAGGCCATGCGGTGTTGACAGGGGCCGGTGGAAGTGTCGTCCGGTTTGATGACCACACGCCTCTTACATACGGCAAACCAATTTATGAGAACCCGTTTTTCATCGCTATGTCGCCGGGCGTGATTTTGCAGACAGCTACATGAAAACACTGATTGTCATTCCAGCAAGGTTTGCTTCAACACGGTATCCCGGCAAACCACTTGTTGAACTGGTCGGCGCTAAAGGTGAAAGCCGCAGCCTTATCCGGCGCTCGTGGGAGGCGGCCAATCTTGTAGCGGGTGTCAGCAAAGTTGTGGTTGCAACAGATGACCGCCGTATTCAATCGGCCTGTCAGGAATTTGGCGCAGAGGTGGTTATGACATCATCGCAATGCGCGAATGGAACCGAACGATGCGCACAGGCATATCAAACCCTGGGCATCGAATATGATGTTGTTGTCAACTTGCAAGGGGACGCCCCATTGACGCCCGCCTGGTTCATTGAAGACCTTGTTTCTGGTCTAGCGGCAGATACAAAAGCCGATGTCGCGACACCCGTGTTGCGGTGTGACGCGGCTGCGCTTGCCAGCCTGTTGGATGATCGCAAAAATGGTCGTGTCGGTGGGACTACAGCGGTTTTTGGCTCTAATCATAGGGCGCTGTACTTTTCAAAAGAAGTGATTCCATTTAGCGACAAGTCCCAGTTTAATGACCGTGATATTCCGGTGTTTCATCATGTTGGTGTTTATGCATATCGGCCGCAAATATTGTTAGAATACCCGGATTGGACAACTGGCCCACTTGAAACGCTTGAGGGGTTAGAGCAATTGCGTTTTTTGGAACAGGGAAAGTCTATACTTTGTGTCGAAGTTGATGCGAAAGACCGACAATTCTGGGAACTGAATAACCCCGAGGATGTGGATAAAATACAAGCCATGATGGCCGCGATGGGAATGGTGTGACCGATCCAACGGTCAGTGTCATTGTCGTTAGTCGCGATCGACCGGAGTTGTTGCAACGCTGTCTGCTTGGGGTTTCCCAACTCTATTACGCAGCGTTTGAAATTATTGTCGTCGCCGATCAATTGGGGTTGGACGTTGTTGCTAATTCCGGTTTTTCGGGAAAAATTAAAACAGCGTTATGTGAAGTCGCAAATATTTCTATTGCAAGAAATCTGGGACTGGATATGGCGGCAGGGGAAGTTGTCGCATTTTTGGACGATGATAGCGTGCCAGAGCCTACTTGGTTGAACCATCTGGCCAAGGTGTTTCAAAACAAAACAGTTTGTGCCGCTGGCGGATATGTATTGGGTAGAAACGGGATTTCGTTTAGCACAAAAGCGCAGACGATTGATGTATTCGGTGTAACGACCGCGATAGAATTGGACGGTCCGGAACCTGTAATCAGGGCAGGAACCGAATTAGAAACTGTGAAAACCGAAGGCACCAACTGTGCATTTCGCCGGAACGTATTTGAAGAAATTGGCATGTTTGACCCGGGGTTTTCTTATTTCTTGGATGAATCCGATGTGAATATCCGAATTGCCAAGGCTGGATATAAATCCGCAATTGTTCCGCTGGCCCAGGTTCATCATAGCGCTGGAGGCTCTGAACGCAGGCATGTGAACGGCGTGCCTTATAGCCTGTATCAATCCGGGATGAGTGCGGCTTTATTTTTACGGAAACATTGCCCGACTGAGAATGTCGGGAAAGCATGGCAAGAAATACTGCAGCAACACAAGCGTCAGCTACACAGGCATATGATAATTGGAAATTGTGAACCTGAGCAAATTGAACGATTGATTGCAACAATGGAAGATGGGTTCGTTTGTGGACAAAGACTGCAAGTAACCGAGCCCTTAAAACTAACCAGTCCGAAAGAAAGGTTTGTTAAATTTTCTGATGATCAAAAGCGCGGCGTGCACCAGATAATTGTAGGCACCTGGTGGTCCAGGCGGAGATCCCGTCAAAAGGCTGCGAAAGCCGTTGCTACGGGCAAAGTTGTTTCACTATTATTGCTTTCCTACACTTCGCTGTATCATCATGTACGGTATCATCCCGGCGGATTTTGGGAACAGTCAGGCGGGCTATTCGGGCGGTCTGTCAGAAATGAAAAACTTTTTCGTTGGCATACTTTGGAATCCCGTATTCATTCAGAATTCGAAAGACTTGCTTTAGTTCGCAAACCTTGAAATATTACTGCGGTACATTGAATTGCGGCCTTTGTTACTTTGGTACCATTTTTAGGTCATATTCGCCCCGTATCAGGGATTTAAGAGTAAGACAGTAAATAGTCGAAAAGGGCTGAGGCAAGATATGAAACGCAACGTAACAAAAGCAATTTTCCCGGTGGCTGGGCTAGGAACGCGGTTTTTACCGGCAACCAAATCGATCCCAAAAGAAATTATGACATTGGTTGATCGACCCTTGATCCAATACGCGATTGATGAAGCGCGGGCCGCAGGCATAACAGAGTTTATCTTTGTAACATCCAGAGGCAAGGGCGCACTGGAAGACTATTTTGACCATGCGCCAAACCTAGAAATATCTTTGCGGGAAAAGGGTAAGACAGAACTTTTGGCTGCCCTGCAAGATACCAACATGGAAAGCGGTGCGATTGCATATATTCGCCAACATCTGGCTTTGGGTTTGGGGCATGCCGTATGGTGCGCCCGCAGATTGATCGGCGATGAACCGTTTGCGGTAATTTTACCCGATGATGTTATTGCCGCTGAAAAACCCTGCCTTCAGCAAATGATCGAGTCTTATCAGGAAACTGGTGGGTGTATGGTTGCCGCAATGGAGGTTCCACCGGAAGCCGCGTCTTCCTATGGTGTACTGGATATCAAAGATGATATGGAAACAATTGTTTCTGTCAAAGGAATGGTCGAAAAACCTGAAAAAGGCACAGCGCCCTCGAATTTAGCTGTAATTGGTCGTTACATTTTGCCACCAAGCGTGCTTCAGAATCTTAGCACACTTGAATCCGGTTCAGGGGGTGAAATTCAGCTTACTGATGCCATTGCACAGGAAATTGAAAGTGGTCGCGATGTTTTTGGGTATCGTTTTCGCGGCCAAAGATTTGATTGTGGATCCAAGGCTGGATTTCTTCAGGCGACGGTTGCATTTGGCTTGGCGCGAAATGAACTGCGCGATGAATTCGCAGAATACCTAAGAGAAATGGTATCGATCCCTAACGCCGCGCAGTAATTGTAGGTCTAAAATATTGAAGAATATTCTCGTCACGGGAGGAGCTGGTTATATCGGTTCTCATGCTTGTAAGGCATTGAAAAACATCGGATTTACACCGGTGACATACGATAACCTTTCAACCGGCTGGCGCGATGCTGTCAAGTTTGGTCCTTTTGTAAAAGGAGAGCTAAGCGACCGAAAAAAACTTGATGCGGCATTTTCTGAATTCAATCCGGTAGCGGTTATTCATTTCGCGGCATTGAGTCAGGTTGGCGAAAGCTATGAAAAACCAGGACAATATTGGCGCAATAATGTTGTAGGTTCTCTAACCTTGATAGAGGCCGCGGTTGCAGCAGGGTGTCTTGATTTTGTATTTTCTTCTACATGTGCCACCTATGGCGATCAGGACAATGTAATCCTGGACGAAAATAGTGATCAATACCCAATCAATCCTTATGCTTCTTCAAAAAAGGCCATTGAAGAGATGCTTAGGGACTTTGAAAAGAGCAATGGGTTAAGGCACGTAATATTTCGATATTTTAATGTAGCGGGTGCTGATTTGGATGCGGAAATTGGGGAATTTCACAGACCTGAGACACATTTAATTCCTATAATTCTGGATGTCGTAGACGGAAAACGATCTGCAATAACAGTTTATGGCGATGATTATAGTACTGAAGACGGTACCTGTGTGCGCGATTACGTACATGTCGAGGATCTGGTAGATGCCCATATTCTGGGTTTGAAGTGGCTGCGGGACGGGAACGAAAACTGTGTTTTCAACCTGGGCACCGGGCATGGATTTTCTGTGCGCGAAGTCATTGAACAGGCAAAGGTTGCGACCAACAAAAATATTGATGTTGATATTGGCGAGCGCAGGGCTGGCGATTGTGCCAAATTAGTGTCAGGTAGCAGTCGGGCTAAGGAACGACTTGGCTGGTCTCCGGAACGATCCAATCTTCCGCGGATGATTGCGGACGCCTGGCGGTGGCATCAGAATGGGCACTATAAAGAATAGACCGACAGCTTATTGCCTTGACCTGACAAGGCTGATTTCCCGTGTCGGAAGGGGACCCTGGACCGGCATAGATCGCGTAGAATATGAATATCTAAAAGCGCTGCTTACAGGTTCCATTGAAACGTTTTCAATTATCAAAATTGGAAATGATTATGCGCTTCTATCCCCGGAAGGTACCCGAAAAGTATTCAAAAAGCTTGCCGCGCAGGAACCTTGGGGTAAGCCGGATGTGAAATCTTGGGTTCATCTGAGACAAAATAGTACAAATAAGCAAGCTACTTCGGATATACGCCGCATCGCTTACCTAAATGTCCGAAAATCAAACCTGGCTCAAAAACTGTCAGAAACGTTACCGTCCGGCACTGCGTATTTTAATGTAGGCCATAGTAATCTGACGGTTGAAATGTTTGAAGCGATTCAGGTGATAAATCACAGTCAAATTAATGTAATGCTGCATGATACGATTCCGTTGGATTACCCTCAGTATCAGCGGAAAGGAGTGTCTGGTGAATTTTCGGAAAAAGTTAGGTTGGTTGCTAATTACGCTGATCGGGTAATCTGTAACTCTAGAAAAACCCAATCGGATATTTTGCGACATATGCCTGACCCACCCGAAACAATTGTTGCATATTTGGGTGTGAATGTAGCAAGCCCTGATCCGGAAGACCTGCCGGTTGATATCAAGCAGTCAGGCCGCTATTTTGTATCAATTGGCACGATCGAACCACGGAAAAATCATCTGCTGCTCCTGAGTATCTGGCAGCGTTTTTCAAAAGAAATTGACCCGCCGCATTTGTTTATTGTTGGGCAAAGGGGCTGGGAAAATAAGGCTGTCTTTAAACAGCTTGATCGAGGACCAGCGAATGTAACCGAACTGAATAATTTAGGGGATGGTGCGGTTTCAGCGCTGCTTGAAAAATCCTGTGGCCTGCTGTTTCCGAGCTTTGCAGAGGGATATGGTTTGCCCGCTGCCGAAGCTGCAAAACACCGAGTACCAGTAATTTGTAACGATTTACGAGTTTTTCATGAGATTCTGGGCAATTATCCAATTTACGCCGATGTTGCCGACATATACGATTGGGAAACAAAGATACGAAAACTCGCCAGTTATAGCGCGAAAGAACACAATGGGGAACGTGAGTATTGCCCTAAGGAAAAGCTGCAAACATGGGAAGAGCATTTCAATCTGGTCTTAGCGTGAACCTTACAATTGCAGGTGAACCTAGCATTTGCATGGGGCAAAATTGGGCATAGCAAAATCATATCACTTTAGGATTAAGCGAAAGCGTTGGCGTATTCGTGCTTTACGAAAACGCAAGGAACTGACGTGTCTAAAAAACCGCAGTCAGAGTATTCGCAAGAATGACATTTTATTATTTGTCACATTGCGAAACGAGAATATTCGGTTGCCCTATTTTTTGAAATACTACCGCGAGCTTGGGGTCAACCATTTCATTGTTGTGGATAATGGATCTGATGACGGATCCAGAGAACAATTGGAAACTCAGGACGACGTCACATTGTTTCATACCACCGCAAGCTATAAATCTGCACGATTCGGTACAGATTGGCTGAATTGGCTACAACGGAAATATGCCCATGGACATTGGTGCCTTGTTGTCGATGTCGATGAATTTTTTGTTTACCCATTCTGCGATACACGGCCAATAAATGCGTTAACAGATTGGCTAGATGGGGCAGGTGTTAAGGCTTTTTCGGCAATGCTTATCGACATGTATCCCAAAGGTGCAATTAAGGATCAGGTTTATCGCGTAGGGCAAAATCCGTTAGAAATTGCGCACTGGTTTGATAGCGGTAATTATACGATTTCTAAAAATGAAGATTACCACAATCTCTGGATTCAAGGTGGTCCACGAGCCAGGGTGTTTTTTCCTGACGCGCCAGAAAGTGCGCCTGCGCTAAACAAAACACCGTTGGTAAAGTGGGACAGAAAGTATGTCTTTGCGAACTCTACCCATATGCTTTTACCGCGGGGTCTAAATATTGTTTACGATGAACGCGGTGGCGAAAAGCCAAGTGGTGCGTTGTTACACGCGAAGTTTTTGAATACATTTCTGGATAAGACCACTGAGGAACTAGAGCGTGGTGAACATTTTGCTGCAAGCAGAGAATACCGGGCATATGCTAAGCGTATGAATAACCCACCTGTGATGTGGTGTAAGTGGTCGGAGAAATATATTAACTGGCGGCAACTTGAGATTCTTGGCCTTATGTCCAAAGGGAACTGGGCATGAGTCTTGGCGTTGTAATGCTTGTCCATGAGGCGTTGCACCGTGCTGAACAGGTTGCCAAACATTGGGCTGAAAACGGATGCCCCGTTATTATCCATTTGGATAGCAGAGTCGGCCGTAAAGAATTCAAAGAATTCTCTGATCGTATGTCAGAGGTACAAAACGTGGAATTCTGCGAACGCCATCGCTGTGAGTGGGGAACATTTTCACTGGTCAAAGCATCGCAAACCGCGTCTGAAAAATTGCTAAAAGACTACCCTGAAGTCAGGCATGTATATCTTACGTCCGGGTCGTGTCTGCCATTACGCCCAGTTGCAGAGTTAGTGGGATACCTTAATGACAGGCCGAAAACAGATTTCATTGAATCTGTGACCACCAGAGATGTCCCATGGACTATAGGCGGGTTCGACGCTGAGCGATTTACCCTTAGGTTTTTGTTTTCATGGAAGCGAAATCGGCGGCTATTTGATTTGGTGGTCTCTTTGCAACAACGGTTGAAAATCAAAAGGGCGATTCCGAAAAAATTGACCCCACATCTTGGCTCACAATGGTGGTGCCTGACACGCCAAACGTTGTCAGCTATTTTAACGGACCCGGAAAGAAAGCGATACGATCGCTATTTCTCACAGGTTTGGATTCCTGATGAAAGCTATTTTCAGACGCTGGTCCGGTTGTATTCAATGGATATTCAAAGCCGTTCACTAACTTTGTCTAAGTTTGAATTCAAAGGCAGACCGCACGTTTTTTACGATGATCATTTGCAGCTGTTGCGACGATCAGATTGCTTTGTTGCTCGAAAGATCTGGCCGGATGCGGATAAACTCTATCGAAATTTTTTATCACCTGAATTGGGAAGGATGGGTTCTGCCGAACCGAATCCCGGAAAAATAGATAAGATATTTTCGAGGGCTGTTGATCGCCGCACAAATGGCCGTGCCGGGTTGTACATGCATAGCCGGTTTCCATTGGAAGGGTTCGAAAAAGGGAAAACCAGTTCCCGATATTCAGTTTTTGAAGGCTTCAGTGATGTCTTTGAAGGGTTTGATGACTGGCTAAGCAAAGCCGTTGGTGGGCGCGTACATGGCCATTTGTTTGGCCCGGAACGGGTAGAATTTTCTGGTGGACAGAAAATTTTCGCGGGTTCACTTAGCGATAGCGCTGCTTTACGCGATTACAGCCCAAAAAGCTTTTTTACCAGCCTTCTGTGGAATACCCGTGGGGAACACCAGTGTTTTCAGTTTGGACCGAGGGACAACCAGGAAATTTCCTGGCTTTTTGCGACAGATCCAAACGCCCAAATTTCAATAATAACCGGAGCATGGGCGGTCCCATTGTTTACTTCAAATCTGAATTTTTCTGAAATTCGCGAAATGGCCGCACATTTACAGCGGACAGAGAATGAGCATCTGAGTATTTTAAGTACAATTTATACTAAAGCCCGTGTGCGCATCTGGAATCTTGCAGAATTCGTTGAATCGCCGATGGAGCCCTTGCAGAATATTATAGACGATATCGGCCCCCGCCATGTCAGGCGACTGACAGAGGCACCGAAAATGGTAAATCTTGACGGATTTGGCCAGTTTCTGCAAAACTTAAAAAACCAGGGAATGCAACCGAAACTGATGGGTGATTTTCCAGTTGGTCCCGAAATGCAAAACTCTAAACCAGAGCGATATCGCCCCTATCTGGTGAAAAAGTAAATGGCCAGTCGCTACAACTATTTTGTCATTCTTGCGGAGATGCGGACCGGTTCAAATTTTTTGGAAGAAAACATTAATGAATTCTCGGGGCTTAATTGCCATGGAGAGCTGTTTAACCCCCATTTTCTGGGTGGTCCGAACAAGTCTGAAAAATTTGGAATTACACTAAGCCAACGAGAAAAAAACCCCTTTGATTTGCTTTCTTCTGTAAAGGCTGTGCCCCATGGGCTAAACGGGTTTCGATTTTTTCCCGATCATGATCATCGCGTTCTTGGGAATTGTTTGAATGATGTAAAATGCGCGAAGATCATTCTAACCCGCAATCCATTAGAATCTTTTGTTTCAAGGGAGATAGTTCGCAAAACGCAACAGTGGCGATTGGGTGATCTGAAGAATCTGAAGTCGGCAAAAATTATTTTTGAGCTTGATAAGTTCTTAGAACACCTTGACCGGCTTCGTCAGTTTCAATCAGAAGTTCAAAAATGTCTTCAGGTTACAGGGCAAGCCGCGTTTCATCTTACCTACGAAGATATTTCAGATGTTGAGATAATCAACGGCTTGGCTCGGTTTCTTGGAATTGACGGGGCCAAGAAAAAACCGACGAACAAGACAAAAAAACAGAATCCACAACCCTTGAACGAAAAAGTAGAAAATTTCGCTGAAATGGAACAACAGCTGGAATCAATTGATTTTTTTTCGTTAAACCCATTACCAACATTTGAGCCCCACCGGGGCCCGGTAATTCCAACCTATGTTGCTGCAAAAAATACGCCGATTCTATTTGTACCCATTCCGTCTGGCCCAAATGAACGAATACTGAAATGGATTGCAGATGTTGATGGTACATCAATTGAAGAATTGCCAACTCAGTTCAATCAAAAGACGCTGCGCCAATGGAAGCGTCAATCAGTTGGACATCGTACATTTACAGTTATCCGTCACCCGGTCCCACGGCTTTATTCCGCATTTATTCGACATATTTTGCTGCCGGGACCGGAACAGTTTTCGGCGATAAGAAAAACACTTATAGAAGTGTATGATTTACCAATTCCCGAGGGTAATTACAGCGCTGAAAACCTTCGAAATGCGTTTGTTGCGTTTGCCGGATTTATTAAGGGAAATCTTGTTGGGCAGTCAGGTATTAGAATTGATCCCGTTTGGGCATCACAGTCGGAGCTACTGCGTGGGATAGCGCTGTTCAAAACCCCAGACTATGTAATTAGAGAGGATGATCTAAAGGCTGAATTAGATAGTTTGGCCAGGTCATTTTCAGTGCATTCACCAGATTTGGCGAAAGAGGCCGAAGAGGAACCAGTGTCGCTAAAAAATATCTATGATGCTCAGGTGGAAAAAGCAGTTAAATCCGCATATCAACGGGACTATATGATGTTTGGGTTCGGGCACTGGCGGCCTTAGGCAGCGCGTGAGGCCGGTGTTTCGGTCAATATCGCATGTAATGTGGCAGGATCGGAATTTGCCCGGAGTTTTGCGCAAATAGCACTATCCCGCATGGTGCGAGAAACAAGTGCCAGGGCTTTAAGGTGATCCACACCCGCGTTCTTGGGTGCAAATAACGCAAACACCAAGTCAACAGGTTGTCGGTCAGCTGATTCAAAATCAAGTGGCTTCTCAAGGCGCAAAAATGCTCCGGAAACGCTTGTTAAATCTTCAAGCCTTGCATGCGGAAGCGCAACCCCATTGCCAACGCCAGTCGGGCCTAATCCTTCTCTTTCCAGCAAGGCGTCAACGGTTGATTCCAAGCTGCTGCCGATTGTACTGGCAGCGATCTCACTCAGATCCAGAAACAGCCGTTTCTTGCTAGTTATTGTCCCAGCGACCCTGACGGCCGACGGCACCAAAATACTTGAAAGATCCATTTAGATTTTGCTTTTTCTAAAACGCAACAAATTATGTCACTTTACATTGTTCGGGTCTATCCAGCCGATATTACCATCGTCACGCCGGTAGACTACATTTATTTCGTCTTGCCCTTCGTTCCGAAAAACTAAAGCAGGTGCGCCCGCCAATTCCATCTGCATCACAGCTTCGCCCACTGAGAGAGAGGGTATCTTGGCTTCAAGTTCCGCGATGATGATTGGTTGGAGAGATTCCGGCTCCAATTCAACCGATTTATCAGTAGCGGCGAGGATATATGCGGAAGCGCCAGAATGTTCAACAGGTTTTTGGCGGTGTTTGTGATGATCTTTCAATCGCCTTTTATATCTACGCAGTTGTTTATCCATTTTCTCGATGCAACTATCAAAAGCTGCGTATATATCATGAGCGTGGGCTTTGGCCTGGGCCGTCAATCCAGTCGAAAGATGTATGGTAGCCTCACAGACATATTCATTCGCGTTTTTGGAGAAAATAACCACTGCATCCGTAGGTCTGTTCGCATATTTTCCAACAACACCGTCAAGCTCTGATTTTACGTGCACTTGTAATGCATCACCGATGTCGATTTGTTTGCCGCTAATTTGGTATTTCATGACGCCTCCTATTTGATATCAATTGACCGGTAGGTGTAATTGGGTGGTCTGTTTGAAACGGTAAAGGAAAGGAAAGTCGCAGGAATGCGAGATTCATTTTTCCAGATCCAGATAAATGCGCTAGACGAGCTGATAAAATTTTAATTCGCATTGACCCCATTTGGCGACGAGTCGGTGTGTTCTGTCAACCAATTCCAAGATAATTTTGAAAAATATCATCAGCTTAAAAACTATCACCCAGATAAACCCGGCGTACATTTTCGTCCTGTGTCACTTCTTGCGCTGTTCCGCTCATTAAAACTGTTCCATCATGCAATATATAAGCTCGATCCAAAATTTCGAGCGTTTCGCGAACATTGTGATCGGTAATTAGTACACCGATCCCCCGGGTTTTAAGATCGGCGACAAGTAATCGTATTTCACCAACTGCGATTGGATCAACACCTGCAAAAGGTTCATCCAATAGTACGTAGTTTGGGTTAGAGGCCAAACAGCGAGCAATCTCAACACGGCGACGTTCCCCGCCTGAAAGTGAGAGCGCTGAGGCGCGACGGAGATGTGAAATAGAAAATTCAGAAAGCAAACTTTCAAGACGTTCGCGGCGGTGTGTTTTGTCACGGATTGAAATTTCCAGAACCGCCAGGATATTGTTTTCAACGGAAAGTCCGCGAAATATGGACATTTCCTGGGGTAGATAACCAATACCAAGTTTCGCCCGGCGGTACATGGGCAACATAGTGACGTCGCGCCCATCAATAATCACTTGCCCACCTTCCGGAGTTACCAGCCCGGCAATTGAATAAAAGCAAGTGGTTTTGCCAGAGCCATTCGGCCCAAGTAACGCCACCACTTCACCACGGGCCAGTTCCATACTGACATCTCGGATCACCACTTTCTTGCGGTAACTTTTGCGAAGATTAATAATTTGCAGGCGGTCTTTACCGGATTTCTGGGATGCTTCAGCCATCAATTTCCGCCAGTTTGAAATATCGTTCGCACGCGGCCTTCCATTACAGCCCTGCCGGTGTTCAAGTTCACCAACATTCGTTCAGACGAAAGTGCGTTAGCACCCTGTGTCAGGATTACGTTTCCTGTCAATATGATTGTAGCATCGTCTATGGAATATTCAGCGTTTTGGGCTTCCGCAGCTTCGTTTCCTGTTACAAGAGTAACGCCGCCGCTTGCCAACAATCGGGAAATCTGGCCTGTTACTTCATCTTGGGGCGCCGCATATTCTACAAGCACTTCGCCTGCAGACAGCCGCAACCCCCCCTGCCCAATTAAAACATTTCCTGTAAATATTGCAGTTCCGTCGCTTTGATCGATTGTTAAGTGGTCGGCTGACATTTCAACTGGCAGTGATGCGTCGTGCTGTAATCCACCAAATGCCAGCTCAGTACTTTGTGCCGATACTGACGTTGCCTGGATACAAACAACCATTAAAGCGGCGATAACCTTATGATTTCGCATAATACTAAATCCTAATATTGTTGGGGAATGTATATCAGCTTAACCCCATCCTGGAAAACAAGTTCATACATAGTGCCGGCTTCGGTTTCGTTCTTTTGTCGAAGTATCAACCGACCTGCAGATATACGCCCAAGTGGCCCAATAGCAGTGATTGAACCAATTGTATAAATACTTGAAGAATTCAGATCTGCAACAATGCTGTCAGTGATAATCTGGTAGCCAGTTGATGTGATTAGTGAGACGCCATCGCTTAGGTTCGCTTGGCGTCCTTTGGTGTCAAAAGCACCGGTTTGCGCAGTGATATCCACTTTTAACCCATCGGGTGTTTCAAAAACACCGCTTAAACCAACCGTTTTTATTCCCGACTGCTCACCTGTCAATGCCAGCCCGACATCAGCGGACAGATCAATTGCTGAACCATTGTCGGAAATGCCCGAAAATGAAGGGTTACCAATTTTAGGTTCGCGGGCGAGTTCCTGTAATTCATTTTGCGCAAATGGAATTTCAAAAAATGGATCGATTGACCTCGAAACTAGAAAAAGCGTGGATAGAATTGCAAGAGCAGTGAGGGGGAGCAGTATTTTTAGCCATGTAATCAGTCGGGAATATGAGTTGTCAAAAGAAGCCATGATTTAGACGACCCCTGCTCGCAGACAATCGTGAATGTGCAATACGCCGATTGCCTGTTTGCTGGACATAGAACTGACGACAAACAGACAAGTGATTTTACGTTCGTTCATAATAGCAACTGCTTCTGCCGCCAGGGTATCAGAGGTGACTGTTGTTGGGTTTTGCGTCATCACTTGCGTTGCGGACTTTTCCAATAATCCATCCATGTGACGGCGCAGATCACCATCAGTAACAATTCCAACTAAGGAACCCATTTTACTGCTGACACCGGCTACACCAAAACCCTTTTGGCTGATCACCAGCAAAACTTCTGACATTGGAGTGTCAGATGCCACCAACGGCAAGTCATCATGCATCAAGTCACCCACTGTTGATAGTCGCGCGCCCAGCTTGCCGCCGGGGTGAAAATCATGAAATTGAGCCGGTGTGATATTTTGGTATTCCATCAATGCTACAGCCAAAGCATCACCCAATGCGAGCGTCATTGTGGTGGAAGTAGTCGGAGCCAAACCAATAGAACACGCTTCAGGTGCCGCGGGTAAAAGAATTGATATGTCCGCCTGACGTAATAGCGTGCTATCCGCGCGACCGGCAATTCCTATCATGGGGATGCTGAACCGGCGCGTATAGGCAATAATGTCGGAAAGTTCTGGGGTCTCACCTGAATTGGACAACACCAATGCCAGGTCATCTTTGGTCATCATTCCCAAATCACCATGACTTGCCTCAGCGGGGTGAATGAAAAATGCGGGTGTTCCTGTACTTGCAAGAGTAGCTGCGATTTTTCGGGCAATATGACCAGATTTCCCCATACCTGAGACAATGATCCGACCGCGAGTGTTCCGCATAAGTTCAACGGCTTGGCAAAATTTGTCGCCAAGGGATGCTTCAAGCTTTGCCAGGGCGTCAGCTTCTCGTGCAATGACGCGCCTTCCAGTGGCAAGTATTGTGTCGTTGTTCATGTTCAGTGCCGCCAGTTAATGCGCAAAGATATCAATCTCAGGCCAGCCTGCCAAATCAAGTTTTGCGCGGGTTGGCAGAAAGGTAAAACAAGCTGATGCAATATCAGCGCGGCCTTCGCGATTTAACCTTTCATCAAGCTTTTCTTTCAGGCTGTGCAGATACAGCACATCTGAAGCAGCGTAGCTAACTTGAGCTTTGCTTAAATCGGCAGTGCCCCAATCACTTTGCTGCTGCTGTTTGGAGACGTCCACATCTAGTAATTCGTCCAAGAGGACCTTTAAACCGTGGCGATCTGTGTATGTACGCACAAGTTTGGAAGCAATTTTTGTACAATACACTGGTGCCGTCACAACACCGAATGCGTTTAGCAATGCAGCTATATCAAACCGACCAAAGTGAAACAGCTTCAAAACGTTTGGGTCACTTATCATCTTGCACAGGTTGGGTGCTTTTGTTTGACCTTTGGCAATCTGAACCAAGTGGGCATTGCCGTCGCCACCTGACATCTGCACAACGCACAACCTATCGCGATGTGGGTTCAAGCCCATAGTTTCACAATCAATCGCGACAACCGGCCCTAGATTCAATCCATCTGGCAGGTCATTTTTGTATACATGGTTGGCCAATTTTGGCCTCCTTATTAGGGGTAATTGTTAATTCGGGGATAGATCGTTTGCTTTGTCTGTGCAACCAAGCTTGGATTTCTGCTGTGCTGTCGGCAGGAAAACCCACTGATACCTGTTCAGATAAATCAAGACCAAGCTTGGGGTAAAATATTTCTCCTCTGCACGCGAATTTGTCACCACTATGCGGCGGCCTGAACGGTGATTATTAAAATATTTACCGAATTTTCATTTTATTGAGCTAAATACCGGGCACTTTCCAAAATTGAGATAATCTTCGACCTGCTAATTGGCAGGCGAATACCCATGTGAAATTTCACAGGATCAAGGAGCTTGTATCTTGCATAACCCATTTGAAAATCGAACTTCCTCATTGTCGGGACCAGCAACCGACCTCGTGCCGGTAGTACCAGATGACGTGACTGAAATGACCGATGTCGCAATAGCAATCTATGTCGAAACCGGAGGGCAACTGTCTTTGTTGACCGCCCGCAATGGCAACCGCACTATTAGCGTTGCGGACCAATCAATTCTTCCCGTTGGGGTGCGGCGTGTGAACGCGACTGGAACAACCGCTACCGGTATCCACGCAATGGTGATCGGATGAAAGTTGTTAGTGATTTATCCGTGACATCTGCGCGGCACCGACCGGTTGGAATTTCCGTCCCATGGTTTACCCCTTGGAACGCGCCCATCAGCGGAACTATCCCCGGGCTTGTTCTGGATTTTTCTGATAACAGTTATGGCGTTGGCGGCGCTGTCGGGAGTCTAAGTTCTACGATAACAATTAGCCGCGCGAGCGATGGAACACGCACCGATGATACAGGCGCGATCGAAGTCGTTGGTCCAAACATCGGTAGAATTGACCATGATCCTTTAACTCTTGCCCGAATTGGTCTGCTTTTAGAAACGGCTCGTACAAATATTTTCTTGCAAAGCAGTTCACCAGCCAATCAAACGATCACAGTTGCTGCTGTTCCGCATGTTTTGTCATTCTATGGAACAGGGACAATTACATTGTCTGGCGCGCATGTTGCAACACTGGTTGGCAGCGGGGCTTATCCAACCAAGTCCCAGATCAGCTTTACACCAACTGCCGGCAGCCTTGTCGTTACTATATCCGGAAATGTAATTTCGCCTCAACTGGAGGAAGGAGGTATCGTTTCTACCTACATACCAACTGCTGCAAATGCACAGTTGCGAGCTGACGATATTGCGACTGTCCCTTTGAGTCCCTGGTTTAACCCCAGTGAAGGGACTTTGGTTTTTGAAGGGTCGTTGGACGGTGCTCAGGCAAATGACAGGATAATCGAGATTGACGGTGGTGCCACGACAACACGCTTGTCAGTTCTGTGGAATACGGTTCTTGGAAAGCCACAATTTCAGGTTTGGGAAGCGGGTGTACTTCAGGCAGCAATCGCCCCGGCGGGTAATTCGATAAATCTTGGTGACCCATTTCGTGTAGCGATAACCTATAGGGCAAACGATTTTGGTGTTTCATTAAACGGTAGCCCTGTTGTTGTTGATAGTTCTGGCATTTTAGCTTCGGGTCTTACGACGCTAAGGTTAGGTCGATCTGTTTGGGGCGCACAGGGCCTGATGTTGGCCGAGAGTGTCATTTACTACCCTGTCCGCCTGTCAGACGCGGAAGTTCAGGCACTATCCTCATAACATCGATTGAACAAAGTGGCCGCCCGACGACATGCTCGGGCGGTTTTTGTTGGCCGCAGTGGAAAGGGTGTTTAAGTGTACCGTTAAAAAGGACAACTTATGCCAACCGCACTTGTAACCGGTTCTGCCGGATTTATTGGATACTTTTTAAGTCAACGGCTTTTGGACGAAGGCTGGGATGTAACCGGGTTTGATGCACTTACGGACTATTACGACGTAGCACTAAAACAACGCCGCCATGAAATGCTGTCTGAGAATTCAAATTTTTCACCCATCGTTGCACGATTGGAAGAACCAGGCCGTCTGGAAAAGGTTTTCAAGGAAATAAATCCAGATATTGTTATACACTTAGCGGCACAGGCAGGGGTTCGATATTCAATCGATGCTCCGGAAACATATGTAAATTCCAATCTGATTGGAACGTTTCGTTTGCTGGAAGCCGCGCGGCATAGCCCTGTTGAACATCTGTTATTGGCATCAACATCGTCTGTTTATGGTGCAAATATTGAAATGCCTTATGGCGAAACTGACAAAGCGGACAGCCAGATGTCATTTTATGCGGCAACTAAAAAGGCGAATGAGGCAATGGCCCATTCCTATTCTCATCTATATGATATTCCAACCACCATGTTTCGGTTCTTTACCGTTTATGGACCATGGGGTCGGCCGGACATGGCCCATTTTAAATTTACCAAGGCCATTATTGATGACGTACCGATTGATATCTACAATCACGGTAACATGCGGCGGGATTTTACCTATATAGACGACTTGGTTGAGGCCATAATCAGGTTGACCGGTGTTCAGCCAAAGTTGCCGGATGCCAGGCAGGCAGTTATCAACGGCGACAGCCTTTCGAAGGTTGCCCCATTTCGCATCGTAAATATTGGTAATTCCAGTCCAACTGGGCTGATGGAGTACGTTTCGGCGATTGAGCAGGCCGTGGGGAAAGTTGCAAAGAAAAAGTTTCACGATATGCAGCCGGGTGATGTACCTGAAACGTTTTCCGACACCAAACTGCTTCAGGAATTGACAGGGTTTATTCCGGATACAACCGTGAAAATTGGTATAAAAAAATTCGTCGAGTGGTATCGTACATACTATAAATTGGACGTGAGATGACTGGTTGGCGCAGATGGCTACCAAAGCTATCGCGGACAGTAGAAACCAGTTTAAACTTGGGCATACAAAATAGTTTTGGCACTTTGCCCTGCCCAGAAACCCCGGTTGCGGTAATTGGTGACATCCATGGGCGGGTCGATCTGTTGCGTCGTATGCTTGTCAAACTGTCCGGGCAGGCGCCCGGCGTCAGGCAGGTTTTTGTTGGTGACTATATTGATCGCGGGCCTGATAGTTATAGTGTGCTTGAAGAGCTGCGTAATTTGGATCAGGCCGTTTGCTTATGCGGCAATCACGAAGTGATGCTTTTAGAGTTTTTAGATAGCCCAATTGAACTTGGTGGTCGCTGGCTGCGCAACGGTGGGATCAATACTTTGGAAAGTTTTGGAATAAAATTCGAGTTAGGCTCAGATTCTGATGCCATTGTCCAAGCCAGCAGGATGCTTGGTCAGGAACTGGCAAATGGCACCAAAGATTGGTTACGAAACCTTCCACTGTCCTGGAAAAGCGGCAACCTATTGGTTACCCACGCGGGCCCAGATCCATCCAGGCCAATATCTGGGCAAAAAGAATCGAACTTTCTTTGGGGCCACAACCGGTTTCTGCGAGATAACCGAAAAGACGGGGTTTGGGTCGCCCATGGCCATTGGGCCCGAGATGTCGCGTCGGTTGGGAATGGTCGGATCGGCGTAGACACCGGGGCGTGGAAATCCGGTCAACTGACCGCAGCGCTTATTTCTACTGAAGGAAATATACAACTTGTTGTTGTAAACTAGTTTGGCGATCCTATTCACTGTGTTGACTACTATTGCAGTGTTATGAGTCCCGGCGACTATTTCAAATGACAAAATTTTCTCTTGACCATATTGACACGCTCGCCTACCAAACCATTCGCTTCAGGCGGAGTAGCTCAGGTGGTTAGAGCAGCGGAATCATAATCCGCGTGTCGGGGGTTCAAGTCCCTCCTCCGCTACCAATTTCCCTTATATTTATCATATGGTTGATCAAATACTGGCAACTTAGCGGCGGACCATTTTGTTACCGGGGTTCCAATTGGGTGCAATTAACTTGCTATTAAGAACCCAATTTAGCAGTGGATTGAAAATCTTCGTGTCGGTGGTCCAAATCCGCCCCCGGGAACCATTTAAATTTAATAAAAACATATGATTAAGTGAAAATCGATGTGGTAGTTGAACACATTTAATTCAGCTGGGTGCCTTATGGGTGACTATCGGTATCTTAAACGATTTAGCCTTGCGCCTTCCGCATAAATGTAGATCACGACTTCGACGGCGGTCTAATTCGCCGGGTTGTTACTCTGGGTCAGTGTCCTTTTTCATTAAGTCTAGAAGCTCTTCAAGGTCGTCATCTGTAAATTCTGTGAACAGAGATACAGGATAAGCGCCCGATACCTTTGAGCGAACGGCCTCCCAGTCATCATTGGCATTGTGTTCCAAGTGCTTGGCCAGCTCACCGTTTCGTCTACGTGTGCGCGGCGGCGTTGTAATGAGCCAGTAGGGTTGCAGCGGCTGAATAGAAGGCCTTGAAGCCTAACGCAGGGCGGGTGACTTTCTTTATAGATCGGTGGTCCTGCTCGACAATATTGTTCAGATACTTGACCCGTAAAATGTCTATCCGGTGGTGTGTGCGCGAAAATCTAAGCCCAATTTTATCCGTAATAGACCCGCCAGATTGGTGCCCCTTTTATCGATCACAATTCTTTCTGGAACACCATTTGCCTTGATTACACCATTGAAGAAATGCCTAGCCGTAGCCTTATTTCGTTGCCTAGACAGCATAAAATCAAGCGCAGGGGGAAACTATCGTAAACTTTGCAACAGAACCGGGACGGTTTTCCCCTGACTTTATTCTGACGAATAGGTTGTATTCACCTATTCAGGCAGCGTTTCGCCGGAGCCGCCAAAATCGGTGGGGAAATCCTTGAACTTAGGCAGGCCATCTTTCATCGGGTGAACGGTTTCAGCGTAGTTCACATGCAATTCGGGGGAGAATTGAAATGTCGGGATCGTTCCGGCACACACATCGACCATATTCAGGGGCGGATGGAAGGTCATGACATTACCGCCACATTCTTTACAAAACTTGCGCTCGCTCATCTCGGATTTTTTGATCGCACCGATATGTTCGGCTCCCTTCGTGACTTTCACCGATTCAGGCGCCCAGCCGGTCCAGGCGTGAACCAGCGCCGAGGCCCAGGCCCGGCAGGACTCGCAGTGGCAGTACCCCATTCCCAGCGGATCGCCGGATACTTCTATTTCCACGGCCCCGCAAAAACACGTTCCCTTGTGAGTATTATCCATTTTTTTCTCCTGATTGTTGAACCGAATAAGATCGGTAATTCGACGCGCACCAAGTTTTCTTTTCTGTGGCTGGGTGCTTTCTATTTTCTCCCGGCAGCCACAACGGGGTTTCATTGTTTTCCTTGGAAATCTCTAAAAGCTGCCCTGCTTGCAAAAGCACGACGATTTGACCGGAACATCCGTGCGCCCATTGGCGAGATCAAGGCGCTGCTTGATGATGGTAGCTTCTTCGGCACGGCCAAGACGCTGCAGGCTGTCATGGTACCCGTGCAGGCTCCAGACGTTGTCGGGATGCTGACAGGCGCGTGACAGAGTGTCATCAAGCCCCAGATCAGCACGGTAAACGGCGGCGGATTCCTCGACGTGACCCTGTTCCAGCAACAACGCGGCCAGCGCGTGACGGGTTGGTTGCATCCATGCCCAAGGCTCGTCATAGGGCAGGTTGTCGTCCATATGGACCGATTTGCGCAAATGCGCATAGGCTGCGTCATAATCGGCGCGGCGATAGGCGATCTCACCCAGCATCATTTCACGCGCGACCGCCAGAATATCCAGGCAGGTATTGTTGAACACATAGCGGCTTTCGGGGACGCGTTTTACCGCTTCCTCAAACAGAACTGCTTCTTTTTCGGCTGGTTCCACATGGCCGGATGCGGCCCAGGCGACCGCCTTGGCATAATGCATCATCGCGGTGGTGACGCAAAACAGGACGGGATTATCCGGTAGGGGTTGATCAATAATCTCCTTCCATTTTCCAAAGCGGATATAGACGTGCTGCTTCATCGAGATGAAGCCTTCCAGCCAATCCGCCATCGGCGGAGACGTCTGCATCAATAGCTCTTCGGGCAGGGTTGAAATCATCTCGTCGCTTGTTTCAATCGCGTCGTTGTAGCAACCAATAAACATCGAGCCGTAAATTTTAAAGTGATAGTTATGGCAGCGATAGAGCGAGTAAAAATTCAACGGGCCTTCGCGTTTCAGAAATTTGCGATCGGCAAGGATGGCATCGTGGTTAGAGGTCACCACCCGCTCGTAATTGCCGCACAGTACATCAATATGCGTCGGCATATGGTTCAGGTGGCCCGCGTCGGGCGCGAGCCCGCGCAAGGCATCGGCGGCTTTCAAGGCGCGTTGGGGATGCGGCGACATTTCCATCAGGTGGATATAGATGTGCAGCAGGCCTGGATGTAGCATTCCATCGGGCTGTGCCATCGCGCGCTCGGACACTTTGATTGCTTCTGCGGTATCGGCCCCATCCGCAATATTGCCGGATTTTAGATCCCACAAAGCCCAGGGCGTGCGGTTCATGAGCGCTTCACAAAACAGCGTGGCCACGTCGAGATCTTCGGGAAAGGCAGCATAGGCGTTGCGCATGGCATTGGCAAAATCGTCGTTCCACGCGCCCATATCCAACACCGGTTCGCGCTGGGGATAGCGGTGCGCCAACGCCCGGATCAATCCGGCCTCACCCTCTGATGCGTTGTCGATCCGTGCCAGCGCGTTTTGCGTCGCCTCATAGGCACGCTTGATCGACCTGCGGGCGTCGTCTTCGTCAAATGCATCCCATGGTTTATTGTAGTTGCACCCCGAGGAATAGGCGATGCCCCAATAGGCAATGGCCAGGTCCGGGTCGGCCTGAACCGCGCGCTGGAAACACGCGACGGATTCGTCGTGGTTATAGCCAAAGCACCACATCAACCCCCGGTCAAACCAGGTTTGTGCCTCATTTGACGTGGTGGAAACCACGCGACAGTATGATCCAAGATCAAAATAGTCAGACATAGATGTTTCCTTTCATTTTCATAGTCTCGCGTAACACAGGGTGCAATTCGTCCGCCGCCAAGGCTCTTTGAACCGCTGGGCGGAGCTCGGTTTCGGCAATTATTCTGGAAAGATGCGGGTATTCTTGCAATGGGCGCTGTGAATTCTGGTCCTGTCCGGCACCCAAATCCACATACCAGCGTGCCATCACATAGAGATAGATATCACATAATGTGAACCGATCACCGACCAATCCAACCGTTTCCGATAGCTGTGCCTCAACATTTTGAAAGTACTTGGAAATACACATGATCGCTTTGTTTCGAATATGCGGGACATGGGTGTTTTCAGTTGAATATCGGTCCGTAAAGAACACCCGGTTAAAGGCGCTGTGCAGGATTTCTACCATGTCCATCAGGCGCGTGTAACACAGCGCACGCGCCGTGTTGGCGTCTGGTAACAGCCCGGATTTCGGGTGCTGATCCGCCAGTGCCAAAAGGATTGCCGGTGAAGGGTGAATTGCATATTTGGTACCATCAGCGGACTCTGGCAAGACCTCCATTGTCGGGATCTTGCCATTGGGGTTGATGTCCAGAAACCAGGTGGGGGGTGATGGATCGAGTTCGACCTCGATCACCTCAAAGGGCGCGCCCACCTCTTCCAGGGCAATGCGCACTATCAGCGCCGTAGATTCCGTCGTATAGGATTTTGTCGTGTAGTATAGTGTATACATCTGGTTTGGTGTCTCACTGTTTTACAGGCTTCGAAGGTTTGGAAATAAGCGATGCGGCGATCACGCCGATGGCAACGACACCGATCAGCATCGTGGAAATTGCATTTACCTCGGGTGATACCCCCAGACGCACCGACGAAAACACCTTCATCGGCAACGTCGTGGACCCCGGTCCGGCGGTGAAGGACGCGATCACCAGATCGTCCAGAGACAAGGTGAAAGACAACAGCCAGGCCGAAATCAGCGTCGGGGCGATATTGGGTACGGTGATCAGAAAAAACGACCGGAACGGCGGACAGCCCAGATCCTGTGCCGCCTCTTCCTGTGACCGGTCCATGGCGCTTAGCCCGGACGAGACAACGACACAGACGTAGCACATTGAAAATGTGATATGGGCCAAGGTAATCGTCCAGAATCCGCGGTCAATCCCGACGGCGATAAATAACAGCAGTAACGACAATCCCATGATGACTTCGGGCATGACCATCGGCGCATAGACCAAGCCGGAAAACAGCGTTCGCCCAAAGAATTTACCTGACCGCGCAAGCGCAAGCGCCGCCATGACCCCAAGCGGTAGGGCGATCGTCGCCGTTGTAAAGGCAATGCGCAGTGTAACCCAGGCAGCATTCATATAGGATTCGTCCTGTAAAACGGACCGGTACCATTTCAAAGAGAACCCGCCCCATACCGTCACCAGCTTTGATTCATTGAACGAAAAAACGATCAGGATCAGGATCGGCAGATACAGAAACGCAAATCCAAACGTGAGTGACGTAATGTTGAACCATGAAAGCCGCCGCATCATGTCACCTGCTCGGGACGATCCTGAAAGCGCTGGAACGCAACAATTGGCAGGATCAGGAACAACAGCAGCAAAACGGCCACGGCGCTGGCCACCGGCCAGTCACGGTTCAGAAAAAACTCATTCCACAGCACCCTGCCCACCATTAACGTATCTGCCCCGCCCAGAAGTTCGGGGATCACGAATTCGCCAACCGACGGGATGAACACCAAAAAGCAGCCCGCGATGACACCCGATAGTGACAGCGGGAAAATCACGACCCAGAATGTTTTTAGCGGCGTGCACCCAAGGTCGGCGGCCGCCTCTCTGAAGGAAGGGTTGATTTTGACCAGCCTCGAATAGATCGGCAAAACCATAAAGGGCAGGTAGGCGTACACAATGCCGATATAGACCGCGATTTCTGTGTTCATGATCTCAAGAGGTTCGTCAATGACGCCAATTTTCAACAGCAGCGCATTCAGCAGGCCATTGTATTTCAGAATACCGATCCAAGCATAGATCCGGATCAGAAAACTGGTCCAGAACGGCAGAATAACCAGCATCATAAGGTATGGCTGCACCTTTTGTGGGGCCAAAGCCATGCCATAGGCCAGCGGATAGCCGATCAACAGCGTCAGGAACGTGGCAATCGACGCGATCCGCAATGATCCGAGATATGCGCGAAGATAAAGGCTGTCTTCGGCCAGCCAGAGGTAGGAATCCAGACTGAAGGCTGACATGGCGCTGAAAAACCCCTCCCAACCCGCGGCCAGATCAAACCTTGGCTGATAGGGTGGGATCGCCATGACCGCCTCGGAAAAAGAGACCTTCAAGACGATCGCAAAAGGCAAGAGGAACAAGGCCGCCAGCCAGATATACGGTGCCAGAACCAGCAGACGCCGCCCCGACAAGGCGCGCAACAACACTAATTATCCCCCAGCAATACGCCGGCATTTTCGGCCCAGCTTAGCCAAACTGTGTCATGCTGTTGGAATTGTGGTTTGGCGACATGACCCTGATTGGCCCGCAAGGCACTGACCACCATCCCGTTTGCCAGTTTCACATGGTAGGATGAAATCGCCCCCGTATACGCCACATCAACGACGTTACCGCAAAGAACGTTGCCCCTAGTTGGGGGCTTTTCATGGTGCATCTCGAACTTTTCTGGCCGCAGGATCAACTGTGCGGTGGCACCCGGCGCGAGATCGACAGATGATTTGACAACCAACTCAGGCTGTCCTTCAGCCCAGCTGAGGTTTACCATCCCATCATGGCAGCAGGTTACATTTCCCTCAAAGAAGTTAGCTTCACCAATGAATTCCGCGACATAGCGTGAATTCGGGAACTCGTAGATATTGCTCGGGGTATCAACCTGCACCAATCTGCCGTGATCCATGATGGCGATCCGGTTGGCAACGGTCATGGCCTCTTCCTGATCGTGGGTCACGATAATGAACGTCAGGCCAAGAGTTTCCTGAATGCTCATTAATTCCAGTTGGGTTTCGTTTCGCAGTTTTTTGTCAAGTGCGGCCAGCGGTTCATCCAACAGGATGATCTGAGGGCGTTTGATGATGGATCGCGCCAGCGCGACCCGCTGGCGTTGCCCGCCCGACAATTGATCTGGTTTGCGCCTGGCGAGAGAGTCAAGCTGCACAAGGGACAGAACCTCTTCGACGCGACGCTTGATTTCCGCCTTCGGGGTTTTTTCCTGTTTCAGACCAAATGCGATATTCTGACTGACGGTCATATGCGGAAACAGTGCATAGGACTGGAACATCATGTTCACCGGCCGGTGGTGCGCCGGTGTGTGCGAAATATCGGTCCCGTCGATGGTAATGCGCCCGCCGGTGACGGATTCAAACCCTGCCAGCATGCGCATCAGTGTCGTCTTGCCAGACCCAGACGGCCCGAGCAGGGCAAAAAATTCACCCTTGAAGATTTCCAACGATAATTCCTTGATCGCGGTGAACCCACCGTATTCCTTGGTCACACGATCATAATGAACCAGTGGGGCCACGTCTCTGCGGTCTGCGAGCACTGTTTCAGCGTGGGATTGAACCAGGGATTCCATCGTTTTTCCAACTCAACTATGTTCTGCAAGGACGGGGTATCACCGCCCTTGCAGAGGCGTTTGAATGCACCGTTAGTTTCCGGTTTTGACCCGTGTCCAGGACCGGGTGACCAGGCGCTGAAACTTCAATGGATAGGCCTGTGTTGTATAAAGCCGCGATACGGTCTCGCTGTCCGGATAGATGCTGGCATCGCCACTGACTGCTTCGTCCATATAGTCGACCGAAGCTTCGATTCCATTCGCCACATATGTGTAGCTGCTGACCCTTCCCATGATTTCGGGACGCATGACAAAGTTCATGAATTCATGGGCCTCGGTTACATTGCGGGCATCTGCCGGGATAGCCATCTGGTCAAACCACATCAATGCGCCCTCGGATGGTATGATGTATCGCAGCTTTACGCCGTTTCCGGCCTCTTCTGCGCGGGCCATCGCCTGAAACACATCCGCCGACCAGTCCAGAGAGATGCAGATATCGCCATTGGCCTGTGCGCCCAGAATTTCAGAAGAGTTGAACTTTTGTACATAAGGCCGGATTGAAATCAGCAGGTCTTCAGCCGCTTTAAGATCTGCCTTGTCCGTGCTTCCCGGATCAAGTCCGAGATAGTTCATTGCGGCTGGTATGACTTCGGCCGGGGCATCGATAAACATCACGCCGCAGCTTTCAAGCTTTGCCAGGTTTTCAGGGTCAAACAGCAGGCCCCAGGTGTTAAGATCCACATCCTCACCCAACCGTGCCTGAACTTCGTCCACATTGATGCCGATCCCGGTGGTGCCCCAACCCCAGTTGATCGAATAGGTATTGCCCGGATCGTAGGTTTCGGTTTGCTCGGCGATCTTTGGCCAGACATTTTTAAGGTTCGGCAACAGCGATTTATCCAGCGGCTGGAAAACACCGGCCTCAATCTGGCGGGACATGAAAGAGGCTGAGGGCACAACCAGATCATAGCCGCTTGCGCCGGCCAAAAGTTTTGTTTCCAGAAGTTCGTTGGAATCGAATACGTCATAAGTGACATCGATGCCAGTTTCGGCTTCGAATTCTGCAATGACGCTTTCGTCGATGTAGTCGGACCAGTTGTAGATATACAGGTTCCGCTCGCCTGCCGCTGCGGAATTGACCAGACTGATGCACCCTGCTGTGATCATCGAGAATCTCATTAACTTGTTCGCACGCATGATTGTCTTCTCCCAAGGTTATTTGTTATTTTGCAGTCATCATTAGGGGGAGGTCTCATAATTGAAAGCGATATTGCCTTGAGGAAAACGTTATAAATACTCACGCTAATGTTCATGCGGAGATGCAATAGATGCGCGGAAACTCTTTTTTATAACAAATATTAGCCTGTTTTCGACCGTCTACAGCGCTGCTCGTATAACGCTTTTAGCGCAGCTCTCGTTGTGTTATCTAACGATAATGATTGCGAATGGTGCTGAAATCACTTACGAATAGCGGGCTAGCCTGGGCCGCATGGCGGGCTATGAAATTGGTGTTCGCCTGGGAGGGGTGCCTTGCGACAATGAAGATTCAAAACCTCAAAACCCTGATTGCCGTGTCCGAACACCGGTCTTTTGTGGAAGCGGGCGAGGCCATCGGCCTTAGCCATTCTGCCGTTAGTCTGCACATGAAAGCGCTTGAAGACGAACTCGGTGCGCTGCTGTTCGACCGAAGCTACCGGCCGCCAAAAATGATGGACCGGGGCAGGCTCATGGTGGCGCATGCGCGGCGGCTCATGGATATTTTGGACGACATTTCGGCGCTTAGCTCGAACGAAGCCCTGAAGGGATCGTTAAGCGTCGGCGTTGTTCATTCCGCCCTGATCAATCTGCTCCCCCCGGCGCTGGCAATGTTGAAAGCCATGCACCCTAATCTGGAAATATCGCTTAAAACCGGCCTTTCCGGGGATCTTGCCCAAAAAGTGCGACGACAGGAAATTGATGTCGCGATCATCGTTGATCCAGGTGAACCAATTGAAGATTTAATTAGTTCTGAAGTATGCGTCGAACCCCTGTTCGTACTCGCCCCCCGTAACACCAAAGAGGAAACAGCCGAAGCGATCCTGACATCGCACCCTTATATCTGGTATGATCGTATGACGGCGACCGGCAGGCAGATCCGCCAGCATCTTCGCGATCGGAAAATCACAGTCGAAAACGGAATTGAAGTTGAATCCCTTGAGGCTGTTGAACAATTGGTGCGCCACGGGCTTGGGGTGTCCGTCGCGCCCAAGACAACCTGCGGTTCTGATGATTTCTGCGATGAAGTCCGGGTCGTTTCTTTTGGTTCATCCCCGCCAACACGGACGTTGATTTTGGTGGAAAGGTCCAGAAACCCAAGACAGCATCTGGTGAAGATTTTGTTGGCCCAGCTTTTGATGCCCGCCGACGAAATTCGCCAGTGTCTGGTACCGTCTATTTGACGTATCGGTATTTTCCGAAAAGGGGCCATGCGGAAAATGTAGCGACCACGGGTGGGCGCCTGCAAATTCAAAGTCAGCCAAAACCGTGAATTTGACCGGTTCTGTCGCAAACTTTCACTCAACTTAAGATTAGCTATTACCCAGACACAGTTTTCCAGCGAGTGCAGCAAACTGCGCAAAGCCGTTTCCATCTAGCTCGAATTGGTTTTCCCGGATCATCTGAGCCACTTCGATGCCTTCAAGCGTTGCTGCCGCTGAATTGAAGGATTTGAACCCGAGCATCGGACGCGTTCGTCGCTTGATGAAACGATGATCTTGCTCAATCATATTGTTTAAATATTTGGATCTTACGGTGGTGATCTTGGTTGGGCAGCCAAAACATTTTAGGATTGTATTGGGTATCGTCAAGTTGCTGACCCTATCTTGAGTTTTCCCCGTTCGGGTTAATTTAT
>CAZETX010000009.1:0-66558 GCA_964514925.1 uncultured Marinosulfonomonas sp.
TCATAGATGATCAGCGCGTGGCGGCCATTGTCGCGGAAAAATTCAGCCATCGCGGTGGCGGCGTAGGGTGCCAGAAACTGCATTGGGGCTGGTTCAGACGCCGTGGACGCCACCACGATGGAATATTCCATCGCGCCGCTTTCTTCCAGTTTCTTCACCAGCTGGGCAACGGTTGAGCGTTTCTGGCCAATCGCGACATAGACGCAATAAAGCTTTTTGCCTTCGTCGTCCCCAGCGGCATCATTCACTGATTTCTGGTTCAGGATTGTATCCAGTGCCACCGCAGTTTTGCCTGTCTGGCGGTCCCCGATGATCAGTTCGCGCTGGCCACGGCCAATTGGGATCATCGCATCAACGGATTTAAGGCCGGTGGCCATTGGTTCATGCACCGATTTACGCGGGATGATGCCCGGTGCTTTCACGTCAGCAACCATGCGTTTCTTGGTTTTGATCGGACCCTTGCCGTCAATCGGGTTGCCCAGGCCATCAACAACACGCCCCAGCAGTTCGTCGCCCACGGGCACGTCCACAATGGAATTGGTACGCTTGACGGTATCGCCTTCTTTGATGTCCCGGTCAGAGCCGAAAATCACGATGCCGACATTGTCGGCCTCAAGGTTCAGGGCCATGCCCATGATACCGCCGGGAAATGCGACCATTTCACCGGCCTGAACATTATCCAGCCCGTACACCCGTGCGATTCCATCGCCAACCGACAAAACGCGGCCTACCTCTGCTACTTCGGCCTCTTGACCAAAATTCTTTATCTGCTCTTTCAGGATTGCAGATATCTCAGCTGCCTGAATTCCCATTATCCGACCTCTTTCATTACGTTCTGGAGGTTAGCAAGCTTGGATTTGATCGACGTGTCGATCATCTTTGAGCCTACTTTAACGATTAAACCGCCGATGAGATTTTCATCAACGGCCATATTAATTTTAACGTCCTTGCCAACGGTCGCTTTCAGCGATTTGGCAAGCCTGTCCTGTTGTGCTTTGGTCAATGCCTTGGCGGCAGTCACGTCGGCGGTCACTTCGCCTTTTTCTTCTGCGATCAGTTCATTCAGACTGGCCAGAAGCTGTGGCAAAATAAACAAGCGTCGTTTGTTTGCCAGTAAAGCGAGGGTATTCTTCATGGTGGGCGAAAGTTTCATCTTATTCGCCAGAGCGGCAACGGCATCGCTTTGCTCATCGCGCGTATAGATTGGTGAATTGATCAGCGCATTAAAATCACTGCTGCTTTGCAAAGCATCTTTGATGGTGCCAATATTGTCTTCCAGCGCCTTCAGGCCCTTGCCTTCTTTGGCCAATTCAAAAATGGCCGTGGCATAGCGTGCGGCAATGCCGGTTGCGATCGAGATTGGTTCGGACACATCCACCCCTTTGTCGTCATAAAGCCCTGAATAGTTCCGCGCTGTTTACGGTCCAAAGCAACCCATGTCGCAGCCGGTTGGCAAAGCGACAAAATCCGCGTGGGTTTAGCAGAGGAGTTTGCGCCTCGCAACTGCTTAGGTGGTGTTTTCCACAGCGTTGATTCCAATAAATACAGGGCTTTTGTCAGGGTGCGACGGATTGCACACCATTGTAATGCCAAAAAAACCCGCCTCAACCCGCATTCTGGACGATTCCCAATCTTGCTCAGACAGCTTTTGGTTCCGGCTTTGCAATACCATCCAGCACTTTTAGCGGCCGTTTTACCACCTCGGTCAAACCGGGACGTGTTGGCGCGTTTGCGCGTTTGGAAAATTCGACAATCAACGCCCCGCCGGTAAAACGCCCGGAAACATATCTGCTATATTTTTCCAGGAACTTCCCGCTTTTCATCCAAAGGCGTTTGTGACTGGGGGGTTGATACAGGGCCGCACGGTGCCGTTCGGGAATAAACTGATGCTTTTTCAACTGCGCATCCAGCTGCATATTGCTGTAGGGGCGGCCAAAGCCAAAAGGTGTGGCATCGGTCCGTGACCAGAATCCGGCGCGGTTGGGCACGATTATGATGCCTTTGCCACCCGGCCCCAGTACCCGCGCACATTCAGCAAGTAAGGCGGAGGGGCTATCGCTGGTTTCAAGCCCGTGCATCAGGATAAGTTTGTCCACCTGACCGGTATCAAGCGGCCATTGTGTTTCTTCACACAGCACGCTGACGTTATCCATTCCCACCGGCCAGTGCATAACCCCCTGGGGCCCTGGCATTAGCCCAATCGTGCGCCGCGCGTCGGCCAGATAGGGGCGAAGTAAAGGAACGGCAAAACCATAGCCAACCACGGTCTGGCCTTTTGCTTCTGGCCAAAGGCTAACCACCTGATCCCGGATAGCACGCTGTGCCGCGCGACCTAGTTGGGTCCGGTAATAGAAGTTACGCAGATCGACAACGTCAAGATGCATTGCGGTCCGGTCCTGTTTCGGCAATCCTGAGGGCACCATAGCAAAGTGAAAGCGAAACACCATGCCCCTTGAGATTGTAACCATTCCCTGCCTGTCTGATAATTATGCGTTTTTGCTGCATTCCGGTGAAACCGGTGAAACCGCATTGGTGGACGCACCCGAAGCGGCACCAATATTAGAAGCGCTGAAAGCGCGGGGATGGAAGTTAACGGAAATCTGGCTGACCCACCATCATTGGGATCATATTGATGGTGTCGGGGAGTTGAAAGAAGCAACCGGCGCACAGATTATCGGCGCAAATTCCGATGCCCATCGCTTGCCGCCGCTGAATACCGGTGTGGCAGAAGGAACAGATTATAGTTTTGCCGGCCAAAAGGTGCAGGTTTTTGACGTTTCGGGCCATACGGTGGGGCATATCGCCTATTACCTGCCAGAGGCGCAGGCGGTGTTTACCGCCGATAGTCTGATGGCCTTGGGATGTGGCCGGGTATTTGAGGGCACACCGGAACAAATGTGGGCCAGCCTGTCAAAGCTGGCGGCTCTGCCGCCGGAAACCATGGTGTATTCCGGCCACGAATACACCGCCAACAACGCAAAATTTGCCCTGACACAGGAACCGGGTAACGAAAATCTGCAATTGCGCGCCGCCAAAATCGAAAAATCCCGTGCCGGTGGCGTTCCGACTGTACCATCCAAGTTAGGCGAAGAATTGGCGACCAATCCGTTTCTGCGCGCCGGAAATGCAGCATTGAAGGCCGCAATTAGTATGGAAAATGCCAGTGATGTCGCTGTTTTTACTGAGGTTCGCGGCCGTAAGGACAATTTCTGAATGATCGCCACAGGAAAACCAAAATATGACTGTGATAATAGGACCAATTGTGTTGTGTAAAAATAAAGTGTGTAATTTTGTTGAAATACCCCTTGAAGCGCGGACAATAAAACCGAACTTTAAGACTATGAGGCTATCGTTGTGACTGAGGCTAACCACTAGGTTGCGACACTGAACAAGGAGCATGGAACGTGCCATCATTTTCAAACACACTGGAACAGGCGATCCATTCGGCATTGGCACTGGCCAATGCCCGCAAACATGAGCTGGCAACCCTGGAACATCTGTTGCTGGCGCTGATTGACGAACCCGACGCCGCACAGGTGATGCAGGCCTGCAATGTTGATCTGTCGGAATTGCGCAAAACCCTGGTGGATTTTGTTGACGATGATCTGGCAACGCTGGTTACCGATGTGGAAGGTTCAGAAGCTGTTCCAACGGCGGCATTTCAGCGGGTCATTCAGCGCGCCGCGATCCATGTGCAGTCCTCTGGCCGCTCTGAGGTGACCGGGGCCAATGTACTGGTTGCGATCTTTGCCGAGCGTGAAAGCAATGCCGCCTATTTCCTGCAGGAACAGGACATGACCCGCTATGACGCGGTGAATTATATTGCACATGGCGTGGCGAAAGACCCAAGTTTTGGCGAAACCCGCGCTGTATCCGGTGCCGAGGAAATTGACGCAGAAATGTCGGACGACGACACCGGTGAGGCCAAGGAAAGTGCGCTGGCCAAATATTGCGTCGATCTGAACGCCAAGGCGCGTGATGGTGATGTTGACCCGCTGATCGGGCGCGAACCGGAGGTGGAACGTTGTATTCAGGTACTGTGCCGACGGCGCAAGAACAACCCGTTGCTGGTGGGGGATCCCGGTGTCGGCAAAACCGCGATCGCCGAAGGTCTGGCGCGCAAAATCATCAGCGGTGAAACACCCGAAGTGCTGTCCGAGACCACTATATTCTCATTGGATATGGGCTCATTACTGGCCGGTACCCGCTATCGCGGTGATTTTGAGGAACGGCTGAAGGCTGTGGTGACTGAACTTGAAGCGCACCCGGATGCGGTATTGTTCATTGATGAAATTCACACTGTGATTGGCGCCGGTGCCACCAGTGGCGGGGCGATGGATGCCAGCAACCTGCTGAAACCTGCATTGCAAGGCGGCAAGCTGCGCTGCATGGGTTCAACCACCTATAAGGAATTCCGCCAGCATTTTGAAAAGGACCGCGCCCTGGCGCGCCGGTTCCAGAAAATTGATGTGGCTGAACCGTCACTGGATGATGCGGTGAAGATCCTGAAAGGGTTAAAACCCTATTTTGAAGAGCACCATGATATTCGCTACACGGCGGATGCGATCAAATCGGCCGTTGATCTGGCGTCACGTTATATCCATGACCGCAAACTGCCGGACAAGGCCATTGACGTTATTGACGAAGCCGGTGCGGCCCAGCATCTGGTGCCGGTCGCCAAACGCCGCAAGACCATTGGGGCCAAGGAAATTGAGGCGGTAGTGGCCAAAATTGCCCGCATCCCACCCAAGAACCTGAGCAAAAACGATGCTGAGGTGCTGAAGGATCTGGAAGTATCGCTAAAGCGCGTGGTCTTTGGTCAGGATGAGGCAATCACGGCACTTAGTTCGGCGATCAAACTGTCGCGCGCCGGGCTGCGTGAACCAGAAAAACCCATTGGCAACTATCTGTTTGCCGGGCCCACGGGCGTTGGCAAGACCGAAGTTGCCCGCCAGTTGGCCGACACGCTGGGCGTGGAGTTGCTGCGCTTTGACATGTCGGAATACATGGAAAAACACGCGATCTCACGGCTGATTGGTGCGCCGCCGGGCTATGTCGGGTTTGATCAGGGCGGCATGCTGACCGATGGAATTGATCAGCATCCGCATTGTGTATTGCTGCTGGATGAAATTGAAAAAGCCCACCCGGATGTGTACAATATCCTGCTGCAAATCATGGACCATGGCAAACTGACGGACCACAATGGCCGTCAGGTTGATTTCAGGAATGTGATCCTGATCATGACAACCAATGCCGGGGCCAGTGAACAGGCCAAATCCGCCATTGGATTTGGTCGCGATCGCCGTGAAGGCGAAGATATGGCGGCGATTGAACGCACTTTCACACCCGAATTTCGCAACCGGCTGGATGCGATCATCGGATTTGCACCACTGTCCAAGGATGTGATCCTGCAGGTTGTGGAAAAATTCGTGCTGCAGCTTGAGGCCCAGCTGATGGACCGCAATGTGCAGATTGAGCTGTCTAAACCGGCGGCTGAGTGGCTGGCGGATAAGGGATATGACGACAAAATGGGGGCGCGCCCACTTGGCCGTGTCATTCAGGAACATATCAAAAAGGCACTGGCCGAAGAACTGCTGTTTGGCAAACTGACCAAGGGTGGTCTGGTGAAGGTTGGTGTCAGGGACGGAAAAATTCACCTTGATATGAGTGAGCCGGAATCACCCCGGATCACATCCAAGAAAAAGCCGCCGCTTTTGACGGCGGACTAATATCAATGCCGGGTCAGATATTCAAATTCTGATCCGGCAAATCCCTATCTTTCGGTCAGTTTCAGTTCTATCCGCCGGTTCTGCGCCAAGGCTTCCGGGCTGTTGCCAGCGGCAATGGGCTGAAATTCTCCGAAACCTGTGGCGGCCAGCCGGTTTGGCGGGAAGCCAAGCTCATCTATCATAAACTGTACCACCGACAAAGCCCGCGCCTGTGAAAGTTCCCAGTTGCTGTGGAAGCGACCGGTGCCAAGCAAAGGCGTGTTATCAGTGTGGCCATCGACCCGGATGATCCAGTCAATTTCGGGCGGTATCCGATCAGACACTTCCCCCAGAATTTCAGCGACCTGTTTGATTTGGGATTTACCATTCGCCGCCAGATCAACCGACGCGGGTTCAAACAACACTTCCGAAGAAAAAACAAACCGGTCGCCAACAATTTTTACACCTTCGCGATCCCCCAGCAATTCACGCAACTGGCCAAAAAATTCGGATTTGTAGCGGGAAAGCTGCAGCGTTTCCTGTTCCAGCCTTATGCGTTCGGCTTCTTCCAGTTTCGCGCGTTTGCTTTGTTCACTGGCCACGCGCGCCAGCGCAGTATTCAGACGGGACCCAAGGTTTGTCAGTTCAATCTGCGCGGCGGAATCGCGTTCTTCCGTGGTATTCAATATTTCCTGCAGTGAACCAAGCTGCGCCCGCAAAGCGGCGACCTGTTCGTTTAACACGGTGATTTTGCGCAGACTTTCGGCGGATTTTGCCGTCTCGCCTGCCAGTGCTTCATTGGCCACCGACAACAGGATTGCATTACGTTCGGCGGCGGTGATCTGGCTGTCGGCCTGTTGTTGGGCGGCCAGTCTTGCCGCCAGAGCCGCCGCCAGATTTTTGCGCAGGTCGGCCTCATCGCCAAGGTTTGATTTTAGCGCATCCATTTCTGCCAGCGCAACAGCAAGGGCCGATTTGGTTTCCAATAACTGTCTGGCAAAATCGGCGCCTGTGCTGTCTGCATTGTCCAGACTAAGCTGCAATGTGTCGCGCTCTGATGTGATTTGGGCAAGTGCGATTTCGACGGCTTGCAGGCGCGCCTGAATTTCCCCCCGTTGCAGGGATTCTGCCTGCAGACCCTGCTGCGCGGTGTCACGCGACAAAAGGGCGGCTGCAAGGGCGGTTTCGACACTGGCAAGGCGTGATGCCGTTTCGGTTTCGGCGGTTTTTGCCACGTCGAGCTGAAGGGTTATGGTATCAATATTCAGCAGGGCAACCGCCAGGGCTTCCTGTGCGGTGACAAGTTGTTGTGAGGCGCTGGATTGATCTGCCTGTACCGTTTCAATCTGCTGTTGCAGGTTGGTTTCAGAAAGCAGTGCGATTGCCAGACGCTCATTCAGATCAATTTCCAGGGCTTTAGCGGCGGCGATCAGGGTCAGGGTGTCTTCCGCCTGCTTGCGCTTTTCTTCCAGCGCCAAAGTCATGGCCGTCAGTTCATCATCCGCGTTCAAAAGTTTTTCCCGCAACGCCTGCGCGGCGGCGACCTCAGCCAGCCTGATCTTTTCGGCTTCGCTTAGCGCTATTTCAGCGTTGCGCAGCCGGTCCTGCAAAATTTGTGCTGCCGCAAATTCTGCAAGCCGCGCCCTTTCTTCGGCCGAAAGCGCTGCCGCGAGTTCATCAACCCGGGTGTTGAGCTCGGCATTCTGGCCCTGACTATCCTGCAACTGAGCCAGCGCATTGGACAGGGACAGGTCCGTTTCAGCCGCCTGATTGCGCAAATCCAATACCAGCGCATCCAGCGCTGATCGTTGTGCCGCGGCCAGTCTTGCAGCTTCTGTCTGGGCATCTATTTCGTCGCGCATTCCGGCCAGTGCCAATTGCAGAGCTTGCTGTTGGGTTAGCAGTTCGGTTTTTTCCTGCTCCAGATCCGCAAGCGCCACTGTCAGTGCCGCCCCCTGCGCACGGGCGTCATTGCGCTCTGCCAGCAACGTTGCGACCTGCGCTTCAAACGAGGTTATCTGCGTCTGCCGCTGGCTTAGTTCATCTGCTTGTGACTGGGTTTGCAGCGTTAGGTTAGCAATAAGGGCGGCCTGCGCCGTTGCCTGATCCCGTGCCTGATCCAATGAGGCATCCAGCGTTGTTATCTGCTCGTCCAGTTGGAAGGTTCGTTGCTGTTCCAGCCCCAGAGCCTGCGCCAGTTCGGTAAGTTCAAGGGTCAGGTCATCCAGTTCGGTTTCCTGCCCGCTGATGGTTTCGCTAAGGACATACTGCATGATCATGAAAATCGTCAGCACGAACATCAGGACCAGCAAAAGCGCTGTCATCGCATCCACAAAGCCGGGCCAGACATTGGCCGACATGCGCTGGCCGGAACGTCGGGAAAGCCCCATGGCTTACCCCTTCCGGGCGCTGGTGCCGGCGGTATCGCGGCTAAGCGCTTTGATGGACTTGGTCAGTTGCGACAGATCAGTGCGCAGATCGGCAATGCTTTCCTGCCGCCCGGCAGACATTTCTTCCAGTATGCGCAAAAGCTGCACATCAATGGATCGCAGTCGCATTCTGCTTTCGGCGTCCACATGGGCACCATCGGTGCCACCGGTGATTTCGGCATTTTTCTCAAGTATCGTAATCAGGCGTTCCTGCCCGTCGGCAACACGATCAAGTGAGGCCGATTTGCCCTCACCCACATCCATTTTAGCAACCAGCCCCTCCACCGAAGCCACCAGCATGCCCAGTTGATCATCCACCAGTGAACGGTTGACATCAGACTGGGTGAACAGTGATTGCAGCGCGTCCATTTGCTCGGCTGAATGGGCCAGCATTGCCGCAGTTGCGTCCGCATCCCCGCCGCCGCTGTCAGCGCTGTCGCCGCTGGAAAACCCAAGGCGGGTGATGGTGGACAGCCATTCTTCCAGTTCCCGGTAAAACCGGTTCTGCCCGTTGCTGGCAAAAAGTTCCAGCAACCCGACAACAAGCGACCCGGCAAGACCCAACAGGGACGACGCAAAGGCGACGCCCATGCCGCTGAGTTGTTTATCAAGGCCGCCAACAAGTTGTGCAAATACATCCGAAACGCTTTCGCCTTCCTGCGGTTCAAGCGAGCGAATGGTTTCAACCAGCGCCGGGATCGTGGTTGCCAGCCCCCAAAACGTTCCCAGCAAACCAAGGAAAATCAACAGGCTGACGATATAGCGGGTGATATCGCGGGTTTCTTCGATACGGGTGGCAACCGAATCCAATATCGAGCCCGCCGACGCTGAACCGATCTGCATTTTTGCACCGCGCGTGCGCAACAGCGACGCCAATGGCGCCAATAGGCGGGGCGCCTTGACCATGGCATGCCCGACGCGACCACCAACAAAGCCTTCGATCCAGCTGACCGAGCTGATCAGTTCAATCACCTGCCAGAAACACGCGAATACACCGACCAGAAAGACGAAAACGATCAGGCCATTCAGCTGGATATTGGACAGGAATACCGGCCCGATCCGCGGGATGGCGATGTAAACGCCAAAGCCCACAAGCCCCAAACAGATCAGCATCAGCATGATCTGCCTGACGGGTTGGGTAAACTGTAGCTCGACCTCGCGGTCCGGCTGGTCCATCTGGACGTTTCCTGACGCTATTATATTTGGCGCGACTTTAGGGCCTGACTGTCCCGCTGCCAACAGCGGATTGCATGCGCGCGTTTTTCAAGGATTTTTTAACCATTTCCATCAATGTCTCAAGTTCAGGATCGTTAATGCCAAGTTCTGCCAGATGTTGGGCGGTATTATACAGATAGTCCGGGTTTGGACCGCGCCCACCGGTGGCATTGGCGATGATGCCTGCCTGTTCCTCCAGGGGTAAACCACCGCAATATTGATCATGTTGGGTATCAACAATGAAGGTTAGCGCCGTTACCTGACGCCCGTCTTTCAATTGAACCTCTAACGTGGCTTCCAGATAGGCCGACGAAATCAGTTCCCGTTCACGCAGGTATCGCAGGGTTTGGGCCGCGTCACTGTCCGGTACCCGCCAGGCAACACCGTCACAACAGGAACCCGCGAGCTTATCCAATGCCAGAACCAGCCCCGGCTGCGCCACCGTGCCGCGGTGATGGATTGATCGCATGCAGAATGATCGCGCGAACCCGTGCAATCGCGCGATGCAGTTTTCTTCACTGGGAAACCCCGGATTCCAGACCAATGAGCCATATCCGAAGACCCATAGGGGTTTATCGCCCATTGCTCTGGTCCTTATTCATTGGGCGCTTTAAACACCTTTGAATTGGGCAAGTCAAAGGGGCCATAATGCGAATACTGCTATGGGTACTAATAAGTATCAGTGTGCTGTGGGGCGGGTATTGGTTTGTTGGTTCAAGCGCTGTTGAACGTGGCATGACGTCGTGGCTGAATGACAATTCCGGCCGGTCATTAAATACCCAGTATTCAGCGCTGAACACCATTGGCTTTCCCAACCGGTTCGATACCACCATTGAAGATGTCGTGGTGGCTGGTCTGGGTGAAAATGTTACATGGTCGGCGCCGTTTTTTAAGATTTTGGCACTAAGTTATAAGCCCAACCATCTGGTGGCGGTCTGGCCCAACACCCAGACGCTGGACATCGGCTATGACAGGATGGCCATCACAACCGATCGCATGCGCGGATCAGTTGTGTTCAAACCGGACACCGCATTGACGCTGAACCGCACGGCGTTGGAAATATCCAATTTTGCGCTTCAGTCCAATCAAGGCTGGTCAATGGCCATGCAAACAGGTCAGTTTAATACCAGCATTGCGCCGGTTCTGGAGAACGCACAGGACATAGTGATACAGGCGCTGGATGTGCGCCCACCAGAAGGTGTCGCCGCCATTTTGAACCCGGACAATCAATTGCCGGAAGTTATAGAGGCACTGCGGTTTGACGCGACCATGATGTTTGACGCCCCCTGGGACCGGTTTGCGATTGAACAAAACCTGCCCAGACTTGCGGGTATGCAAGTCAACCGATTGCAAATAATCTGGGGGGATATGGATTTTCGGGCAAGTGGCCAGCTTGGCATAGATGAACGTGGATTTCTGGACGGAAAACTGACCATCAAAGCCCAGAACTGGCGCGGGATTTATCAGATGTTGCAGGATATGGGCATGAATCTGGGTGGATTTTTTGGCGCCGTCGAAAGTATATTACAGCTGATGGCGCTGGAAACTGACGACGTGAATTATCTGGAGGCCGACTGGATATTTCAGGGTGGAAGAATGCGACTGGGGGCGATCCCGCTGGGCCCTGCCCCGCGCCTTGCCCGTCGCTAACGGCAGTAACTGCCGCCCCGGTAACTGGCGGTATCAACATGGAAATGATCCTGATGAAACCGGTCTGAGTTTGGGCCTAATACGGTGCCAAAGGGGCCACAGGCCGCGCGGTGCAGGTTTTTCAGTATTTTGCCATCACCGCGCGTGTTCCACCCGCTTTTTACATCCAGCGTTGTGCCGTTTTTCAGATTAAACCCGGAAATATCAAGGGCCGCGCCTTTGCCATGTTCGGAAATTTTTGCGCCCGGCCTGTTATTGCGGGTCCGGCAACTGTAATCGGCAATAACCTGCAGGCTGGTGACGCCGCCACCAAGGCGGCCGATAATGGGCACAACCGAATTGCCCACCCAGGTGTTCAGTGCTTTTGCAGTGGTGCAGTTCATCGTTGACGGATGGGACAGGCTGACACCGGCAACTGAGGTGACACGAACCGGAGATTTGATGCCACATCCCCGAAGGCGTCCCGGAATTCGCGCCAGATTCTGCCCCTGAATGCCGCTAACACCACAAATTCCCCGTGTACGATTTGTATTGGTATTGCGGCGCGCCATGGCCAGTTGAACCTCTGGTACGGATTGCGTTATTTGGCCGGTGGTCAAATTTAGGGGCCGCGAATAGGGCCGCAATGACGTTTTAATGCCCGGTGCCTGGGTGACAATTACCATCGTGTCGGGCCGTGGGGCTAATTGGGTATCCGGGCGCAGGACCGGGATCAGGGATTTGTCAGGTGCGTCGGCCATTACCGGTTGTAAAACCACCCCTGCCAAACCCAAAACTGACAGGAAAATCCGAAATTTCATCGTTTCTCCCCCCGTCCGAAATCTGGTGCGTCAGTATCCTGCCCGGCTTCTATGATGCTGCGTCTGATGGCGCGGGTATGGGTGAAATAGTCATGCAGATGTTCACCATCGCCGGTTCTGATGGCGCGTTGCAGGGCGAAAAGTTCTTCGGTGAAACGCCCGAGAACTTCAAGCGTGGCTTCTTTGTTATTCAGGAACACATCGCGCCACATGGTCGGATCAGAGGCGGCAATGCGGGTGAAATCACGAAAACCGGCAGCCGAAAACTTGATGACCTCGTAATCTGTCACCCGGCGCAGATCATCCGCCACACCCACCATGGTATAGGCAATCAGGTGCGGCGCGTGGGAGGTAACAGCGCAGACCAGATCGTGGTGCCCGGCCTCCATCTGTTCAACATTGGCCCCCATTTCCTGCCACAGGGTTTGCAATTTGGTGACGGCATCCGCGTCAGTTCCCTTTGGCGGGACCAGCAGACACCAGCGATTGTCAAACAGTTCGGCAAAACCGGAACGCGGCCCGGAATGTTCGGTTCCCGCCATCGGATGGCCCGGGACGAAATGAACCCCTGCGGGAATATGGGGGGCGACCGCATCAATAACCGCCTGCTTTACCGAGCCGACATCGGTTACGGTCGCGCCGGGTTTCAGGTGCGCAGCTATGTCGCGCGCCACAGCTTCCATGGCCCCGACGGGAATGGCCAGAACCACCAGATCGGCATCTTTGACGGCCTGGGCGGCAGTATCGACGATTGTATCACAAAGGTTGATTTCACGCGCAATATCGCGGGTTTCAGCGGACCGAGCGGTTCCGACAATATGCCCGGCCAAACCCTTGCGACGCATTGCATGGGCCATGGAGCCGGCGATCAGGCCCAGCCCGATCAGGGCAACCCGTTGGTAAATAATACTCATGTTCTGCTTTCCCTGAAAGCCGTGATGGTGTGCACCACCCGGCGGCACGCTGCTTCGTCGCCGATGGTAATGCGCAAACAATCTGGCAATTTATAGCCCGCAACACGGCGCACGATGATGCCATTTGCCCGCAGGTAACTGTCACAGGCGTCAGCTTCGTGCTGATCTGCGAAACGCGCCAGCAAAAAATTTGCATATGACGGGTCAGACGGCACCCCGATATCGGCCAGTCTCTGGGCCAGCCATTTTCTTAAGCGGGCGTTCTCAAGGTGGTATTTCTGTGCGTTATCGCGGTCTAAAACAGCGGCTTTGGCGGTTTTAAGTTGGGTTTGTGACAGGTTGAACGGCCCGCGCACCCGGTTCAAGGCGTCAATAACGCCCTGTGGTCCGTAGCCCCAGCCGACCCGTAGCCCGCCCAGCCCATAGAGCTTGGAAAAGGTGCGGGTCATCACCACGTTATTGCGGCTTTCGATCAATTTGGCGCCACCGTCAAAGCCTTCGGCAAATTCCGCATAGGCCCCATCCAGCACAAGCAGCGTATGATCAGGTAAACCGTCTGCCAGTCGCGCGGTTGTTTCAGCATCAATCATCGTGCCGGCAGGATTGGCCGGATTGGTAATGAACACCAGCTTGGTTTTTTCGGTGCAGGCGCTCAGGACAGCATCGATATCCACCCGGCGGTTGATTTCAGGCACCTCAACCGGTGTCGCACCTGCCGCCAGCGTTGATATCCGGTACATCGAAAACCCGTGCTCGGTATGGATCACCTCATCCCCCGGCCCGGCGTAGGTCTGGCACAGAAACGTAATGATTTCATCCGAGCCCGCGCCACATATTATCCGATCCGCATCCAGATCAAAGGTTGTGGCAATGGCGGCGCGCAGTTCTGCGTGGTCTGAGGGTGGGTAGCGGTGCAGTTGCTGAGCGGTCTCTGCAAAGGCAGCTTTGGCAAGCTCACTGGGGCCAAAGGGATTTTCGTTTGACGACAGTTTTATCAGGTCAGTGACGCCGTCAAGCTGACTGACCCCGCCTTTGTAGGGGCGAATATCCAGAATTCCGGGCTTGGGTAATGGACCAGTTGTCATAATGCGTACTCATATTTTCTTTCAGCAGTATTAGCGGCCCAACCCTGGCAATGCCAGCGCCATCAGGTTGTCAGGTAGACGTTGGTTTCTGTCAGATCAGCGACAGAAACCACCCTCACCTGTGGGCATACAGGGTAAATCGGGGGTGCACATGGGCGATGGTGGATTAATTGGGCGATATGACCTGTCGGCGCGGGGTTGGACTGAAAAACTCGCGCGTATCGGATATGTCACTGCCTACCGGGATTTTCTGCGCGCTTGTGGCCCCGATTTGAAGCGCGGTGCGCGAATTTGTGACATGGGCTGTGGCAGCGGGGTGTTTGCACAGGCGGCCATTGGAAAAACCGGGAAGGCTGTGGATCTTACGCTGGTTGATCCATCCGCCAAAATGCTGGAACAAGCAAGCTTGGCACTGCGCACAAAGGTGGCGACATTGTCCTGCCATCAGCTGTTTCTGGAACAGTTCGAACCCCGCCATAGGTTCGATCTTATGCTTGGTGCCCATGTGATTGAACATTGCCGGAACCCGCAGGCCGCCCTTGGAAAAATGTATGAATGTCTGGCGCCGGGGGGGCAGATGTTGCTGGTGATCAGTCGCCCGCACTGGTGCCAGTGGCTGATCTGGCTGCGCTGGCGACACCGTTGGTATGCAAGCGAACAAATTGACCGGCTGGCCCGGAGCGCCGGGTTGCCAGCGGCTGAACACCACCAGTTTGTTACCGGACCGCCAAGCCGCACCAGTTTCGGATATTGTTTCAAACGACCAAAGGAAAGTAGCTAACATGTTGATCACAATAGTAGAATTTAAAACCTCAGTGAAAAACCGAGCCGTTGCCATGGCGGCCCTAAGCGCTGAAGGCAACGCTGTGCGCGCAATGTCGGGATGCATCGCATTCCGCCCGTTTGCCGACCCGGAAACGGGCGACACCTGTTTCATTTTGCACGAATGGGAAAACGAAAACGATTTTTCCACCTATGTATCTTCGGATCATTTCGCGGCAATTGGCAAGGTTTTACGACCGTTGATGACGGCGCCCCCGATCAGTCGGAGATTTCGGGCGGAATTGCTGGAAACAGTTGCGTGAAAACCTGTTAGTCTGATCAGATGAGCACACCAGAGGCCTATTGCTTTTATCAGGAATTTACCCCCGAGCCGACCAAGTCGTTTCAGGTTGACCGGCATTATCTGCTGTATGCCGCGAAGGGGGCTATGCGGCTTGAGGCAGCGGGCCGGTGCTGGTCGCTTGCCCCGGCGCGCGCTGCATTGATTGAGGCTGGCAAGCCTATCCGGATTTCAATTCCGCAAAAAATTACCGTGTGTTCAGTGCTGTTTGATACCGGGTTTTGCCCCAAACCCAAATCCGCGCTTAGTGTTTTTGAGATGACGCCGCTGGCACGGGAACTGGTTTTGGCCTGCCGCGAATGGGGGCCGGACAGCGGGGTATTATCTGAATATGCGCGGGGCATTTTCAGCACCCTGGCGCAGGTGACATGGAAATTGTCAGAAACACCCAGCCCCACGGCAATGCCCGGCGCGAAATCCAAGTTGATGCGGCGCGCCCTTGGGCTGATGGAAGAAGGATTAAACCAGCAGTTACGGTTTGAATTTCTGGCGGCTGAACTGGCCGTTACGCCGCGATCCTTGTCACGCCGGTTCGCGGATGAAATGGGCATGACATGGCGGCAGGCACTGCGGCAAATGCGGATGATCCGGGCGATTGAGGCACTGGCGGGTTCCGAGCAATCCATCACCAACATCGCGCTGGATGTCGGTTATAACAGCCTTTCTGCTTTTAACGCCGCGTTTCGGGACTTTACCGGGCATACGCCAAAAAGTTACCGCGCCAGCTTTCGCCCCTGAACTATGCTGCCTTGACCGAAGCCGGTGCCAATGTTGCCCAGTTATTTGCCAGCTCATTCACACTGTCGATGATAAACTGGACAGTTATTTCATCCATCAGATAGCTGAAGTTCAGCCTGACCCAACCCGGTTTATTCACCTCATTTCCGGCCAGTATTTCTGAACGCAGCCGTTCGGATGTTACGCGATCAATGTTCAGCAACCGATGGCCATAGGGGCCGGCACAGGCGCAGCCGCCCCGCGCCTGAATGCCGTATCTGTCGCTGAGCATTCTGGTGAAATCCTGTTCTGAGACCAGTTTGCCATCGGTGTCTGTGACCAGGATGGAAAAAATCGGCAAACGGTGCGCTGTTTTGTGGCCCAGTACATTCAAATGCGGGTTGTCGGCCCAGCCGTCCTGCGCCAGCTTACAAAACCTGGCCTCTTGCGTGGTTATTTCCTTATCGCCGATCGCCTCTTTTACCAGAAAAACCAGTGCTGCGCGGATGTCACCGATGACATTTGGTGTACCGGCCTCTTCGCGTTCTGCCAGATTATCGGTATAGTCCTGCCGCCAGGGCGACACGAAGGAAACCGTGCCGCCACCGGGCCAGCTGGGGGTGGTTCTGCTAACCGCGGTGTCGCGAATTATCAGCAGGCCAGAGGCACCGGGCCCGCCGACAAATTTGTGACACGACACCACGGCTGCATCAATTTCAGCGCCGGGTTTGCCCTGCATATCAATGGGCAGATAGGGGCCGGCGCCGGCGTAGTCCCAGATTGAAAGCGCGCCATTTTGTTTAAGCAACCGGGTAATGGCATCGGGGTCGGTGACAATACCGGTAACGTTGGATGCGGCTGAAAAACTGCCGATTTTCAGATCGGCATCGGCGTGTTGGCGCAACGCAGCTGCCAGCAAATCCAGATCCGGGCCGCCGCCGGGTGCTTCGGCAATTTCGACCACTTTTGCTTTGCTTTCACGCCACGGCAACAGGTTTGAATGGTGCTCATAGGGGCCGACAAAAACCACCGGGTTTGCGGCTTCGTTCACACCCAACAGGCTAATCAATTTATTCAGCCCGGCGGTTGCCCCTGAACCGGCAAAAATCACGGTGTAATCATCATTTGCATTGGTCAGTCTGGCAATCTGGGTGCGGGCCTCTTCGCGCAGGCGGGTCATGTAGCCACCGCAATAGGATGCCTCGGTGTGGCTGTTGGCGTAATAGGGCAGCACCTGTTGGCTGATAAAGTCTTCCACCTGAACCATTGCCCGGCCCGAGGCGACATAATCGGCGTAAACCAGCGGCACCGGCCCGTTCAGACCCGGGATCATGACGCCTTCGCCAATGATGCCACCCCGAAACTCAGACAGGGTATTGTTTTTACTTAGCTGGGTTTTGAATGATTGCAGGGCCATGTTGTTTCCTATCTTCTTTCAAAGATTTTACCCCATAATCCTGCAATAATTTACCCTATTTTCTTGCCTTTTCGTCTGTTTTGTTGTCATATGACCAAATGAAGCGCAAAAAAATAGATCATATTGATAGCCTGATTCTGAGTGAGCTGCAAAAAGATGCTTCCCTGTCGCAACGGGAACTGGCCGAGCGGGTGGGCGTTTCGCAAAACGCCTGTTGGCGTCGGTTACGCGCGCTGACGGATGCGGGGATATATCTGGGGTCGGTTGCACGCATTGACCGGCAGAAAATGGGGTTGGATCTGGTGGTGTTTGTCATGCTGCGCACGCGCCACCATTCGGCCGACTGGCTGGAAAAATTTCGCCGCCATGTGCTGAACATCCCCGAAATTGTCGATTTTCACCGTATTGGCGGGGATTATGACTATCAGCTAAAGGTCGTGACCGCAGATATGACCAGCTATGACAGGGTGTATCAGCGGCTGATTGAAGGCGTGGAACTGGATTCTGTGACCTCATATTTCGCCATGGAAGCCATTGCAGAGGGCCGCCCTATTCCGCTGTGAGCCTAAGCCTAGGCCATCGCACCGGGTGCCGGTTTCCATTTAAAGCCAACCCGGATGATCCCATGATCGTTGGTGCCGCTTTCTTTGTGGTCATCGCGATTTAGGTGGTCGTTGGTCACCAGCATCTCATCAAAGGCCCACAACCGGCGTTTTGAGTTGTCGTAAAATTGCTCACTGAATAAAATATGGTCAAGGCTTTCGCGCTGACCCTTATAGACATGGGTGTAATACACATCGCGCACCGAGCGGTATTCCTGCATTGTTTGTGCGGTATAAAGCGCATTGTCCCCGCCCCCGGTTGAAAGCGGTGACAGATATTTGGGCTGCTCCGACAAAATATTCAGGGTGTTTGAATTTTTGCCGTCATTCATATCACCGATCAACACCGCGGGGCTGTTGGTTCCCTTGGTGAGTTTGGTGATCAAAACCCGCAATGCGGCCGCCTCAGCGGTGCGCCGGATGGTTGATAAGGCGTAGCCCAGCGCATTTCGGTGAACCCCGTGGACGTCCCGGTCATACCAGTCCCGTTCACGCCAAATCTTGGTTGGCAGCCGGGATTTAAAATGGGTTACGAACACATCAATCACCGGTGTGCTGCTGTCTGGCTGAACCTGAAAATGCAGCACTGGCCGTGAAAATGTGGAAAGCGACACCTCAATATGGTCCTGTTGCGGGTCATCGCCCCCGGATTTCAGAACTGTTTCGGGCGGAAAATCGGTGATCCAATGGGGTGTACCAACCAGAATATCGCGGCGCACGGCAGCAGCGCAGACAATTTTAGAACCGCTATGTCCGGGCGGCACAAGGGCGGCGTAGTCGCTGTCCATATTTGCCGCCGTCAAAACCTGATCAAGTGCCCCCTGTGCCCAAAGCTCTTGCATACCGATGACATCGGCGCCAAGGCGCGTGAGCATCGCCGAAGTGAATTCGATCTTGCGATCATAAATATCCTGATCCCAGCCATCGGTATCGCCATAAATTGCGTCACCGGGCAGTTGCAGGTTCAAAAGGTTAAAACTGGCAAATGAAATATCACGTTTGGCCATGGTTGCCTCCAAATTGAAAAATACAATGGCTGCAATATAACACGAAACGCCTGAACCCGGCAGGCGGATAGGCAAAAAAAAGGCCACCCAACCGGGCGGCCCTTTGGTAATATGTTTTATTCACTAGTTCTGGGCGTAATATTCGATCACCAGATTTGGTTCCATCATCACTGGGTAAGGCACATCGCCCAGACCGGGTGTGCGCACGAATGTCGCCTTTAGTTTGCCGTGGTCCACATCCAGATAATCCGGCACGTCGCGTTCCGGCAGCTGAGTTGCCTCAAGCACAAGGCCCATTTGTCTGGACCGCTCACGGACTTCAATAACGTCGCCCTCTTTTACACGGTAGGACGGGATGTTTACCTTTTGGCCGTTCACTGTGACATGGCCATGGTTCACGAACTGACGCGCCGCAAACACGGTTGGCACAAACTTGGCGCGGTACACAACCGCGTCCAGGCGGCGTTCCAGCAGGCCGATCAGGTTTTCACCAGTATCGCCTTTGACCCGCTCGGCTTCGCCGTAAATCCGGCGGAACTGCTTTTCAGTCAGATCACCGTAATAGCCTTTTAGCTTTTGCTTGGCGCGCAGCTGCAAACCAAAGTCTGACAGTTTGCCCTTGCGGCGCTGACCGTGCTGGCCGGGGCCATATTCACGACGATTAACCGGGGATTTCGGACGACCCCAGATGTTTTCACCCATCCGGCGGTCAATTTTATGCTTGGCAGCAGTGCGTTTGGTCACGGCTGATCTCCTTCGATCTGTACGGGCCATTTCTGGCCACTATGAAGGGCGTTGTCCTAGGTTTTTCAACCGACAGGCATCCCCTTGCGGGGGCCACCAACACCAAATGAACGGTCCGACCCTAGGGGCCGGAACAGCGCGGTTATACAGATGGGTTATTCAGAGTCAAGGACCCTCAGATACCGCCGTGGGACAGGACGGCCGCCTCTGATCGCGACAGGTTGCGCCGGGCAAATTCACCATAAAGATAAACGTCCTGGCGAATGTCAGGGAACCTGTCCCAAAGACCCTGCCGCTGGATCGGGTCAATGTTGTCTGTGTCCATACCCGCGGGGTGAAAGCTTTCCACTTCAACGCCATTGGCCCAGACGATCTGGTGCTGTTCAAGCATCAGGTGGATATAGGTAATCCCCAGACACCGGTGATCAACGCGAATGGATTTGTCGTTCACCAGATCGCGCGCTGCAACCAAAACCTCGGGCGTGTTAAACAACGCCTGCGCCACCGGGCCTTTTACCAAAAGCCTGTGATCCGGGGACAGGACCAGATCTTGATCCGGTTCGCGATCCGCCAAAGCGTGGGCCTTGATCCGCACCGGGCGCAGCTCCGGCATCGCCAGCAAACGGCCACCGGTAATTTCCCGGCTGCCGATCCAGCAGATTTCCTGCGCCCCGTTATCTTTGGTACAGACCAGATCGCCTGCACAAAGTTCTGAAACCCGTTTTTGACCATCCGGTGTGGTGATTTTTGTATCCGGTGAAAAACAAACCGTACCACGCGCCGATTTCAAGGACCGTTTGGACGAGGCAGGCAAAGAACAGGAAACCACCCAGAGATCCTGATCAACCGGGGGCAACGCACCGATAAAAATCAGCATCGGGCACTGGCCGCTGTCAACTTCGATTAAAGTCGCCTGAAATTTTTCGTAGCCATCGGTCAGTTCAAAACCATAGCGAAACAGTGGTTGTTCGATGTCAGCGGAAGTTTTTTTCCCAAACAGCTTTTGGTCACCTAAAAACCGCTTTAGCCGATTTGCAGCCCGCCGGTGTGTTTGGGCAATATCTTCACCGCCCTGCAACACATAAATATCGCGCGGATCATCAATCCGAATGGCCTGCCCGCTCCAGCACCAGGTCGCGCCGACCATGATTTCGCCGGGCTGTGCATCCACCAACCCGTCAAGCTCAACCTGAGCCCATGAAATTAGGAACGTGCCTGAAGCGCCCGTCGCCATGCCTGTAAAACCTGCCATTTTATTCTTATTGTTAAGGAATCATTAACAATATCGGGCAGACGGGAAAGACGGCTGGTTTAAAAAACAACAACCTGTGGCGTCAAAGACTCAACTTTTAGCGGCGGATCGGGGTCATCCACATTTTGAATAGCCGCAATTGGCGCAGGTCATGCAGCCCTCAACCATGCGCAATTCAGGGCTGCCACAGGATGTACAGGCCTTGCCTTTTACGGGGCCCAGTTTGCTGACATCCGCGTGTGGATCAGACTTTAAGCCCATGCCTTCACCGGCAATAAACCCGATTGAAACCAGATGGCGTTCAATTACACCGCCAATTGCAGCCAGTATTGACGGGATGTATTTGCCTTCCATCCAGGCCCCGCCGCGGGGATCAAACACGGCCTTTAGTTCTTCAACCACAAAGGACACATCACCACCGCGCCGGAACACCGCCGAAATCATCCGGGTCAGCGCCACTGTCCATGCGAAATGTTCCATATTCTTGGAATTGATGAACACCTCAAACGGGCGGCGATGGCCGCCGATGACGATGTCATTGATGGTGATGTAAATCGCGTGTTCGCTATCGGGCCAGCGCAGTTTGTAGGTGTTACCCTCAAGCTCTTTTGGTCGCTCAAGCGGTTCTGAAAGATAAACTACATCCGCCCCGGTGTCGATTTCCGGCACGGTTTCAGAGGTTTCGCTAACCGACAGAACCGACCCGGTGACATCATTGGGGCGATAGGTTGTGCAGCCCTTGCAGCCGGTATCAAAAGCTTGTTGATAGACGTCCTTGAACGCTTCAAACGAAATATCTTCCGGGCAGTTGATGGTTTTGGAAATTGAGCTGTCGATCCATTTCTGTGCCGCCGCCTGCATGCGAACATGGTCCAGCGGGGCCAATGTCTGGGCGTTTACAAAATAGTCGGGCAATTCAACATCGCCAAATTTCTCGCGCCAAAGCTGTACGGCATAATCAACCACCTCTTCCTCGGTGCGGGATCCGTCTTTCTGCAAAACCTTGCGCGTGTAGCCATAGGCAAACACCGGTTCTATGCCAGAAGAAACATTGCCGGCATAAAGGCTGATCGTGCCGGTTGGCGCAATTGAGGTCAGCAATGCGTTGCGTATGCCGTGGCTGGCAATGGCGTCGCGCACATCCTTGTCCATTTTCTGCATCGCGCCACTGGCCAGAAACGCATCCGCATCAAACAGCGGGAACGCGCCTTTTTCCTTGGCCAAATCCACCGACGCCAGATAGGCGGCGCGGGAAAGAGCATGCAACCAGCGCTCGGTCTGACGCGCCGCTTGCTTGGACCCATAGCGTAAACCCAGCATCAGCAAGGCATCCGCCAGCCCGGTTACCCCCAGCCCGATCCGGCGTTTGGCGTGGGCCTCCTGTTCCTGCGCCTTCAGCGGAAACCGCGATACATCCACCACATTATCCATCATCCGAACGGCGGTTTGTACCAATTCACTTAGCCCGGCGTCATCAAGCCGGGCGTCATCCTCAAACGGGTTTTCCACCAACTGCGCCAGATTGACCGACCCCAACAGGCAGGCACCATAGGGCGGCAGGGGTTGTTCACCGCAGGGGTTGGTGGCCGTTATATCTTCGCAATAGGCCAGATTGTTCATCTGGTTGATCCGGTCAATAAAAATCACCCCGGGTTCAGCATAATCATAGGTGGCGCGCATGATCCTGTTCCACAGATCGCGGGCCTGAAGCGTGCGGTATATCGTGTCGTCAAACGACAATTCCCAACTGTCATCTGCTGCAACTGCCGCCATGAATGCGTCACTGATCAGCACCGACAGATTAAAATTGCGCAATCGCGCCGGGTCCGACTTGGCGGATACGAAATCTTCGATGTCCGGGTGGTCACAGCGCATGGTTGCCATCATCGCGCCGCGACGTGATCCGGCGCTCATGATCGTGCGGCACATGGCGTCCCAGACATCCATGAACGACAGCGGACCGGATGCATCCGCAGCCACGCCTTTTACATCGGCACCATTGGGCCGGATGGTTGAGAAATCATAGCCGATACCGCCACCCTGCTGCATGGTCAGCGCGGCCTCTTTCAGCATATCAAAAATGCCGCCCATACTGTCCGGGATCGTGCCCATGACAAAGCAATTGAACAGGGTAACCGAACGCGCCGTGCCTGCACCGGCGGTGATCCGGCCGGCGGGCAGAAATTTGAAATCTTCCAGCGCAGCGTAAAACTTATCTTCCCAAAGTGCCGCATCTTTTTCCGGCTTGGCCAATGCGCGGGCAATGCGACGCCAGGTATCTTCAACCGATCGGTCCACCGCCGTGCCATCGGGTTTTTTCAGGCGATATTTCATATCCCATATTTGCTCGGCGATCGGGGCGGAAAAACGGCTCATCTCAATAATCCCAATGGGTGTCTGGCAGTTTGCCAGAGTAGGGCGATCCAGCGCGCCGGTCAATAAAGCCGTGGGCGGTTGATCAACTTGTATTCCATCCTGTTGCTGCTAGGCTATAGCATGGGGATTGCACTATATCTTGGGGGTGCCTTTGGCGCAATACATAAATCTGGTAAAATTATGCGTCGGTGTCGCGTCCTATTCGGAACTTGCCCGCCACATTGATGCCCGCCAAAGCACCGAAACCCGCCATGTGACCCGGATGTGGCCGAAACGCTCGGCAGAGTTGCTGGCAGGCGGGTCACTTTATTGGGTCATCAAGGGCGTGGTTCAGGCGCGCCAGCGCATTGTCGCGCTGGATGAAGTTATCGGCGAAGATGGTATCAGGCGCTGTGGTATTCGCATGGATGCCAGGCTAATTCGCACCCAGTCTGCCCCCAAACGCCCGTTTCAGGGCTGGCGCTATCTGACGCCAGAAAACGCGCCACCCGATCTGCCGCAGCAGCGCGAAAGCGACACGGACATTCCCGCTGCGCTGAATTTGGCATTGGCTGAAATTGGTGTCAGGTGACAGGTGTACGCCTTGAGGTCTGTGTTGATACGGTTGCCGGTTTACACAGTGCCGTTGCCGGTGGCGCTGACCGGGTTGAGCTATGCGCAGCCCTTGAACTGGGCGGCTTAAGCCCGACACCGGGGTTGATCCACGCCGCCGCCCAGGTCAACATCCCGGTATATTGCATGATCCGGCCAAGACCCGGAGATTTCGTATTTGCTCCGGACGAAGTTGACCAGATGAGGGCCGATATTGCGGCGGTGCGCCATGCCGGGTTGGCCGGCGTGGTTCTGGGGGCATCAACCCGCACGGGGCTGCTGGATCAGGCTATGCTGGCAAATTTGCGCGAAGATGCGCAGGGGCTGGGCGCAACTTTGCACAGGGTCGTTGACACATTGCAGGATCGGTTAACTGCGGTGACCCAGGCCATCGACATTGGCTTTGACACCATCCTAAGTTCGGGCGGGGCGCGCGGCGCTGCTGAAGCACCCGATGCGCTTGCCAAAATGGTTCAACAGGCAGATGGGCGGCTGGAAATCATGCCCGGTTCCGGGGTGAATGCGCAAAATTGTACCCGGTTACTTAGGGCAACCGGCGCACACTGGTTGCACGCCTCTTGTTCCTCCGCAGACCCTATGCCGCGGCGTTTAAGTGCGTTGGGATTTTGCAAACCGACAATGTTGCACACTGACCGCGCAAAAGTCCGGGAACTGGCGGATAAATGCCATGGCTTTGCCGGCTAAAGAATTTCCGCCAAAACACCGGCAAGGGTGTCGTGCCCGTCTTCTGCAAAATGATGCACCTGCCAGCCACAGGCTTTGGCGGCAATAACATTTTCCTCAAAATCATCCACAAACAGAATTTGCGCCGGGTCCAGCCCTGTGTCAGTTTCAATCGCGCGAAAATAGGCGGCGTCCGGTTTTGCCACCCCCATGCGGCCTGAGGAATACAATTTTTCTACCCGGGCACCATAGCCCATCTGGTTTTCGATAAAACCTGAACGCCGGTGTTCATTATTGGTGGCGATGATCTGGCGGTAACCGGCCGCATCCACCCGTTCCATCAGGCCCAGCATTTTGTCACAGGGCAACGCATCGGCTTGGAACCAATAATCCAGCAATTCCTGTGGTTCGGAATTATACCCGATATCGTCTTTCAGGCGCGTTAGCCGGTGCAGCAGATCTTCTTCCCCGCACATGATCGGCTTAAACCCATCGGCAAACATAAAATTTTCAAAGGCTGTTTTATCAAGCCCGAAATCAGCAAGCTTATCCTGCCAGATGAACCGGCCATTGACGACATTTCGGTTGAGAACCCCGTCAAAATCCCAGGCAATGCATTTAATGCGTTTCATTGGCCCACCATTCCCAGAAATGCCCGGTAATTCATACCGTCAGCCTCACTCATTTCGACATTTTTTGCCGCAAATAATGTTGCCTGACTCTGGTGAATAATACCGTCTGACAGGGTCTTCAGATGGTTGGCTTCCAGCGTTTCACCGCTGGATGTGATATCGGCAATCGCCTCTGCTGTCAGGTTGCTGACGGTGCCTTCTGTGGCGCCCTGACTGTCAACCAGCTGATAATCCGCCACACCGTGATCACGCAGAAATTCCCGCACCAGCCGGTGGTATTTTGTGGCGATGCGCAGGCGGCGTGCATGGTTGGCGCGAAACTGCGCCGCGACAGCGTCCAGATCATCAAGGCAATCCACGTCAACCCAGGCCTTTGGCACAGCCATAACCAGATCGGCCTGCCCAAAGCCTAATTTGGCTATAACATCAACATATTGCGACCATGGCACCAGCTTTTCACGCACCAGATCCGACCCGGTAACACCCAGATGAATGCGCCCGGCGGCCAGTTCGCGCGGGATTTCGCCAGCGGACAAAAGCACTAATTCTACACCTTTTGCGCCACTAACAGCCCCGGTATATTCCCGCTGCCCACCGGTGCGCTGCAATTGTACGCCGCGCTGGGCAAACCAATTAACGGTTTTATCCATCAACCGGCCTTTGGAAGGGATGCCCAGTTTGATACTCATGTCAGGGTTCCGTAAAGTTCGGGGCGGATGACGCCACCAACAGCCGGGATCGAACGCCCCTGCCCCAATACCCGGGTCAGCGCATCATAGCGCCCACCGCTGGCAATTGGCGGCATTTCCGGGCGATCCGCCGCGTAAAACCCAAAGACAAAACCGTCGTAATATTCCATCGAAAGCCGGCCATAACTGGCGTCAAAGTCCAGCGCCTGCACATCCACGCCCTTGCGCTCCAGCGCGTCAAGGCGATCAGACATTGATTGCACCACTGACCCAAGGGCAGGCATTTCAGATGTAAGTTCCTTAAGCCTGGCCAATGCCGAAACCGAGTTGGATTTTAGTTCCAGGATACGCCCGAGCAGGCCAAGCTCATCCTGACTTATGGGCAGTTCCTTGGCGTCCTGCACCAAGGTATCGATGCGCGTGGATATTTCATCCAAGGTTCGCGCTCCGGTGATTTTCTGCACCGACGCCAATATTTCCGGGTTATCCAATAGTGCCTGTCGGGCCTGCGGGACCGGCGTGATCCCGGCATATCTTTCCAACAGGGATTTAAACCGATTGGGTCGCCAAATGTGACGCAATAGCGCGGATTTTCGACGGTCAGTTGTGGCTAATCCCATCACTGCCGCCCTGATAATTGACATATCCCCGGTGATGGGACGCAGTTTCAACGGGGACAACACCTTGGCAAACAACGAAAAAACCTCGGCGTCCGCTGTTGCCGGATCACTGCGGTCAAAAACCTCATAGCCGACTTGCAGGGTCTCGCTTGCGCGGCCTTTGCCGTCTTCCTGACGTCGAAACACCTCGCCTGAGTAGGTGTAGCGCGCCGGTTCTGCGCCGTCTTTCATGTGCATTTGCACCACCGGAACGGTAAAATCCGGGCGCAGCATCTGTTCACCGCGCGACGGGTCATGGGTGACAAAGGCCCGCGCCCGAATGTCTTCACCATAGAGATCCAGCAAAATATCCGCCGGCTGCAAAATGTTGGTTTCCACAACCTGCGCCCCGGCACCTTCAAACAAGCGCTGCAACCGGGCAGCTTCCGCCCGTATGGCCGTTTTGGATTGCATCAGGTTTTCCGCGCCAGAATCTCGCGCACCCCGGCAACCAGATCGGCGCGGGGTAACTCAATCTGCGCCGGTTGGGATTTCCATTCTTCATGGCTGGCGCTTTGGGCGATTTTTGCGCCTAAAAACAAATCCTTCAACTGCACAACCCCGCGCGATTTTTCATCCGCGCCCTCAATCACCGCTACAGGGGAGCCGCGTTTATCGGCGTATTTCAACTGGTTACCAAAGTTTTTCGGATTGCCCAGATACACCTCTGAACGGATACCGGCAGTGCGAAGCTGGGCCACCATGTTCTGATAATCTGCCATCCGGTCACGATCCATCACCGTGATCACCACCGGGCCAATTGCGGCGGTTTCGCTTTGACCCCTGGCGCGTAAGGCCGCCAACAGACGATCCACGCCAATTGAAATTCCGGTTGCCGGAACCGACTGCCCGGTGAAGCGTTTGACCAGATCGTCATAGCGACCGCCCCCGGCGACTGAGCCAAACTGACGTGGCCGGCCCTTTTCATCCAGAATTTCAAAGGTCAGTTCCGCCTCAAAAACCGGGCCGGTATAATAGCCAAGGCCGCGCACAACCGACGGGTCAATTTCAATTCGGTCGGGCCCGTAACCCTGGGCGTCAAGCAGCCCGACAATGGTTTCCAGTTCCTGCACGCCTTCCTGCCCTATGGTCGATCCGCCAACCAGTTCCGAAAGCCGCGCCACTGTTGTGGCGCCATTTTCACCCTTGGCGGCCATGAACCCCATGACAATTTCCGCCTGTTCCGGGCTAAGACCCGCGCCCTTGGTAAAGTCACCGCTGGCGTCTTTACGCCCCTCACCCAACAGCGCGCGCACACCGTCCGCACCCAGGCGATCCAGCTTATCAATCGCGCGCGAAACGATGCCGCGTTCGGTGGCGAACTGGTCCGGGTTGGCCGGATCAAGCACCCCGGCACGTTCCATGACACCGTTCAGAACTTTGCGGTTATTCACCTTTACGATATAGTCGCTGCGCGAAATTCCCACCGCCTCCAGAGCATCGGCCAGCATTGAACATATTTCGGCATCGGCTGCGACATTTGCGGTGCCGACAATATCCGCATCACATTGATAAAACTGGCGATATCGCCCCGGGCCGGGCTTTTCGTTGCGCCAGACCGGCCCCATGGCAAAGCGCCGATAGGGGTTGGGCAGATCGTTGCGGTGCTGGGCATAAACCCGCGCCAAAGGTGCCGTCAGATCATAGCGCAGCGCCAGCCAGTCACCGGGTTTTTCACCGGCATTGTCTTCCTGCCAGGCGAACACACCTTCATTGGGGCGATCAACATCGGGCAGGAATTTTCCCAATGCCTCAACCGTTTCCACGGCCGAGGTTTCCAGCGCCTCAAAGCCATAAAGATGGTAGATTTTGGCGATTTTATCCAACATTGCCTTGCGTTCAGCAACATCTGCGCCGAAATAGTCGCGAAAGCCCTTGGGTGTTTGTGCCTTGGGGCGGGGCTGTTTTTTAACTTTCGCCATGGTCTGGTCCTGCGGTTCTTACAAGCGGGCGGTCTAGCGAATTGGCGCCCAAGGGGCAAGCGACGGGGTTGAAATGAACGACAAAATTCAAAAACTGGAAGAGAGCCTGGCGCATCTGAGCCGTGTGGTGGATGAGTTGTCGGATGTTTCAGCGCGTCAGGAAGATGAGATTGCCAAACTGAAGCGTCGTCAGGGGATGCTGATGCAGCGCGAGGCGGAACGCGAAGCCGCGGAGGGTGGCAGTGTGGCTATGGGCGATGAAAAACCGCCCCATTGGTAGCGGGATTTGCCTAGATATCTTCCACCAAAACCACACCGGTCAACGATTTTATCGCGCCCCTTATCTGCGGCGTCAGCGGGTATTCAACCCCGGTGCTGATGGTGGTTTCGGTGCCGGATTCAGGTTCTGAAACACAAAATTCTATCGGGCCACGGGCCAGTTTGCCGGTGGCCATTTTATCCAGCACCGATTTCACCGACAATATTGCCTGCTCACCATCGATAAACACCCGCAGCCCCATGCCCCCGGCATCGGCCACCAGTGCATCAATAGGGGTGATGGAACGGGCCAGTAATTTCAGCTGTTCGGTTTCCATCGTTGCCTCAACCGACATGACAACATTTGCGCCGGTTTCCAGAAAATCGCGCCCGGCCTCAAGCGTATCGGAAAAAATCGTGACCTCATATAATCCTGTTGGATCAGACAGTTGCGCGAAAGCAAAACGGTTGCCACGGGCAGATTTACGTTCCTGTTTTCCGGCGACTGCCCCGGCAATTTTTGCAATCAGCGGGCCCTTTTCGGCGGCTGCTGCCACCTCTGCAAGGGTCATCACCCCTTTGCGTTTCAGGGGCAGCATGTAGTCGTCAAGCGGATGGCCTGACAGGTAAAACCCAATGGCTTTGTGTTCTTCGGCCAGCCGTTCATTTGGCAGCCAGTCTTCCACCGGGGAAAGCCGTGGTTCGGGCAGATCATCACCAGCTTCACCAAACAGCGACACCTGAGACGAATTTCGTTGCTCATGTATCGCGGCAGAATAGCCAACCAATGCGTCCAGCCCGTCAAAAACCCGGCGCCGGTTGGGATCCAGCAGATCAAACGCCCCGGATCGCGCCAACATTTCCATGGGCCGTTTGCCGATGCGTTTCAGATCAACCCGGCGGGCGATGTCAAACAGGTTAACAAAAGGCGTATCACCCCGCGCCCCGGTGATCAGTTTCATGGCTTCCACACCGACATTTTTCAGCGCACCCAGCCCATAAACGACCCGACCCTCGGAAACTCCGAAGGTTGCACCGGAGCGGTTAACACAGGGCGGAATGATTTCAATTTCCAGCCCGCGACGCACCTCTTCTGCGTACACCGCCAGCTTATCTGTCAGGTGCAAATCACAATTCATGACGCCTGCCATGAACTCAACCGGGTGATTGGCCTTTAACCAGCCGGTCTGATAGCTGACCACCGCATAGGCTGCGGCGTGGGATTTGTTGAAACCGTAATTGGCGAATTTCTCCAACAGATCGAAAATTTCTGAAGCCTTTTTCTTTTCAACACCATTATTTTTGGCACCCTCAAGGAACTTTGGACGCTCTTTCGCCATCTCAGCGGCAATTTTTTTACCCATCGCACGGCGCAAAAGATCAGCGCCACCCAAGGAATACCCTGCCATTTCCTGCGCGATCTGCATCACCTGTTCCTGATAAACAATGATGCCCTGAGTTTCCTCAAGTATATGATCTATAAGGGGATGTATGCTTTCAAGCTTGGCCGTGCCGTTCTTGACTTCACAATATTTCGGAATGTTTTCCATCGGCCCCGGTCGATAGAGCGCAACAAGTGCCACAATATCTTCGATACATGTGGGTTTCATCCGGCGAAGTGCGTCCATCATGCCGGAACTTTCAACCTGAAAAACCGCGACGGTCTTGGCCGATGCGTACAGTTCGTAGGTTTTTTCGTCATCAAGTGGAATTGCACCGATGTCGATATCCACACCGCGATCAGCGAGCAGCTCAAGCGCGTTCTGAATGACGGTCAGGGTTTTCAGCCCGAGAAAATCAAACTTTACCAAGCCTGCCTGTTCCACCCATTTCATGTTGAACTGGGTGGCTGGCATGTCAGAACGGGGATCCTGATACAGCGGCACCAGCGTATCAATGGGCCGATCCCCGATCACCACACCGGCGGCGTGCGTTGAGGCATTGCGCAGCAAGCCTTCCACCTGTTGGCCATATTTCAACAGCCGCTCGACGACCTCTTCCGATTTGGCCATTTCGCGCAGTTGTGGTTCATCCGCCAGCGCCTTTTCGATGGAAACCGGCTTGACCCCTTCCACCGGGATCATCTTTGACAGGCGGTCCACCTGCCCATAGGGCATTTGCAACACCCGGCCGATGTCACGAATGGCCGCCTTGGACAAAAGCGCGCCAAAGGTGATGATCTGGGCGACCCGATCGCGGCCATATTTTTCCTGCACATAGGAAATCACTTCCTCCCGGCGGCTCATGCAGAAATCAATGTCAAAATCCGGGATCGACACCCGTTCCGGGTTCAGAAACCGTTCAAACAGCAGTGAATATCGCAGCGGATCAAGATCGGTAACGGTCAGCGCATAGGCCACCAGACTGCCCGCGCCCGAGCCACGGCCCGGCCCCACGGGAATGTTCTGATCCTTTGCCCATTTGATGAAATCCGCCACGATCAGGAAATATCCGGGGAAACCCATGCCTTCGATGATGCCAAGCTCAAATTCCAGCCTGGCTTCGTATTCTTTAACCGAAACTGCATGGGGAATGACCGCCAGCCGGTCTTTCAGACCCCGCTTGGCCTGGGCGCGCAATTCCTGCACTTCGTCCTTGGCAAAAACCGGCAGGATCGGATCCCGTCTATGGGCGGCAAAGCCACAGCGTTTGGCAATTTCCACCGTGTTTTCAATGGCCTCTGGCAGATCAGCGAACAGCGTCACCATTTCCTGCTGGCTTTTGAAATAATGTTGCGGGCTCAGGCGGCGGCGGTCCTGTTGCTGATCCACATAGGCCCCGTCGGCAATGCAGATCAGCGCGTCATGGGCCTCATACATTGTGCTGTCAGGGAAGTAGACATCATTGGTCGCCACCAGCGGCAGGTTCAGGTCATAGGCAATTTCGATCAATCCGCGTTCAGCGATCTGCTCCTTTGTCGGCAACCCGTTGTCACCGGGGTGGCGTTGCAATTCGATATACAACCGGTCGGGAAATATTTCGGCCAGTTCTTTGACCAGTTCGATGGCTTTTGGTTTTTGGCTGTTCTGCAGGAAAACACCAACCGGCCCATCTGGCCCGCCGGACAGACATATCAGCCCATCGGAAAACTTACGCAGTTCCTGCAACTGCACCATCGGCAGTTCACCGCCCTTATCAAGATACAGGCAGCTATTGAGTTTCATCAGATTGGCATAGCCGGTTTCGTTTTGGGCAAGCAGCACAAGCGGTGCTGTTGGTTGTTGATCCTGATTTGCGCTCTGGCCACAGGCCAGATCAATCTGGCAGCCCATGATCGGTTGCACACCGGCATCCCGGGCATAGACCGAAAATTCCAGGGCTGCGAACATGTTGTTGGTATCGGTGACCGCCACAGCCGGCATGCGGTGCTTTTTGCACTGATCGGCCAGATTTTTCAGCCGCATCGCGCCCTCAAGCAGCGAATATTCCGTATGCAGGCGCAGGTGAATGAATCGGGTTTGCATTTTCATGGGGTATCAATAGGCCAGAGGTGCGTTGGGGAAAAGTGTTAGCTTGGCTGTTCGGAAATTCTTGAAACAGCTTTAGGTGATATCGGCGAATGCGTGCTTGCCAGAAATGAGCTGCGCCGCATACCATGTCAGTTACGCCCGATGGATCAAATCTGCGGGTGGGGGAGAATCTGCAAAATAGCAGAAAACTATCTAGGGAGGCCAAATACACATGGCCAATGTCAATTTTCAATTGAATGGCACCGCTGTTCATCTGGAAAACATATCGCCCAACGCCACCTTGCTGGACTGGCTACGCGAGGCCCGTGGCCTGTGTGGCACCAAAGAAGGCTGTAACGAAGGCGATTGCGGGGCCTGCACCATCATGCTGACCGATGACGCGGGATCACGCGCTGTAAACGCCTGTATATTGTTGCTGCCCCAGTTGAGCGGCAAAGCCGTGCGCACCGTTGAAGGTATTTCCGGACCCAAGGGTGAAATGCACCCGGTGCAGGACGCCATGGTCAGATATCACGGCAGTCAGTGCGGATTTTGCACACCGGGGTTTGTCGTTTCAATGGCCGTTGCCCATAAAAACGGCAAGCAGGATTTTGATGATCAGCTGGCGGGAAACCTGTGCCGCTGCACCGGTTATGCGCCGATCATTCGCGCCGCAAAAGCGGCCGCGGGTGAACCGGTGCCTGACTGGATGGTTGAGGATCTAAGTAAGGTGCAGGTTTCTGCAAACCCTGATCCTGATACGTTCATGCCCCAAACCAGCAACCAACTGGCAAGCTGGTACAAAGAAAATCCTGACGCCACACTGGTGGGTGGGGCGACAGATGTTGGGCTATGGGTGACCAAAAGACTGGCCAGCCTGGGGAAAGTCGCGTTCCTGAATGGCGTTAAGGATCTGCAGGATATTTCCGTTGGCCCGGATGAAATTAAAATCGGAGCTGGCGTAACGGTCAGTGATTTTGCCGGGGCTATCGCTGAATTCCACCCCGATTTTGCTGAAATGCTGCGCCGCTATGGCTCGGTTCAGGTGCGCAATGCCGGCACCATCGGTGGCAATATCGCCAACGGCTCACCCATTGGCGACAGCCCGCCCGCCCTGATTGCACTGGGCGCGCGCCTGCATTTGCGCCGGGGGGATGAGCGCCGCGATATGTTGCTGGAAGATTACTTTATCGATTACGGCAAACAGGACAGAAAATCCGGTGAATTTGTTGAAGCGATCGCCATACCGCGCCAGCCCGACCGGTTGAAATGTTACAAAATCTCCAAACGCTTTGATCAGGATATCTCGGCGCTGCTGGGGTGTTTTTCCATCACTGTTAAGGGCGGAAAAGTCAGCGATGCCTGCATTGCCTTTGGCGGGATGGCTGGCATACCCAAGCGCGCCAGCGCCGTTGAAAAGGCGCTGATCGGCAATGACTGGCAGCGACAGACGGTTACAGCCGCGATGGCCAGACTGGCGGATGATTTTACGCCAATGTCAGATATGCGGGCCTCGGCCAGTTACCGGTTAGCGACGGCGCAAAACATGCTATTGCGGTATTTCCTGGAAGACAGCGGCGTCGCGACCCGGGTATTACAGGTGCAGCCATGAGCGTCGCAAAGCCCCTGCCCCATGATGCAGCACCTTTGCATGTGACCGGTGCGGCGCGCTATGTCGATGACATTCCGGTTCCGGCAAATTGCCTGCATCTGGCCTTTGGGTTGTCATCTGTGGCCCATGGCACGTTAAAATCGGTTGATCTGGACAAGGTGCGCAACGCCCCCGGCGTGGTGGCAGTGCTGGTTGCTGACGATCTGCCGTTTGAAAATGATGTTTCACCTTCGGTCCATGATGAACCGCTGCTGGCGACAGGGTCTGTGCATTATGTCGGCCAGCCGATTTTCATGGTGGTGGCGGACAGCCATCTTGGCGCGCGAAAAGCCGCAAGACTTGGGGAAATCACCTATGATGAATTGCCGGCGCTGCTGACAATTGATCAGGCGCTTGCCGCCGATAGCCGGTTTGAAGACGGGCCGGTCATCTGGAGCAAAGGCGATGCAAAAGCGGCCATTGGTGCTGCGCCCCGCTCGCTGAGCGGTTCAATTGAAATGGGCGGGCAGGAACATTTTTATCTTGAGGGTCAGGCGGCACTGGCTTTGCCTCAGGAAGACGGGGATATGCTGGTGCATTCCTCAACCCAGCACCCCACGGAAATTCAACACAAAGTCGCCCATGCCCTTGGCGTGCCGATGAACGCGGTACGGGTTGAAATCCGGCGTATGGGCGGTGGTTTTGGCGGTAAGGAAAGTCAGGGCAATGCACTGGCAGTGGGCTGCGCTGTGGCGGCGCGTACCACGGGTAAGCCCTGTAAAATGCGCTATGACCGGGATGATGACATGATCATCACCGGCAAACGCCATGATTTCCGCATTGATTACACCGTGGGCTATGATGAAACCGGGCGGATCGCGGGTGTTGAATTTGTGCAATATGCCCGCTGTGGCTGGGCGCTTGATCTGTCGATCCCGGTGGCAGACCGCGCCATGCTGCATGCGGATAACGCCTATAACCTGCCAGCCGCACGCATTGAAAGCCACCGCCTGAAGACCAACACCCAGTCGGCTACCGCCTATCGTGGATTTGGTGGACCACAGGGGATTTTGGGCATTGAACGGGTGATGGATCATATCGCCCATGATCTGGGTCGTGATCTGCATGGGGTTCAGCGGGTGAATTATTATGCCGATGCCTCCGGCGGGGATATTTCCGGAACAAAGATGCAGACCACGCCCTATCACATGCCGGTGGAGGATTTTGTGCTGAACGCGCTGAGTGAGGCGCTGGTTGTCAGTGCAGATTATAGCGCGCGCCGGGCGGCGGTGGCCAAATGGAACGCCGAAAACGAGGTGCTGAAAAAGGGCATCGCACTGGCACCGGTGAAATTTGGCATCAGCTTTACGCTGACCCACTTAAATCAGGCAGGCGCCTTGGTGCATGTCTATCAGGACGGATCAATCCATCTGAACCATGGTGGCACCGAAATGGGTCAGGGTCTGTTCCAGAAGGTGGCGCAGGTGGCGGCAAGCCGGTTTGGCGTAGACACGGGACATGTGAAAATCACCGCCACCGACACCGCCAAAGTGCCCAATACCTCGGCAACTGCTGCCTCCAGTGGATCCGACCTGAACGGCATGGCCGTCAAGGCGGCCTGTGACACGATCCGGGGTCGCATGGCGGCATTTCTGGGGGAACGCTATCAGACCGGGGAAGTCAGGTTTGCCGGCAATCAGGTTCATGTCGGGGATCGGGTGATTGGTTTTGCCGAGGCTGCTAAGCTGGCCTATGAAAACCGGATCAGCCTGTCGGCCACCGGGTTTTACAAAACCCCGAAGGTGCAATGGGACAGAAGCACCGGCACCGGCCGGCCATTTTTCTATTTTGCCTGTGGTGCGGCCATTACCGAATGCGTGATCGATACCCTGACCGGGGAAAACCGTATCCTGCGGGTGGATATTTTGCATGATGCCGGAGCCTCGTTGAACCCGGCTTTGGATATAGGTCAGATCGAAGGTGCCTATGTTCAGGGCGCGGGCTGGCTGACCACGGAAGAATTGATCTGGGATGACAAAGGCAACCTGAAAACCCACGCGCCTTCGACCTATAAGATCCCGGCCTGTTCTGACCGGCCGGATATTTTTAACGTCGCCCTTTGGGATGGCGGCAACCGGGAGGATACGATTTACCGCTCCAAGGCGGTGGGGGAACCGCCCTTCAATCTGGGCATTTCAGCCTTTGCGGCATTGTCCCATGCGGTTTCGGCCTGTGGGCCTGCCTATCCTGATCTGGTCGCCCCGGCGACGGCGGAAAACATATTGGCAGCTGTGAAGCGGGTGAAGCCATGAGCTTTGATCTTATTGCCATGGGGGAAATCGTAGAAAAACACGGGGCTCTCATACGCGTTGTTGTGGCCCAAACCCAGGGTTCGGTTCCCCGTGAGGTTGGGGCATCCATGTTGCTCTGGGAAAGCGGGCAGTCGGGCACCATCGGGGGTGGCGCACTGGAACTGGACGCCGCACAGCGGGCAATCTCTGGCAAGTCAGGGCTGGAACGCATCCCCCTGGGGCCGGGTCTGGGCCAGTGCTGCGGTGGGGCGGTTACCCTGCTGACCGAGCGATGGGATGCTGAAAAACTGGCCGGGTTAACGGGCGCATCTGTCGTGCGACGGGTCGATGGTGACAAAGACATGCCACTGGCGCTACGCACCGCAATCAGGCAGGCTCGCAGCAGCGGTTTGCCCGCCTTACCGCGGCTTGTTGATGGGTGGATGCTGGAACCTGTGAGCAAAGCCACGCGCCACATCTGGATATTTGGCGCCGGCCATGTTGGCCGGGCGATCGTTACGGTGCTGGCCCCGTTTCCGGAAATTGCGCTTACCTGGATCGACACAGCTACAGATCGCTACCCGCAACCGGTCCCGGGTGGCGTTACAAAACTAATCGCAAAGAATCCGGCGGATCTGGTGCAATATGCGCCGATTGACGCAGAGCATCTGGTGCTGACCTATAGCCATGCACTGGATCTGGAGATTTGCCATCGCTTACTGGGGCATGGATTTGGTACTGCGGGTCTTATCGGGTCCAAAACCAAATGGGTGCGGTTTCAACGAAAATTGGCAGCACTTGGCCACACAGCGCCGTCAATTGCCCGGATCAATTGCCCAATAGGGCAACCGGCACTGGGCAAACACCCACAGGCAATCGCCGTAGGTGTGGCCAACCAAATGCTGACACAGGCGAAAACGCTGAATATATCCAATCAAAGGGTGGGATGATGGAAAAACTGGAACCGCTATTGACGGTTGATAAGGTCACCAAAGCCTATCCGGGTGTGGTGGCCAATGATGCGGTTTCGTTCACCGTGGCCCCCGGCGAAGTTCATGCTTTGCTGGGCGAAAACGGTGCCGGTAAATCCACGCTGGTCAAAATGATTTACGGTCTGGTACGGCCAGATTCCGGGCAAATGATCTGGAAAGGTGCAGCATATGAGCCGGCAACACCCCACGCCGCACGCGCCGCAGGTGTTGCCATGGTTTTCCAGCATTTTAGCCTGTTTGAAGCCCTGAATGTCGCCGAAAATGTCGCTTTGGGCATGGAAGATCCGCCATCCATGGGGCAATTGGCGCAGAACATTCGTGAGGTAAGTGAGGCCTACGGGCTGCCGCTGGACCCGGTGCGGTTGGTGGGGGAACTAAGTGCTGGTGAACGCCAACGGGTTGAGATTATCCGCTGCCTGTTGCAGGACCCAAAACTGTTGATCATGGATGAGCCGACCTCGGTTCTGACCCCGCAGGAAGTGGACATTCTGTTCACTACTCTGCGCAAACTAAGCGCCGAGGGCACGGCGATTTTGTATATTTCCCATAAACTGGAGGAAATTCGCAGCCTGTGTCAGGGGGCGACAATTTTGCGCCTTGGCAAAGTCGTAGGCGCAGTCGACCCGCGTGAAAAATCAGCCCGCGAACTGGCGGAACTGATGGTGGGGCAAACCCTGCACACCCCCAGCCGCGAGGCGTCCCAAACCGGCGATGTCGCGCTGGAACTCAAGGGATTGTCAGTGAAATCCAGCACCCCGTTCGGAACATCGCTAAAGGATGTATCCCTGACCCTAAAATCGGGTGAGATCGTCGGCATCGGTGGTGTCGCCGGCAATGGGCAGGACGAATTATTGGCCGCCCTGTCCGGGGAAAGCACCGCCACCCCCGACACCGTCATATTCAAAGGCGCCCCGATTGGCCATCTGGGACCAAACCAGCGGCGCGAACTGGGGCTTTTGACAGCACCCGAGGAACGGCTGGGCCATGCCGCGGCACCTGATATGAGCCTGACAGAAAACGCCGCCCTGACCGGAACCATCCGGGAAAATCTGGCACATAACGGCTTTGTCAAATGGGGCGCGGCGCGGGATTTTGCCGAGCGGATCATCAAAGATTTTGACGTGCGCACACCGGGGCCGGAAAATGCCGCGCGTTCGCTATCCGGGGGCAACCTGCAAAAATTCGTCATCGGGCGTGAGGTGTTGCAACGCCCCGAAGTGCTGGTGGTGAACCAGCCAACCTGGGGGGTTGATGCCTCGGCCGCTGCCGATATCCGACAATCGCTGCTTGATCTGGCCGCCAAGGGTGCGGCGGTGATCTGCATCAGTCAGGATCTGGATGAATTGATGGAAATTTCCGACCGCTTTGCCGCCCTGAACGAGGGCCGGTTAACCGATACCCGCCCCGCCAAGGGCCTGACGGTGGATGAGATCGGCCTGATGATGGGCGGCGCACATGATATGGAGGTTTCACATGTTGAGGCTTGAGAAACGTCCCTCACCGTCGCGGCTTTGGACAGTCCTTAGCCCGATATTGGCGGTTATACTGACAATGCTGGCGGGTGGGGTTTTGTTCGCTTTGCTGGACACCAACCCGTTTGAGGGCATCCGAACAATATTCTGGGACCCTATTTTTGGCGAGTTCGCCTTTTACTATCGTGGTCAGTTACTGGTGAAAGCCGGGCCCCTGATCCTGATTGCGCTGGGGCTATCACTGGGGTTTCGTGCCAATATCTGGAACATTGGTGCCGAAGGTCAGTACATTATGGGCGCGATATTTGGCGCGGCCGCTGGTTTGGCATTCTATCCTTCCGAAAGCTTTCTGCTGTATCCGTTCATGGTACTTGCAGGGGCATTTGGCGGTTGGATCTGGGCGATGATCCCGGCGGTTTTAAGAACCCGGTTTAATACCAACGAAATTCTGGTGTCGCTGTTACTGGTCTATGTCGCTGAACAGATATTGGCCTCGATGGCGCTTGGATTACTGCGCAATCCGGATGGGTTGGGTTTTCCGGGCAGCCGGAATTTCAAAGATTTTCCAGCCGCCTATAACCCTGAACTGATCAGCGGCAGCGGTATGCATCTGGGGGTTGTTGCGGCGTTTATCGCGGTGATTTTCGCTTATGTTTTGCTCAGCAAACACATGTTGGGATTTCACATCAGGGTCACCGGGCAATCCCCTAAGGCGGCTAAATTCGCCGGGGTAAACCCGACACGGCTGGTTCTGTTTTGCCTTGGAACGTCGGGCATACTGGCCGGGCTGGCCGGGCTTTTTGAAGTGACCGGCCCCGCGGGTCAGATCAGCATCGACTTTAATACCGGCTATGGTTTTGTGGCAATCATCGTTGCCTTTCTGGGGCGTCTGCATCCAGTTGGCATCCTGCTGGCCAGCCTGTTGATGGCCCTGACCTATATTGGTGGTGAGGCCGCCCAAAGCACGTTGGGCCTGCCCGCCGCCGCCATCCAATCGCTTCAGGGCATGCTGCTGTTCTTCCTTTTGGCGGTGGATATACTGACCAATTTTCGCATCAGATCAACCAAGTCGGAGACCGCATAATGGATCTTTCAGCAATTGACCCGCTTATCCTGATTGCCTCATTGATGATCGCCGCCACCCCGATCCTGCTGGCCGCAATCGGTGAGCTGGTGGTGGAGCGCGCCGGGGTTCTGAACCTGGGTGTCGAAGGCATGATGATCACCGGGGCGATTTGTGGCTTTGCCATCGCGGTAAACACCGGCAGCCCGCTATTGGGGTTTATCGCCGCTGCCATAGGTGCTGCGGCACTATCGCTGATATTTGGTTTCCTGACCCAATATCTGCTGTCCAATCAGGTGGCCACCGGCTTGGCGCTGACCTTGTTCGGTCTGGGGATATCGGCACTGATCGGGCAATCCTATGTCGGCATCCGGCCCCCGGCGACGGGCAAGCTGAATATTCCATTACTGTCGGATATTCCGGTGCTTGGCCCGGTGTTGTTCCAACATGATTTCATGGTCTATGTCTCGATCGCAATTATCGCCGGGGTCTGGGCGGCTTTGAAATATACCCGCGCCGGGCTGATCCTGCGCGCGGTGGGTGAAAACCACGATGCGGCCCACGCGCTGGGCTATAAAGTTGTGCGCATCCGTATGGGCGCCATTGCTTTTGGTGGCGCCTGCGCCGGGCTTGGCGGGGCATATCTGAGCCTTATACGGGTGCCGCAATGGACCGAAGGTATGACCGCGGGCGCGGGTTGGATCGCGCTTGCAATCGTCGTCTTTGCCAGTTGGCGCCCGTGGCGGGTGATGCTGGGGGCCTATTTATTTGGCGGGGTCACCATATTACAGCTGAATTTGCAGGCCGCAGGGGTCGCAATACCTGTCGAGTACTTGTCCATGTCGCCATATCTGATAACCATCCTTGTTCTGGTCATCATCAGCCGGTCAACACAGGGCGCACCTGCAGCCCTTGGCCGCATTTTCCACGCCTCTAGTTAGGGGTAAATTCTAATCAAAGGGCAAAAGCCCGAACAACCTGGGAGAAAATAATGAACGTAAAATCAATCTTAGCCGGGGCCGCGCTTGCCCTCGGCCTTGCCGGGGCAGCATTTGCCCAGGAAAAGCTCAAAGTTGGGTTTATCCTGGTCGGCCCCATCGGTGACGGCGGCTGGAATTATGAGCATAATCAGGGCCGTTTGGCCGTTGAAGAAGCTTTCGGTGACAAAGTTGAAACTGTTTATCAGGAAAACGTGCCTGAAGGCGCAGATGCCGAACGTGCAATGACGCAGATGGCCTTGCAAGGCGCTGATCTGATCTTTGCAACATCCTTTGGTTTCATGGACCCGACGATCAATGTCGCTGCCAAATTTCCAGACGTAAAATTTGAACACGCCACCGGGTTCAAACGCGCCGATAACGTTTCAACCTATTCTGCTCGTTTCTACGAAGGCCGTGCGGTTCAGGGCTTGATTGCCGGTAAAATGACCAAGACCAACAAGATAGGCTATATCGCGTCCTTCCCGATCCCGGAAGTGATCCGGGGCATCAACTCTGCCTATATCCACGCCAAAAAAGCCAACCCCGATGTCGAGATGAGCGTTGTTTGGGTGTTCACATGGTTTGACCCGGCAAAAGAGGCCGATGCCACAACCGCGTTGATCCAACAGGGCGCTGATGTGATTTTGCAGCACACTGATTCAACTGCGCCTCAGGCGGCGGCAGAAGCAGCGGGCAATGTCATCACCTTTGGTCAGGCCTCTGACATGGCGCAGTTTGGGCCAATGCCACGGGTGTCTTCCATCATCGATAACTGGGCACCCTACTATATCGCGCGCACTCAGGCCGTGATCGACGGCACCTGGGAAAGCGTAGATACATGGGATGGCATCAGCACAGGCATGGTGGGAATTGGTGAAATATCCAGCGCCGTTCCGGACGATATCAAAGCCGAAGCGCTTGCACTAAGCGCTGCGATTGCATCGGGTGAATATAGCCCCTTCACAGGACCGCTTAACAAGCAGGACGGTTCAGTTTGGCTGGCTGAAGGCGAAGTGGCCGATGATGGAACTCTTGCTGGTCTGGGGTTTTATGTGGAAGGTTTAACCGGCGATATTCCCAACTAGTATATTAATCAAGATTCTTGCGAAGGCCCGGTTTATGCCGGGCCTTTTGCTTTGCCGGTTGCCATGGCAATTTGGCGCGAAACAGGTGCCAGTACCAGTGGGGAACAAATGACAGATTTTCTGATAATAGGTGGCGGCATTGCTGGCATTTCAGCAGCGGCGCGACTGTCCGAGTATGGTAAAGTTATAGTGCTGGAAGCAGAACCAGCGCTTGGCTACCACTCATCCGGCCGTTCTGCAGCGATGTTTGAAGAAACCTATGGCAGCCCCACAACCATCGCCCTGAACAAACTAAGCCGCGCCTTTCTGGAAAATGAAAACGGCGGGGTGCTGTCGCCCCGCGGGTTGATGCTGGTGGGCACGCAGGAAACCAAGCAGGAGTTTGCCAAAGATATGGTTTCCATGGCGTTGCAGCCAATTACACTTGAAGCGGCATTGGAAAAGGTGCCAATCCTTGATCCTGAAAAAATAACCGAAGTTGGCTATCACGCTGACGCCTGGGATATTGACACTGACCTTTTAATGCAGAATTTTGCGCGTTTTACACGCAAGAACGGCGGCACCATTGAAAGCAATCAGCAAATCGTTCAGATAAAACGCAGCCCCAATATCTGGACGGTGACATCCGCGACCGGGCAAGAATTTTCTGCGAAAATTCTCATCAACGCCGCCGGTGCATGGGCGGATGAGGTTGCTAAATTGGCGGGTATTCAGCCATTGGGGTTCACACCACTGCGCCGTTCCATTGCGCGAATTCCGGCGCCCAATGGTCTGGATGTGAAAGACTGGCCATTGATATTTGGGCCAGGTGAAAGCTGGTACGCAAAACCAGATGCAGGAAAACTGTTGGTGTCACCTGCTGAAGAAGAGCTGTCCCATCCCCATGATGCCTGGCCCGAAGATCTGACACTGGCCAAGGGTATTGCCCGGTTTGAATCTGTAGTGACCACCACCGTGACCAGACTGGAAAGCAGCTGGGCAGGCTTGCGCACATTCGCCCCGGATCGTTCACTGGTGATCGGAGCAGACGACCAGTATCCCACATTCTTTTGGCTTGCAGGCCAGGGCGGGTATGGCATTCAATCTTCCCCTGCCGCCAGCCAACTTATCGCCGATTTAATTACTGGTAAACCTAGCCCTTTCGACAAAGCCACAATGGCGGCCCTGTCCCCTGCCCGGTTTGCCTAAGCTACGAATTGTGCCTGCGTCACCGGTTTGTAATTAATCGGCGGATATGAGTTTGGCTCATGCTTAAGCTGTGGAAAAAGCGCCACCAGTTCGCCGCGAAGGTTCGCCTTTAGTTGGGCGATTTGCTTTGCCCCGGCCTGAAAGCTTTCAACCGGCAACCCATCACAGGCAAAAACCTGAGGGCTATCAAATACCAGCGTGTAGAACCGATTTACCCGGGCAGATGTATCAGCATATGCCGCGTCGCTGGACCGGGCCAGCTGAGCCGCCGCGACAAGGCAACTTGTGGTATCTTCCTGTCCTTGCAATCTGTAACCAGGAACAAGAATACGGTGGTCAGGTGCAACCGTTATGTCCTGACTTGGCATCATTGGTCCAACCGCGCGCGGGTTTAGGTGAATCGGAGCCGCAGCAGGATTTGCGGTAAATTCCACTTTTCGGATTTCACGCGACCAGATCAGACGCACCGGTTGCAAACCATTATCACGGGTAACAATCAGATCGCCCGGCCTGACCAGCTCAATTCGGCGGGCACCACAGGGCGTGCGAATATTAGCCCCCTCACCGATACCGCCGGCAAAATCACCGCTCAAAATTTCGGACGTTTTGATTTTCTTTAAATATGACATGCGCATCCCAAAACCGGTAGCGCCCCCTCTTAGCCTGGAATATCCAAACAAATTGTGTCGGAAATTGGGACAATCCAAAGATTTTGGCAGGAAAGTAGATAAACTTGAAGCAATCCAAAAAGCTGCTATTGCGTGAATAACTAGCCGGTCACCCGGATCGCGGCATTCACAGGGTCATAGGGGCTATCCTCTACCACTTTGGCATCCCAAAGCTGATTAAACATCTTAACCTTCAGTTTTTGCCCGGTTTTGGCCAGTTCAGGGCTTACATAGCCCATGCCAATCTGTTTGCCAAAATGCACGGAATACCCGCCCGAGGTAAGTCGCCCGACCTTGGTTTCACCATCCAGCAGCGCTTCGCGCCCCCATGGATCAGCGTCCTCAGGCCCATCGATCAGCAGGGTCACGCATTTTGACCTGATACCGGTTTTCAGCATGGCGTCCTTGCCGTGGTAATCCTTTTCCAGGTCAACAAACCGGTCCAGTCCGGCCTCAAGCGGGGTGGCGTCCCGGCCCAGTTCGGTGCCAAAGGCACGGTAGGATTTTTCCATCCGCAACCAGTTTTGCGCCCGTGCGCCCACCAGTTTCATGCCGTGGCTTTCGCCCGCTTCAATCAGCAAATCCCACAGGTAGTTCTGCATCTCAATCGGGTGGTGCAATTCCCACCCCAGCTCCCCGGTATAGGCGACACGGATGGCATTGACCGGGCACATGCCCAGTTCAATCTGGCGCGCGGACAGCCATGGAAAACGTTTATTGGACAGGGCAGTGTCCGGGTCGGCGTCGTTGATCAGCTCTTTCAGAATATCGCGGGATTTGGGGCCAGCCAGCGCCAATACACCCCATTGTGTGGTTACATCATGGATATCAATCCAGCCGAATTCATCCATCCTGTCGGCGGCGGCTTTGCGCAGGAAATCAGCGTCATAGGCCGTCCAGGCCCCGGCAGAGACCAGGTAATATTCATCCTCAGTCAGGCGGACAATGGTGTATTCGGTGCGTGTTGTCCCCGCACTTGTCAGCGCATAGGTCAGGTTGATCCGGCCAACCTTGGGCAGTTTATTACAGGTGAACCAGTCCAGAAACTGCGTGGCACCGGGGCCGCGCACCAGGTGTTTGGTAAATGCCGTTGCATCAATCAGACCGGCAGTTTCACGGATGGCTTTCGCCTCGGCAACCGCATGTTCCCACCAGCCGCCGCGCCGGAAGGACCGGGCCGCGGTGTCGTCAAACCCAAGCGGTGCATAATAATTCGGGCGGTCCCAGCCGTTGACCTGACCAAACTGGGCACCGGCGGCCTTTTGGCGATCATAGGCGGGGGATGTGCGCAAGGCGCGTGCGGCTTGGCGTTCTTCATCCGGGTGGTGCAAAACATACACATGGGAATAACATTCCTCATTTTTGCGCACCGCATATTGGGTGGTTATCCAGTCGCCATAGCGTTTGGGATCAAGCGATGCCATGTCGATCTCGGCCTCACCCTCGACCATCATCTGCGCCAGGTATTTACCGGTGCCACCGGCCGCCGTTATGCCAAAGGAAAACCCTTCGGCCAGCCACATATTGCGTAACCCCGGCGCCGGGCCGACCAGTGGATTACCGTCAGGCGTGTAACAGATCGGGCCATTGAAATCGTCCTTCAGACCCGAGGCTTCACAACTTGGAATGCGATGGATCATCGCCATGTACTGATCTTCAATCCGCTCCAGATCCAACTGAAACAAATCGGCGCGAAAACTGTCCGGCACACCGTATTCAAAACGCGCAGGCGCGCCTTTTTCATAGACCCCAAGTATCCAGCCACCACGTTCTTCGCGCACATAAGACTGCGCATCCGCATCACGGATAACCGGATGTTCCGGGTTGGTTTTGCGCCATTCCTGCAAAGCCGGATCGCGGTCCATGACGATGAACTGATGTTCCACCGGGATGGCCGGCATCTTAATGCCCAACAGCTGCGCTGTGCGTTGTGAATGGTTGCCGGTGGCGGTCACAACATGTTCGGCCGTTATGACAATCTGTTCTTCACCGGCAACCAGATTGCCGCCCTTTTCCAACATTTTAGTACAGGTGACACGCCATTCCGAGCCGGTCCATTCATAGGCATCTGCCTGCCACTTGCGTTCAATGACGCAGCCATGCTGGCGCGCCCCCTTGGCCATGGCCTGGGTCACGTCAGCCGGGTTAATATAGCCATCGGTCGGATGGTACAACGCGCCCTGCAGATCATCCGTGCGGATCAGCGGCCAGCGGTCTTTGATGTCAGATGCCGTCTGCCATTCATAGGGGATGCCAACGGTGTCAGCGGTGCTGGCATAGAGCATAAATTCATCCATACGCTCGCGTGTTTGCGCCATGCGCAGGTTGCCAACCACCGAAAACCCGGCATTCAGGCCGGTTTCAGCCTCGAGGCTTTTGTAGAAATTGACCGAATAATCGTGAATATGGGTGGTCGCGTAGCCCATATTGAACAGCGGTAGCAAACCGGCGGCGTGCCATGTTGACCCGCTTGTCAGCTCATCGCGCTCAAGCAACATGGTATCCCAGCCGGCCTTGGCCAGATGATAGGCGATGCCTGCCCCAACGGCACCACCGCCAACAACCAGGGCTTTCACATGGGTTTTCATCGCACCGATTCCTTGTAAATTCTGTTGCCCGCAGGATGCAACTTAGTGTGGAAAATGGGAAGTGGCCGCCGACCCATGATCACTTAAAACCGACAGAGCGGGCTTGGATTTTACAGGCCAAATAGCTTTCGTTGAATTTCGTTGTGTTTTCCCATCGGCAAGTTACCGGTGTGAACAATCAGGTTGTCGGTTTGTTAGCCGTAATTCACCCTCGCATTAATCAAATTTCATTTGTAAAATGCATAGATATCGTCAGCATTATTAACAGGAAATTACATGCCAGATCAACATAAGCGCCGCCGCATCGTTTCCTCTCGTCACCTCGCCCAGGGCGAAGGTTGGGAAGCATCCGAGTTCGAATTCGGCCTGATCATCGCCTATAATGCTTTCAACCGATGGATACAGCGCTGCATGGCGGCGGCAGGGATGCCAGAACTTAGCCCGCTGGAAAGCCTTGTTCTGCACAACACCAACCACCGCGGCCGTGAAAAACGTCTGACGGACATTAGTTTCTTACTAAATATTGAGGACACCCACACGATAAACTATGCCCTGCGTAAATTGCGTAAACTAGACCTTGTGACTTCGACCAAACGCGGCAAGGAAATGTTTTATCGCACGTCAGACACCGGCCAAGAACTGTGCGAGGTATACCGAAAAATTCGCGCTCAATGTTTACTGGAGGGAATGCCAGCCACTGGTATTACCGGCAAGGAGCTTAGTAAAATCGCCTCCAGTTTACGTTCAATGTCCGGTCATTACGATCAGGCCAGCCGCGCGGCATCCACGCTATAATTGGCCATCGTGTTTGACAGGTGGGTTACGATCTACCGGGAAACCCTGATGAAAAATACCGGATCAAAGCAGATTAATCCCGGCTGTTTGCGCAACGGCCAGACTGACCGGCATCGTCTGTATAACCGCCGAATTGCCATCGCCTGAACCTGGTCCTGTCAATTGGCGGCTTTTTGTTGATATAACGCTGACAAAGTGTCAATGTACGGTGACGTGTACAATGACTATGCTGCGGAGCCCGGACGACAGATGAACGCCAAAACAATACCCAACGGCCAAGGTGCAAAATACCCGCGACTTTCAGTCATCGGACTAACGGGCATGCTGGTAACCTTTTCAGATAAATTGACAGAGGCAGGCAACAGGGCCGCCCTGGCATTCCGCGCGCGGCTGGACAGTGAAAACCTGGCCTTTGTGCAGGAAACTTCCACCTCTCTGACATCGGTTTACGTTGGGTTCGAGCCCGCTGAGATTAGCCACACAGAAATGGCAGCTCTGCTAAATTCACGTTTGGCATGCGAAGACTGGTTTGCATCAGCACTGCCATCCAACCGTAAACTGTGGCGCATCCCCACTGCCTATGGCGGCCAGTACGGCCCGCAATTGGCTGAAGCCGCAAAGCTGGCTAATATATCTGCCGAACAGGCCATAGATCAGATTTCGACCCAAAAAGTACGGGTTATGACAATTGGCTTTGCGCCGGGGCAACCGTATCTTGGGCAGTTGCCAGCGCAATGGGATATCCCACGCCGGACAGAATTGGTGCCAAATGTACCCGTCGGAGCACTGGTTACAGCCATTCAACAACTGGTCTTGTTTACCGCGCAGACACCCACTGGCTGGCGCCATATTGGGCAAACCGGATTTCAGGGTTTTCGCGCTGAATGTGATCAGCCTTTCCTGCTAAGCGCGGGCGATGAGGTCATATTCTACTCTGTTGACCACAAATTCTTTGCTGAAATTGTTTCCGAAAATCAACAGGGTGATGGCGGTGCCGTCTGGGAAAAAATTCAATGACCCAATTTGTAACGGTCCTGCGCGCCGGCCCCACACTAAGCATCCAGGATCTTGGCAGGCCCGGTTATATGGTCAATGGCCTCTCACGTGGTGGTGCCGCGGACCGGATTGCGATGGTTGAGGGGGCAGTGTTGCTTGGGCAGGATATTGCATTGGCGGCATTGGAAATGGCTGGATCTGGCGGCGATTTTGAAATCAGCAAGGATACCAGAATCGCATTAACCGGTGCGCCAATGATGGCAGCTGTGGATGATCAACCACTGGCATGGAATGCCGTTCATTTGATAATGGCAGGCCAGCGCATCAAGATTGGCGCCCCCAAAAAAGGATTTTTTGGGTACCTGCATTTTGCAGGCGGTATCATGAACGAACCGGTTTTAAACAGCCGTTCCAGCCACATTGCCGCCGGTATTGGGAAATCGATCACGGCAGGTGTACATTTGCCACTTGGGACGGACCGACAGCCAAACGCAAGCCCTTTGCGATTACCCCTTGCAGATCGGTTTTCTGGTGGCAATATTCGAATATCCCCCAGTGCCCAGACAAACAGATTCACCGAAAAAGTGCGGGCACGTTTTGAAGACACCACATTTACACGCTCAGCGCGCGGTAACCGGCAGGGCGTCAAGCTGGACTTTGACGGTGCTGCATTTTCCGCCGATGGGCAGTTAAGCATTCTGTCAGAAATCATGCTCCCCGGTGATATCCAGATGACTGGCGACGGCAAACCGTTTGTCTTGCTACCTGAATGCCAGACCACCGGGGGCTATCCGCGCATTGGGACGGTTTTACCGCAGGATTTCCCAACCATCGCCCAGGCCGCACCGGGAACATCCCTGCAATTCAGGTTTGTTTCGGTGGAAAAAGCCTTGCAATCAAATCTGTCGCTAGAACAAATCCAATCTGATCTGAAACGACAGCTACAACCGCTGATACGCGACCCGCACGATATTCATGATCTATTGGGGTATCAGTTGATCAGCGGCGTGACAGCGGGCAGAGAACCAGTGGAAGAAGGTAACACAAATGACTAAACATGTAGATCTGAATGCCGATATGGGTGAATCTTTCGGCCGTTGGACGATGGGAAATGACGCAGCTTTGCTGGAAATCGTATCGTCGGCAAATATCGCCTGCGGATTTCATGCGGGTGATCCGGATATTATGGCGCAAACCATGCGAATGGCCGCGCGCAATGGCGTCGGCATTGGTGCCCATCCCGGTTTCGCTGATCTTCAGGGTTTTGGACGCCGAAGAATGTCCCTGCCTGCCGAAACCCTGCAAAACAGTATCCGCTACCAGTTGGGTGCATCCCAGGCCATCGCACGGGCGAACGCTACTTCGGTCAGGCATTTCAAGCTGCATGGCGCTTTGGCCAACATGGCGTCAGAAGACATTGAAATTGCACGTCTTTGTTACACAGCAGCGCTGGAAATCGCGCCCGAACTGGTGATTATGGTTTTGGCAGCAACGGCGATGGAGCAGGCGGTACAGGAACTGGGTTGTGCCTGGGCCGGTGAAATATTTGCCGACCGCGCCTATAATGACGATGCCACATTGGTGGATCGTAAGCACCCCGGCGCCGTAATCCATGATGCTGCCCAAGCGGCGGCGCAAGTCACTGAAATGGTAAAAGCCGGCGCAATCATAACCCAATCCGGCAAACATATACCCACCCGCATTGATACGATTTGCGTCCATGGCGACACAGCACAAGCTTGTCAAATTGCGCTGGCTGTCAAAAACAGCCTCAGCTCAGAAGGTATCATTGTGCGAAAATTTTAGAAATCTGGCCAAATGACCGAATTGATGCAACTGCGAAAACTACCCGATAAACGACACGGGCCGCGTTAAATAGATTGTTTGGTCAGTCTGTCAGGCAGATACTGTACCACCGGATTTCTGACCTTCATGCCAATCGCCACCGCTCTGGTGGAATTCACTATACATGAACATAACAAACGCGATCAGTAACATGCCAAGTGAGCCAAATACAGAATAGCTGACCAGAACCATCAACAGCGAACTACCCAGCCACAACGCAGTTGATGCTGCAGCAGCACCGGTAAGCGCGCCAAATATGATAAATAAGATCAACATTATACTACCTCAATCTATTGCCCTTCCATCCGACCAATGAATTGTGGCGGGAATGGGGCATTTCATCGTTGCCTTGATGACAACTTGCTAAAGTTACCTGCAACACCATGATCAGAGCATAAAACTGCTTATGAAAAGTAAATTCGGCGCACGGACTCTGCTGCGCGGATTATCGCTTAAACAACCCCAGGTTGCAATTGGTTAATCTGCCCACTCCCAGGGTCGGGTAAATTCACCCAACAGAGCGCTCAGTTCTGCGACATCAACGGTCTCGGATTTTGACAGTCTGGCCACCAATCCGCGCTTTTTATCCTCAATAACTTCAACGACTTGGGTGTCTATACCGGCCCCATCCAAAGCAGCGTTGTAGATCCGGGTTATGGCGGACTTGCGCAAAGCAGGTTTGAACACTTTACCAACAGCCGTTTTGGGCAATTCGGGTAGAATTTCCAGGTATTTCGGATATGCCGCGCGTTCGTGGATATTGGCTTTGGCAAAATCCATCAATTCTTTCTCACTCACCTCTGCCCCGTCCACCAGTTCAACATAGACACAGGGCAGTTCCCCGGCGAACGCATCCGGTTGACCGATTGCCCCGGCAAACGCCACCGCTTCGTGTCCCGCCAGTGCTTCTTCAATCTCGGCCGGGTCAATATTGTGACCACCACGTATGATCAGGTCTTTGGCGCGCCCCGTGATCCACAGGAACCCATCTTCATCAAATCGTCCCAGATCACCGGTGCGCAGGTATTTCTGATCCGCAAACAGCCCGATATTCTTTTCACCCTCTGTATAGGTATGACCCGAATATACACCCGGGTTTGACACACAAATTTCCCCAACCTCATCAACGGCCAGTTCTTTGCGAACGCCGCCCTCTGCATCACAATCCAGAATTCTAACGTCACAATAAGGGAACGGTATTCCAACCGAGCCAATTTTGGGGGGACCATCGGTTGGGTTAACAGACACCAGACAGGTGGCTTCGGTTAATCCATAACCTTCAAGAATTGTGACGCCCGTCGCTTTTTCAAAACGCTTGAATAATTCCACCGGCAACGGGGCTGAACCCGAAAAAGCGGTTTTGATGGAAGAAATATCCGCATCCACCGGGCGCTGCATGAGGGCCGAAATCGCGGTGGGTACGATGATCACAAAGGTAATTTTCCAGCGCTCTATCAGCTTCCAGAAATTATCAAAAACCCCATCACCGCGATACCCGGCAGGGGTCGGAAACACCACATGGGCACCTGAGGCGATCATCGCCATGAAAATCACATGGCAGGCAAAAACATGGAACAGTGGCAATGGACAAATGATGTTATCGTCAGGTGTGAACAGTAACTCATCGCCCAGCCAGCCATTATAAATCATGCCGGAATAAAGATGCTGGGCAACTTTTGGCATCCCGGTTGTCCCCCCGGTATGAAAATACGCCCCCACCCGGTCACCATCACTATCTGCAAAATCCAGCGTGGTTGACTGGCGCGCCAGTTCGGTGTTGAAGCTTAACACCTTAGCTTGATTGCTACCCGGGTTCTTGGGCCGGATAAGCGGCACAATCCAGGATTTTGGCGGTGTAAGGTATCTTAGCAGATCAACTTCCAGAACCGTCGTAACATCTGGCGCCAAAGCCACAGCTTCCACAACTTTTTGCGCCACATCAGTCTTTGGAAACGCCTTTAGCGTCACCACCACTTTGGCACCGGTTTCGCGCAGAATTGAGCCGATTTGCACCGGGTCAAGCAAGGGGTTAATCGGGTTGACGATCCCGGCAACCGCGCCGCCCATCAACGTGATCGCAGTTTCGTTGCAGTTGGGCAGAATATAGGCAACCACGTCTTTTTCGCCGATCCCCAGACTGCGAAACAGATTGGCCGCCTGGGTGGATTTTGTATGAAATTCACCCCAGGTCAGGGTTTCCGCTTTGGCCTTGGGGCCGCTTTCAATCTGAAAAGTAATGGCATTTCTATGCCCGTGCTTCGCAGCAGTATCGCTTAGGAACTGATACAGTGTAGCGGCAGGTTGCCGCTTTTCCCACGATTTCTCATTTTCAATTGCACGCAAATCCGCATTTGTAGCGAAACCCATTGGCCGTTCTCCCTTAATTCCGTTTGTTGGAATTTTATTGTTGGGACAAGAATGCGGGCAAAACTGATTTCAGGCAAGCTTTGGACGGTAATATTTGCATTTCTGTGGAAATGCGGCGCCCGAAAGCGCCGCCAACCATATATTACGCAACGTCACTCTGCGGAATGCGCAGCACCTGCCCGGGATAAATTTTGTCCGGGTGGCTTAGCATCGGTTTGTTGGCTTCAAATATTTCGTTGTAACGATTGCCATCGCCCAACGCTTTTTTCGAAACCGCCCATAAAGTGTCGCCCTTTTCAACGGTGTGAAACACCGGGTCATCGCCGGCAACAGTATCGTCGACGGCTGCAACGCCTTCAACGTTCCCCACGGCCAGAATAATCTTTTCCTTGATTTCCTGACTAACGGCTGTACCGGTAACTTTTACCGTGTCGCCCTCAACCGATATATCCAAACCAGTTGCATCCAGTCCAAGATTTTCAATTTCCTTGGTCAGTTCTTCAGGTGCTGGGGACGCCTCAGCGCTGCCCACCAACTTTTTACCGGCGTTTTTTACAAAATTCCACAGGCCCATAATTGTACTCCACTAACGATTACATTGAGCTTTAATAGTGGCATCACCGGTTGGCCAAGGGCAAGAGCATTCTATTTTGATGCAAACCGTCTTGCCCCTGCAACGCAACCAACAACCGCCACGCTCACAAGCAGCATAGGCCAGCTTACCTGCTCACCCAGTAAGCCAGCGGCCAATACCAATCCCATGAACGGTTGCAGCAATTGCAATTGTCCGACGGCGGCAATTCCGCCTTGGGCAAGCCCATGATACCAAAATACAAATCCTATAAACATGCTGAATAGGGAAACATACCCCAACGCGATCCATGCTGGTAATTCGATGCCACTGGCAGTGCCGGGCATGGTAACCACCGCTAGGGGCAGCATCACCGGCAATGACATAACCAGCGCCCAGGAAATTACCTGCCATCCCCCCAACCGGCGTGACAACCGCCCGCCCTCGGCATAGCCCAATCCGCAAATGACGATTGCCGCGAACATCAGCAAATCACCGGCCCAGGACGCGGACAGGCCCTGTTTCAGCGCAAACCCGGCAACCAGCGTACTGCCCAACACTGAAAATAACCAAAACGCCGGGGCCGGACTATCCCCGCCCCGCAACACACCGAACATCGCGGTGGCGAGGGGCAGCAGCCCGATAAATACAATCGAATGGGCCGAGGTGATGTGTTGCAAGGCAAGTGCCGTCAATAGGGGAAACCCCAGAACCACACCCAAAGCCACAATCGACAGGGAAACCAGATCATCCTTTGTTGGGCGTCGTTGCGGCAAAATCAGTAACATTCCCAACGCCAGGATGCCGGCAATGGAGGCTCGAGAAAAGGTCAGGAATATCGGATCAAAATCCGCCACCGCCACCCGTGTCGCCGGCAGCGATCCACTAAAAATAACAACCCCGATCAGGCCATAAATCCAACCAGTCTTTGAACTGTCCATTGGGCACCCTTTTTATTGGAATATGTTGACTGGGAACGCCCCTTGGGCCAGATACAACCCAGTACAATATTGTAAAACTGTACTGTAAGAATGGACGGTACAGATGGAGCATCAGGAATTGGACAATCGCCCAGACGCCACCCTTGTGGAACAGGTGATGGCCGCACTTCGCAAACTGATTACCAGCCGACAGGCCAGCCCCGGCGTTCGCTTGCCCTCAATCCGCGCGTTTGCACAGAAACAACAGGTCTCAAAATCCACGGTCGTGGATGCCTATGACCGGTTGGTGGCGGAAGGCGTGATACAATCACGACCGGGCTCGGGGTTTTATGTCGCCGGACATTTTCCGCCCCTGTCGCTTACCGATATTGGCCCTGCGCTTGATCGTGCGGTTGATCCCATCTGGATGACCCGTCAATCGCTTGTTGCGGATGAAAACCTGTTGAAACCCGGTTGTGGCTGGCTTCCCGGCAGTTGGATGCCTGATACAGAAATCCGCCGGACACTGCGGAAACTGGCGCGCCAGGACACCAGCAATCTGACCGATTACAGTACCCCCCATGGCCTACCCGCCCTGCGCCAGCTTTTGTCACGCCGGTTGGCGGATCGCGGTATCGGGGCGCAGGCCCACCAGATTATGCTGTGTGAATCCGGCACCCAAGCCATTGATTTATTGTGCAGGTTTCTGTTGGAACCCGGTGATACGGTTGTTCTGGATGATCCGTGTTATTTTAATTTCCACGCGATGTTACGGGCCCACCGTGTCAACGTGCTCAGTGTTTCCTTTACACCAACCGGGCCGGATATCGCGCAATTTAAACAGGCGCTCACCGCCCATTCTCCCCGCCTCTACATCACCAATTCCGGCCTGCATAATCCCACCGGGGCCAGCCTGTCTGCGCCGGTGGCGCACAGGGTTCTGAAACTGGCGGAACAGCACAATCTACTGATTATTGAGGATGATATATTCGCCGATTTTGAAACCACCCCGGCCCCGCGACTGGCAGCATTTGACGGGCTGGAACGGGTCATTCATATCGGCAGTTTCTCAAAAACCCTGTCGGCGGCGGTGCGCTGCGGCTTCATCGCTGCGCGACCTGACTGGATTGAAGAACTGGTTGATCTGAAATTGGCCACCTCGTTTGGCGGCGGGGCGTTTTCATCGGAACTTGTTCTGGATCTCTTGCAGGGCGGAGCGTACCGGCGCCATATTACCAGCCTGCGCACCCGATTGGCCGATGCAAGGGGAACTGTTAACGCGCGGATAAAATCCGCCGGGCTGGTACCATGGCTGGTGCCAAATGCGGGCATGTTCCTGTGGTGTCGATTGCCGGGTGATCTGGATGCCGCCCAAGTGGCCCGCGCTGCGCTGTCAGAGGGGCTTGTACTGGCCCCCGGAAATGCGTTCAGTTTAAAGCACAATGCCCGCTCTTACTTACGTTTCAACGCCGCCCAAAGCCTGAACCCGGATATAATAAAACGACTGGAACGTGCGATGGAGCACGCCAGAAACTAGCCGCCGGTAAACTGCAACCGCGCCAATCGCGCATACAACCCACCCTGCGCCACCAGATCATCATGTTTGCCCTCGGCAATGATGCGCCCTTCTTCAAACACCAGTATCCTATCGGCCTTTTTGACCGTGGCCAGACGGTGCGCAACGATGATGGTTGTACGATTAGCCGCCAGCTTATCAACCGCGTTTTGCACAGCCAGCTCATTTTCAGCGTCCAGCGCCGACGTGGCCTCATCCAGCAACAGGATCGGCGCATCCCGCAAAATAGCGCGTGCAATGGCGATCCGTTGCTTTTGCCCGCCCGACAACATCACCCCACGCTCACCAACATAGGTGTCATAACCCTCTGGCAACACGTTTAGAAATTCATGGGCAGCGGCAGCTTTGGCGGCGCTTTCAACCTCGGTATCGGTGGCAGAGGGCCGCCCAAACCGGATGTTTTCACGTGCCGTGGCCGCAAAGATCACGGCATCCTGTGGCACCAGTGCAATCTCACGGCGAAAATCTGCGCGCGACATATCCGGCAGCGCCAATCCGTCAATGCTGATCTGACCGGTATTCGGATCATAAAACCGCAAAAGCAACTGAATGATCGTGGATTTGCCCGCCCCCGACGGCCCCACCAATGCAACCGTTTCACCGGGCAAAACCTGAAAGCTGACGCCGGTAAGCGCCGCCTGTTTCGGGCGCGACGGATAATGGAAAGTCACGTCATCAAATTCGATGGCACCCGTTGCCGGATGGCCGATCATCGTAGTCGTCGGATTGTCTGTGACACTATCCTGAGCATTCAGCAATTCAACCAGTCGTTCTGTCGCCCCGGCAGCGCGCTGCAATTCGCCCCAGATCTCGGATAATGCGGCAACTGATCCCGCCACCATGATCGCATAGATCAGAAATTGCACCAGTTCGCCCACACTCATCGCACCTGTGCTGACATCCTTGGCACCGATCCACAGCACCCCGACAACACCGGAAAAAATCAGCGCAATGACAATCATCGTCATCACTGCCCGTGTGCCAATCCGCTTGATCGCCGCGTCAAAGCTTAGCTCTGTCACCCGCGCAAACTCGGCATTGGTAGCCGTTTCATGGGAAAACGCCTGCACTGTCTGGACCGATAACAATGCCTCAGAAGCAGACCCGCTTGAGGCCGCGATCCAGTCCTGATTTTCCCGGCTAAGGACCCGCAGACGCCGCCCCAGAACAATGATCGGAACGATCACCGCGGGTACGATCAGCAACACCAAAGCGCTAAGTTTGAAAGAGGTCAGCAGCATCAGAACCATACCGCCCAGAAAAATCAGCGCATTGCGCAGCGCGATGGAAACCGAAGACCCGATCACCGACAGGATCAGCGTCGTGTCGGTGGTAATCCGGCTTAGAACTTCACCGGTCATAATGTTCTCGTAAAATGCCGGACTCATGCCGATCATGCGGTCAAAAACCGCCTTGCGAATATCGGCAACCACCCGTTCACCCAGCCGTGTCACCAGATAATACCGCAGCCCCGTGCCCACGGCCAACAGCCCGGCAATTCCCAGCGCTGCCAGAAAATAACTGTCTAAAATGGCACCCTGTGTTTCACCAAAACTGTCCACCACACGCCGCACAGCAATCGGCAGCACCAGAGAAATCGCTGCCGTGATTATCAGCGCAACAATCGCCAGAAACATGATTGCTTTATGGGGTCGCACAAAGGGCCACAAGCCGGTGACGGCACCGATGCGTTTTGATTTTTTGCGCTCTTCTTCGCGCTGGATATTTGGCGGCGCCATGGGGTGCTCCGATTTGGTTGAACCCACATAGCTTCGCCCCACCCGCGCCACAAGCCCGGGGCTGCACAAAGCCGGTTTATCGACAAATTGTCACGCATATTTGTTTGGTGTGGTTGCCCGGGTTGGTCGGTACAAATAAACAGAGATGCATCTGGAGCGGGCGGCGGGAATCGAACCCGCGTCTTTAGCTTGGAAGGCTAAGGTCTTACCACTACACAACGCCCGCTCGGGCATGGGGTTCTTATTTCAAGGGGCTTTGATGGTCAAGGCAGGCCGCAAGAAATATCAGGGCATTTCGCATAAGTTTCATTCAAATTTACCGAATAGTATCAATTGCATGTTTCAGTAGCTATTGAACTGGCAACCGGGTTGCCGAAGCAGTCGGAGCGCCCATTTATGACCATGGTGAAAGAAATTTGTCATGGCTAAACCACTTACCCTTACGGGTCTTGGCTGCAGGCGTTTGTTGTCTGCGGTGCTTTTCTTCAGTGTATTCACCAACCTGCTAAAGCTAACAGGTCCATTATTCATGCTGCAGGTTTATGACAGGGTACTGGCATCGCGTTCGGTGGAAACTTTGTTGGCTTTGCTCATTTTGGTGGCAGCCCTGTTTACCTTTTATGGTTTCCTTGAATTTTCCCGCGGTCGCGTTCTGGCGCGTATTGGCGCGCGATTTCAAATTCACTTTAACCCAAAAGTGTTCAACGCCGTGCTTGAACGCATGGCGCTGCGGCGAAAATTACCGGCCGCCGGCAACACATTACAGGATATCAGCACGCTGCGTGATTTCTTTTCATCACCCGTGCTGTTGACCCTGTTTGATGCAATGTGGACTCCGATATTTTTACTGGCGATATTCATGTTTCACCCCTTGCTGGGCTGGCTTGCCATGGCTGGTGGCGGTGTTTTGATCCTGATTGCAGCACTTAACCAACTGCTGACACGGCGCCGCGTTTTATTGGCTTTGCAGCAAAGCCATTACGCGAACAGATTTGCCCAACAGATCGAAACAGGGGCAGATATTATCTGGTCTCAGGGCATGGGCCCTGACGTGGGCCAGCATTGGCAAACGCTCCAGCATGCAGCGATGATCCCGGCAATTTCCGCCAGCGACCAAAACGGTATTTTTACAGCAACAACCCGCGCATTCAGATTTTTTCTGCAATCGGCAATGCTGGCAATGGGGGCATGGCTGGTGCTTGAAAATGCCCTGACAGCCGGGGCAATGATCGCGGTTTCAATTCTGTTGGGTAGCGCCCTTAGCCCGATTGAACAGGGGCTGGCCCAGTGGCCAGCGGTGCAGCGCGCTAAAACTTCGTGGGTCAACTTATCCGAAATACTGGCGGAAATACCAATCACCACGCCGGACCTGCACCTGCCTGAACCCGACGCAAACCTACAGATAAAGGGCGTTTCCGTCGTCCTGCACCAGGGTACCAAACCGACCCTTCGCAATGTCAGCTTTACCCTGCCCCCCGGCCAGGCCCTGGGGGTAATCGGCGATAGCGGTTCCGGCAAAACCACGTTGGCCAGAACCGTGATGGGATTGTTAACACCAACCACTGGTGAGGTGTTGCTTGGGCAAGCACCATTTGGACAATACACAACCGAACGCCGCGGCAAACTGATCGGATACCTACCGCAGAACCCCCGGCTATTTGATGGCACAATCGCTGCAAACATCGCCCGAATGTCACAAAACCCGGATTCCGAACGCGTAGTGAAAGCCGCCAAAACTGCACAAATCCATGGGGTCATTTTAGGTCTTCCCTTTGGCTATGACACCCCGGTCAATAGCGCTGACATTCAATTGTCAGGCGGGCAAATCCAAAGGTTGGCTTTGGCAAGGGCGCTGTACCATGACCCGGTAGTTTTACTGCTGGATGAACCAAATTCTGCTTTGGATGCCAGCGGTTCCGACGCTTTAAATACTGTTGTGGCTAAGATGAAAGCCACAAACAGATCGGTTCTTTTGATGACCCATCGCCCGACAGCCATTACTGCCTGTGATCAGTTGCTGATCCTGAAAGACGGCCATGTTGCCGCCCTTGGATCGCGTGACGAAATCATCAGGGCCAACATGCAAAACGCCCCTGCTGTTCGCCAGGTGATACAGGCGCAATTTTGAAACGCCCTGGTCAACATTTACCCGCCCAAAGCGCAGCGATACCTTTGGTGATCGGATTTTCAACGGTTGTTATGTTACTCGTTTTCATTGTTTTCTGGGGATTTGGCACTGAAATTTCCGGTGCGGTGGTGGCCAGGGGCAATGTTAAGGTGGCGTATGATCGTCAGATCATTCAACACCCGGATGGTGGGGTGGTCAGCAGCATCAACGCCCGCGATGGTGATATTGTGCTCAAAGATGACGTTTTACTACGTTTTGACAACACCTACCTGAAGTCGGAACTGGCTGTGACTGACCGCCAGTTAATGGAGATTTATGCCCGCAAAGCCCGTTACCGGGCCGAAAGCGTCGGCGCCGAAATACTCACGATAGAAAGCACGAATTTTACAAGGCTTGACCCAATTTGGGTGCAGGAACAAATAGCAGGTCAGATACAATTATTTGACGCCCGTTTAGCGTCTTTGGCCAGCGAAACCGGCCAGTATCAGGCCCAAAAAACACAGATAACCCGCCAGATTGCCGGAATAAATCAGCAAAACCAGTCGCTGTTACGACAGTTGGAATTGATCAGTACCGAACTGGCAGATCAACAAAGTTTGCTGAAAAAGAGGTTGGTACCACTTGCCCGCATGCACCAGTTGCAAAGGGAAACGGCGCGACTTGAGGGGGAAATAGGCCGTCTGAAGGCGGCCGATGCACAAGCGCGCGCCAGAATATCACAAATCCGGGTTCAAACGCTAAAGCTCTCCAATCAACGCCGTGAAGAAGCCGTTACTCGATTGCGCGATCTTCGCTATAGTGAAATTCAGCTGACTGAGCAGCAAATCCGTATCCGGGAACAGCTTAACCGCATGGTTGTTCGCGCACCAGTAAGCGGCATCATTTACGGCTCCAACAATTTGGCATTGAAATCTGTCGTGCAGGCAGCCGACCCGATCATGTATATCGTGCCCAGGGATAAGCCCTTTCTGGTATCTGCACAGGTGGACCCCACGCAGATTGATCAGCTGTCCCCCGGGCAATCTGCGATATTGCGATTTGTGGCCTTTGAACAGTTTGGATCACCTGAAATTTTGGGAAAAATCTTGCGGCTATCGGCGGATACGCTCAAAAATGAAATAACCGGCGCACCTTATTATGAGGTTATTATAAAGCCGGATTTTACCGAAAACGGAATATTACCGATCGCTGACATTCGCCCCGGTATCCCGGTTGAGGTGTTTATGACCACAGACAACCGCACGCCACTTTCATTTTTCGTTCAACCTGTGATGAACTATTTCAACCGGGCATTTCGCGAAGGCTGAACTTCAGTGGGTCCAGACACTGCGACGGTTGGTGGCAAAGTTAGCACCATAGCCACCGGGCCGAATGTTTTGCTTGCGGGAATGTGGGTTGCTGACCATGGCGTCAATACCATGCTCCTCAGCGTAATCTACTGCCGCTTGTTTACTATCAAACAGCAATTTTACCTGTGTTTGTGTATCGTCAGAGGTCGTCCAGCCCATCAAAGGATCAATCCGCCGCCTTGCATTTGGGGTGTGTTCCAGAACCCACGTATGGGACCGAGCCGTCCCAGATGACATAGCTGTCCTGGCAGGTTGATAAATTCTGGCACGCATCGGCGGCTCTCCTATGGCTTTCAGGGGCTTTATGGCAAAATTAGTCAACAAATTGCAACCATTTGATTTCGAACATTTCTGTCGTTTCAAATGCGGTTGCCGATCGGGCGTCAGGGAGTGAGGGTAAGGTGGGAGCGCGCCCGGATCGGCAACCGTTAGTGCTGCTTGCATATTCAGACTAAAACGGTGTCGCACCCAACGCAAGGAAAATATCGCCTTTAGGTTGTATTAATTTTTCCACAACCACCTTTAAGGTGACTCTTTCAACTATCCAAAAATTCCCCGATGTTCCGCCTGGAAATCCGGGAAAGCAGTTTTTTCATCAAAATCAACCATTTGGCTGCTAAGGATTTCTGATAATACGTGGCGGTAATCAGTGGTTATTGCCAAATCAGCCCCATCATCCAGCGCCTCATTGGACAGACCCGGCCACTGCCCCAACATGCGTCCACCCTTTACTTCGCCCCCCAGAACCATCATCGCATTCCCAAATCCATGGTCTGTGCCACCCGACGTATTGGCCCGTAAACGCCTGCCAAATTCGCTCATAACCACCACGGTTACACTGGCCCTGTGTTTCCCCAAATCACGCCAAAACGCCTGCAATGATGTTGACAACATGTTCACCGAGCCAGCAAAATCCGCGGCCTGATCCTCGTGCGTATCCCAACCCCCAAAGTCAATTGTCGCCACCCGAAGCCCAAGATCCAGTTTGATCGCCTGCGCAACCGTTTGAAATTCTGTCGCCAGATAGGTGTCCGGGTATTCAACGGCGGGGTTATAGGCCTCAATCTCACCAGTTGAGGTGTTAATCAGTCGCGTTGATAATATCTCGCTTAATGAAATCAGACGCTCGACAGGCGGCGCCAGCAACGGATGTGCCCCAAAGCCCGTTCTTAATCTTTCCCGTAACAACGGTGCTATTTCGGCCCCACCCGCAAGGATCAGCTGCTCCAGCTCAGAGGCCACCGCCACATCCTGAGAACCCCGGATACTATCTGGCGCAGACCCGCCGACGGCCAGAACCGGCAGAATTCCATCCGGCTGCAAAGCTTTTAACGAGCGTCCAAGCCAGCCACCGGCGCCGGTATTTTTGGCGGCGCGCTCCATTCGGTCTTCGGCGTCAAAATGGCTACGGGTGCCATCTGTCAAGCCCGCCGCATGGATCACCGCCAATTCGCCTGTGTTAAACAATTCTGAAATGCCCCCGGCCTGCGCATGAAACCGAAAATCAACATCTGCCGCCTGTTCCCCCAAAGCATGGCCAATTTCATTGCCTTTGCGTAGCACCCGTATTTGTTCTGGACGGGCAGCAATATAATCACTGTCACCGGTTGGTGACACCAGACTTAGCCCATCTGCACCACCCCGAAGAAAGACAACCACCAGAGTATTTTGTACCATTACTTTACCCTACCTGAATACAAATTCCGGGGCCAACGCAGCGCTGGTCACAATAATCTGGTTTATCCATTCGATATCCCACTTATCCGTGGGAACCGCGTCTTGTTTATCTGCTTCCAGCGCCAGAAACGTAGTTTCAAAAACCGACACCGGCTGGCTGAACCGAACCGCCCAATAGGCTGCCATTTCACCAATATTTTTCGCCCCGCCCGGCACTTTTGCCAGTATATTTTCAGTGGTTTCGTTCCAGTCGTCATGGGCGTCCCGCGCCAGACTGATCATTCCATTGATTGTTCGCGTATCGGCCCAGTCTTCGGTTTTGTCACTGTGGCCTGTGGGCGGGCGCACCTGATGCTGTGTCCAGCCAGCCCCGGACAATCGCCAGTCCATCCCCAGATCGGTCGGTGAAATTTCGGCCCCTGTCACACGATACAGAGCGGCCACATATTCAAATGGCCGGCGCAATTTTGTTGGCGGCGTGGCGGCAAACTCAGGGTGTTCAATGATGGCGCGCAACGTCAGCGCAATTTGATCATCTGCCAAATAATTCTGAGCAAACACGTTGATAACCGCATCGTGATATTCTTTTGACGGGGTTTCTATGCCCAACCGGCGCAACATCTTTTCGGTTACAAACCGGGCGGTTCCCGGATGGGCGGCCAAAATATCCAGAACCGTTTCACCATCCACCGTCGGCCCTGAAAACGCTGGTAGTTCGTGGCCCAGAACCCGCTTTTGATAGGGGTCATGCCAGGCTTGAATATAGGCAAATCCGCCGTTGTTTTCGGTAAACGAATTACCGTTAATTTCGCGGCCATCCGCAATTGACCAGCCGGTCAAAGCCCGCGCAACCTCATAGACATCTGCATCAATAAACCCAGAGCTGTTGCCCGCCTCAGCCCCCGGAACCTCACGCCAATTGTCATAGATATCGTTATAATATGCACCCTGCCCCAAAGTGTGCAATTCCAGCAATTCACGGGCATAGTTTTCGTTGGCCGGGCTGGCGTAACTTTCGTCATTGTTCAGGTAATGCAGCATCGGCGGTGACTTTGCCACTGCCCCCAGCATGGTGCGAAAGTTACCGAAAGCATGTTCGCGCAACACGCGATCATAAACCGGAAACAACGCCGCCGTCACTTCGTCTTTCATAGCATTGACGCTGAAATGATCATGCCAGAACTGGGTCATCACTTCGCGCAGCTGGGCCGGCGCGTGCACAGCCCGGATTAACGACGCTGCAATCACCTCAACCGCGGGTCGGTCCCGTTCAGAAAAATCCAGCGGTTCTTCCCAGTCCAGCAACTTCACCAACTCATCGGGTTTTGCATTCAACCAATTCAGCGCGCGCCCTTCGGCAACCGCTGGCCAGGCCTTGCCATCTTCGTTTTCCCCGGCTTCATATTCAATCCATAGTTTCACATGGGAAAACCGGTCTTGCAGCCCGGCATCCAGCGCTGGTTTATCCAGCTGCTGTTCCAGCCATTTCTGGCGTCCTAAACCGGCCAGTTCTGCGATGGATTCCGGTGTTGCGCCATAGGTCAGCCGATTTAAAAATTCAGCGTCACCCAGCCCGGCACTGGTATCGTTCGCAGCTCGCATGGGGCCGGCCGCCATGGTTGCAAACACCAATCCGGTCAAAGTCTTATTAAACTCACGGCGGGTCAGCATTCGGCAGCTCCAAAATCGTTAATCTGATCAACCTAATTCAAGCCACCAACGCATTGCAACATCGGGATTTTTTGTCAGCAGAGTCTTGCCGTAGACAAAAATGTACCGCCATCCGGTTGCAAAAGAACAAAAAGGGGTCAAACTATGGTTCCAGTTAGGAATCGCCCATGTCCGACACCTCCCTAAGTTCAGCATCCCCTGCGCCCCGTCCAAAACTTGAGGGCGGAAAGCGGCTGGTGATGCACACCGACTTTGAACCGGCAGGCGATCAGCCAACGGCAATCGCTGAACTGACGGCGGGGCTTGCGGATGGTGAGCGTAATCAGGTGCTGCTGGGCGCCACCGGCACCGGCAAAACTTTCACCATGGCCAAGGTGATTGAAGCCACCCAGCGCCCGGCGATCATCCTGGCCCCCAACAAAACCCTTGCCGCCCAGCTATACGGTGAAATGAAGGGGTTTTTCCCCGACAACGCGGTGGAATATTTCGTCTCGTTCTATGACTATTACCAGCCAGAGGCCTATGTCGCCCGCTCTGACACCTACATTGAAAAAGAAAGCCAGATCAACGAACAGATTGACCGCATGCGCCATTCGGCCACCCGTTCGCTTCTGGAGCGTGACGATGTGATCATCGTCGCCTCGGTCAGCTGCATATACGGCATCGGCAGCGTCGAAACCTACGGCGCCATGACGCTGGATCTGGTCGTCGGTAAAGAATACGACCAGCGCAAGGTCATGGCCGATCTGGTGGCCCAGCAATATAAACGCAACGACGCCGCCTTCACCCGCGGTTCCTTCCGGGTGCGCGGTGACAGCCTCGAGATCTGGCCCGCCCATCTGGATGACAGCGCCTGGCGGCTGTCATTTTTCGGTGAAGAACTGGAAAGCATCACCGAATTTGACCCGTTGACCGGGGAAAAAACCGACACGTTTGAAAAGGTCCGCATCTACGCCAATTCCCACTATGTCACCCCGAAACCAACCCTGAAACAGGCGATCATCTCAATAAAAAAAGAACTGCGCACCCGGCTTGACCAACTTGTGGGTGACGGAAAATTGCTGGAAGCCCAGCGCCTTGAACAGCGCACCAATTTTGACCTTGAAATGCTGGACGCCGCCGGGTTCTGCAATGGCATCGAAAACTATTCCCGCTACCTGACGGGCCGCCAACCCGGCGAACCACCACCCACATTGTTTGAATTCATCCCTGACAACGCCATCGTCTTTGCCGACGAAAGCCACGTTTCCGTCCCGCAAATCGGCGGCATGTACAAAGGCGACTACCGGCGCAAATTCACCCTGGCAGAACACGGCTTCCGCCTGCCGTCCTGCATGGATAACCGCCCGCTGAAATTCGAGGAATGGGACGCCATGCGCCCGCAATCAGTGTTCGTGTCCGCCACCCCGCAGAAATGGGAACTGGAACAATCGGATGGCGTGTTCGTCGAACAGGTGATCCGCCCGACCGGCCTGCTTGACCCGGCCATCGAAATCCGCCCCGTCGAAATGCAGGTCGATGATTTGCTGGATGAGGTGCGCAAAGTGGCGCTGGCCGGCATGCGCACCCTGGTCACCACCCTGACCAAGCGCATGGCCGAGGATCTGACCGAATACATGCATGATCTGGGCATCCGCGTGCGCTATATGCATTCCGATATCGACACGCTGGAACGCATTGAAATTCTGCGCGACCTGCGCCTTGGCACCTTTGATGTGCTGATCGGCATCAACCTGCTGCGCGAAGGCTTGGACATCCCCGAATGCGGCCTCGTCGCCATCCTTGACGCCGATAAAGAGGGTTTCTTACGCTCCGAAACCTCCCTCATCCAGACCATCGGGCGGGCAGCGCGCAACGTCGATGGCCGTGTCATCATGTATGCCGACCGCATCACCGGCTCCATGGAACGCGCACTGGCCGAAACCGACCGGCGACGCGAAAAACAACACGCCTATAATTTGGAACACGGTATCACCCCGACCACGATCAAGAAAAACGTCGATGATGTTTTATCGGGCTTGTACAAAGGCGACGTCGACATGAACCGCGTCACCGCCAAGATCGACAAACCGCTGTTCGGGGCGAATTTGCAAACCCATCTGGACGAGCTGCGCAAAGACATGCTGAAAGCCGCCGAAAATCTGGAATTTGAGGAAGCCGCACGACTGAGGGATGAGGTGAAACGGCTGGAAGCCGTGGAACTGGCAGTGGCAGATGACCCGCTGGCGCGCCAATCTGCGGTGGAAGCGGCGAGTGAGGCGGCTGTGAAGGGTGCCGGGCGGAGCAAGGGTGGCAAGGCTGGGTCGCGGGGGCGGTGGGGGAAACGGTGAACCAAGTGCCAAATAGCGAAAATCCGACTGAACAACTGGAGATAATCGATCAAAATATTACGGGGTTCCGAAACGCTCTAGTTTCAGAACTGACTGCCGCCACGAAGCCACTAACCCCGTTGGTTGCGTTCAAAGTTCTTTCCTATCGTGAAGCGTTGTCATGGCGGACCATTGAACTTGCGAGCGGCGCGTTAGAAGCGCTCAAAACAGGCAATGTCCTTACCGGTTTGATTGCTACTCGCTCAGTTTTGGAGTGTTCGGCTGCCCATAGTTATCTACTCAACAAATTGAAAATTTGTGTCAAAGCTGACTCGGTCAACGATCTAAACGACGTGACCATGCGCCTTTTACTAGGGGCGAAGTGGAAAGACTGGGAACAACAACCCATGAATGTGTTGACTATGCTTGATAAAGCGGAAAGTGAGTTCCCGGGAATTAGAAAGAACTACGACTCCCTAAGCGAGTATTCCCATCCAAACATTTCCGGAACCTTCCAAATGTTTGCCATGCACCGCGGAAAATTTGACCTAACCCTTGGAAGGTATCCGCGCGGACATCATGAACCACTCAAGGTTGCGACAAATTCCTTGATTGGTGCGCTGATGCTATTTGAGGAATGTTACAATGGCTGCACAGAGTATTTGCCGAAGATCGTGACATTGTGTGCCCGCGATCTTGAGGAGAATTTTTAGTAAGCTGTAGGGTGGGTTTTCAACCCACCGTTCCACCCCGTCACTGAAACGCTGCACCGTG
>CAZETX010000010.1:0-27823 GCA_964514925.1 uncultured Marinosulfonomonas sp.
GGAATTTGTCGGCATCACCTATCTGGAGGTGGTCAAACACGCCTTCCTGCCGGCGATCATTTCCTACATCGCGCTGGTCTATATCGTGCATCTGGAAGCCTGCAAAATGGGTCTGGAAGGCATGGATCGTCCGGGCCCCAAAAAGACAGTCAGCCAACGTATTATGGGTTTCACCCTTGGCGTGGCCGTGTTCTGTGGGATTAGCCTTGCGGTCTATTATGGGCTTGGCTGGCTGAAACCCGCACTGGGCGACAATTCACTGATCGGCATGTTCGTGCTGTTCATCATTGCCTATCTGATGCTGGCCAAATGGGCCGCTGGATATCCGGATCTGGAAATTGATGACCCGGACGCGCCGTTTGCCGAACTGCCCCTGCCGGGGCCGGTTGCAAAAACCGGTGCCTATTACATCCTGCCGGTAGTGGTGCTGATCTGGAACCTGATGATTGAGCGCCTGTCACCCGGTCTGTCAGCCTTCTGGGCAACGCTGGCAATGATCTTTGTGATGCTGACCCAACACCCGGTCAAAGCGTTCTTCCGCGGTGAAGGCTTGCAAAACTGGGCACAGGGCTGGCGCGAATTTATCGACGGCATGATCGCCGGTTCGCGCAACATGATCGGCATCGCCGTGGCCACCGGTACCGCCGGTATCATCGTGGGCACCGTGTCGCTGACCGGCGCGCATCAGGTGATCGGTGAGCTGATAGAATACATCTCGGGGGGCAATCTGCTGTTGATGCTGTTCTTCGTGGCGATCTTCAGTCTGGTGCTGGGCATGGGCCTGCCGACAACGGCAACCTATATCGTTATCACCTCACTGATGGCCCCGGTCATCATCGCAGTTGGTGCCAAGTCGGGCCTGATCGTGCCACTGATCGCGGTGCATATGTTCGTATTTTACTTTGGTATCCTTGCGGATGATACGCCGCCTGTGGGGCTTGCGGCCTTTGCTGCGGCGGCCATTTCCAAGGGCGATCCGATCAAGACCGGTATCATCGGCTTTAGCTACGATGTGCGTACTGCCATCCTGCCATTCCTGTTCATCTTCAACACTGAATTGTTGCTGATTGACGTGACGCCGCTAAAGGCGGTGTTCGTCTTCATTGTCGCGGTGGTGGCGATGATGCTGTTTGCCGCAGCAACCCAGAACTGGTTCCTGCACAAAAGCCGAATATGGGAAAGTCTGGCGCTGTTGCTAATTGCATTCACCCTGTTCAATCCGGGCTATTGGCTGAACAGGATCGAAGATCCCTTTGTCTTCAAGGATGCGTCCGAACTAACGGCGCTTGCGGATGCTGCCGGTGATGACGAAACAATCCGGGTGCGACTTGCAGGCGTAACGCTGGATGACAAAGAGATCGAAACAACGATCGCCCTGCCGCTTGGTCCAAGGTCGGACGGCGATGGTGCCGCACGTATGAATAAACATGCGGGTCTCAGCTTTCGCACTGAAGATGACGGGTCGGTCCTGACCGATATCGTGGCCTATGGTGGCTTTGCCCACGAAAAGGGCATTGATTATGACTGGCAAGTAACCCGCATCGAAGTCAAAGCTGATCGTCTGCCAAAAGAGCTGTTCTATCTGCCAGCTCTGGCATTGTTGGCGCTGATCTGCTGGTTACAGCTGGGGCGCGCCCGCAAAGACGCCGAAATGTCAGCATAGGGGAAACATGAAATGACCAAATCAATCCTGCTACCTGTGGATCTGAACCACGAAAGTTCCTGGAACCTGGCCTTGCCCCAGGCGGTGGCGCTGGCCAAGGCCAGTGGTGCCAAACTGCACGTGCTGACGGTGATCCCGGATTATGGATCTTCCATGGTTGGCTCGTTCTTTCCGGAAGGCTTTGCCGATAACGCCCTGAAGGAAACCCAAAACGCGCTGGACAAACTGGTGGCTGACCATATCCCCAAGGATATCGACACCAGCACCAGCGCGGTTCACGGCACCATCTACAAACGCATCCTTGCCGCCGCTGATGGCAACGGCTGTGATCTGATCGTGCTGGGGTCTACCCGGCCCTCGATGCAGGACTATTTGCTGGGCCCCAATGCGGCGCGCGTGGTGCGCCATGCCAAGCAATCGGTCTATGTGGTGCGCGACAGCTAAGGTGGCCAGCAACTCGGGCCATGTTTTCGGGCGATCCGCCATTGGCGGGGCGCCCCCTACCATTGCGCGGGGCGATGGCTGTTACCTGTACGACACCAACGGCAAACAATATCTGGATGGCTCCGGCGGCGCCGCCGTGTCCTGCCTTGGCCATTCCGACCGCGCGGTAAAAGCCGCCATTCAAACCCAGCTCGACAGCGTCGCCTTTGCCCATACCGGGTTTTTCACCTCTGAACCGGCCGAACAGCTGGCCGAAAAGCTTTGCGCACTGGCCCCGCCCGGCATTGATCGCCTGTATCTGTTATCGGGTGGCTCCGAAGCGGTCGAAGCCGCACTAAAACTTGCCCGGCAATACTATCTTGAAATCGGCCAACCCAAACGTCACCGGGTCATCGCCCGTCGGCAAAGCTACCACGGCAACACCCTTGGGGCACTGGCTGCGGGGGGCAATATGTGGCGGCGTGAACCCTTCGCCCCGCTGATGGCCCCCACCAGCCACATCGCGCCGTGCTTTGAATACCGTGACCGACAAGCTGATGAAACAGCCGCAGAATACGGGGCCCGTGTCGCCGATGAACTGGAAACCGAAATTCAGCGCCTTGGGCCTGAAACCGTCATGGCTTTCGTCGCCGAACCCGTGGTCGGGGCCACCCTTGGCGCGGTCCCGGCGGTGGACGGTTATTTCAAGCGGATCCGCGACATTTGTGACCGCCACGGCGTGCTGTTGATCCTGGATGAAATCATGTGCGGCATGGGGCGTACCGGCACAATGTTCGCCTGTGAATACGACGGAATTACCCCTGATATCATCACCGTCGCCAAGGGCCTTGGCGCCGGCTATCAACCGGTCGGCGCCATGCTGTGCAGCGCCACAATTTATGATGCGATCTCAGAAGGTTCCGGGTTTTTCCAGCATGGTCACACCTATATGGGCCACCCGGTTGCCGCCGCCGCCGCTCTGGCTGTGGTGAACCGGCTGCATGGTGACGGGCTGGTGACGCGCTGTCGCGATATGGGCAATCGCCTGAATGCAGCACTTAGGGCCGAATTTGGCACTCACCCCCATGTCGGGGATATCCGCGGGCGCGGCTTGTTTCAGGGGCTGGAATTTGTCCGGGACCGCGACAGCAAAACCCCGTTTGATCCGGATCTTGGCATTGCGAAAAACCTGAAAAAAGCCGCGTTTGAGGCCGGCCTGATCTGCTATCCCATGGCCGGCACAATCGACGGAAAACAGGGCGACCATGTGCTGCTGGCCCCGGCCTTTATCATCAAAGATACCCAGATAGATGAGCTGGTGGATAAACTGTCCACCGCCCTGAAAACCACCCTGAAATCAGCGTCCTAGCCGCCCATCGGCGCGCCACTTGCCAGTGCAATATGGTGCGCCTGATGGTGGCCACCCACGGTCATGATCCCGAAAAATCCCAGCGCCCTGATCTGATCCACACCGCGCGCAGATGTTACCCGCCAGATCACCGCGTCCTCGCCCACCGTCACCGCACTGTCCCAACCGGTTTCCGCCGCCATAACTGGCCCATGGTTGGGCACCATCCGTGACACAGCCCCGCCGGCAGGCCCCGTCAATGCAACGCGCATTTCCAGACCGTTTTCAATTGGCATGGCTGTCACTTCGGCCCTGCTCACCAGCATATCCATATCCACCAGATGCTCACGCAATCCGCGGATATTGACACGGCTCCAGTCGGTATCCGGGTCATCGCTCAACAGCGCAACGATCTCACCGATGGCCGCAAACGCACCCTGCCCGGGCTCGGTTGGCCCGCCATCCGTCATCATACCGTCCATCTGCATTCCCGGCGTATGAACCATACCCGAACCATCTGACTGGGCCTGTGCTGCGGCCCCGCTCAGGGACAGGGTGGCAGCCAATACGCACATTAATCCGGTATTCTTCATCTGTTGATCCATTCAATGGTTTTCATTCCACTCATTCCTAGACGACAATCCACATTCCCGATATGATCCGGATCATAATGAACACGTCCCCAGCCCCACCGTCACCGTTTGATCTGATCCCGCGACAATATGTGCGCGCCTTCAGGATGCCCAAGTCACAATACCTGTTCCATCAGGGTAAACCCCCGGCTGAAATGTTCTATTTGCTGCACGGCTCCGCCAGCCTGTTGCGCCACACACCCTGTGGGCAGGTGGTGCCGATACACCGGGCCAGCGCATCCGAAATGATCGCCGAAGCCTCGATGTTTTCCGGCACTTACCACTGTGACTGCAAACTGGAACAGGACAGCCACATACTGGGTTTTCGAAAATCTGCTGTCCTTGAACTGCTTGATACACAACCAAAATTCTCGGCTCAACTGGTGAAACGTCTGGCCATCCAAATCCAACGCTACCGCCGGCAACTTGAATTGCGCTCTATTCAATCGGCTCAGGAACGGGTGCTGGCGGGCCTGTCTGATGGCTGGTTCAACGCCACCGTCATCGCGTTTGCCAGCGATATGGGCCTGTCCCCGGAAGCAACCTATCGGGCCCTGTCAAAACTTGTCGCTGACGGGGTTGTGCAAAAAACCGGGCGCGGAAAATACGCGGTGACCGGGGCAGAACCGCCCCCCGCCCGTTAAATATCAGGAACCACATCTGGCATATGCCGAAATTCGTATTATCTTTGCATTAGCCCAATTTGAAAAACTTCAACCGACAAAGGAAACCGACCATGTCCTATACCATTGACCGCACCATCACCGACGCTGATTTCGCCAGCGTTGAGGCCCGCACCCGCAAGGCCCTGGCCGATAACGGCTTTGGCGTCCTGACCGAAATTGACGTCAAAGCCACCATGAAAAAGAAGATCGACAAGGACATGCCGGCCTACACCATACTGGGGGCCTGCAATCCGAACATGGCGTGGCAAGCCATCGGCATGGAACCCCGCGTCGGCGCCATGTTGCCCTGCAACGTGATCCTGCGGCAGGTTGATAATGGCATTGAAGTCAGCGCCATTGACCCGCAGGTTTCCATGACCGGCATTGATAATTCCGAATTGCAAGCCGTGGCCGGACAGGTCCGCGCCCTGTTGGAAACCGCTGTCGCCGCTATTTAAGGCCCTGACCCTAGGCCCTGACTGAGCGGCGGTTTTCTTTCACCCGTCGCTCGGGCAACAGCAGTGGCTTGTTATTGCGGCTGTGACGCTCCAACAGACGTTTCAACCGCCTGCCCCGCACAAACAACCGGGCCGGTTCCATCCGGGTATCGGCACCGCCCGGCATTTGTGACTGGATCATACTGATTTCCCTTGGCGACAGGGTTTCGTGCACCTGCGTGCCCAGAAACAGGGTTTCACTTGGCGCGCCCTCTGCAAAAACAATGGCGTGGTGATCCAGCAATATATGGACATATTGCGCCGGCTGATCAGTTTCCGCCCGCGAAATACCCGGTTGCCCCACCAGTTGACAGGCCGGCACCAAAATCTCGACCTCCCCGAACATCCGCTCGGCCACATCAGAACGCAGCAAAATCCGGTGCTGTGGTGATACCACCAGATCACGTTCCGGCATATCCAGCCCCAGGGCGCCCGCCCGTATCCGAACTGGTCCGTGTTTCGGGTTTTCGCGCAAATGCTCAACCGACATTTCACGTTCATGGACCACACAAATGGCCACCAAGCCGCGATCAGCGGTCTGCACCAGATCCCCGGTTCGCAATTCTTCCACCGGTGTTGGACCGTTCGCTGTGGCAATCAGCGTGCCACGGGTAAAGCAGGTTGGTTCCAGCAACGCCGGGGGTACCGAATTTTGGGTGGTAACAAATGTCGTACTGACCAGCGTTGCGTCCTGCAAAACTGACCCGTCGGTGGGGGTGAAAACCTCGCGCCCATCGCGCAGATAAAACGTAACCCCGGTGATGGTGACGGTTGAACCATCACCCAGCTGCACCGTTACCGTATCCCCGACATAGGACGCCCGAATATCGATGCCATCAATACTGTCATTGGAAAACCGGTTGATCAGGTTGTTGTCATTCTGATCAATGATATCAAAGTTTGATACCGTCAGCAGCGTGCCCGACGGGGGCGGCGCATAGGGATCAATGATCCAGAACTGGTCGTTATATGTTGTTGGCATTTTGCCCGGCCTCTTGCCCCTTCCATTAAAGTCCGAGGGGCTTATTTTGACCCTTGATAGGCAAAATTAACTATTTGGGCGAGGGTTGCGTGCCCTGCAATGACGGTTCACGGCGCAATGTCACCCATTTGCCATAGGCAATGGCCGGGACACTGACCGGCAAAAAAGAAAAAGGGCGCCGGCGATACTTTCGCCGACGCCCGATCTGCCCGAGATTCAGCCCCAACTGAACCGATAAATTTACGCCAAATAGACGGAACAGTCGGATGAAACTAGTGCAGCCAGCTGGCCTGTTGCTCAGATGCGCGGTTGGAAATGAACGGCATGGGATCACAACGACGGGATGTTTTGAACTCAACAACCAGGGGGGCGGCTGCCATGGCGTCTTTGGGTTTATTCTGATTGGTTACCAAAGCGTCTGTGCGTCCCGAGCGTGCTTTTTCGAAGAAGTTGGTCATTTGTAATCCTCATTGATCGTCGTATTTATTTTCCAAAACTGCCACAATCATTACACAATCCCGACATTGTTGATCTTTAATGGCAATAAAAGGGCCGGGTTGCGGCAACAATCTGGCATTTCCCGGTCGGAATCTGGGCAAATTAGAATTTATCTGGGTTTGTGCCCTGATATTGCCCAAATGTTTGCGAAAACCCCAAGCCCGCAGAAACCACCCCCGGCAGGGCGGCAATAATTTTTCTGCCAATCCCGATCGCTACAATTTATGGTTAATTTTCAATACTCTGGCAGAGCTGAATATTTAGATATCCCTTAGCCGCACCCAGGGTTTTCCGGGCTCATTCACCGCGGCGGCCACTTTTCTGACCATAATTTACCACATCACTGACCCAATTCGTTCAATTTACCCCGAAATGGTAAACAGTTTGTTTCCATCTTGCACCCAATATCGAAACCAGCTTTGCACCCCCGGGCGGATACCCCGGCGATCTCACAATACCGGGCCGGATTTGCCTTTAGCTGCAATATTTCACCGCAGTAATTCCCCAAAACTCCGGATTTTTCTTGCTTTTTTGTGTCAGACCACCCATATCGCGCTTGCGACCGTTATCACTATCGACCCACTGTTTTCCTATCTGGCTACAGTCTATCGATTCTGCACTGACCGAGCCAGGCCACCGCACCAACGCGGGTGGCATACTAAATAGGAGATCTCACGATGGCTAATGGCACCGTGAAATGGTTTAACTCAACTAAAGGTTTCGGCTTTATCGAGCCTGAAGGCGGCGCAAAGGATGTGTTTGTACACATTTCTGCCGTTGAACGCTCTGGCCTTACAGGTCTGGCCGATGGTCAAAAGTGTACTTTTGACATCGAAGCTGGCCGTGATGGCCGCGAAAGCGCAACCAACCTCGTGTTGGTCTAAAAAAATCAGGGCCGGTGCTGTTTGCGCCGGCCCTTTTCCATGGGGGCTGATGGCCCCGGACATTTTGCTATATACTTAGCTGCAGATTAGTCGGCCAGTACGAATGTCACTTTCAGACTCACCCGATATTCAACAATCTTGTTGTCCTTGATGATGACGTTCTGGTCCTGAACCCAGGCTCCCTGGACATTTTTCAACGTCTTGCAGGCCCGATCCACACCATTGTCAACGGCATCGTCAAACGATTTTTTGGATGAGGCAATAATTTCAGTAACGCGGGCAACAGACATTTTGATACTCCTGATCATGGTTAATGCTGCCAATTTTTCACCCCCGGGCATGGCAGTCAACACCCGCTTTCCCCTGCAGGACATATAAAGGTGTTTTTTCTGGTTTTTCTGGTTGGCACACAGGTGTCACACATTTTGGAAATATGTCATTCAAGGCAAATTCTGGCCACACCGCCGCAAATACGGCTGAGTCGCCGGCCCCAAAATCCGGCAAAAAATCTTTGCCGGACAACCAATAATTGCCGCTAATTTAACTAAAATACCCGGATGGTCGCGGTCACTCATCCGCCCAGACACCTGTAAAAGCAGGAATAATCCGCCACTCCCCCCCACGGATAAGCAAAAAATTGCTATTTTTACCCGCGCGGGCATTTACCACAAATTAACCACAAACCGAGCCATATTTCTGACACAATAGTCACCCAAAAAATTCCCATGTGTTGCAAAAATATTAATTGTCTCACGGTAGAGGAAAACGAATGTTACATTTTGAAAATCTTGCACCCACACTTGGCACAGTCCCTTCATCGGCGCTTTTTCAAGGCAATCCCAATCTAAAAAATGTTTCAAACAAATCAGCACCTCTGATTAAAGTTTCATTTCGCACTGTTGAACTGGACGGCCAGAACCTGTGGCGCGAACCCGAAGATGTCGTTGTTGGACAGCTGGCGGAAGCCATTCGTCTGGCGGACCGGCGCGACATGACAGAGCTGAAGATCAACAATATTGCACCCTGGATTGCTGTTGGCGACGCTGACTCCTGTCAGGTGCCTATCTTGCAAAAGAAAATTCAGCAGAAACTGGAAATCGCCTGCGAGCGTGTCAAACGCCCGATGCCTGAATGTCGTCTGGATCTGTCCCACGGTGACTACGGCATTCGCTGTTATCTTGGCCGGATCAAACCCACAGACCATGTCTACGAAGAAGATTTTGTTAGCGACTCCCGATAATATCCCTCCTGATTACTACTCTCTAGTCTCCTCCAAAGACAAAATGCGCACCAAAACGGTGCGTATTTTGCTTTTTGGGCGCCTTTTGTCGGTATTTACCAGTATTTCCCGGTATTCGGGTGTAATTCGCTTGAGTTACCGGTTCAAGAAACAGATAACTCAGCCTCAAAATAAACAATTGATAAAAGGTGCGTCGGAATTTACCCCCGATAAGCATTGCAGATATGGCCGTCCTTAATTTTTTCCTGAACCTTGCCGGGGCAACGATGCTGCTGTTGTTTGCTGTCAGGATGGTGCGCACCGGAATTGAGCGCAGCTTTGGCGCCTCGTTTCAACGGGTCATCACCCAGCAGAAAAATTACCTTGGCGCCGCCAGCTCGGGGTTGGGGCTTGCCCTTGTATTGCAATCCTCCGCCGCAGTTGCGCTTTTGGTGGCCGGCTTTTCCGGCTCAGGCGTGTTGGGGTTTCAGACCGGGCTTGCCGTTGTCCTGGGCGGCGACCTTGGCTCGGCGCTGTTGATCCAGATCCTCAGTTTCAAACTTGACTGGCTGGTCCCCTTACTTTTGGCTGTGGGCGGCTGGCTGTTTGTAAAATCCGACAAGCGGCAGTTGCGTCAGTATGGCCGCATCCTTATGGGCGTTGCCTTTATCCTCATATCCCTGCGTTTCCTGCGCGAAGCCATGGACCCGATCCGCGAAAGCGCTTTTTTGCCCGCGGTGTCGGGTTATCTGGCGCAGGATTATCTGACGGCGTTTCTGGTCGGCGCGGCACTGGCCTTTATTATGCATTCAAGCGTCGCCACAATCCTGATGGTGGTAACGCTTGTCGCCATTGATGCCATACCGCTAGAGGCCGGAATTTCGCTGGTGCTTGGTGCCAACCTTGGTTCCGCCGTCATCCCGTTGTGGCTGACACGCGGCATGCCGGCTGCGGCGCGCCGGGTGCCGGTGGCCAATCTGGTGCTGCGGGGCACATGGGCGCTGATCACGTTGTTTGCCGTTAACCTGCTGCCCATCAGCGGGTTTCTGGGCATCATGGGTCCGGCTCAGACACTGATCAATACCCATATTGCGTTCAACCTTACACTCCTGTTCATCGCCATGCCGCTGATGGTGCAAACCGAAAAACTCATATTCTCTGTTATGCCTGAAGCGCCCCAGTCTGCGACGGACACACCGGATGAACCGCTCAGCGCCCTTGACCACTCTGTGCTTGATAACCCGACACTGGCGCTGTCCAACCTGAAACGCGAACTGCTCAGGATGAGCGCGATCGTTGAACGGATGGCGGCACCGGTCATGGAAATATACGGCAGCGGCGATGTTGACCGCATAGATGGGCTGCTAAATCTGGAACGCCAGCTTAACGAAGCGCTGTCCGGTATCAAAACCTATATGGCCGCCCTGCCCACCAGTGATTGGGAAAAACACGACCGCAAAGCAGCCCGCGAACTGGTGGAATACGCCATCAGTCTTGAAAGTGCCGGTGATATCGTCGCCCGGCAGCTTTTGCCACTGGCGCGCGAAAAGGCCAAAAAAGACCTGCGGTTTTCCACCGAAGGCTGGGCCGAACTGCGTAAGCTGCACGAAACCGTCATGGCCAATATGCGGCTGTCCACCAATGTTTTACTCAGCGATGATCTGGAAAGTGCGCGCCTGTTGATCGCCGAGAAAACTGAAATAGCCCGGGTTGAACGCAAAAGCCGCAAACGCCACCTGAAACGTCTTAGCGAAGGCGGGGCGGTTAGTTTTGAATCCAGCGATATCCACCTTGAAACCCTGCGCGCACTCAAAGATCTGAACACCTATTGCGCCTATGTTGCCTATCCGATCCTCTATCGAAGTGGTCAGCTGCTTGAAACCCGCCTGATAGAATCTCTGGATGAGGACCATCAAAGCAGCTAACGCTACCAGACTTGCCCCCGGCAACCGGTGCGCTATAGATATCTCAACGGAACCAATCATCAGGAGATATCGATGAACCCCACCACTGTTTCTTCTTCCCTCGTTGGCCAGCTTGCCAGCTCACCAATGCGACGTATTGCGATTGTCGCTGCCGGTGTTGGCCTGATTACATTGGGTGCCAAAACTCAGGTACCGTTCTGGCCGGTTCCCATGACTTTGCAGACGCTGGCACTGATGGTGGTTTTCGCCGCCAGCGGGTTGCGCCTGTCGCTTCAGATCATCTTTGCCTATCTTGCCCTTGGTCTGGCCGGCTTACCGGTTTTTGCCGGTCCCGCTGCTGGTCCCGCCTATCTGATGGGGCCCACTGCCGGCTTCCTGCTTGGCTTTATCGGCGCCGCTGCAATTGTTGGCACTGCTGCCGATCGCGGGTTAACCCGACGGCCACTGGCGCTGTTTGGTGCCATGCTAACGGCAGATGCGCTGATCTTTAGCCTTGGCTTCCTGTGGCTCGGCTTTCTCTTCACCACATCATCGGGCAGCACATTGGGTGCCAACTATGCATTCACCAAAGGCATACAGCCGTTTATTCTGGCTGATCTGGTCAAACTGGTACTTGCCACGTTGATCATCACCGGTATCTGGCAAAAATTTAAACGCAACTAACGCGAAAAAAATTGCGAAAAACGGGGCTGGCGGCTGAAAATTCCGCCCGCCCCATTTTTTTGACTAATCGCTACTAATCTCAATTTTCAGCTTGCCCCGCTAAATTGGCAATACCCGTTTAGCGAATGTTGATTTAGCTGGCTCTGTTTCCTGCAAAATCGCAATTTCAGGCCACTTCCAGTTCACGAACGGTTTCCGTTGGCATGCTGAGAACCGCATATTTCCGCCCGTCACCGCAGTTCACATGCGGCTCTCCGATCCGGCGCGCGGCATAGCCCAGCTGGCGCAGGGCACGCATCAGGGTAACGGGTGACAATGATATCAATTCCTGTCCACCCTGTTGGGCGGCCACCGAGGCCAAACCATCAACGATCAGCGACAGGCAATTTGCCCGGTCTTCACGACCGGTCACAGCGTCCGATATTACCAGCCGTGTGCATTCCCAGATTTTAGATGAATTGATCTCTGAATGAAGCACCTGTTCAGGGATATCTGAAAGTTTACCGGCAGCGGCGTCGCGCAGCATATATGTGTGCTCTCCCCAGGCTGATGTTGTGGGCATTGCGCGGGCGCCGCCAATTACAACACCATCGCGCAAAACCACAGAATAATAGGCCAGCGGGTTATCATACTGGTCCATTTCTACAGAATCATCATGGGGGATGTCCCATCCAAGTGTGTCGACAAAAAATCTTTTGCGAAGTCCCAAGAAATCATAAAAAGCAGTACCATAGCGATGAATTTCAGACATGTTAAAGGTGATATTTTTCATTTCTACTCTCCTATTTGGCGAGTCCAGTAGAAACGAAATACAAGTTTTTTCTAGCCGTATTCGTAAGTGCAGGTGTTTTTTTATTAAATATACAATCTAAAGGTGTGTGTTTAGATCATTCGATATTCTGTGGCCAATGTCGCAGCATGGGCATTGGTTTTTGCCCCGAATTTTCGTTTCGCGCCAGCCAGGCGCTGCTTGATTGCGCCTTCGGATACGCCCAGTTGATAGGCTATTTCCTTTAGGCGAAATCCGTCCTTTACCAGGCTCAGCGCCTCAAGCTCTGCGACGGTCAGGTTCGCCGGGGGCAGCGCCAACTCATGCAGCTCAATCATTTTATCTGCCAGAACATTCACTTCCTGGGCGGTAAATTCGCGGTCTTTTCGGGCAAATGTCCCGTATGATCGTTGCTCTTTTGGTTCCGCCGTCGAGCAACAAATCACAACTCCGTAATTCAGTCCAAAACGCCGTGCTGCCGTCAGCACGCCATGGGCATCGTCATGGGCAAGTTCACTCCAGCGGATGAAACCGGCATTGGCATAGGCCCAGCGAACCACCGGATCACGCAGCATCAACCCGTTGTTGGTATACAGTTCAACCCAATCCGCCGGGAACATATTTCGTTCATCAACGGGAAAGGCAAAGCCAATCCGCAGGGCAACATAATACCCCGCATTCGCCATTGACGAAAACTCGTTCGGCCAATTTGAACTTAAAGCCAATTCCTTGCTCCAATACCCAAAAAAAGCATAATTAGACTCAGTAAATACTCGTACTGGTTGTATATCTATACTAACTTTTGGACACGGTGACGAGTGTCTTAAATAAGCGTAACAATATTTGGATGGAAGATAACAACATAATTATGGATTCTCTGGCGCGTCTGGATGTGCTTTGCACCTCAGGATATGCAGTCGCACTGCATATCAGGTTCACCACCCCACGGTTTTTATTTCAGACCTATAACAAAGACTGGATGGAAATATACTCTGAAAAAGGCCTTGTTCTGCAGGACCCGACGGTTCTGTGGGGGTTCAGCAATACCGGTGTTGCCCGCTGGCAGGATCTGGAAGAGCTGGACGATAACGGCATTTTACCGATGGCAAAAACATTCGGCCTGAATTACGGATTTACCTTTGCCATTGACCAGAACGCCAGCAAATCCATCACCAGTTTCGCCCGACATGATCGTGATTTTACCGATGCAGAGGTGGAAGAAATTACCACAATTGCGCAGGAAATGCATGATTATACCGCCAAAATTGATGATCTGTCTGCGGATGAAATGAAAAAGCTAAAGAAGTTTTCCATCGAATTCACCCGCGGCGCAGATTAATCCCTACCGTGTCCCGGCGGGCACTGCGTTTGGATAGAACAGCTGCTGCCCGTCAATAGTAAACTTTGCAATCAGCGCCTGCCCCCGTGCGCCCAACAGCCAGTCCAGAAATAACTGGCCCGCGGCGGCCTTAACCCTTGGGTGGCGGGCCGGATTGACCAGTATCACGCCATACTGGTTAAAAAGCCGTCCGTCGCCCTCAACCAATATTCCAAAGCCTTTCCGATTGCCAAACGCCAGCCAGGATGCCCGATCGGTCAGCACATATGCCCCCATGCCGATGCCAATATTCAGCGTCGCCCCCATTCCGGCCCCGGTTTCCCGGTACCAACTGCCGGATGCCGCCACAACATCCACTTGCGTTTCGGCCCATAGCCTCAGCTCGGCTTTATGGGTGCCGCTATCGTCGCCGCGTGAAACAAACAACGCGCCAGAAGCGGCAATTTTTTCAATGACTTCAACAACATCCGCCATCCCAGACACCTGTGCCGGGTCCCCAATGGGTCCGATGATAACAAAGTCATTATACATCAGATCTAGCCGTTCAACGCCCCAACCCTGTTCAACAAACACCTGTTCGGCAGCCCTGTCATGCACGATCAACACATCACCATCCCCGTTGACGGCATTCTTGATCGCCTGCCCGGTGCCCACCGCAACAACCCGCACTTCAATCCCGGTTTCGGCCTCAAACACCGGCAGAATTGCCTCAAACAACCCGGAATTTCGGGTCGAGGTTGTGGATTGCAGCACGATGAACGGGTCCACGTCCTGCGCCATCCCGGACAGCGGCAACCCCATAACCACACTCAGGATCAACGCTCTAATCATCCGGCGCACCCCAAAGCGCCAGATTACTCGCCAGAAAAGCCCGCGCCACTTCGGTTTCGGGCCGCCGAAAAAAATCAATTGCCGCTGTTTGCTCACGTATCCGGCCCCGATGCAAAAACAGGATCGTATCGGCCAACCGCTGTGCCAGCCCCAGATCATGGGTCACCAGAATTATCTTGGTCCCCTGCCCGCCGCAGGTCCTGATCATCTCTTCGATCTGGCCTGCCGCCGTTGGGTCCAGACTTGATGTTGGTTCATCCAGAAACAGCACCTCGGGTGAACTGGCCAATGCCCGCACCAGCGCCAGCCTTTGCTGCTCGCCACCCGACAGGGTCCGGGCCGGTTGCCGCGCCTGCCGGTTCAGCCCGGTTTGCGCCAGCAATTCTTGTGTTTTCTGACGCCGCTCACCCGGCTTAACCCCATGCACTTTCAGCGCATAGGCAATGTTTGCGGCCACTGAACGGCGCAACAAAACCGGCTTTTGAAATACCATCGCCTGGCGTTTGCGCAGGGCCGGATCAGCCTGCATTCCGCCATATAAAATCTGCCCGCTGGTGGGGGTAATCAAGCCATGCAGCAGCCGCAGGAACAGGCTTTTACCGGCCCCGTTCGGGCCCAGAATAACGCTGTTTCCCTGCGCCGGAATAACCAGATCCGGCACGTCCAGCAACAGGCTGCCCTCGGCCTCATATTTCAGTTCCCGTACCTCGATCGGCATGGCCCTGCGCTGTTCAACGCCTGTATTTTCCGTAGCCTTATCAAACATTTGCGGCCTGTCGCGTTGAAAACCCCAGCACCGTCACGGCTGCATTTACCAGAATGGCTGTCAGCACCAATATCGCCCCCAGCGCCATTGCCAATGCCAGATTTCCCCGCGACGTTTCCAGCGCAATGGATGTGGTCATCACCCGCGTCACATGGTTGATATTGCCGCCCACAATGATCACCGCCCCAACCTCGGCAATGGCGCGGCCAAACCCGGCCAGCAACGCTGTCATCAACCCGTAGCGCCCGTCCCACAGCAATGTCGGTACACTGGCCAGACGTGACACCCCAAAACTGCGCAACTGTTCGGAATATTCCGCATCCAGCGCCTCCAGCAATTGCCGCGTCAGTGCGGCAATAATTGGGGTCACCAGCACCGCCTGGGCGATGATCATCGCTGTTGGCGTATATAGCAGCTGAAACACCCCCAATGGCCCGGCATTGGACAGCATCAGATACACCACCAGCCCCACCACCACCGGTGGCAATCCCATCAATGCATTCACCAGAACAATCACTGCCTGACGCCCGGCAAACCGGCCCACGGCCAGCAATGCACCCAACGGTAACCCGATGAGGGCTGAAAAAAATACCGCCAGCAATGAGACTTTCAAAGACAGGAAAATCACCGCCCAAAGCTGGGCATCCCCGGACAGGATCAACCCGAATGACTGGGCGAATATGGCTGAAAAATCCTGCATGCTTGCCTAATAGTAACCAGAGCGGTCAGGTTGTGCTATCAGAATGAAAAGACAAGCGATTTTCCCACACCACTGCTCACTTTTCTGATAGTTTCCAACGGGTTGATATTGCAAAAACCAGCGCTGCAAAAACCACAATCCCCGGTCCGGCCGGTGTTTCGAATGCTGCAAACGCACCGATGCCGCCCAAAGTGGCACCAACCCCGATCAATATCGACAGCCCGGCCATCGCCTCGGGTGTCCGGCTAAACCCCCGCGCCGCCGCTGCCGGAACAATCAACAGCGCACCGATCAGCAATGCCCCGACAATTTTCAACGACAGCGCCACCACCAACGCCAGTGCCAGCGTCAGAACCAGACGTTCGCGCGCCGGGTTAACCCCAACTGATGCCGCCAGTTCTTCGTTCAGGGTCGCCGTCAGCATCGGTGACCAGCGCCAGATCAACAGTGCCAGAATGGCCAGCGCGCCGCCCCAGATCAGCATCAGATCACCGCGGCTCACCGTCAGGATATCGCCCAGCAAAAAGCTTTCCAGATCAACCTCAACCCCGTTCACAAACGATATTGCCACCAGTCCCAGCGCCAATGCCGAATGGGACAGAACGCCAAGGGTGGAATCCATACTGCGGGTCTGGTTCGCCAGTCCCGCGGCCAATACGCCCACCGCCAGCGCCACCACAAATGTTCCGATCAGGACCGAGATGGAAAACGCCAGTGACATCGCCACGCCCAGAATTGCGGCATGGGCAATCGTATCGCCAAAATACGCCATCCGCCGCCAGACCACGAACGCCCCCAAAGGCCCGGTTGCCAATGACAATCCGACACCCGCAAGGGCCGCGCGCACCAATGCATCCTCCAGCATCACACCGCCCCCTCGCCATGGTCATGGTGGTGGTCATGCTCATGGCGGTACAGCGCCAGCGCGCCCTTGGTGCCAATGCCAAACAATTCCTGATATTCTGGTGCTGCCGACACCACCTGCGGCGTGCCCTGACAACACACATGCCCGTTCAGACACACCACCCGGTCAGAGGCGCTCATCACCACATGTAAATCATGGCTCACCAGCAAAATGGCGCAGCCGATGTCCCGGCGCAATTCCTCGATCAGCTGGTAAAACCCGGCGACACCGCGTTGGTCCAAACCCCGCGTCGGTTCATCCAGTATCAGAATTTCAGGTTCCCCCAGCAGGGCGCGCGCCAGCAAGACCCGCTGAAACTGACCACCTGACAGCGTGGCCAGTTGCCGGGTACCCAGCCCACTGGCCCCGACCCGCGCCAACACCCGTTCCTGCCCGGAAATTGTTGTGGGTTTTGGCAGTGACAAAAACCGCGTAACCGTCATCGGCAGGGCGGCATCAATGGTCAGTTTCTGCGGCACATAGCCGATCCGCAATCCGGTTTTCCGGTTCAGCTTACCGGCGCTCAGCGGCACGATGCCCAGCAACGCCCGAACCAATGTCGATTTGCCAGAACCGTTCGGCCCGACAAGGGTCACAATTTCCCCACCCGAAATTTCAAAATCAACATTTTGCAAAACCTGCCGCCGGTCAAGTTTTACCCCCAGCCCCATCGCCTCAAACAGCTTCATCAGGATTTCCCCGTTACACAATTCGGGCAGGTGCCCAGGGCCTCAATATTCATCCGGTCAACGCGAAATCCGATCTGCGCCGCCGCCGTTTCCAGTGCCCCACTCACACCAAGCGCCGGGGCTTCGGCGACACTGTCGCATTCTTTGCAAATGAAAAATGTCGGGGCGTGGGCAGCGCCGGGATGCATGCAGGCGGTAAAGGCATTCAATCGGCGGATACGGTGTGCCAGGCCATGTTCGACCAGAAAATCCAACGCCCGATAAACCACAGGTGGCTGGCTGCCAAAACCAGCCTCGGCCAACTTTTCCAAAATCTGATAGGCGCCCATGGCGCGGTGTTCCTCAACCAGAATTTCCAAAGTCCTGCGGCGCACCGGGGTCAGTCGTAATCCGGTTTTCCGCACCAGCCGGTCGGCATTTTCCAACACGTCGCCTTTGCAGGATTGGTGGTTGTGATCGGCAAAAGCTGTTGCCGGATTTGCTGATATTGGCATTGGTCATTCCGATTTTGACTGTTATGTAATATCATAACATAAAAATTCTGCAATGGTAAACAAACCACTAAGAAAACGCGGCGCGTTCACTGTTACAAAGTTTAAACAGGGGGGTGTATTCTTGTTACAAAGCTTAAAGAACTCCGGAAACTGGCCCGCTCAGCCGCCCATTGCCGCCCGATACCACGCCACGATTTTCGCCCGTTCCTCGGCTTCCATAAACGACAGGTTCGCCGGCGGCATCGCGACGCTCAGTCCGGCCTGCAGGTAAATGTCTTTCGCCATCCGGGCAATTTGCGCCTCGGTTTCCAGTCGCACTCCCTTTGGCGGCCACAGCATTCCATCCCATGCAGGCTCGGCAGAATGGCACATGGAACAGCGCCCCAAAATGATGTCATGCACTTCATCAAAGCCTTCGGCCGCCACAAATCTGGCCGCCCCTGCCCCCAGCAACGCGTCTTCTTTTTCACCCCTGAACATCGGCGCAGTTGATAGCCAAGTTATTATAATGAAAAGAATAATCGTCACCAGCCAGGTCCAGGTCGGGTTGCCTTTGCGCATGTGCCGGGTGTTAAAATAGTGCCGTATCGTTACCCCCATCAGGAAAACCAGACTGGCAATGATCCAGTTATATTCACTGGCAAATGCCAGCGGATAATGGTTCGACAGCATCAGAAAGATCACCGGCAATGTCAGGTAATTGTTGTGGGTAGACCGCTGCTTGGCGATCTTGCCGTACTTGGCATCCGGTATCCGCCCGGCCTGCAGATCAGCCACCACAATGCGTTGATTTGGCATGATAATCACGAAAACATTCGCCGTCATAATCGTTGCCGTAAACGCCCCTAAATGCAGCAAAGCCGCCCTTCCGGAAAACACCTGGGTATAGCCCCAGGCCATCACCACAAGGATCAGATACAGCAGGACCATCAGCCTTGTATTGTCATCGCCAAAGCTGGATTTACAAATGAAATCATAGACTAACCAGCCGAATGCCAGTGAACTGATGGATATTAAAATCGCCTGCCAGACCGGAATATCCAAAATATTCGGGTCAACCAAATAGAATTCTGCCCCCAGATAATAGACCAAGATCAACAGGGCAAATCCACTTAGCCAGGTGGCGTAGCTTTCCCATTTGAACCAAATCAGGTCGCCCGGCATTTTTTCCGGGGCGATCAGGTATTTCTGGATGTGGTAAAACCCACCACCATGCACCTGCCATTCCTCACCATCGGCGCCGCTTTCAAGGTTTCGGTCACGGTGTAATCCAAGGTCTAACGCTATGAAATAAAACGAAGAACCAATCCAGGCGATGGCGGTAATTACATGCACCCAGCGCACCGCAAATTCCAGCCAGTCCCCCATTGCCAGCAGATCGTACATCGATATTCTCCCTGTCGTTTTATGAAATTATACCCTGATGGATTTTTTTGTGTATCCTGCAAATAGCAACAGACTTTCAAAACAACGCGAAGAATAGCCATGGCCTATATCCGAAATCTGCAAATGTTTGTCCGGGTTTATGAACTCGGCGGCATGAGCGCTGCGGCCCGCGATCAGCGGTCTTCACCTGCCGTGGCTTCCAGCCGTATCTCAGATCTGGAAAAACACCTGGGTGTAAGGCTGTTCAACAGAACCACACGCGCACTGCAACCCACTGAAAATGGTAAGGTATTTTACGAAGGCGCCTGTAAAGTACTGGAAGCAATTGCAGACGCAGAGGCCGCGATTGCCAGCACCGGAAACGATCCAAAAGGCACCGTTTTTGTTGCCGCACCGCTTGGCATTGGCCGGCGCTTCATCGCCCCGGCTGTGCCTGATTTCAAAGAAAAATATCCGCTGATTGATGTGCGCCTCCGACTGTCAGACCGCAGCATCAATGTCACGGCAGAAGGTCTTGATCTGGCGTTTCACCTTGGTTTGCTTGAAGACAGCAACCTGAAAGTGCGCGTGATCGCCCAGTGCCCCCGCGTACTTTGTGCGTCCCCTGACTACATCAATCGGCGCGGAAACCCACAGGATGGCAACGCCCTGATCAAAGACAAACATGACTGTTTAAACCTGCGGTTTCCCGGTGCCAAAGAATACCGCTGGTCATTGGTATCAGAGGCCGGGCCAGAAAAATTTGATGTGTCCGGGCCGTTTGAATCTGATGACGGTGATGTACTGACAGGCTGGGCATTGCAGGGCCATGGTATTGTTATGAAACCAGTTTTTGAGATAGCGGACCATCTGAGCAATGGCGCTTTGATCCCTGTGGCTAAGTTGACACCACCGGTTCCGGTACAACTTGCCTGTCTCTCGTCCCACCGTCGCCTCAAGGATCCCAAGATCAAATTGTTCACTGAATATATGGTCGCTCAGGTCAAATCAGAACTTGAAAACGCTGCCCTCAGCTTCCCCGATATGTCGAATAGCCAAACGGCGAAATAAGCAGTGGCACATGGTAATGCGCATCAATGTCGCTGATGCCAAAGCGAATAGGGATAACGTTCAGAAAACGCGGTTCCTCCGGCTTTACACCACTTGCATCCAGATAACCCCCGGCATGGAAAACCAGTTCAAAACTACCGGTTTTGAATTCTTCAACCGGCAGGATCGGCCCGTCTGTACGCCCATCAGAATTTGTTACCATCTCCCGTAGTAATAATCGCTCGCCATCCAATTGAAAAAGCTCAATTTTCATCCCGGATGCTGGCACACCAAGGCCCGTATCCAAAACATGTGTTGTCAAATATCCTGCTGCCATTTTCAGACCCCCATTGTACAATTGGATTGTGGCTGCTTTCCTGAAAAAGATCGACTACTGATTTCCAGTATAAGTGTGTTCTGGATATTTTGATAATCAACCGCTATTTTTCGCGTATTCATAAGCGAATAGAGGGACGAAGATGAAAAATCGCTACCCCCGCGACATGCGCGGCTACTCAGCCACCCCCCCCGACGCCAACTGGCCCGGTGGCGCGCGTATTGCTGTGCAGTTTGTAGTCAATTACGAAGAGGGCGGCGAAAACAATATACTGCATGGTGACAACGCCTCTGAGGCCTTCCTGTCAGAGATCGTCGGCGCGGCCCAATGGCCCGACCAGCGACACTGGAACATGGAAAGCATCTATGAATATGGCTCGCGCGCCGGGTTCTGGCGGCTGCACCGATTGTTCACCGGCGCTGGTATTCCTGTCACGGTCTACGGTGTTGCAACGGCATTGGCGCGCTCACCCGAACAGGTGGCCGCCATGCAGGCCGCGGATTGGGAAATTGCCAGCCATGGGCTGAAATGGGTAGAGTATAAAGATTGTTCAGAGGCCGATGAATGTGTTGACATGGCGGCGGCGATCCAACTGCATGCGGAGGTGACGGGCGAAAGACCACGGGGCTGGTACCTTGGCCGCTGTTCAATAAATACTGTGCGGTTAGCCGGGGAAGAGGGCGGTTTTGATTATATTTCCGATACTTACGACGATGACCTACCCTATTGGAAACGCTTTGGAGACCGTGACCAACTGATCATTCCTTATACGTTGGATTGCAACGATATGCGATTTGCCACACCCCAGGGTTTCAATTCCGGGGATCAGTTTTATAGCTACCTTAAAGACACATTTGATGTGCTGTATGCAGAAGGCGGGCGGATGATGAATATTGGCCTGCATTGTCGTTTGGCCGGTCGACCCGGCCGGACAATGGCTTTGCAGCGGTTCATTGAATATGCGCAATCCAAATCGGATGTCTGGTTTGCGCGCCGCATTGACATTGCCCATCATTGGCAAGAAACCAATCCTGCACCTGCCCCCTGGCACCGCCCCAGTGAAATGACCCGCGACGAATTTGTTGCAGCTTTTGGCAGTGTTTATGAACATTCGCCTTGGGTCGCAGAGCGGGCCCACAAGCTGGAACTTGGGCCGGCCCATGACAACCTTGCCGGGGTTCACAATGCCCTGTGTCGCGCCTTTCGCGCCGCTGATAATGACCGACGATTGGCGGTGTTGAATGCCCACCCCGATCTGGCTGGGAAATTAGCAGCCGCTAAACGACTGACAGCCGAAAGCGCTGCCGAACAGGCCAGTGCCGGTTTAAATGCGCTGACTGATAATGAACGAGAAACGTTGACCACGTTGAACGAAAAATACACCAAAAAATTCAACTTCCCCTTTATAATTGCCGTCAAAGACAACACCAAGGAAAGCATTTTCGACGCCCTTGTTTCCCGAATTGAAAATGACCAAAACACAGAATTTTCAACTGCTTGTTGTCAGGTGGAACGCATCGCTTGGCACCGGTTGCAGGATATTTTGCCATGAATCTTACCTATTACACCCCGCGCGGCGGGTTGCCGGATCAGACCAAGCGGCATTACGCGCCGGCTGTTTTCACCACTGCCTATGCGGTGATCCCGGCGACGGTCATGTCAGATATCGTCACCAGTCAATTACCGCTCTGGGCAAAAACACGGGCCTGGATAATAGCGCGCCCCCTGTCCGGATTTGCCGAGACATTTGCCCAGCTCATTGTTGAGATTTCACCGGGCGGTGGCAGCACGGAACCTGAGCCGGACACACAGGTTGAATCTGTACTATTCGTGGTTGATGGCGCGCTAGAGCTTTTGCTTGACGGGGCCGCATACCAGTTGGCCGCAGGGGGATATGTTTTTATCGCACCTGGGGCAGACTGGTCGATCAAGAACACCTCTGAGAATACGGCGACGTTCCACTGGATCCGCAAAACCTACGAACCTGTAACTGGGATAGAAGCCCCGGCGTCGTTTGTTACGTCGGATGATCAAGGAGAGTTGGTTGAAATGCCTGACACCGGTGGCAAATGGGCGACCACTCGATTTGTTTCACCGGATGACCTGCGCCATGACATGCATTTAAATATTGTCACTTTCCAGCCCGGCGGCGTTATCCCGTTCGCAGAAACCCACGTAATGGAGCATGGGCTTTATGTTTTGCAGGGCACAGCGCGATATTTGCTAAACACCGACTGGGTTGAGGTCGGGCCGGGTGATTTCATGTGGCTGCGCGCCTTTTGCCCGCAAGCCTGTGAGGCAACTGGCAACGAACCGTTTCGGTATTTACTTTACAAAGACGTAAACCGGCACCCCAAACTAGGGTTCGGCAAATGACGATCAGCCTTCAAACCAAACCGCTAAACCAAAAAGATTTTGCAGCGTTTGGCGACATTCTTGACGCAAGCGGGCGACCTGACAAGTTTATCAATCAAGGGAAATGCGGGCGTTTCCACAACAAAGCCGTGTTAGATTTTGGGGAGGATGGACATGCCGGCCTGTCGGTATTCAAAAGCGAAACATGCGCGTTTCCGGTTACGATTGAAATGGTTGAACGCCATCCAGAAGGCAGCCAGGCTTTTATTCCGATGTCCGAAAACCCGTTCCTTATCGTAGTCGCGCCTGACCGGCAGGGTAAACCCGGGGCTCCGTTAGCATTCTTAACCAGCCCAGGTCAGGCCATAAATTTTCACCGCGGTGTCTGGCACGGCGTGCTGTCACCGCTAACAGAACCGGGTTTGTTTGTGGTCGCTGATCGCATCGGTAGCACCCCAAATCTAGAGGAGCATTGGTACGATCCACAATATGTGGTTGAATGTTGATGATGAGGCCGAAAAAATATTGGCCCAGTATAAGGTAGAATATTCTACCGCGAACAGGAGAGACAGAAATGACAGACTCATCAATTGGGACGCCGGAACAACTGCGCGATCCTAACTATATGCCCGCTTTGGGCAAAGCCGTACCCTTGGGCTTACAGCATGTGCTGGCGATGTTTGCTTCAAACGTCACGCCGGCGATCATCATAGCCGGGGCGGCGGGTATTGGTTTTGGCTCGGATCAAGGGGCACTTGGGTTTCCCGATATGACCTATTTGATCCAGATGTCTATGTTTTTTGCCGGCATTGCCACGTTGATTCAGACCATCGGCATTGGCCCGATTGGTGGCAAGCTTCCGATTGTACAGGGTACCAGTTTTGCGTTTCTACCGGTGATGATCCCGGCGGTGGTCGGGGCCGGCACTGCCGGTCTTGGTGGTTTGATGACCGGTGTGATGATCGGCGGCATCTTCCACTTCTTCATCGGCACGTTCATTGGTAAGATACGGTTTGCCCTGCCACCGCTGGTGACCGGACTGATCGTTTTGATGATCGGACTTTCACTGGTCAAAGTTGGCATTCAATATGCCGCCGGGGGTGTACCGTTGATGGGTAAGCCCGAATTTGGCACTTTGGCCATGTGGTTTCCGGCCCTTGTTGTGATCGTGGTAACCTTGGGGATTAAGTTCTTCACCAAGGGCTTCACCGCGGTTTCGGCCATATTGATCGGCATCATCGCCGGCTACATTGTCGCCTATTTCATGGGGCAGGTCAGCTTTGGCAATATTGGCAAAGCCGCGACCTTCGCTTTGCCGTCACCGTTCAAATACGGTTTCGAATTAAACTGGGCGATTATCATCGGCATGTGTCTGATGGCGTTCATTTCAGCCATTGAAACTGTCGGCGATGTCTCGGGTATCACTAAGGGTGGTGCTGGACGTGAGGCGACTGATGCGGAAATTCAGGGTGCTACATTTGCCGACGGTCTGGGTACTGCGATTGCCGGGGTGTTTGGCGGCTTGCCAAATACATCGTTCAGCCAAAACGTTGGCCTTGTGGCCATGACGGGTATCATGAGCCGTCACGTTGTAACCATTGGTGCATTGTTCCTGATTGCCGGTGGCCTGATCCCAAAGGTGGGTGCGGCGATAAACACCATCCCGATTAATGTCTTGGGTGGTGGTGTGATCATCATGTTTGGCATGGTGGCATCAGCAGGAATTAACATGCTGTCAGAGACCAACTGGAACCGGCGCAACATGGTGATCTTTGCCACGGCACTTTCCATTGGTCTGGGCCTTCAACTGGTACCAGAAGCATTGCAGCATATGGGCAAAACAGCGCAAATCCTGCTGACCTCGGGCCTGTTGCCAGCAGCGATTATTGCGATTGTTTTGAACTTGGTACTACCTGAGGATATCGACGCCTAAGCCTTCCAAAAAGCAAGAAGCCCCCGCGAAAAGCGGGGGTTTCTCCAGAATAATTTTACCTAATCGGGCACAACGACATTCATTGCTAAGTGGCAGTTTTGCACAGTGACCCACAAAAATTTACCATATTTCAACAAAGGTTAACCAAGTATTCACCAATCGTGTGCTTTTCATTAATTGAAAAGGAGAATGCCTTGGTTGCCCAGATAGACCGAACCTATTTTACACTACGACCTTGGAAAATTTGGCCCCGGCTGGTTGCCTATCTGCTTTTTGAAGGGCGCCCTTTGACAACCCGGGGTCGTTGGGTGAATCCGATTGTTTTTGCCGGATATAGAATATGGGCGCGCTCGGCAATTTCCAAACCGGTTCATGATCCAATATTCATTCTCGGTGTGGGCCGTAGTGGAACAACAATACTTGGTACAATCCTGTCGATGCACAAAGATGTTGGCTATTTGAATGAGCCGAAAGCTTTATGGCATGCAGCACTTGGCAATGACGATCTCATCGGTTCATATTCCAAAAATACCGGCCAATTCAGAATGAGCGCTTCAGATGCATCGCCCTTAAAAATCAAACTGGTTCAAAAATTTTACCGTAGCTTTTTGGCTATTTCCTTCTGCAAAAGGGTTGTCGATAAATATCCAGAACACATATTCCGAGCCAAATTATTAGATTGTATTTTTCCAAATGCCCGGAAAATAGTTATCATACGCAATGGCATGGATGTTTGCCGATCCATTGAAAATTGGTCGCTACAACACAGTCAGAATACTGATCAGCATTCGGATAACTGGTGGGGGCGCGATCAACAAAAATGGCACGCACTAATAAACGAACTGGTTGCGCCCGACCCTGCGTTTCGGCACGCGATTGAAGCGATAAAAAAGTTCGAAAAGCACACCGATATGGCCGCCGTCGAGTGGATCGTAACCATGCGGGAAGCGCTGCAATTGAAAGAGAGCGGCAATAGTAGCTATACTTTCGTCAGATACGATGAACTCATCAGTTATCCTGAGAAAACACTGGGGGAAATACTTGATAGGGCCGGTCTTCGCCCCGATCCAAAGATGGTTCGCTACGCTAAAAAAACCCTTGTTGCCCGACCAAAACATTCAGTGGTGGATATTCACCCGGCAATATCCGGATTGTTTTTTCAAACCATGGAAGAACTGGGATATCACCAATCCAAAGCCGCATGAGGGTTCTACAGATCAGCCATAATTACCACGTCGTAGGTGGATCAGACACTGTGTTTTTGGAGTGTTGTAAAATGCTACAGGAGTCGGGCCACGACGTCATTCCATTTTGTATAGAAAACAAAAATAATCAGGCAACACCCTACAGCCAATATTTCCCAATTGCAGCGGAGACTTCGAACAGTAGTCTGGCCAGCGGGCTACGCTATTTTTATAATTGGGATGCGCTCCGCAAGCTTGAACTTCTATTGGATGCGGTTGAAAAAATTGATGTAGCACATTTGCATATTTACCATGGTAAACAGACCCCGGCCATCCTGTCGCTTCTTAGGTCCCGAAATATACCAACCGTACAAACTTTGCATGAATATAAGTTGGCTTGCCCGACCTATACCATGCAAAGAAACGGTCAGGTTTGCGACCTTTGCGTAGCAGGATCAGATACGAACTGCATTCGATATCGGTGTAAGGACGGGTCAATAATTCGATCCATAATTATGACAGCAGAAAAAACAACGGCAAGGCTGTTGGGGGATGTTCGTAAGATTGATCGTCTACTCTGTGTGAGCGATTTCCAGCGCCAAATTATGGTCAACGCCGGCATTTCGCCGGAAAAACTATACACTTTACATAACTGCGTCTCTCAATCATCTGGTGTTGCGTCCAGACATGAAGGTTATTTTCTCTATTTTGGGCGAATTGAGAAGCTGAAGGGGCTAAAAACCCTTGTTGATGCCTTTATAATTTCTGGTCAAAAATTGTTGATTGCCGGTGATGGAAACTGGAAACCCCAGCTTGAAAAGCTGATAAAAGATCAAAATCATATCACATTTCTGGGCTTTCAAAATGGGGACGCACTGAAAACATTGGTGATGCGTGCAATGGCTGTTGTGGTGCCATCTGAATGGAACGAAAATTGCCCGATGTCTGTATTAGAGGCAAAAATGGCAGGACGCCCTGTTATCGGATCAAATATCGGTGGTATTCCAGAGTTGATCCAAAACGGTATTGACGGGATACTGTTTGAGCCTGGGAACGTTTCAGATTTAGTGAAAGCGATCGGCGCCATTATCACAGCTGACCATACCACTTTGTCTGAAAACGCAAGAGCCGACGCTACAAAGAGGTTCTCAAAATCGCAACATCTTCAGGCATTACTTGGACATTATAACAGCGTTCGAAAACTGTCGGCGGCGATAAATTGATCTAGGGCGCAGTATTAACCCACAAGCCTTCACAACAGACGGTGGCCGGTTTGCTGCAATGAAACACCGTATAGGTAATCATTGATTCTGATTTGCGATATACATGTGGCTTATGAATCGCATCAATTGCCTTGTCTGCTTTTGGTGAGATAAACGATTGTTCCGTATCAAGGCGTTGAAATGGTGCAAACATAATATCTGCAGCAGGGATCCCCCGTGAAAGCGCGCCGGCCCGAATTAAAATCGGTTGGGCACCCGGGTGATATTTCAAAAAATCCGCATCAAGTGTCATTCTGTCGATTGACGTAATTGCCAAAAATTCACCGCTCTTTGTGCGCACTCTGTCCCGTTCCCGCAAGGTTTGGGCATGAACCTGACCAAACGCTGTTGTAACGCGTGTCATTGGCCCAAAGCCCTGTATCTGTCCGCGGGATGTACCGGTGTTGCCAGCGGGATCTTTCGATCGCACGCTGGCAACTGATGGT
>CAZETX010000010.1:27923-44112 GCA_964514925.1 uncultured Marinosulfonomonas sp.
ACTCGTTACTTTCACTCGTTACTGCAACGCTACCCATGCGTTACAAGGAACATTCGATTTGCGCTGGATCCCTTTTGTTGCAGGCAGCGGGCCAGCACGTCTTGGCGTGTTCCTGATGTTGATAAACGAAGGACATCAGGCGAGAATGTGGCGGCCAATATTCATCCACGACATGATCAGGATATAGGGAAAGCTGCTGATCGGCCCAAAAAACCGGGATTGATAATCTTTTTGCGAACAATGCTGGTTGAACATAATTTTAGGCTGCCAATTTGGTAACAATCAAAACGATACTGTTTCCAAAAATTGAACATTGCCCAATGAATGGACACATTAGTCTGTTGTATTTTTGCAAATGGTTAATAGTCTCCAAAACTGCCACAAATTGTTTCCGTAGTTGTTTGCGGCAATTTTATTTCTGCGGTGCAATAAGTGTTGCGACTTTGCTTCAATTTTTAAACACGGACAGGTTTGTAAATCCTCCATTCTCTTAAAGAATGGAATCAATTTTGTTAAATATTGCGGCCAACAGAAGCCCTTGCCTGTTACTGCCTTATATTCTATTTGTTGAATATAACGTGCGCAATCTATTGAATCGGAGCTGGTAAAGTAATGAAAGATAAGGTTTTAGAGCAATTAAGGACTGTTCCGGTTCCGGGGATGACAACAGATATCGTTTCGGCAGCGCTGGTCTCCGACGTGGTTGTGGACGGAACAAACGTGAAATTTTCAATTACGGTTCCGGTTTCACTGGTAAACAAATTGCCTGTTCTGCGCGGCGATGCCGAAAAAGCTGCGCTAAAAGTGGATGGTATCGAAAACGTATCGGTGGCACTGATTTCCGAAAATGGCAGTTCCAGTGCTCCAATAAAAGAGCCCCCAAAATTGAAATCAAAACCAGACCGCCCTGTTGGTCCAGACATGCGACCAGCCGCAGGTGCAATTCCGGGTGTAAATTCTGTCGTGGCGATAGCTTCGGGAAAAGGTGGGGTGGGAAAATCCACTACTTCGGTAAACTTGGCCCTCGGCCTGCAATCCCTTGGCCTAAAAGTTGGGCTGCTGGATGCTGATATTTACGGCCCCTCAATTCCGCGGCTTATGGGAATTACAGATCGACCTGAAATTAAAAACGAGCGAATAATCCCGATCGACAAATTTGGTATCAAAGTCATGTCCATGGGGTTTTTGATGGACGAAGAATCCCCGGTTATCTGGCGCGGCCCGATGATCGTCTCGGCGTTAATGCAAATGGTGAGAGAGGTTGAATGGGGTGAACTTGACGTTTTGGTTTTGGATATGCCACCAGGGACAGGCGATGCTCAGCTAACAATGGCACAACAGGTGCCGCTGGCTGGCGCGGTCATCGTATCTACTCCACAGGATCTGGCGTTGATTGATGCCCGCAAAGGCCTGAAGATGTTCAAAGGTGTGGATGTACCAATATTTGGGATCATCGAAAATATGAGCACTTTCATATGCCCACATTGTGGTAAAAACTCCGACATTTTCGGCCACGGGGGCGCACAGGAAGAGGCATCTGTTTTAGACGTGTTGTTCCTTGGTGCCATCCCACTTCATATGGATATTAGAAAATATTCGGATGAGGGCGCACCAGTGGTAATTTCAGAACCAGACAGCCCGCACGCAGCAACCTATAAATCGATCGCACTAAAAATCGCTGCTTTACTTAGTACCGATGACGATGAGTCGGAATAAATTTCAATTGTTGTATTACTGGCGGGTTCTCAATCACGCAGTATCAAATACTCTAACACTTTTACCCCGACAATTGCGCCTCCTATGATGCTGGTAAGCGTAATGAACGAGCCTACCGCCAATGTCGAAACACCTGTCAATCCTTGACCAACCGTGCACCCCAAAGCCAAAACGCCGCCGACACCCATGAACGCCGCTCCGAACATGTTACGGATCGAGTCCTTTTTGTCTGCAAAAGTTGTTAGGTGCAGCCGCCCGCGCGAGAAAGCGCCCAAAAATCCACCCAATAGCGCACCGGCCAAAGTTACGACGCCAAATCCCGGCGGGCCCAGCGCAGTATACCGCATCAAATAGTCAAGTGTATCACCCGTTGGCCGCACATAAGTCAGCGACGTTAACAGCACGGGCACGTCAGCGAATTCATCTTGGGCAAGACCCGTCAACAACCAACCAGCAACGACACACAGGCCAATTCCCACACCTGCAATAATGTGCACCGGTGACGTTCTGAAACCCCGATCTTTAAAAACATACAGCAGGAACGCACCTGCAATCAGCAGTAATGTGATGGTGTTTGCTGTTCCAGTGGCCATTCCAGTAGCAACAGAGAAAAATTCATCCACCCCCTGGGTTTCCATACCACGGTTTGAAAGATCTATCGTTACCGGTCCGAATAAGGCGACCCGCAACGGGCCCAGCAAACCACCGATGGTCATGAACCCAAAGACCCCCGTAAACAACAACACCACAACAGAACGCAAATCACCGCCCCCTGCCCGAACAAGGTTTCGACTGATACATCCACCTGCAAATACCATCCCAAATCCAAACATCAGGCCACCGACGATGTTTGCCAGCCAACCAAAATTCGGTGTCAAATAGATTGAATCAGCTACATTAACCACGCCAAGCGTTTCCAATGCACCAACCCCCAGCATACCCACGGCCCCGGCCAACAACCAAGATCGGAAGCGGCGAAAATCACCAAACGACATAATGTCCGAGATTGAACCCATGGTGCAGAAATTGGTTCGGTAGACTATAAAGCCGAAAATTGTTCCGATCAGCAATCCACCCCAGCCAACATAAAAGGCCGGGTTTTCGATGACTATTTCTTTCCAGATTTCGAGCATGACCATTCCCAATTTCATTCAACCAATGGCTGACGGACACTGGAAAACTGGCGTAGCTCCCCATCCAACAGCATAACATCTTCACGAATTAGCATATGATTGTATGTTAGGCAAAATACTTTTGCGCTTTTGAAAAATTGTAGAAAATTTGCTGCTAAAGGGAATCTTTCGCGCTTAACCCCATTGAGAAACTGGCGTTGTCATGTTCAGAAAACCAGCGTAATTTTTCGCGCAGCCTGACAACTTCCCCGACAACGATCATTGAAGGGCCGGTCATTTTGTTGCGAACCGCAATTTCGTGCAAATCGCCAATTGTTCCCACTGCCACCTGCTGGTTAGGTCGTGTTCCATTATCAATGATTGCTGCGGGGGTTTGTGGGTTTGCGCCGCGTTTGACAAACTGTTCACTTAGAAACTCCAGACTCGAAAGCCCCATATAGATTGCTACGGTTTGCGCAGGGCGCAACAGAACATCCCAGTCCAGACCCAAAACACCTTCGCGACCATGGGCAGTTACGAATACACAGGCCTGAGCATAATCTCGATGGGTCAGGGGAATACCAGCATAAGCGGTCGCACCAGAAGCCGCGGTTATTCCTGGAACGACCTGAAACTGGATGTCATTCTCGGCCAGCAATTCAATCTCTTCACCACCTCTGCCAAATATAAAGGGGTCCCCGCCCTTCAGGCGCAGCACGCGCTTACCTTGTTTAGCCAGATCAACCATCAACTGGCTGATATCTTCCTGTTGCATGGTATGTTGGTTTGGAAGTTTACCGACATAAATGCGTTCAGCATCTCTGCGCAACAGGTCAATAATACCTTCACCAACAAGACGATCATATAATACAACATCTGCCCGTTGCATCAGCCGAAGCGCGCGAAATGTGAGCAGGTCAGGATCACCGGGGCCAGCACCAACCAGAAAAACCTCGCCCTTGGTAAAAGAAGCATCGTCGGCACCACTTTCGGCCAGCGCAGTCATTAGGTGCTTTTCTGCACTTTTCGCGTCACCTGCTAAAAAAAGATCGCCCGCCGGTCCATCGATCATTCGTTCCCAGAACCGTCTGCGCAGGCGTGTACTTTTGATGGTTTTCAATACATCTGACCGAAACTTGCCCATAAACTTTGCCATGCGCCCATAGGCAGGTGGCAAAAGAGATTCTATACGCGCTCGTAATATTCGTGCAATCACCGGTGCAGTACCACCAGAGGATATCGCTACGACCAATGGCGAACGGTCAACGACAGATGGGGTAATAAAATCACAATATTCGCTGACATCTGCGACATTTGACAAAACCCCATCTTTTCGTGCGGCTTCTGACAATAATCTGTCCCTGTCATGATCTTCAGAAGCACCATAGGCAACAATTGCTCCAGTTACATCTGGCGCTGTGACTGACCTTTTAAAATGAGTCAGGTTTTTATGTCCGGAAAGATCGCGGAATTCATCACATAATTCCGCATCAAATACATGGACATTGGCACCGGACAGCAATGCACGCTCTACGCGTCGGGCCGCCACAGTGCCGCCCCCGTCGACAACAACGGTTTTTCCGCGAATGTCTAAAAAAATTGGCAGATAATCCATTGTTCAGGTTGTCCTTTGTATTATTTGTCAGTGACTGACGCCCATCTGACCATCATCTCGCCCAGTTCATTTGCGCTGTTTGCATCAAGATCTACGATCGTAATCCGCCGCCCTTCACGCAGGGTCAAACGCAACATACTCAGGCCGCTTTCAAAATCTACGTTTTTCAAGCTTGCCCGCCGTTTGAACGGCAATTCAAATTCGCCCAGTTTTATCGTCGCATTTTCAGTCATATTTCAACCCGCGTGCAAAAACAGCTTCCAGCCGCCATTCCCATTTCTTTGGCGTGTCCCGATAGTCTGGTTTTACATCAAATTCCAGGAACATTTGCCCTGATTCACCCGCATGGGCGACCAAATTTTCCAATTTCTTGAAACTATCAACATCCGGATGTTGAATGATCAAATCACTGAGTTTTGCCATTTTCTAACCTCCTGTAACTTTGTTATGGAAACGAATTCTGAATATCAGCCGATCACTACCTGTGGTCAGGTCCGGGTCAAACCCAGTCCTGTTGTGAAGCGAGTTGTTGCATAAGATTCCCTCTCCTGCTTGCAATTTTGTTCTCTGAATGAACTGTTCTTCAGATTCTAGCAGCCTGGTCAGACAGGCCCGTGCTTTGTCGGTTTTCCGGTCGTCACGCCACTCGATACTACGCGTTCGGGCGGTATAACGCATCTCAAGGCCCCCGGTGGTCGGGTCAACCGAAAACACTGGCCCCACGCTAGCTGGCCGCAGCTTACCATTCGCCTCGCGGTTCTCTGGTATGGTCATCGCTTCCGGGTGCATAAGCGCGTCAATGAAATCAGGATTTTCGTCACGCAAACGAAGATAGGCTATTTCGGGATCAAGAAACTCGTTCCAGCCACCGTCAGCCGCCGGGCGCATGCAATGTAGAACCATCGCCCGTATTTTCTGATCTGGCCCATTATAATAGCCATCGGTGTGCCAATTCATGGGTTTCTTGGAATAGGGGATATATCCACGCTTGCTTTGCTCAGCACCTAGTTGCAAGGCAACTATTCCATCAGTACCGGCAGAACGATGTGTTTCGGCAATTTTAAGACCAAGGCGTTCTGTAAAGCCTAACAACTGCGCACGGGTTCGATCTGCATCATCAGGATTACAATTGCTGGTATAGAATACTGAATTATTGGCAGCACAGCGCCCTATCAGTTCGATGCGCTCCGCGTCGCTGGGCCAAGCCAAATTTCGAATCTCAACCCGCTCAGTGTGGCCGACTATTGGTGTCAAACCGGCCAGCTTCGCTGCCCGCCAAGCTTGATAACCTGTGGTATTCGCTGTGTACCAGTGAGATTCAGCGTCGGATTGCCGCATCGCTTGGGTCACCGGGAAAGCCCAGTAAACACAGATTTATTAAACGATTTAAGGGTCATAAAGCAACATCCTGCTGATATTAGTGTTACAAGATTTACACACGTTTCTCTTTACATTCAATAATTGTAATATAAAAATACAACAAGTAGTATGCTATTATATGACGGATACGTTCTAAAGCGCGTAGGGACTGGGAATGGTACCCAATAATTTGGGTAAGTGCGCAAAGAACAACGAAAAATGCCCGTTTGGGTAAGCGCGAACAGATCGCAAAGGGAGAAAACTGATGAAAGACGGTGATTCGATGGACGGAACGTCCAAACAGGTCGAGAAACACCCAACTCCAATGCTGGATCAATTGGAAGATGGCCCATGGCCAAGTTTTGTCACCGGTCTGAAACGGCTTCGCGATGCTAAGGGTGAACAATACGCGCCAATGATGAATGACCTTCTGGGTCAGTTGGAACATTCCTACGAAAATCGACTGGGTTATTGGAAGGGCGGAACAGTTTCCGTCTATGGTTACGGCGGTGGTATTATTCCACGGTTCTCCGAAGTGGCCGATAAATACCCCGCATCTAAAGAATTTCACACCCTGCGCGTTATGCCACCCCCAGGGTTTCACTATACAACGGACATCCTTCGTAAACTTTGTGACATCTGGGAACGCCACGGCTCTGGTCTGATCGCGTTTCACGGCCAATCCGGTGACATCATGTTCCAGGGCTGTACATCCGAAGCAACGCAGCATGCATTTGATGAATTGAACGAACTTGGCTTTGACCTTGGCGGTGCAGGCCCTGCACTGCGGACCTCCATGAGCTGCGTTGGTGCAGCCCGTTGCGAACAGTCCTGTTTTGACGAAGCGCGCGCACATCGCGGCGTCATCAATCGCTTCCTGGATGAAATGCACCGTCCTTCGCTTCCCTATAAATTTAAATTCAAGTTTTCGGGCTGCGGTAACGATTGCGTAAATGCCATTCACCGCGCTGACTTTGCGGTTATCGGTACATGGCGCGATGACATGAAGGTTGATCAGGAAAAAGTCAAAGAACACGTCGCAAAAGTTGGACGTAAGTACATGATTGATACGGTCGTATCCATGTGCCCAACACGCGCACTTTCACTGAATGACGATGATACACTGGATGTAGACAACCCAAGCTGCGTGCGCTGCATGCACTGTATCAACGTGATGACCAAAGCATTGTCGCCCGGCGATGACAAAGGTGTTTCGATTATGATCGGCGGTAAGCGTTCGCTTAAAGTCGGTGACCTGATGGGTACAATGATTGTTCCGTTCATGAAACTGGACACCGACGAAGATTATGAAGAGCTGGAAGAATTTGCTGAAACCTGCATCGAATTTTTCGCAGACAACGCGCTGGAACATGAGCGGATCGGTGAAACCATTGATCGCATCGGTCTTCCTGCCTTCCTTGAGGCAGTGGGTGTTGAAGCTGATCCAAACATGGTCAACCACCCGCGCACATCCAGCTATGTGCGAACCGATGACTTTGATGAAGAAGCGGCCAAGTGGTTCGAACGTAAAGCATTGGAAGCAGGCATGACGGTTGCTGGTGAATAACCGGCAGCTTCCTCTGATTTGAATTTTACTAAATTCGCGCCGATATCCTTGGCCGCGAATAGGGAGAGCAGACATGAATGATACCGCAGTAAAAGAAAAGCCACGCGCGGCAGACGAAATTGGTGTTCCGGACCATTACCAGTACATGCACCCGGTCATGAAAGAAAACCATGGCGCCTGGGATTGGCACGAACGCCCCCGCGCCGGTGTTTTGCGCCATGTTGCTAAGAGCGGTGATGAGATTTTCACTGTCCGCGCCGGGACGCAGCGCCAGATGGATGTTTTCACCATTCGCAAGCTTTGCGACATTGGCGATAAATTTGCCGACGGCCACATTCGTTTCACCACGCGCTCAAACATTGAATATATGGTCGCGGATGAAGCCAAAGTTCAGCCGCTGATTGATGCCCTGAATGCAGAAGGTTTCCCAATCGGTGGCACCGGTGCTTCGATTTCCATGATATCGCACACCCAGGGCTGGTTGCACTGCGATATACCTGGCACCGACGCATCTGGCGTTGTTAAAAGCCTGATGGATTTCCTGCATGCCGAATTCATCCAAGAAAAAATGCCAAACCGCCTGCGGATAACAACATCCTGTTGCCAGATTAACTGTGGTGGCCAGGGCGATATCGCCATTAACGTTCAATACACCAAGCCGCCAAAGATCAATCACGATCTGGTGGCCAATGTTTGCGAACGTCCCGCCGTTGTGGCGCGTTGCCCGGTGGCAGCGATCCGCCCGGCCATGGTTGACGGAAAGCCGACACTGGAAATTGACGAAAAGAAATGCATTTGTTGTGGTGCGTGTTACCCGCCTTGCCCACCCATGCAGATCAACAGTGCTGAAAGCACCAAGATTGCAATCTGGGTTGGCGGCAAACATTCCAACGCCCGTACCAAGCCAACATTCCACAAACTTGCGGTTGCCAACCTGCCCAATAACCCACCCCATTGGCCCGAAGTGGCAGCGGTGGTCAAGCGGATCGTGGAAGCTTACAAAAAAGACGCGAAACATTGGGAACGCATGGGTGAATGGATCGACCGTATCGGTTGGAACCGGTTCTTTGATATGACGGAACTGGCTTTCACCAAGCACCACCTGGATACATGGGACGGGTCGCGTAAGACGATGAACTCTTCCGCGCATATCCATTTCTAAGAGGGGGTTGTGACGTGAAATTTGGAATAGTCGTCAGTGAAGGCCCCTACACGCATCAGGCGTCTGATACGGCATATAATTTTGTCCGGTCAGCGCTTGAAGCAGGGCACGAAGTACCGCGGGTTTTCTTTTACCATGACGGTGTGAATGTGGGTACGCGCCTGTCCATCCCACCCCAGGACGAACGCAACATCCAGCAACAATGGAGCGCCCTTGGCAAAGAGCACGACATTGATCTGGTGATCTGCATCGCAGCCGCCCAACGCCGTGGGCTGCTGGATGAAAATGAGGCAACCCGTCAGGGCAAAGACGCCAACAACATCGCTGAAGGTTTCCGGATATCCGGCCTTGGCCAGCTGATCGAAATGGGCATTCAGACCGACCGTCTGATGACCTTCGGGGACTAGGGGAATATCATGTCAGAAGATGTAAAAAAGTTCCTCTACGTAAACCGCAAAGCGCCCTATGGCACGATTTATGCGCTGGAAAGCCTGGAAGTCGTGTTGATCGGGGCCGCCTTTGATCAGGATGTGTCGCTGGCATTTCTGGACGATGGTGTGTTTCAGTTGACCAAGGGTCAGGACACCAAGGGGATCGGCGTCAAGAATTTCTCGCCTACTTTCCGCGCCCTGGGCGATTATGAAGTCACCAAGCTTTACGTTGAAAAAGAAAGCCTGGATGAACGCGGACTGACCGCCGATGATTTGCAGGAAATCGTCTGGGAAGACGAAGACGATGATTACAACGAAAAACCATCGATCAAGATCATTAGCCGCGCCGAAATGGCCGATGTAATGGCTGATCAAGATGTTGTTTTAAGCTTTTGAGGAAAAAAATGGGAACTCTGCACACAGTAAATAAATCCCCTTTTGCGACCCCGGCATTGCAAAGCTGTGTCGCCCACGCAAAAGATGGCGATACAATACTTATGATAGAAGACGGTGTTTACGGCGCTTCTGCTGGCACCAGCGTTTCCGAAGCAGTAGCCGCGCGCAGCGGCGCTGTTTCATTTTATGTACTTGGCCCGGATCGGAATGCGCGCGGGCTGGACGCGGCAAATCTTATTGATGGAATTAAATCTGTGGATTACGCAGGATTTGTCGAACTGGCCGCCAACAGCGACCGCACGCAGTGTTGGCTTTAGCCACGCAAATTATTGAACAAGAAATGTATGTGAGAGGAAAATAAACATGGCATATGATGTAAACGGGGCGACCATCGAGCACGACGAAGAAGGCTATATCACCACACTCAGTGACTGGACCGAAGATCTGGCAAACGTCATCGCGGACGCCGAAGAAGTTTCGATGAACGAAGAGCATTGGGCCGTGGTGAATTTTCTTCGTGAATATTACGAAGAATACCAGATTGCGCCAGCTGTTCGGGTGTTGATCAAGTCGATCAAAAAATCAATGGGCCCGGAAATTGGAAACAACAAATATATGTATGAACTGTTTCCCTACGGCCCAGCCAAACAAGCCTGTAAAATTGCCGGCCTGCCAAAGCCAACTGGTTGTGTTTAATACCTTAAGCTCCTGATAATACTACAATAATTGGGGCTGACTTCTTAGGGAGGAATTCAAGTGTTGTCTACACTTTACGCGCTGCTTTTCTACGTCGCCACGATCCTATTGGTCGTTGGGACGGGCATGAAAGTGCTTAAGTATGCGCGTACCCCTGCCCCGTTAAAGATACCTGTTTCACCGGCGCCGCGCACGCGGACCGGTGTGGTGATGCGCATGGGTCGGGAAGTGTTGTTTTTCCAAAGCCTGTTCAAATCCAACAAATGGATCTGGGTGCTCGGCTTCCTGTTTCACTGGGGAATGTTGTTGGTTTTGCTGCGGCACCTGCGTTATTTTACGCAACCGGTTTGGTGGTGGGTCGATCTGATGCAGCCCATTGGCGTCTATGCATCATTCGCCATGTTCGCAGGCCTCGCTGGTTTGCTGGCCCGCCGTATTTTTCAGGAACGTATCCGGTATATCTCAAGCCCGTCAGACTATCTGATGCTGCTGTTGCTGATGCTGATCGCGTTTTCCGGGATTATGATGAAATTCGTTTCACCCACGGATATCGTCATGGTGAAAACCTACATGCTGGGTCTGATGCGGTTTCAGATCAATGAATTGCCGACAACGCTGCCATTGTTGACCCATCTGGGTTCTGTCGCACTGTTAATGATCATTTTTCCGATTTCAAAACTGATGCATGCGCCGGGTTTGTTTTTCTCGCCCAGCCGTACCCAGGTCGATAACGCCCGTCAGTTCCGTCACCTTTCCGCATGGGCAAGTCAGTTGCCACCTCTGCCCGAAGGCATACCAAAAACCGGGGAGAACAAATAATGGCACCGCTCGACAAAGCCAATGATGCCCCGCCAGTTCTGATCGGCGATCCGCTGGAAATTCCGAAAATTTCCTGTGGTGCCATGGCTGACAGCAACACATTCGCGGCGGCTCCGGAACATAACGAACCCCTGGGTTTCCCAGGTGAGTTGCTGCCAAACTGGAAAGAGGTGGCAATCGCCAAGATCGGCGAACTGGCCAAAAAGAACCGGGCGTTTCAGGTCTATCTGGATACGTGCGTAAAATGCGGTGCCTGCACTGACAAATGCCACTACTTTTTGGGCACGGGTGACCCCAAGAACATGCCAGTGGCCCGACAGGACCTGTTGCGCAGCGTTTACCGCCGCTACTACACATTTGCAGGCAAACACTTCCCGTGGCTTGTTGGTGCGCGTGACATGACCAAAGAAGTGCTGGACGAATGGTACACCTATTATCACCAGTGTTCGCAATGCCGCCGCTGTGCAGTTTCCTGTCCTTATGGCATCGACACTGCTGAAATATCCATGGCTGCGCGCGAAATATTGGACAGTGTCGGCGTCGGGCAAAAATACTGCAACGAAATTATCGCCAAGCTGAAAAAGACCGGTAACAATCTGGGACTGAACCCCAAAGCTTTGCGCGCAACGCTTGATGATCTGGAAGAAGATCTGTTTGACGAGACTGGGGTAGAGGTCAAATTGCCCCTGGACGTTCAGGGTGCGGACATCCTGCTGATCACACCCTCAGCCGATTTTTTTGCCGAACCCCATATCGAAGGATTGCTGGGTTACGCCAAGGTTTTCCATTCAGCTGGCGTTAGCTGGACGATCAGCTCTTACGCTTCGGAAGCCGCGAATTTCGGTATGTTCATCGGGTCCTATGAGAACATGCGCGAAGTTAGCTGGCGCATCCGACAGGCGGCCAAAGATCTGGGTGTTAAACGGATCATTTTCGGGGAATGCGGCCACGCCTGGCGTGTTGCCTATTCGTTTTTGAACACACTGGCAGGGCCGTTTGATTTTCTGGATCAGAATTATCCGATCCCCCAGCACATTCTGGAATTCACCTTGGATGAGATTGAAGGCGGCAAGCTGAAGATCGACAAATCCCGAAACGACGAGTTCGTGATGACCTTCCATGACAGTTGCAATGTCGCGCGCGGGTCTTCCATGGGCCGCAAGGAAGGTGGGCAGTTTGATGTACCCCGTGCGGTAATCAAAGCGGTCTGCAACGAATTTTATGAAATGGACCCGGATACAACCCGCGAGAATACGTTCTGTTGTGGCGGTGGCGGTGGCCTGCTAACCGACGACCTGATGGATCTGCGTGTTAAGGGTGCGAAGCCCAGAATGAACGCCTTGCAGCAGGTATCAAAAGACCATGGGGTCACCCATATGGCTGCAATTTGTGCAATTTGCAAAACGCAATTTTCAAAAGTTATGCCAAAATTCGGCTACGAAATGGACAACGTCATGTCTGTCCACCAACTGGTAGCCAACGCCGTCATCCTTGATGGTCAAGAAACAGAAGAAGATGCCGCGCCAACAGGCGATGCGGCACCAGCGGAGGTAAGTTCATGAACGACCAAAACCCCACATTCACACGCTATGAAGCCGGTGAGACTGAGGATGATTGGGATCTTGAAGACAAGATCTTCAAAATGGACACTTCCTATAAGTGCCCCACTTACATCCACAAAACCCCCCCTTGTCAGGGTTCCTGCCCTTCGGGTCACGAAATCCGTGGTTGGCTGGCGATTGCCCGCGGCATGGATAAGCCACCTGTTGAAGGCATGGCCTGGCAGGAATACGCGTTTCAGCGCATGGCAGATGCCAACCCGTTTCCGGCCACCATGGGCCGCGTTTGCCCTGCCCCTTGCGAAGCCGGCTGTAACCGCAACGAAGTTGACGACTATGTCGGCATCAACGCGGTCGAACAATACGTTGGTGACTGGGCCAATGAAAATAACATTAAACTGGCCAAGGTCGGTGACGATACCGGGCGCAAAATTGCCGTCATCGGTGGCGGCCCCGCTGGCCTCGCTGCCGCATTCTTCCTGCGTCGCGAAGGCCATGGCGTTACCCTGTTTGAAGCCAATGACAAGCTGGGCGGCATGATGCGCTACGGCATCCCTGGCTACCGGACACCGCGCGATATGCTGGACACCGAAATTGGCCGCATCACCGAATTGGGTGTTGACGTGCACCTGTCCACCCGTGTGGGCAAGGATATTTCCATCACCGAACTGGAAGACGGCTTTGACGCCATCTTTTGGGCGCTTGGGGCACAAACCGGTCGCCCGCTGCCTGTCGAGGGCTGGGAAGGCACTGAAAACTGCATCAACGGCATCGAATTTCTGGATGCCTTTAACAAAGGCTGGGTATTGGGCACGGCCAACCGGGTTGTGGTTGTTGGTGGTGGCGATACCTCGATTGACGTGGCTTCCGTTGCGCGTCGGTTGGGTCACATCACCAATGTTGCTAAAACCGAACATGCCGATGGCACCTTGATCGATTTCACCGCCAAGGACGCCGCCAGTGTGGTCACACGCGAAGGCATGAAAGCCACCCTGACATCGCTGTTCCCGATTGAACAAATGACTGCGGCTGAACATGAACGCGAAGACGCCAAGCGCGAAGGCGTTGATATCAAAGGCGGTGTGATGCCGCTTGAGGTGATCAAGGACGATAGCGGTAAAGCTATTGCCCTGAAAATGTGTGAATGTGACATGAAAGGTGGCCGACCTGAGCCACGTGAAGGTACGGAATTCGAAATCGAATGCGATATCATCATTTCCGCCATTGGTCAGGCCGGTGATTTTGCCGGGATCGAAGACATGGATGCCGGTCGCGGTTTCATCGACATTGCCTCGGACTATCGGGTCAAGGGTCGTGAAAAGCACTTTGCCGGTGGTGACATCATCAAACCGCACCTGTTGACCACTGCCATTGGCCATGGCCGCATTGCGGCGCAGACTATCACCGATTTCCTGGATGATGGCGACATTGCCAAACGCCCCAGCGTTGATGTCAGCCACTTTAACCTGCTGGCAGAACTGCACCAGCGCGGTAAAGACCCGGCTGAATTCGATCATAAACCAACCACCGGCACTGACTCGGCCGACTTTTCGGTTCATAACTTTGAGGATCGCGGTGCCTCGCAGATCATCAAACACACCGAACTTTACAAAGGCCACTTCCCCTTTGAGGAACGCGGTGTGCGCGATCAGGTGTCGATAGAAGGTGACGACGTTCTTGGCAATTTTGAAGAACGCATTATTGCCTATTCCGAGGAACAGGCCCAAAAAGAGGGTGAACGCTGCATGTCCTGTGGCATGTGCTTTGAATGCGACAATTGCGTGATCTTTTGCCCGCAGGACGCTGTGTTCCGGGTTAAGAAAGATGACCGCACAGTGGGGCGCTATGTCGATACAGACTATGGTAAATGCATCGGCTGCCATATCTGTGCTGACGTCTGCCCAACCGGATATATCAAAATGGGACTTGGTGCGTAACAAATGAGACCGCTGATTGCATTTTTTCTGGGTTGGGTCATTCTGATGGGGGGCATGGCTATGGCCGACGATCATCTTGGCCCCAACATCCCAAAAGCTTTGGGTGACCCGCACCCGGAAGGCAGTGCGTTCATGCGTATTAATCACATGAAACTATTGCGCCATGACCGGGACGAAACGGTGTACCTTGGTGATCGTGAGATTAAGTATTCACTGAAAGAATGTGTGGCTTGCCATGTGGTGGCCGGGCCGGATGCCCTGCCAATTTCAGTTGAAAACGAACAACATTTTTGCGCGACCTGTCACAAGTTTGCGGCCGTTAAGGTTGACTGCTTCCAGTGTCATAATTCAAAACCAGACCCGCAGATACAAATCCGGCTATTGGGGAAAATTCCTGATTTGGATGAACTGGCACGCTATGTGGAAGAGGTAAGCGAATGAAACTTCCGGCCCTCAGTTTCAGCAAAAAGCCGACCGAAATGAACCGCCGAGACTTTTTCAAAAGCGGCGCGGCGATGGCAACTGTTACGTTGGCCCCCGGTGTAACCCTGATGGCATTTGGCGGTGAAGCAACCGCAGCGGCCAGCTCAGCGCAGCGTTGGGGGCTGTTGATTGATGTTAATAAATGCGCTTCAGACTGCTCGGCCTGTGTTACGGCCTGCTCGGATGAAAATGGCTGGAAAGATACGGGCAACCCTGAAACCGACGCCCAGTGGATCCGTAAAGTAGATCTGAAGGACAACGAAACCGGGTATGAGGTTTCCCTACCGGTCATGTGCCAGCATTGCGATGATGCACCTTGCGTTGATGTTTGCCCGACGGGGGCATCCTTCAAACGCGCGGACGGCATTGTTCTGGTGGATAAGCACACCTGCATTGGTTGCCGCTATTGCATGATGGCTTGTCCGTTCAAGGCCCGCAGCTTTGTCCATGAAGAAGTGACCGACCAGAAAAGCTATGCCCCACGCGGCAAAGGCACTGTGGAAAGCTGTACATTATGCGTTCATCGCATTGATGTTGGCGGGCGGCCCGCCTGCGTCGAAGCCTGCGAGGCAACCGGAAATGGTGCAATGGTGTTTGGTGATCTGAAAGATCCCGATAGCGAAATATCAAAAATGCTCGCTCAATATCCATCAACAGCCCTGCGTGACGATCTTCGGCTAAACGCCGGCGTGCGCTATCAAAACCTTTAAGGGGATGGCCATGGCTCGCATAACATATCAGGAAATCAAACTGACACCGCAGGTTTGGATGATTGGCGCCTTTTTGGGGGCGTTCATCGCAGCAGCCGCTGGTGCGGTGCTATATGTGGAACATTACGGCCATATCGTTACCGGCATGAACAATCAGATCGTCTGGGGGCTGCCCCATGTGTTTGCGATATTCCTGATTGTCGCCGCCTCTGGTGCGCTGAATGTGGCGTCCATTGCTTCTGTTTTTGGCAAAACCCCCTATAAGCCCATGGCGCGGCTTTCCGGCATTTTGGCGCTGGCATTATTAGCGGGCGGGTTAGCGGTACTGGTGCTGGATCTGGGTCGACCCGACCGGTTGATTGTTGCAATGACCAAATACAACTTTCGCTCAATTTTCGCCTGGAATATCTATCTGTATACCGGCTTTTTTGCAGTGGTTGGTGCCTATCTTTATGTCCAGATGGCCCGTGGAATATCTTACCAAACCATCCGCATCGTCGGAACAGCGGCATTCCTTTGGCGGCTGGCGCTGACCACGGGCACCGGTTCTATCTTTGGTTGGCTGGTGGCACGCACGGCCTATGACGCGGCCATCATGGCCCCACTATTCATAGCAATGTCATTTTC
>CAZETX010000010.1:44212-62889 GCA_964514925.1 uncultured Marinosulfonomonas sp.
CAATCCGTGCCTTTGGACATTTTTCCCGGCTATGAAGTTTCCAGCAGCTTTTTTGACGGCGTGATCAACACATATGCACCCAGTCTGGTTGAGCTCGCCCTGGGCCTTGGCGGCGTAGCCCTCGCCCTGGCAATTACCGGATTTGGCTCTGTGGTTTTGCGCATCCTTCCGAGCAACCTGTCGGATACGGATGTCGGCCTGAACAGCGAATAAGCCATGGCCCGGTTCCTGATCGCCGCAACCCATAAATCATCTGGCAAGACAGTAATATCAACCGGGCTTGCTGCAGCGTTTCGGTCCCGTGGGGCCGATATTCAGTGTTTCAAAAAAGGCCCGGATTACATTGATCCGATGTGGCTAAGCTCTGCCAGCGGGCACCCTTGTTACAATCTCGATTTTAACACCCTGACTGATGAAGAAATCAAAGCCCTGATTTATCGGAAATCGCTCAATTCAGATATCTCGCTGATCGAAGCCAACAAGGGCCTCTTTGACGGCGTTAATACCGATGGCAGCGATTCAAATGCTGAGCTGGCCAAACAAATAGAAACGCCAGTTGTGCTGGTGGTGGATTGCGCCGGCATGACCCGTGGCATTGCCCCGTTGCTGACAGGCTACAGCGCTTTTGATGCCCAGGTTAACATAGCCGGTGTGATCCTGAACCGGGTAGGTGGTGCGCGGCATGAGGGTAAACTGCGCGCAGCCGTGGAAGCCCACACTGACATTCCCATTCTTGGTGCGGTCGCCAATGACCCGGCGCTTGATATAGGCGAACGCCATCTTGGGCTGACGACACCGGCTGAAACTGGAAAACTGTCTGAAATGATACGGCGCTTTGGTGAAATTCTGGGCGATGCGGTTGATCTGGACCAACTAACAGAAATCGCGTCAACGGCACCGCCGTTGGCGGCCTTGGTTCCCCCCCCTCCGACACAAAAATTCAAGGGTCTGAAAATCGGCGTCGCCATGGACGCAAGTTTTGGGTTCTATTATCCCGATGATCTTGAGGCATTTCAGGAACAGGGTGCAGAACTAATATTCTTTGACACCATCCGGGCGGCGTCGCTTCCCGCAATAGATGGTCTTTTCATCGGCGGTGGGTTTCCGGAAATGAAAATGTCGGAACTATCTGCCAATGTTTCGTTGCGGTCAGATATTGCACGGTCTGTTTCTGCGGGCTTGCCAACATATGCCGAATGCGGTGGCCTTATGTACCTGTGTAATTCACTGAAATGGGGGGATACCGTATTCCCGATGTGCGGCGTAATTGACGGTGACGCGGTCATGCAGCCCCGCCCTCAGGGGCGTGGGTATACCCGGTTTAGCGATACCAGGGATCACCCCTGGGGCGGGCAAAAGGATGCCACCCCGGCACATGAATTTCACTATGCGCGAATTGATAACCTGCCCAAGAATACGCGGTTTTGCAGGGACATATTAAGGGGGCAGGGTACAGATGGGAAACATGACGCAATAGTCATGAATAATCTGGTCGCCGGTTTCTGCCACCTCAGGAACACGCCACGCAATCCTTGGGTTGAACAATTTCTAACGTTCGTGGCGGCGACAAAATCAAACTGAAAAAAAGACCTCGCAGATTATGCGAGGTCTTTTAATAAATAGGTTTAATACGGCTTTAGCTGCTTTTGATCTCAAACAGATAGACGTCACCATCGCTGGAAGAACTAACCAACTCGTTGCCAGTCTGACGGCAAAATGCTGCGAAATCGGCAACCGAGCCGGGATCGGTGGAACGCACATTCAAAATCTCACCCGACGGTACGGATTTCAACATTTTCTTTGCCTTTAGGATCGGCAACGGGCAGTTAAGGCCTTCGGCATTCAGCATATGTTCGGACATGTTTTACTTCCTTAGATTTTCGAAACAGTGGATATTTTCAGATGAACAGATTGATGTCGGATTTTGACGCAACTTCCATATAGGCGGCAGCACCGCCCAGTTCGATACCATCGATCATATCATCAGTGGAGTACTCAAAAAGATCCAACGTCATCTGACAGGCAATCATGCGCACGTCACTATCCACAGCGGCTTCGCGCAGGTCTTCGATTGAAGCGACGCCCTTTTTATTCATCAGGTTCTTCATCATCGTGGTCGCCGCACGATCAACGCCGGGCACCATGGACATGATATTAGGCATTCCCATATGCATTCCCATCATCGGCATTTTCATTGCCGGGTTGCCCAGGGCACTTAGTTTCAGATCCAACTTATTCAACAACAGGGGCAGACCGTAGAACGTGAAAAACATTGTTACCTTAATGTCCATCGCCGCTGCGGTCGTGCCAAGTATAAACGGGGGGTAGGCCCAATCTAATGAACCTTTAGTAACAATGATGGACATGCTTTTAGCATTTTGCAGATCACCATCGGTTGCTTGATCCAACATTTATCAATCTCCCAAAAAAAGCGCTATATCTGAATATTTGAATGCTTTATTGCGCAAGAGTCAAGTTGTTGAGGTATTTAACCGCGATCACTGTTGCGGCATTAGCTAACGTACAGTGATTGTTGAGAAAATTCTGCGTCTATTTTTTGCAGCCATTTTGTATTTGTAATATTCACTATTTTCCAGAAACCCTGAACACAACAACAACAGTCCACAGGGCAATTTTCAGGTCGCTGAAAAACGAAATGGATTTGGCATATTTTTCATCAAATTGGACGCGATCTTTAAAGTTACCCACATTGCGTGACTGCACCTGCCAAAGGCCGGACAGTCCTGGACGCAGCAGGTAGTAAGCAGCATTAGAAACTGCGCCATCATATAAAGCCTGTTGATCAGGGGTAAATGGACGTGGGCCAATAAAGCTCATATCACCAACCAAAATATTCCAAAGCTGTGGTAGTTCGTCGATACTGCTTGCACGTAGAAATTGGCCAAATCGCGTTATCCTCGGGTCTTTACACAGTTTCTGGTTTGATCGCCATTCATTTGCAATTTCAGTATCCTCCTCAATCATCTTTGCCAGTTCTTCATCTGCATCCACCGACATGGTTCTGATCTTCCAGCAGTTAAATATTACGCCATTCCGACCGACGCGGGGCTGCGCGTAAAACCCAGATCCGCCATTTAGAAATGCACCGACCCAGATCAACAAAATAAATGGAATTGCAACAGGACCAAAGACAAGGACACAAAAGATGTCTAAAAATCTTTTCCCACTTGATAAATAAACCCCGTCACGTTGCATTTTTGGTTTCGCCATCGTTAGATCAATATTTTCGATATACGCGTCGCTCATCTTTAAATCTTCCATTGGCTATTAGCTCGGCCGATGGTTGCGGCCTGTCTGATTAAACAAGCCTCAATTGGAAATTTATTTGGTTAAGTTCCACTTAATTTATTATCCGCAGTTCAAAGATAATTCAAATCAACTGCCGTTCAGCAGGATTTTACTACAATTAATTTGGTCTGAATAACGGTTCACTCATTCAAATAGGCTATCATAAAGATGCGACTCGTGGGGAGACGTGGGAATTGCTGGATTTTCAGCAATATATGTGGGTGAAAAATGCGATATTGCAAGTTGGTCTTCGCTGGCCAAAAGGGAATTGGGATACGGGCCCTATCGTTGGGGATAGTTTTCCTCACTTTCGTTCTGACTATTTCGATGGGGGTGCAACCTGCGGGGGCGTTGACCAACGACACACTGGTGGTCCGTGACGATGCCGGTGGTAGCGTGGTTAAGCGCGCAGCACTTATCCAAACCTACAAAGAAAACGGTACTCGTGTTGAGCTACGCGGTAATTATTGCATGTCTGCCTGTACTATGTATCTGGGTCTGAAAAATACCTGTGTGGCCCCAAATACAATATTCGGCTTTCACGGTCCAAGCTCCCGATCATATGGGATTTCCCTCAGTGCTGTGGCATTTGAACGCTGGTCAACTGTGATGGCCGATCACTATCCAGAACCTTTACGCACCTGGTATCTTAAAAATGGCCGCAACCGAACTGTTGGATTCTATAGATTTAGCGGGAGCGATCTGATCAAGCTGGGCATCGCCAGATGTTAAACCTGATATCAGGTTGGACTAACGGCAAAGGGGGATTCCAGATCAAACAGATCCGCCTCCCCTGTCAACAATTGATCTGCCAATATTATAAATGACTGGCGTTGATTGATATCGGTTGAAAATCGCGCGAGCAAGCGAATGGCCTCTGACAACTGAGCGATCATTGCTTCATTCGCTCCGCTCGCAGCCTGAAATAGCACAGATGCTACAATACCAAGCTGAGAGTTAAACTCAGCTGTTGGCAATCTGAGCAGCAAAATCTGCCCAACGGTTGCTTGCATACCCCGAACACATTCACCCTGTTCACACAATGTAATCAGGCGATCACCGTCAAACTGGCTGGACTGTGGAAAAACCGGGGTTGCAAATACCAAGCTCAATAAACCCGCCAATGTAATTTTTTGCAATTGCTGCATTTTCGATTTCCAATAGCCCGTGAAAAAAGGAACAGTCCCTTATCCACTTAATATGATTAATGTTTTCTTAATGTTCTTTCGCATTTTATCTAATTAGTTCACGTGAATTCATCAACTTAAGGGCGAATAATCCGTGTTCTGCTCTGGAGTGTTGCGTCAGGACGAAATGAAAATTAGATCTAAATCTGTGTTCTTCCTTGGGTTCTCGCTGTTATCGGCGTTGTTGTTTATGGTGGAGCTAAGCGTCTATTCCCGAACAGCCTCCAACGCCCGGCTTACTGCACCAACGGCTGGGAAAAATTGGATAACCACCGGGTTTTCATCTTCGGCACAAAATGGCGTTCTGCGATCCTGTGACAGGTTTTTGTCGCTCCCGATTGCTCAATTGCTAACCGAAAATGACCTTTTAGAAACCACCGCTGCCTGCCTTTCAATATCCAGATCGCTATCATTTTGGATGCCGACAAACGGGTTGGCTTATCTGGTTGCTGCCCGCGCTTCTACCGGGGGAACTAACATGGTTGCCAAAATCAGATTAATTGAGCTTTCTCAATCGTTTAGCCCCGTTGAAGGTTGGCTCTCTGAACGGCGATTTACATTGATCGCAAATTCAAACGACAGTGAAACTTTTGATAGTTTCAGGCTGATTGAACCTGACATTGCAACATTGCTGACCACACAATCGGGTGCAGAACTACTTGCCGCGTTCTATATCCGCCGTGCTGGTATCAGATCCGATTTGTCACTTGCGGTTTCCAAAGCAAGCTCTGCCAACCAAATCAGGTTTGTAAATCAAATCCGACTCCAGGGGATGCGCGAATGAAATTCCCGCCCACATCCTTCAGAGACCTGGCACCCGCCATATTGAAACCCACCTTTCAGCACATATTTGTGGTGCAGAATAAGGAAAGCGCACGGCTATGGGGTACCCATGTTCCCGTCATTCTGGTTCCCGTTGTTGTCCTGCTTTCACCCATTCCGCTAGCAAGTAACCACCCGGTATTCTGGCTTTTCTGGTCCATGGTTATTGGGGTTTGCGCACTAGTTTTTTCATTTTTTGGACCAAATAAAGCGAAAACGATTGGTAAAGTGTCAAAACTGCTGATGATATTAGGATCGGTATTCACAGCTTTCGGCCTGTATCAGGCGGTCCCGTTACCCCTGTTCTTTGGCGGTATCTCTGTGGAATTGCCCAACCAACAAGCGACCTTGCCCAGCCTAAGTATCACCCCGAGCGCCACGATGATTGCCGTTATTCGGAGCATCAGCTATCTGATTTTCTTCTGGCTTGTTCTTATGGTTTCCAAAAGTGCGCGAAAATCACTGCTGGTGGCCTGGGTCATCTACTTTGGCATCGCTCTCCATGCGCTTTTTGCCATAGCTGCGTTACTTTTGTTTAGCGACGCGAATTTCATTGCCGAAAAATCAGCGTATTTTGGCAAAGCAACCGGAACTTTCGTCAACAAAAACTCCTTCGCTACGTTTTTGGGCATGGGGGCAATACTGGGACTTTCGCTATATTTTCATGCTGGCAAAGGCCCCCAACCCAGCTCATTCTTTCGCAACCGATACCTGCGGATACTTTCGTTAGGAACAATATCTACAGCGCTTATTTTAACCCAATCGAGGCTTGGAATATCCGCAACTTTATTGGCAGCCTTTGCAATTTCTACACCCAGGGTGCTGTCGGCTCCGTTCAATTTTCGCGCTGTCCTGGCTATTATGGCCTTCTTTGGCACCCTGATGGTATTGTTCACTCTACAACAATATCCCGGCCTGCAATCTTCTGCAGTCTACCGACTGGACCTATATCAACAGGTCTTGGCTATGATACTTGATCGCCCCCTTACAGGCTTTGGTCGGGACAGTTTCGCACTCGCGTTTGAAATATATCACGCGCCCCCTGTGACATCGGATTTGGTCTGGCAAAAAGCCCATTCCAGTTATCTGACACTTTGGGTCGAAAATGGCCTGATATTCGGCTCCATCCCACTGTTACTCGGTGGTCTGGCGGCCCGTTATCTACACCGAAATTCTTCGCGTTGTTTGTTTGCCGCATCGGGTATTGGGGCTTTGATACTAGCGGGCTTGCACGCCATTTTTGATTTTAGCCTCGAGATTCAGGCCAACACTTTTTTGTTCATCACCCTCATCGGACTTGGCTTAGGACAAGTTCATAAACAAAGGACTTCCTTCGATGGCAGCAGTCGATCAATTATCCGCTCGCGATATTGAATTTCGTTCAATTTTTGCTCTGTTAAAACGGCAATCCCGGACAATTCTATTGACGGCATTGGTTATTTTTCTTTTGGCTTTTGCGTTCCTTTTCACTGTCACCCCTACATTTACCAGCACGGCATTGATTCTGGTGAACCCGGATACCCAAAGCATACTAAATACAAACGCCTCAGGTCCGGTTTCTTCGGGGCGTGACAATGCGCGAATTGACAGTGAAGTTGAAATTATACGATCTGACGCAGTTTCGCTTGCAGTAATTGAAAACGAAGCCTTGACTTCAGATAAAGAATTTGCCGGAAAACCTTCTTATATTGATCTTCTGGCTCAATCTATCGGTGTCGCCAATGCCGCCTCATCAGAAGCTCGTAACGCCTCTGCTAAATCCCTTGCCCGGCTGAAACAAGCAACAACTGTACGGCGCAAAGGGCTAACATATCTAATAACAGTTTCTGTGACATCCAGTTCGCCAACTAAAGCGGCCTATCTCGCAAACAAAATTTCTGAAACCTACATTCAACAACAAGTTCAGGCCAAAGTCGCCCGATCGTTGGCCGCGCGGGATGTGCTAAATGATCAGATAATCACCGCGCGGCAGGCGTTAACATCCTATGAAATCGCGTTCGAGCAATATCTGGCGAAAAACAGCGATCAATTAACAACAGGCACAAATGGTACGATTTCAGCACTTGAGGCTGAAATTGGCCGTCTGGAAGTCGAAATCGCTCAAAAACAACAGGATCGGTCTGGAATTAGTGAGCTGATGAAACTTCGGAATTGGCAATCGGTTGGGACATCATTGTCTGATCGTGCGCTGAATGAATTGCTGACGCAACGAAACAACCTTGCAACGGTAAATTCCGGCAGTGGCGCAGCGAATGAGAACGTGGATATTCAACAAGCCTTGAACGAGCTGGACAAAAAATTATTGGAACGATCTAACGCGCGCCTCACCGTAATATCGGCTGAGCTACGTGATATGGAGCAGGGAATGTCTGGGCTACGTGAACAGTTGCGCCGCGCAGTACTTGCAGTCGGTCTTTCCCCCGACATGATGATCGATATTTATGCTATCCAGCAGGAATCCAACGTCGCCAGGGCACAATATGACGACTTATTGTTGAGGATGCGGGATTTGGATATTCAGGCCAACATCCAGATAGCGGATAGCCAGGTTGTTTCAGCGGCAATAGCGCCGATTAAAGCGACATTCCCTGACAAAAACTTAGTTTTACTAAGCGCGCTTGCAGCCTCCATGGGGTTGGGCATTGGCCTTGCATTTTTAAAGGAATATTATATCGGCGGACTAACTTCGACATCACAATTGTCAGAACTTTTAAAAGTACCCTCTTCCTCCGGTATTCCCGCCATCACCACCACAGACAGCGGGCAAAATAGTTTGGCAGACAGAATAGTAAATCAGCCACTGTCACCGTATTCCGAGGCTTTTCGAAAATTACGCGCAACCCTGGATCAGAGGTTTCGCAATCAAAACTCAAACGCGGTTGCGCGACCAAATAGCGGAAAAGTTATCCTGGTTACCTCTTCGCTTGCAAATGAAGGCAAAACCACAGCCGCATTGTCGCTTGCACGCACCTATGCACAGTCCGGGCAGAAAACTTTGCTGATAGACGCGGATTTACGCAAGCCTTCGATCCACACCAATTTGGGAATTGAACCAATTTGCGGGTTTGCAGACTACCTGCGCGACCCAACTGGCACACAACTTACCGGATCATTTTACGCGCGTGACCCAGAAAGCCAATTGGTGCTAATTCTTGGCGCACAACGCAGTGAAATTCCAACCGACCAGTTGATCAGTTCTGTCACGTTTGAGGCGCTGATCGAACAGGCAAAAGAGGTTTATGGCGTGATTATTATAGATTCACCGCCGTTATTACCAGTTGTTGATGCTCGCTACATCGCCCACCATGCCGATGCACTTGTATTGATTGTCAAATGGGCCGACACAAACCAAAGTGACCTGCTGAATGCGGTTGGGCCATTACGGGAAGCATTGAAACCAGACGCCGCGTTTGTACCGGTTCTGGCGCAATTAAAAGGACCAGAAAGCAGCTCCGCGTATGACAGTTATTCTGCCGCTATCTGAGCCGCGTGTGGCTGGTTCAGCAGTAGTGATTGGTATTGGCTCAGAACACTTTCCCATCTGAACTTATCTGCATGGCGTTCGCGGGCTGAAATTTTAGCTGCCTGCAAAGCCACATCATCTTGCGCCAATCGATCGATATGTTCGCGGCAGGTCGAAACAGAGGAAAAATACCTCTGTTCTTTACCTGCCGTCCAGCGGTTGAATTTATTGTCATGGGCAATGACAGCATTGCCTGCCCCCAGTGCTTCTACCAGCGAAGGGTTTGTGCCCCCCACTTGGTGCCCATGCAAATAGGCACGCGCGTGAAATCGCAGGGATTTCACCCGGTCGTCATCATAGATAGCGCCCGGGAACATAATCTGCTTATCCGCTGTCTGCTTTACTTTCCTGTGATAGCTGTTGTCCGGGTCCAAGTTTCCCAGCACCACAAGCGGCATGGATGTTTTAGCCAGATTAAACGCCGTCACGATTTCCAGAATAGAATTTTCCGGTTCGACACGGGCTACTGAGATGAAATAGCCCCTGCTGCGTAGGCCAAGATCATGAATTGGCCCTATACTTGCACGCTTTACGCTATCTGCCCCATATGGGATCACCACAGGTGTACGAATGGTTCGTTTTGATACATGGCGGCCAATTTCCGGGTGATCAGCAATGGGCGTGTCCGCTAAATTGGCACCTACGATTTCGTTGATCAAGAACCATAACTTAGCCGGTGTTGACCACTTCTTCCGTTTCCACTCTATACCATCCATATTCATGTATACTTTGCGGCGTTTTATCTTTTGCAGTACATTAAACACAGCCGTATTGTACCCTAATACCAGGTCGACCCCGGGCTGTTTCAGAACATGGCGTACACATTTCAGATCAAATTCAATTGTTCCTGCTGCACCAGACCGTTTTGTCCCGAAGTGCACACGGTGAATGCCCTTCCAGAAATCCTCACGCCCTTGCAAATCCGCAGGGCCGTCGGTTTGGCAATATACGGTTACAGTAAAACCATTGCGCACCAGAAATAGCGCAAGTCGTTCAGCAAAAGTTTCGAACCCACCATGTGCAGCCGGGACGCCCCTTGTCCCCAGAATATTCAAATGCGAAAAGTTGGTCACGCTTACCTCCAGTTCATCCAATCGCAGTTGCCTGGGACCATCGGGAATCTACCCGCATGATCGATTGGATAAGCTTTTTGTAAAATTGAACCATTTAACAATGCATTAACCGCAACTTGATTAGATTGTGTTTACCATTTGGTTACAATTTCAAGGTGCCTGCAAAGTGAATGACAATTCCGAATTATTGGTGATGAGATGAAGCTGTCATCTTTGGCGAACCAGGCATTGACCATAAAGTTAGTGGCGGCGGTAACCAGCTATGGATTTACCATTGTCCTGGCACGCACCATGTACCCGGCCGGATTTGGCTGGGTTGCGTTTTTTCTTAATCTTTCGCTGTTCCTGTCTGTGATTGGTGCGCGTGGTCAACAAATGGCGGCCCTAAAGTTTGTTCCGAATTTGCTCGGGGATCGCCAGCAAAGCGGGCTGTCAAGCTTCATCTATTTCAGCATTCGAAAAGCAGCTATAGGAACACTTATCGTTTGGGCAGCTGTTATTCTGGCAATTGCGGGTTCGATTGGTCTTGGTTGGATCAACAATATACCCCTTGTTGATCTGCTCCTTGGTGTAGCTCTTATTCCCCTTGTGGGCTTGATTGACCTGCAATCGCATTGGGCAAGGGCATGTAAATTCTTATCCCTTTCCCTGATCCCCAAAGATATTTTGTGGCGTGGTTTAGTGGGCGGTATCGTGGTTGCGGTCTACTTGTTTCAAAACCAAACGCCTGTTGATAGCACAATCGTTTTGTTTGCCTTGGTGTCCATACTTGGGGTTTTAGCAGTTTTTCAGGTGAAGGTGCTGGCGAACAGAACCAGATTATTCGAAAAACCCGACACGAGTTCCGCCCCTAATCCCGAGTGGCAATCATCTGCCAATCCTTTTTGGGTCACGTCCGTTTCGAATATTTTCATGGGCACGGCAGATGTGGTAATTGTCGGTCTGATTGCTGGTCCGGTTGTCGCAGGGATCTATTTCGCGGCCAACCGTCTGGCGATGCTGCTTTCCTTTTTTTCAACCAGTTATAACATTGCCCTTGCCCCATTAGTTTCGCACGCATGGCAAGCCGGAAGATTTACGGATGTTTCTCAATTACTGCAGCAATCAACGCTGAACACGACCATACCCACAACCATAGCCGGTCTGTTCCTGGCAATATTTGCACCTCAGTTTCTGGCCATGTTTGGCCCAGAGTTTTCTTCCGCCGTCATGCCTTTACGGGTTTTAATTATCGCCGCCGTGGTAAATGCCGCCACAGGCCCGGCCGACATTGCTTTGAATATGTGTGGATTTCACCAGCAGGCCAAGATTGCCAGCACAATTTCTCTGGCCGTCAGCGCAACTTGCCTGACGGTGGGTGTTATCCTTGCCGGTACGGTTGGCATTGCATCGGCAATTCTCATTTCAACAATTTTTCGTAAAGGACTATTCTGGTGGCTGGCATTCAAATTGCTGACAGTTCGCACGGATATCCTGGCCGGGGTAACCGTCTATCGGCTTGGAAAAGATCCGGTTTGATGGGCGTCAATGATCAACAAACGCCAGTGTTTCGGCCAAAGCCATTCCAGTCGAACGGCGCATCATTGGTGCTTATTCCACTGGTTATACGTTGGCTTGCAGGTATTTTTGAGAATTTCGGCGTGCCCGCACTGTCAGAGCTTACTGCCGTCGCAATGCTTTGCATCCTTTTGCTGACTATGCTGATGCGCATGCGTATCTCTGCTGATGTCAAACTATTCTGCGCAGGGATTATTGCCTGGGCTGTTTCCGGAACACTCGCGTCCGTGGCCAACGCTGACGCAGACCCCCGAACCACAGTTGCCTTGTTAACATTGCTGGTTCTTTATGGCTTATTTGTAAATGGCGCCTTCAGTTATTTGCGCACCCGTACTGGCATTATTATGATCTCTCTATTTGCCACCGGCTTTGTTCTGATTGGTTCCTCGCTGTCAGTATTTCAAATTTTGACAAATACAGGTTTCGTAGAAGCTGGAAAATCTCAAATTCAGCGCGCTTACGGTAGCGATGTACACCCGGTTTCCTTCGCAATTCAAATACTTGCGAGCATGATAATAATAGAAATGTCGCGCCTTAAGTTGGGCCGTCGCATTACGATTTCACATATCGCCCTGCTCGCAATCGGGGCAGGTGCACTATACCTAACTTACGCCAGAACCGCCTGGCTCATGGCGCTTATTGTGCTTGCAGCTGGTTTTATTTTACGCGGCTCAACGAGCAGGCGAATACTGGCAACAATCTTTGCCCTGACCTTTGGCCTGGTCTTCCTTTTGAACTCTGACCGGTTTTCCGATCTCAGTAGCCTGTCAGTATTTTGGCAAAACTTTTCAATAGATGAAACAGTCTTTGATTGGCGGTATGTCGACAATTCCGTCTCCTGGAGGATTGTCAATTGGTCCTATGGTCTGCAGCAGGCGTTAGAGCAACCCTGGTTAGGGTTTGGCCCCGGGCAGTCTGCGCAAAGTAGTTACTTCAACCTGGAAATGCACAATATTTTCCTTGAAGTGTTTTTTGAAGGGGGAATATTTGGACTTTCGGCATTCCTATTGACGTTAGCCGGGCTGGTTGGGCTACATCGCTGCATTCCATTTGGCTCACAGGTCGAAAACAAAGTTGCGGTGCTGGCGCATAGTTTCGGATTTTCTTTGTTGCTTGCAGTTACATTTTCCACAAGTTTCGTGGACCAACTCATGTCATTTACAATTTATATTTTGCTTTTATCCGTCGCATCAACACGTGCGGATATGCAAATTCGGATCAATGAATAGCACGGTACAAAATAATTTGATCATTTGGTAAAACCTTGCTAATCCCTGCCTTCCATGGCACGCTTTTTCTGACGCCAGGAGGAATATTTGCAAACCGATCAAATTAAAAAAGCGCCTCCAACAGTTGCGGCGCAGCTCCCACAACTACACTTGGCCCGAAATACAGGATGTGACCTTGATCTGGATTGGGTTGCATCGGTGCAGGTAAACACATCTGCCATCGAAAGGCGTGCTGCAACCCTGCCGGGCAGGCGCTCTGTCAAGAAAAACTATCAGGCGGCATGGCTGCTGAAAGCAGTGTCTGTAATTGACCTGACAACATTGTCTGGTGACGACACACCGGGCCGTGTGCGGCGGCTTTGCGCCAAGGCCGCAAACCCGGTCAGGCGCGAAATTCTGGACGCTCTCGGGGTGGAAAAACTGACAACCGGCGCAGTCTGTGTTTACCACGATATGATCGAAACCGCGGTTGAGGCATTGGTCGGCACCGGCATCCCTGTCGCGGCTGTCTCCACCGGATTTCCGGCCGGGCTATCACCGTTTCACCTGCGTGTGGCCGAGATCAAAGAAAGCGTTAAGGCCGGCGCGGAAGAAATTGACATCGTCATTTCGCGGCGCCATGTGCTGACTGGAAACTGGCAGGCACTTTATGATGAAATGCGCGAATTTCGCGCCGCCTGCGGGGATGCCCATGTTAAGGCCATTCTGGCAACTGGTGAACTGCAAACCCTGCGCAATGTGGCGCGTGCATCCCTGATCTGCATGATGGCCGGTGCCGATTTCATCAAAACCTCCACCGGTAAAGAACCGGTAAACGCCACCCTGCCGGTGACCCTGACCATGATCCGCGCAATCCGCGACTATCAGGAACGCACCGGATTCAAAGTCGGTTACAAACCGGCCGGCGGCATCTCCAAAGCCAAGGACAGCCTGACCTATCTGGCCATGATAAAGGATGAACTGGGCAACCGCTGGCTACAGCCCGATCTGTTCCGCTTTGGGGCCTCTTCACTTTTGGGCGACATTGAACGCCAGCTGGAACACCACATTACCGGCCGTTATTCTGCCGGATATCGCCACCCGATTGGATAAACCGATGAATGTTACCGAAATTTTTGACTCAATGGATTACGGCCCGGCCCCGGAAAGTAATACCGAAGCCCTGAAATGGTTGGCCGATCGTGGCAACAACTTTGGCCACTACATCGAGGGGAAATTTACCAAACACAGCAAAGGGTTTGAAACCAAGAACCCGGCAGATGGCACGGTTTTGGCAAAACTCAGTCAGGGCAGCCTAAATGACGTGAACGTCGCGGTCGCAGCGGCCCGAAAAGCACAGACCAAGTGGGCGCGCCTGCCTGGGCACACACGGGCAAAATACCTCTATGCGCTGGCCCGGCTATTGCAAAAACATTCCCGTCTGTTTGCGGTTCTGGAAACCATGGATAACGGCAAACCGATCCGCGAAAGCCGTGATATCGATATTCCGCTTGTGGCGCGGCATTTCTATTACCACGCTGGCATGGCGCAGCTGATGGACAGTGAACTGCCGGATGCCGAAGCGCTGGGGGTATGTGGTCAGATCATCCCGTGGAATTTTCCACTGCTTATGTTGTCCTGGAAAATCGCGCCTGCCATCGCCATGGGCAACACCGTGGTGCTGAAACCGGCTGAATACACCTCGCTTACTGCATTGTTATTCGCGCAAATCTGCCAGGAAGCAGGCCTGCCCAAAGGCGTTGTCAATATCGTCACCGGCGATGGCGCCACCGGTGAGATGATCGTCAACCACCCCGATATCGACAAGATCGCCTTTACCGGGTCCACTGGCGTGGGGCGTAAAATCCGTGAGGCAACGGCCGGTTCCGGCAAGGCACTGACCTTAGAGCTGGGCGGTAAGTCGCCCTACATCGTATTTGACGATGCCGACATCGACAGCGCCATCGAAGGGCTGGTTGACGCAATCTGGTTCAACTCTGGTCAGGTCTGCTGCGCCGGGTCACGCCTGTTGGTACAGGAAGGCATCGCAGAACGGTTTTACACTAAATTGAAATCGCGCATGCAGGGGCTGCGCATCGGCGATCCATTGGATAAATGCATTGATGTTGGTGCGGTGGTTGATCCGGTGCAGCTAAAAACCATCACCGAAATGGTCGAAAAAGGCGGTGCTGAGGGCGACGTGTTTCAGGCCGGGGAAATCCCGGACAAAGGCAGCTATTATCCGCCCACCCTGATCACCGGGCTGCACAGCTCTGCCTATCTGATGCAGGAAGAAATATTCGGCCCCGTACTGGTCGCCACCACCTTCCGCACACCTGCCGAAGCGGTTGAACTGGCCAACAACACGCGCTTTGGCTTGGCAGCAACTGTCTGGACCGAAAATATCAATCTGGCGCTGGACATGGCCCCAAAGCTGGTATCGGGCATTGTCTGGGTCAACGCCACCAACCTGTTTGATGCTGCGGCCGGTTTTGGCGGCGTGCGCGAAAGTGGCTTTGGCCGTGAAGGCGGCTGGGAAGGCTTGCGCGCCTATACCAAAGCCAAATCAACCACCAAACCGCTTAAGAAAGTCTCCGCAGAAACCGTCCCCGAAAATCCCGAAGTTTCCGGCATCGACCGAACTGCGAAACTCTATATCGGCGGTAAACAGGCCCGCCCGGACGGGGCCTATTCAAATGCGGTCTGGTCACCCCGCGGGGCCTTGCTGGGGCATGTTTCCCTGGCCAACCGCAAAGATGTCCGCAACGCCGTAGAAGCCGCGGCAAATGCAAAAGGCTGGTCCAAAACCACCGCGCATCTGCGGGCCCAAATCTTGTACTATATTGGTGAAAACCTGTCTGCCCGTGCCGACGAATTTGCAGCCCGTATCCATGCACTCACCGGTGTACATGCCAAAAATGCCCGCGCCGAGGTTGAAACCTCAATCTCTCGTCTGTTCACCTATGCCGCCTGGGCCGACAAACTGGACGGCGCGGCCAAAGCTGTTCCCATACGCGGCATCGCGCTTGCAATGAATGAACCGGTCGGCGTAATCGGATGCCTATGCCCGGATGAATTTCCGCTTCTCGGCCTGATTTCCACCATTGCGCCCGCCATCGCCATGGGCAACCGCGTGGTCGCCGTCGCTTCAGAACCGCACCCGCTGGCCGCAACCGATTTCTATCAGATACTGGACACCTCAGACGTCCCGGCGGGTGTGGTCAACATCCTGACCGGTAATCACTCAGAACTCTGCGCGCCGCTGGCGGGCCACGCCAATGTTGATGCCGTCTGGTGCTTTTCTTCCACCGACCTCTCAGCGCAGGTTGAACTGCAAAGCGCTGCCAACCTCAAACGCAGCTGGGTCAACAACGCCCGTAGCCGGGATTGGTCGGGATCAGAGGGCGAAGGTCGTGAATTCCTGAACCAAAGCGTAGAAACCAAAACAATCTGGGTACCCTACGGCGAATAGACACGCAGTTTTTAAACCTTTGGTTTACTGCGCCACGTCGCCAGCCAGCCGGCAATTCTGCCCCACAGGCCGGTCGCACGACTGCGGGCAGCGTCTGACGCTTCGCCAACATCCTCCAGCACCGGATCAATTGAACGCTCGCGAAATTGCAGCCACATGCGGCGCAACATGAAAAGCATAATCGCTAATATCAGCAGGATAACGATATTCACCCATGGAATTATCCGCACATCCGGTCCGGCCACCGCCTTGACCGCCACTGCGTTGGGGTAGATCGAAAAGAACTCATTTCGCCAGCCATAATGGGTGACAGACACCCATAACGGTTCATTGCGATTTGAAATCAGGTCTGCCGCCTCGGCCTGAAGGTTGGAACTGTCAAACTTGAAATAGGGCGGCCAGATCCAACCCGTGTCCTCATTGCGAAAAACCATGACTTTATCGTTGGTCTGAACCGTGTTGATCAGCCGTATATCGCGGGTCGGGTTTTCAGCGCTGCCGGCATCGGCCTGGGCGTAAAATATACGATTAAACCGGGTAAAATCCGTGCGAATAATCTCGGTGGATGTGATCCTGACGATATCATGTTGGGGTAATACGTAGTGAAAGAATGCAAATACAAACAGTGCCAGCAGCCCCCAAAGCGTCCATTTAACCTTTTTCATCAGAAAACCACCTCACACCGGTTAAGAAAAGTTGTTCAGATAGACCAACCCAAGCACCACAAACACTGGAACAACGAATATCAGCCACAGAAACTTCTTGCGCCAACCGCTTTCATATTTCTGCATTCCAGCCTCTATATAGGCATCCCGGTCGCCGGTTTTGACCTCTTCATCCCATTTATCTTCCAGTTTTTCCCGACGTATCGACCGCGAATAGATCGACACCAGCACAAAAATCACTGCCAGCGCCAGAAAACCAAACACCCCAAGCCTGATCAACCCCATCGTTTTGACCTCCGCTTGACAGCCCCCCAGGGTCCGACACTGTCAATTAGCCGATCAAACCGATCATTGTCCGGTTCTTCCATTGGTTCATCTCCCCCAAACAGCGCCTCACGAACGCCAACCTTATCTAGTTGATACTCTCGCTCAAGAAAATTGGCCACAAACTCTTTTTTCTGTTCGGGCCAGCCAGCGTACAGGCTGTAAAACAGTTGCTTGTGGCAGATGAACAGCTGGCGCACATCCAATGGCGTCAATTCTGCCAGGAACTGATTGACCAGGGCCCTGTCAGTATGGGGTGCTGCCCGCAACGTGTAAAAATATGCCGGGTGTTCTGAATTGATGCGCGGCCAGTCGCCGCCGCTTTCGGCCCACCGTTTCAACGCCGCCAGCCCGTGAAATTCCTCTGGCAGCCGGGGCCCCAGCTGCTGGGCCAGCTTGCGCAAATCGCGTCTTGTTGCGTTGCCTAAATCCAGATCCAACGCCGCCCCAACCGCCACCAGAATAAAGTCCATCTTCTGGCCAAGCACCGCCGCCGCATCGACGTTTCGCGCTTTCACAATTGGCTCCACCAATTGGTTCAGCTCCAGAAACCGCGCCAGTTTATTGCGGTCATCCAGATCAAACAAAAGCGGCGTCGGCAATTTTCCCAGCTTATCCTTGGGGCCCACCGAAATCGTTGCCGGATGCTCAAGATCACCAAACAGATAAAGCCCGCCAAAATGTGCCGTCCAGAAATTCCTGTGCTCAACTGTCATGCGTTCCAGCGTGATCGGGTTACGTGTGACATCCCCGGTGCGCTTGGCCAGACCAATCATATCGGCGATCAGAACGTCATCCCACCAGGCGTCTTCCCTGGTTTTGAACCTGTCAATCATCGCCGCCAGTTTGCGCCCCCCGGCGACATGACTTTTTGTGGTATCTGCCTCAACCACGATGCGGCGAATATCAAACAGCCGCTCTGGTGAAGACAAGTCGTAAACCGAATTGGCCAACTCGCCGGCCACCGCGTCGCGCGTGGTCAGGGCGAACAACTCGCTCTCGTTTTCCTCAATGAACCGCTTCAAAATCGGGCGCGATGTCGAAAATTTCGCATTCAGCAACGGCGCCGTTTTCTGCGCAGTGGTCAGCAAGATAAACTGCCGGTTACAACCATTGGGGTTCAGATACAGATCATCCCCCAACTCATCACCAATCTCAGGGCTATAGCCGGACACATCCACATGAAAATCCGTCAGCTTGGTCTGCTTACCGCTCAGGCTTTTCAGCGCCCGGTTATAGCGTTCCACCAAGGCCTTTGACGTCACCGGCACCAGATTGCCGAACATCAGACCTTTTTCGATTAAGCGTTTCACCAAACCACCTCTTTCCACCGCCGCGGCTGTGCGGCCACCGACAATACCAACACCGGCAACCAAAATAGAGCCGTCTTCCCGGCCCAACCCAAAAACAAGGCCCAGAACTCGCCGGGCTGCGCCAGCAACGCTTGGGTTACCTCCGCGTTGCGCCCCATGTGCCAGGTGATGAAATAGGCGAATACCAAGCCGGATATGACCATCGCTGACAATATGAAATTGGC
>CAZETX010000011.1:0-22599 GCA_964514925.1 uncultured Marinosulfonomonas sp.
GCGGAAAGCCCCTTAAGCTCGGCGGTTTCGATATAGGATGACTGCATCACATTCAGGATCGCAGCGCGGGTCATCCGCATCATATGGGCCAGAACAACCAGCACCAAAACCGCCACCGGCAAGGCAATAGCATTTAGTTTTTCGAAAAAACCCATAGAGTCATAAACCGTCGCCACCGACGGGAACCAGCGCAGCTTCACCGCGAAAAAGAAGATAAGAACATAGCCGATGAAAAATTCCGGCAGCGAAATTGAGGCCAGCGTTACTCCGGATATCAGCTTATCAGGCCAGCGGTTACGATACCGCACAGCCATCAGGCCCAGAAAAATGGCCAGCGGCACGGCGACCACAGCTGCAGTTGCCGCCAGAAACAACGTATTGCCCAACCGATTGCCAATCTGTGTGGCAATATCCTGTCCGTTGGACAGGGCAGTCCCCAAATCTCCGGTTACGACCCCCCCAAGCCAGCTGAAATACCTGACAATGGCCGGATCGTTCAGGCCCAGCTCTTCGCGCAGGTTCGCCAAGGCCGTTGGCGTTGCGGACTGGCCCAAAATGCTCTGCGCTACATCGCCGGGCAGAATTTGTGTTCCGGCAAAAATCAACGCCGATACAGCAACCAGTAAAAGCAGACCCAGCGCTATGCGCTGGGCCACGAGTTTAAGAAGAGAACCCATAGGCTGTTAGACCAACCAAGTCTTTGAAAGGGCGAAAGCGTTCATCATCGACCCGTTCGGGTTTGCTTCCCAGCCGCCAACCTTGTCGCCGGTCGCATCAATGAAGTTGTTGAACATCGGTACAATCACGCCGCCTTCGTCACGAACAATGATCGCCGCTTCGCGGTACAGCGCTTTGCGTTTAACATCATCCAATTCGGCACGTGCAGACAAGATAATACTGTCAAATGTGTCGTTGAAGAACCGGGTGTCGTTCCAGTCCGCAGACGACAAATAGGCGGTCGAATACATTTGGTCCTGCACAGGGCGTCCGCCCCAGTAAGACGCGCTAAACGGCTGTTTGTTCCAGACTTCGGACCAATAGCCATCACCGGGTTCGCGCTTGATTTCCAGCGTAATTCCCGCCTTGGCTGCACTTTGCTCAAACAATTGCGATGCATCCACAGCCCCCGGGAATGCCACATCCGAAGTACGCAGCAATACCGATCCTTCATGGCCGGATTTCTTATAGTGAAACGCCGCCATATCCGGGTCATAGACCCGCTGTTCAATATCATCTGAAAACAGCGGATAGGCCGAATTGATCGGAATGTCATTGCCGACTGATCCAAAGCCCTGCAGGATTTTCTCGACCATTTCTTCACGGTCAATTGCGTATTTCAACGCCAGTCGCAGATGGTTGTTGTCAAACGGCGCGGTATTGGCATGCATGATAAACACGTAATGCCCACGACCAGCAACAGATTGGATAGATACACCGGGAACACGCTTAACAAGGTTTACAACCTTGGGCTCGATCCGGTCAATCATATGAACCTGACCGGACTGAAGCGCCGCCAGACGGGCGGTTGCATCATTCAGAACTATAACTTCAACCGAGTCAGCATGGCCACGATTGTCGCCATCCCAATAATTCGCAAACCGCTCACCTACATGGCGAACACCGGGTTGATTTTCCATGACTTTATAAGGGCCGGTACCGATTCCGGCGTCAGCGCCATCCATGCCGCCATTTGGCTGAATTACAAGGTGATAATCCGACATCAGGAATGGTAAATCGGCGTTCGGCGTATCCAGTGTTATAACGACGTTCTGACCATCAATGGCCAGACTTTCAATGCCTTTGACAATACCCAACGCACCCGATTTGGAATCTTCGTTAGAATGGCGCTCGATCGTGGCAACCACATCAGCCGGGGTCATTGTCTTGCCGTTGTGAAACTCAACACCATCCCGGATTTTAAAGCTCCAGGTCTTGGCATCTGCCGAGGCTTCAACACTTTCAGCCAGGCGATAATTCAACTGACCGTCAGCACCCACTTCAACCAGCGTATCCGCCCAGCTGGAGCCAAAGTTGGTCATAACCGTTGTCGCCCAGGTTGCCGGGTCAAGACTGTCGGTGCCGCTGCCGCCCTGAAGCCCGGCCTTTAGCGTACCGCCCTTAACAGGTGCGGCATGGGCCGCTGCATTGGCCATAATTCCGGTCGCCATGGATGCCGAAACACCCAGCGCCGCTGCACGGCCCATAAAGGCGCGCCGATCCATCAGACCGCGCACAACCCGTTTGCTCAGATAGTCGAGTTCATTTGACATTGTTGTCTTCTCCCATTGTTGTTTTTACGGGCCAAGCAGCAGCCCCCTCTGATTCTTCCTGATCAGGATACGCGCAAAACACGTTTTGCATAAGCCTTTATCACCGATCAGAAATCTCCCATCCGGGATTGATCCAGGCCTGCGCGCTATCCGGCGCAAGCGGGTCCTTCCCAAGAATATGATCTGCCATTTTTTCCCCCACCATGATGGAAGGTGCATTCAGGTTGCCATTGGTAATGCGCGGGAAAATGGACGAATCCGACACCCTAAGTCCCTCAACGCCAATTACCCGGCCACTTGGGTCCACAACGCTGGCGGGGTCATCCGCTGCCCCCATCCGGCAGGTACCACAGGGATGGAACGCACTTTCCGCATGTTCACGCAGAAAACCGTCAATTTCATCGTCACTTTGCACGTCCTTACCGGGTTGAATTTCGCGGCCGCGGAAGGGCGCAAATGCCGCCTGCCCCAAAATCTCGCGCGTTAACCGCACACAATGGCGAAAATCGACCCAATCCTTTTCTTCAGACATATAGTTAAACCGGATCACCGGTTTGTCCACAGGCTCAGCGCTGGCCAGTGTCACCGACCCGCGCGACGCCGCCCGCATCGGCCCGACATGGGCCTGATAGCCATGGCCCTTGGCGGCCACCTTACCATCATAGCGCACCGCAATGGGCAGGAAGTGAAACTGGATATCCGGGTATTCAACCCCGGCGGCGGATCGCACGAAACCCGCACTTTCAAAGTGGTTTGACGCCCCCAGCCCGCCCCGGTTCAGCAACCAATGTAACCCGGCCCGGCCCTTACCAATAAGGTTCCAGTGTTTGTAAAGCGTGATCGGCTGAATGCTGGTCTGCTGAATATATACCTCAAGATGATCCTGCAAATTCGCCCCGACACCGGGGCGATCGGCGATCACATCAATGGCGTGCTTTGCCAGCTGTGCACCGGGCCCGATCCCTGACAACATCAGGATTTTCGGGGAATTGATCGTAGACGCCGCGATAATGACTTCCCGTCGCGCCCGGATCACTTCCCGCCGCCCGCGCCGGTCCACCTCAACCCCAACTGCTCGTCGGTCTTCAATCACAATCCGGCGCGCAAAACAGCGCACCAATTCGCAGTTTTTCCGTTTCAAGGCAGGGCGCAAATACGCGTTCGCCGCCGACCAGCGCCGACCCCGGTGGATGGTCGCGTCCATGGGTCCGAAACCTTCCTGCTTTTCGCCGTTATAGTCGTCGGTTCGCTCAAACCCGGCCTCTGCCCCGGCGTCAACAAACGCCCGGTGCAGCGGATTATCCCGGCGGCCACGCCCCACATGCAACGGCCCATCAACCCCGCGCCAGGCGGCATCGCCGCCGTGGCCACCGCTGTCCCAGTTTTCCATTCGCTTGAAATACGGCAGCACATCACCGTACCCCCAACCGTGCGCGCCACTGTCCGCCCAATGGTCAAAATCGCGCGCGTGGCCCCGGACATAAACCATGCCGTTAATGCTGCTGGACCCACCGATTACCTTACCTCTTGGCACCACCAATCGACGGTTATTCAGCTGCGGCTCAGGCTCTGATTGAAAACCCCAGTCATACAATCCCATATTCATCGGAAAGCTCAGCGCCCCCGGCATCTGAATGAACGGCCCTGCGTCCGAGCCACCATATTCCAGCACCAGCACAGAATATTTTCCACCCTCAGATAGCCGGTGGGCAAGCGCTGATCCGGCAGAACCAGACCCGATGATGACAAAATCAGCTTCCATCACGCGAAAACCGCTGGTTTATTTCCAATTCATTCAAGTCCAAATGGTTGCGCATAAAGCGTTCGGATGCATCCCGAAGCGGTTGATAATCCCACGGAAAATAAGAACCATTGCGTAGGGCCTCATAGACAACCAGCCGACGCGCTTGCGACGCGCGAACATCGGCGTCAAACGCCGCCAAATCCCAGCGTTGCCGGACTTTTTCCGCCAACACCCGCACGGTACCGGACTGGGCCGGCTCCTGCGCCAGATTATGCAATTCATGTGGGTCTGCATCCAGATCAAACAACATCGGCTTATCAAGCTCACAATGCACATATTTCCACTTGCCATAGCGCAGGCAAACCAAGGGCGCCACACTTGCCTCTGCCGCGTATTCCATCATCACCGGGGCAACCCGTTCGGTGCCATTTGCCAGCGGTACAAGGCTTTCACCGTCTACCCATGGCGCGATCTGACCCAGATCAACACCCGCCAGTTCTGCCAGTGTGGGGCAAATATCCAACGTTGAAACAGGCGTTTCATTCAATCCCACGGGCATGTTCGCAGACGCAATCATCAACGGTACCCGTGCCGACCCCTCAAAAAAGTTCATCTTGAACCAAAGGCCGCGCTCACCCAGCATGTCCCCATGGTCCGACAGGAACAAGATCACAGCTTCTTGCCCGGTGCTTTCCAGCGCCTCCAGCACCTCGCCGATCTTGTCATCAATATAAGAAATATTTGCAAAATAGGCACGACGAGATCGTTTGATATTTTCTTCATTTATGTCAAACGACCGCCCGTCATTGGCGTCAAATATTCGCTTGGAATGGGCGTCCTGTTCATCGTATGTGAACGCCCCTACCTCTGGCAATAAATGCTCACATTCCGCGTACAGGTCCCAATATTTTTGTCGCGCCACATAGGGATCATGGGGGTGGGTAAACGATACCGTTAAACACCAGGGCCGCGCATCCACGCCGCGCGCCAGATCATAAACCTTCTGAACCCCAAGAAACGCAACTTCATCGTCATATTCCAGCTGATTGGTGATCTCCGCCACGCCGGCACCGGTGACCGAACCCATGTTGTGATACCACCAGTCAATCCGTTCCCCGGGTTTGGTGTAATCCGGCGTCCAGCCAAAATCAGCCGGGTAGACATCGGTGGTCAGGCGGTTTTCAAACCCATGCAGCTGGTCCGGCCCGACGAAATGCATTTTGCCTGACAGACAGGTCTGATATCCGGCCCGACGCAAATGATGCGCATAGGTAGGCGTATCCGAAGAAAACTCGGCCGCATTGTCATAGACCCCCGTGCGGCTGGGCAATAGGCCAGACATGAAACTCGCCCGCCCCGGCGCGCATAGCGGGCTGGCGGTATAGGCATTGGCAAACCGGGTGGATCGCGCCGCCAGCTTTTTCAGGTTGGGTGCGTGCAACCAATCCGCAGGACCATCCGGGAACAGCGTGCCATTCAGCTGATCCACCATAAAGATCAATATGTTAGGTTGTGATCTCAATACGGACTGTCCACCGGGCCCATGCCGACATAAACTGTTTTAATCTCGGTATAATGCGCTATCGCGGCGCGGGAATTTTCCCGCCCAACGCCTGACATCTTAGTGCCGCCAAACGGCATCTCAACCGGTGCCAGATTGTAGGTGTTGATCCATAGCGTCCCGGCCTGCAACCTGTCGCACACCCGGTGCGCGCGGCTCAGATCGGCTGTAAAAACCCCCGCCGAAAGACCAAATTCAGTTGCGTTTGCCCGTTCAACCACCTCATCTTCGGTCTCAAAATCCAACACTGACATAACCGGTCCAAATATTTCCTCACGGGCGATGGTCATTGTGTCCGTCACCCCGGAAAACACCGTGGGTTCGATGAAATATCCAGCCTCAAACCCCTGCACCTGCGGCGTACCACCGCCCAACAGACAGCTCGCGCCCTCAGCTTTACCCGACGCCACAAAACCCTGCACCTTTTCCAGTTGCGCCGCCGATACCAGCGGGCCCATCTGCACGTCTTCATCCATCGGATCGCCCATGCGAATGACCCGGGTGCGTTCCACCAGCCGCTTCAGAAATGCCTCCCGTATCCCAGATTGCACAAACACCCGCGTGCCATTGGAACAGACCTGCCCGGAGGAATAGAAATTCCCCAACATGGCACCGCCAACTGCATCCTCAAGGTTTGCATCATCAAAGATGATCAGGGGGGATTTACCGCCCAGTTCCATGGTCACATTGCGCAAACCCGCCGCCGCTGCCGCATACACCTTTTGCCCCGTAGGCACCGACCCGGTCAGCGACACCTTGGCCACGCCCGGATGATTGACCAGCGCGCGGCCCACAGGCCCCATGCCCTGAACCACATTAAACAGACCCGCCGGCGCGCCTGCTTCATGCAGAATCTCGGCCACTTTTAACGCACAAAGTGGCGTGGTTTCGCTGGGTTTAAAGATCATCGCATTGCCACAGGCCAGTGCCGGCGCGGCCTTCCAACAGGCGATCTGTGTGGGGTAATTCCACGCGCCAATGCCGACGCACACCCCCAGCGGTACCCGCTTGGTATAGGCAAAATCACCCCCCAGATTGATGGTTTCGCCATTAATTGTCGCCGCGATACCGCCGAAAAACTCCAGCGCCTCGGCGCCAGATGTGGCGTCCGCCACCAGCGTTTCCTGCAATGGCTTACCGGTATCCAGGGTTTCCAACTCACTTAATTCCCGGTTTCGCGCCATGATCAGATCCGCGGCCCGGCGCAACACCCGGCCCCGCTCCACCGGCTTTAACACCGCCCAGTCTGCCTGTGCCCGCGCGGCAGATACCACCGCTTTTTCAATCAATTCTGGCGTAGCGGCATGTAACCGCGCGATCACCTCTCCTGTTGCCGGATAGATGCAATCAAATACTTCCCCGGCTTTATCTTCAATAAACGCGCCATCAATGAAATGACTGGCCTTTGGTTGGGCTCGCATCAGTTAATTTCCCTTATTTGCGCACCGGTACTGGCCAGTGCCAGATCCAGATAATCACGCACCAAACTGTCCGAGCCGCGAAAATCCAGCTGCTCGTCATGCAATGCGATACGCAGGTAAATTCCGTCAATCATCGCCGCTACACCGCGCGCCACACGATTGGCGGTCGGCGCATTCGTCAACTGGTTCAGCTCATGCAAAAGATTACTGTGCAAACGCCGGGTATATATCCGCAACAGCCTTGTCGCCCCCTGTGATCTTTGCGCTTCCACATAAAAAACCAGCCAGGCGGACACCACATGTTCCTCAAACTGATCCGGCCCCAGCGACGCATCAATGATTGCGCATAAACGGTCCCTGGGCGTGATTGCCGGTTTCAGATTGCGCCTGACCGAGGCCCCAAACCCCCCCAGCACATGGCGCATTGCCGCCAGAAACAACGCCGATTTACTGTCAAAATAATAATGCGCCAGCGCTGTAGACATGCCAGCAGTTTTGGCGATTTGCCCAACTGTTACATCCAGTGATCCGGCACGGCCGATTTCACTGATGGTCGCCGATACCAGCGCTGCCCGGCGAATGGGTTCCTGTCCGACTTTGGGCACGCGACTCTCCTGAAAAATGCGGTGCAGCTATATTTTGGGTTTTTTATTGATCAGTCAATCAGAAAAACGAAGGCGCTTACCCAGCCCGCAGTTTTTGCGGCGTGCTGGCAAATTCTTCGCGGAACGCCCGGGTCATTGCACTGGGGTCGGCGTAGCCACATCGCACCGCGATCTCGGCAATGCTATACCCGGTTTGCTCAACAAACCGGCGCGCTGCCGCCAGGCGAATGCGCCGGTATACCTTTTGCGGCCCCGCCCCCAGATCGGCCCTGAACATTTGCTCCAACCGGCGCGCGCTTACGCCGATTTGTTTTGCCACCTGCGGAATTTTCACCGGATCTTCCAAATTCTCACGCATCATGGCCAACGCCGCCGAAACCTGCCGTGATTTTGCCCGCACACCCTGCCCGCCAAATTCAGTTTCCGCCGACATCAGCAATGCCGCCACTTCCAGCCGCAACGCCTCACCGTGGGCGTCTCCGATGATCCGCAATGCCAGATCAAACGCGGCCATCGCCCCGGCGCAAGACCAGCGGTTGCGATCCAGTTCGATGCGGCTTTTACGCACATCCAGTTCTGGAAAAGCTTCCTGAAAACCGTCGGTTTCATCCCAATGGATCGTCGCGCGATACCCTTCCAGCAACCCCGCCGAGGCCAACAGCCAGCTACCCGCATCCAGGCCGACGATTATCTCAAATCGCGCTGCCGCCGCCCGTAAGGACCGCACATTCGCGGGCGTCACATATTCCCGATATTGATAGCTTGGCAGGACAAACAACATATCCCCGGCAGTGGTCCCCGACAAACCCCCCGACACCGCAACCGGCAACCCGCTGGAAGAGATAACTCCGGCCCCATCAAATGACATGAAATCCCATTCATAGGCGTTGCGCCCCAACAGGGTATTTGCCGCCCGCAATGGCTCCAACGCATTGGCCAGACAATGGTTGGAAAACCGATCAAACAGCAAAATACCGATTTTTTGTGTCCCGGTATCCGTTTTTTCCCAACTTCGCATGATAACAAACTAACATTGCATGTTCGATAAAATCAACGCCCCTAGCCTGACCAGAAATCCAACCCCGGAGAACCCATGCCCCTTGCCATGAACCAAGATGTTTTCATCACCTGCGCCGTCACCGGCTCTGGCAGCTCGCAGGATCGCAGCCCCCACGTGCCCCGATCACCCAAAGAAATTGCCGACAGCGCTATTGCCGCGGCCCGCACCGGGGCGGCCATTGTGCATTGCCATGTGCGCGACCCGGAAACCGGTATACCCAGCCGCGACGGCAAACTGTACCGCGAGGTCACAGAACGCATCCGTGCCTCTGACACCGATGTGGTGCTGAACCTGACTGCAGGCATGGGCGGCGATCTGGTATTTGGCAAACCCGATGCACCTTTGCCTTTGATTGCGGGCACCGACATGGCAAGTGCGGCCGAACGTGTCGCCCATATCGCCGACTGCCTGCCGGAAATCTGCACATTGGACTGCGGCACGATGAATTTCGCCGAAGCGGACTACGTCATGACCAACACGCCGGGAATGCTGGCGGCAATGGGCCGGATGATGACCGAACTGGGGGTAAAGCCTGAGGTTGAAGCGTTCGATACCGGCCATCTCTGGCTGGCCAAACAACTGGTCGCCGACGGTGTGCTGGACAGCCCGGCACTGGTGCAGCTGTGCATGGGCATTCCCTGGGGTGCGCCGGATGATCTGAACACCTTTATGGCCATGGTGAACAACGTGCCGGAAGATTGGAACTGGAGCGCATTTTCCATTGGCCGCAATGAAATGCCCTATGTTGCGGCGGCCGTGTTGGCCGGGGGCAACGTGCGCGTCGGGCTCGAGGACAACCTGTGGCTCGCCAAGGGTGAACTGGCCACAAACGAGGCACTGGTGGCGCGCGCCGTAACCATCATAGAGGCGATGGGCGCAAGGATTATTGGGCCGGACGCGGTGCGCAAGAAACTGGGTCTGACCAAGCAGGACCCGACATGAACAAAACAGCCGCCATCATCGGCGGAGGCGTCATCGGCGGCGGCTGGGCGGCGCGGTTTCTGCTTAATGGCTGGAACGTCAATATCTATGACCCAGATCCCGAAGCGGAACGAAAAATATCCGAAATTCTCGGCAATGCCCGCTACGCACTTCCGATGCTCTATGATGTGGCCCTGCCAGCAGAAGGGACACTAACCTTTTGCCTGTCAATTGCCGACGCGGTTCAGTCCGCCAGCTGGATTCAGGAAAGTGTGCCCGAAACGATAAGCCTGAAACACAAGGTTTATCAATCCGTTCAGGAACATTGTTCGCCTGACGCAGTCATCGCGTCCTCAACCTCAGGCTTCAAACCTGCAAAATTGCAGGAAAACGCCAGCCGCCCCGGACAAATTCTGGTGGCACACCCGTTTAACCCGGTCTATCTGCTGCCCCTGATCGAATTGGTGCCTTCCGTTAGGAACCCGGCAGAACTGATTGAAAAAGCATCTGAAATACTGAAAAGTCTTGGCCATTTCCCCCTGCATGTAAGGTCCGAAATTGACGCCCATATAGCTGACCGATTCTTAGAAGCCGTCTGGCGTGAGGCCCTGTGGCTGATCAAAGATGACATCGCCACAACCGAAGAGATTGATAACGCCATTCGTTATGGTTTCGGATTACGCTGGGCACAGATGGGTCTGTTTGAAACCTACCGCATCGCCGGTGGCGAAGCCGGCATGCGCCATTTCATCGAACAGTTTGGCCCCTGTCTGAAATGGCCGTGGACCAAGCTGATGGACGTGCCGGAACTGACCGCTGAGTTGATAGATAAGATTGCCGATCAATCCGATAGCCAATCCGGGAAGTATACGATCCGCGAACTGGAACGTCAGCGTGACGAAAATCTGGTCGGAATTCTGCGCGCTCTGAAAGCCCGCGATGCAGGGGCCGGGGCCCTACTGTCGCGGTTTGAGGCGACCCTTGCCCCCGCCCCGGCCAGCACCACCACCGCCCAGCCGCTGGTGACGCAAAATCGCACCGTTCCGATTGATTGGACCGACTATAACGGCCACATGAACGAAAGCCGTTACGGGCAGGTGTTTTCGGACGCCGCCGATGTTGTCATGGCGATGATTGGCGCTGATAAGGCCTATATTGACGCTGGAAACAGTTTTTTTACAGTGGAAATTAACATCAGATTTCTAAGGGAGTGCCAGGCCGGACAGGCCTTCAGCGTTCACTCGACCGTTCGGCAGGCAAACGGCAAAAAGCTGCGTCTTTTCCATGAAATGCGCGCCGCTGATGGTACTGTACTGGCCAGCGGTGATCAGCTTTTGCTGCATGTATCGCTCAAAACACGCCGCACAAAAGAAATGCCGTTGGAAATGGTGGCTAAGGCCACAGAATTAAGGGGGGGTGGCTGATGGTGTTTGAGCTTAACAACGAACAGAATATGATTGTTTCCACGGTGCGCAGTTTTGTTGAAAATGAAATTTACCCCCATGAAACGAAAGTAGAAAAAAGCGGCATAGTCGATCCGAAATTGGCCGCCGACATCAAACAAAAAACCATCAACCTGGGTTTTTACGCCTGCAATTTCCCCGAAAGTGTAGGCGGCGCCGGGCTTTCACACCTTGAATTTGCATTGGTTGAACGTGAACTCGGGCGCGGTTCCATGGCGCTGACACATTTTTTCGGGCGCCCGCAAAACATTCTGATGGCCTGCGCAGGCGAGCAGATTGAACGCTACCTGAAACCGGCTGTCAAAGGCGAAAAAATGGACGCGCTGGCCATGACCGAACCCGGGGCAGGCTCAGATGTACGCGGCATGAAATGCAGCGCCCGGCGCGACGGTGGTGATTGGGTTCTGAGCGGAACAAAACACTTTATCTCTGGAGCCGATCACGCTGATTTCATTATCGTTTTCGTAGCCACAGGCGAAGATGACACCCCCCGTGGACCGAAGAAACGCATCACCACATTTTTGGTGGATCGGGGCACACCCGGATTCACGATCCGCGATGGCTATACCTCGGTCAGTCATCGGGGCTACAGGAACATGATCCTTGATTTTGACGACTGCCGTTTACCCGAAGCACAGGTGCTGGGTGCGGTCGACGGCGGCTTTGCGGTAATGAACGAATGGCTCTATGCCACCCGGATCACAGTTGCCGCCATGGCCGTCGGTCGGGCCAGGCGCTGTTTCGATCTGGCGTTGAACTATGCGGCTGAACGCCAACAATTTGGCCAGCCCATTGGAAAATTCCAGGGCGTCGGTTTTCAAATCGCCGATATGATCACCGAAATTGACGCCGCAGACCTGTTAACCCTTGCCGCCGCCGATCGTCTGGATCGGGGTCTGCCCGCCAACCGTGAGATCGCCAGTGCCAAACTGTATGCTTCCGAAATGCTGGCCCGCGTCACCGATACCAGCCTGCAGATATTTGGCGGCATGGGGCTGATGGATGACTTCCCGATTGAACGCTTCTGGCGCGATGCCCGTGTCGAGCGCATCTGGGATGGTACCAGCGAAATTCAGCGCCACATCATCAGTCGCGAACTTTTGCGGCCATTGGGGGCATAAAGAATGCCTTCGGCAAGGATATTTAGTAAAAGAAGAACTGCGCAGAAGTGTCCTGCCCCGTTCCCGGAGGCAGAGCACCTTCCGCCTTTACGGCCATCGGCGTCCCCGCCTGTACCGCACACCCTTTTGCCATCAATTCTCTTAAAGTTGCGTTTCTTCTTTTTCAAAATAACCCCGCCGGGGGCATCAGACAGTTGTACCAAATCAGGTGTCAGCTAATGGGGCGAATTCTTCAAAGGTTGTTCAATCCCGCATCCATCGCGGTTATCGGCGGTGGCAACTGGTGCAGTAATGTCATCAAACAAGCCCGATTATTTGGCTATTCCGGGGCGATTTGGCCAGTCCACCCAACCAAATCTCAGATTTCAGGCGAAACAGCATATCGCAGTATCGCCGACCTTCCCGCTGCGCCGGACGCCAGTTTTATCGGAATCAACCGACACGCCACTATCCGCGCTGTCGCTGAACTGGCGCAACAGGGCGCCGGCGGGGCTGTATGTTTTGCCAGCGGGTTTCTTGAAGCAACAACCGAAGATAAAACTAGTGCCGATCTTCAGCACGACCTGCTGAACGCCGCAGGTAAAATGCCAATCCTCGGGCCAAATTGTTATGGGTTTATCAATTACCTGGATGGGGCAATGCTCTGGCCCGACCAACAGGGTGGCAAAGCGACAAAAACCGGCGTCGCCATCGTCACCCAATCCTCCAACATTGCCATCAACATCACCATGCAACGCCGGGGCCTGCCCATCGGCATGCTGGTCACCGCTGGCAATCAGGCGCAAACCGGTATCGCCCAGATTGGCGCCCACCTGCTGGCGGACCCCCGGATCACAGCCCTTGGCCTGCATATCGAAGGCATTCACGATATTTCGGCCTTTGAAACCCTGTCAACGCTGGCCCGGAAACTGAACAAACCAGTGGTCGCGCTTAAAGTAGGGCAATCCAGTCAGGCCCGTGCCGCCACCCTTAGCCATACCGCGTCGCTCGCTGGCAGTGACGCTGGCGCTGGCGCTTTACTAAAACGCCTGGCTATCGCCCGGGTGCATACCCTGCCGGATTTCATTGAAGCGCTGAAACTGCTCCACGTCACCGGGCCGTTACGTTCAAACCACATCGCCTCATTGTCCTGTTCCGGCGGCGAAGCCAGCCTGATTGCAGACATGGCCCTGTCCCGCGGCATCCACTTCCCGCCCCTTTCAAACACCCAGAAATCTAACCTGCGCGCGACCCTGGGGCCGATGGTAAACCTTGCTAACCCGCTGGATTACCACACCTATATCTGGAACGATGCCACCGCCATGGCGGACACATTCAGCGCTATGGCCTCGCGCGATCTGGCCCTTTGCATGTTGATCTCCGACTTTCCCCGTGCCGATCGGTGCGACCCTGCCGACTGGGATTGTGTCATCACCGCCGTTGTCCAGGCTCACAAACGCACCGGACTACATATGGCCATCGTTGCCAGCCTGCCGGAAAACATGCCGGAAGCGGTCGCCGCGCAATTGATACAGCAGGGCATTGCACCCCTATGCGGGCTTTCCGGGGCCCTGACCGCCGCCCGTGTCGCTGCAGATTGCGGCGCTAAACGCGACATTTCCCCACCAGTCCTGCTGCCGCTTACCCCGGTAAACCCCCGCACCCTGCCCGAAGCACAGGCTAAAACCACATTGGCCAGTTTCGGGTTGCAGATCCCGCGAAGCGTGACCGCGCAAAATGCCACCGGGTTGTCACAGCTTGCCGGGACACTGACTTTTCCGCTTGTGTTAAAGGGTCAGGGTCACGCCCACAAAACCGAAGCCGGTGCGGTTGCGTTAAACCTGACAACGCCAGAGCAGGTCAGTCAGGCCGCCCAAAACATGCGTGCCTCAACATTCCTGCTTGAGGAAATGATCACCGGCGTGGTGGCTGAACTGATCATCGGGGTGGTGCTGGACCCGGCCCATGGCTACGTGCTGACCATCGGGTCAGGTGGCACCCTTGCCGAAATGCTGGATGACACCGTTTCACTGCTGATACCAACTACGGCAAAGGATATTAAATCCTCCCTTATCTCATTGAAAATAAACCAGCTTCTGCAAGGCTACCGTGGCCAGCCCGCCGCCGATATTCCGGCCATCATTGCGGCTGTTCTGTCGCTGCAGGAATTTGTTATTGCCAACCATGGCCGGTTGGCCGAGGTTGAAGTTAACCCCCTGCTCTGCCTGCCTGAAATGGCTATAGCCGCCGATGCCCTGATCCAAATAGGAGACCCCGTATGACCGAAACTCCGATCAAAACCCGCACCATTGGCAAAGTGCTGGAAATCACCCTGGACCGCCCCAAGGCCAACGCCATCGATCTGGCCACCAGCCGGATCATGGGCCAGACATTCGCACGGTTCCGCGATGATCCGGACTTGCGGGTCGCTATTCTGACAGGTGCCGGCGACAAATTCTTTTGCCCCGGCTGGGATCTGAAGGCCGCGGCAGACGGGGATGCCGTGGATGGGGATTATGGCGTCGGCGGCTTTGGCGGGTTACAGGAATTGCCTGACATGAACAAAATCGTCATCGCTGCTGTGAACGGCATCGCCTGTGGCGGCGGATTGGAACTGGCGCTGTCCTGCGACATGATACTGGCTGCTGAACACGCCACTTTCGCGCTGCCGGAAATCCGCTCGGGTACAATTGCCGATGCCGCCTCGCTGAAACTACCCAAGCGTATTCCCTATCACGTCGCCATGGACCTATTGCTTACAGGGCGCTGGTTTGACGCGTCCGAAGCCCGGCAATGGGGGTTGGTCAACCGCATCCACACCGCCAGTGAACTCCTTGAAAAGGCCCATGAACTTGCCGCCGATTTGGCCGCAGGCCCACCCCTGGTCTTCGCCGCAATAAAAGAGGTCGTGCGCGAAGCTGAAAACATGAAATTTCAGGATGCATTACACAAAATTACCCACAGCGAATTTCCAACAGTCAAAAAACTTTACAGCTCTGAGGATCAACTGGAAGGTGCGCGCGCATTTGCTGAAAAACGTGACCCGGTCTGGCGCGGAAAATAACCCTCACACCCGCCAGATAACGGTGCGTTCTTTGGTGCAATGTTCACACAGGCCCTTGCGACGTCCAAACTCGGACGTTGTCGCAAGTGCCATCGTCACACGATTGGCTTGCTGATGTCGCATCGTAAGTGACTGGGCAATACAAGCATCGCAAATTTGCTGTGAACGTAATGACGAAATATAGTTGTTAACCCGTTGCGCTAAATTCAAACCATCCTCAAAAGTTACTGAACCAATACCTTCCCGCTACATATTCACCTCTGATATGAATGCATCCTTAATTTGTTGAAAATTTTAAACAGATATCTGCCCCGTCAGGGCATTTGCCATTAATCGTTAATTTATTACCGCCAAAATACCTGCGAGCAGAGCACAGGGCGTATTATGGCGACGGCACAATTCATCCAAACAATTACCGGCCCGCTGCTGCCCTATGGGGCTGATATCCAGGATCTCAGCCTTGGTTCGGGCGGTTCAGGCATGACCTTGCAGGCTTTTGCCGGAAATAACGGCTCGGCCCGGTTGGTAAATTTTGATGTCTCAAACACCGCTTCTTTCACCGGGCAGACCTTCCTGGGCGCCGGCACTGACGGGTTTACGCTGGCAGATTACGGCACCGTTTCGCTGAACCTGTCCAACACCCGCCTCAATACCGTGCTGAATACCGCCCCCGGCGACCTTCAGGACGCCACCGACCTGACCGGCGCCAACACCGGTCAGGCGGTTGATCAGGTGGCCCTGATCGCTGTTGATATGGGCACAACCACCTATCTGGTCTCAACCCGGCCCAATGAAAATGGCCTGCAAAGTTTTGAACAACTGGGCGGTGGGGCGCTGTCCCCCATCAACCCCGCCCCTGATCCCAGCGTCGGGCAATTCTCTGATCTCGCCACCGTTACCGCCTATGGCCAGACCTGGGTTCTGGGCTCATCCCAGACCACAGAAAGCGTCATAAGCTACACCATTGACGCCGCCGGCACCCTGACCCAGCAATTTTCCTTCGGTGCCCCGGACGGGCTTGGGGTGAATACCCCCACCGATCTCAACATCGTCCTGCTTGAGGGGCAGCCATATGTCGTTCTGGCCAGCAGCGACAGCAACTCACTCAGCGTGTTGCGGCTTGAGGCGGATGGCAGTTTTACCCCAACCGATCATATTCTCGACGATCTGAACAGCCGTTTTGCGGAACCCACCGTGTTGGAAACCACCACCATTGGCGACAGTACCTTCGTGCTGGCTTCAGGTTCGGATGACGGGTTTTCGCTGTTCCGGCTGTTAAATGACGGCCGTCTGCATCTGCTGACAACCGTTACAGATACCGCCGCCACGGCATTGGACAATGTCTCTGCCGCCGCCTTCGGGTTGGATGGCACCGATCTGCGCATGTTCTTTGCCTCCAGCACTGAGGTTGGGATTTCCCAGTTCAGCTATGATCTTGCTGCCCTTGGTGCCAATATCAACGGCACCTCCACCGCCAATATCCTGAACGGCACTGCACTGGATGATGTCATTCTGGCGGGTGCCGGGGATGATACAATATCGGGCGGCGCGGGGGATGATATCCTGATTGACGGGGCCGGTACTGATACGCTGATCGGCGGGGCCGGGGCGGATGTTTTCACCTTTGACCCGGATGGTGATGACGACACGATACAGGATTTTGAACGCGGCATTGATGCGCTTAACTTGTCCTATTTCCCACTGCTCTATGATCCAAATACCCTTGGTTTCGTGTCGACATATTATGGTGCCAGCCTGACCTTTCAGGGCGAAAGCATCTATATTTATTCCAGCGATTTCAACCCACTAACCCTGGCTGAACTCACGGCGATCCATCCGTTTAATGTTGACCGCCCGGCGATGGTTCTGGGCAATGGCAGCACCGGAAATGGCCAGACCCAAATCGGGGCCGGGGCCAATGACACACTGGTGGGCACCAATGGTGATGATATCCTGTCGGGCAATGGCGGGGATGACACGCTGATCGGCGGGCCCGGGGCCGACGCGCTTTATGGCGGCATCGGGTATGACACCGCCAATTACGGCACCGCCACCAGCGGCATTATTTTTGACTGGCTCAACGGCGCGCTCAATACCGGTGACGCGGCAGGCGACACCCTGACCTCGGTTGAAGTGATACTGGGCACCGGGTTTGACGATCAGATCAGCGGCAGCAACGCCGCTGATGCGCTGTATGGCCGAAACGGCGCCGACACCCTGAACGGGCGTGACGGCGACGACATATTGGATGGCAGCTTTGGCAATGACATCCTGAACGGGGGTGCCGGCGCGGACGCGCTGAACGGGGGCTCGGAAATTGACACCGCCAGCTATTTTGACGCCCCTTCCGGCCTGCGCATGGATTTGTTACATGCCGGTCGAAATACCGGTCAGGCGGATGGTGACAGCTACATCTCGATTGAGGATCTGACAGGCTCAGAATTTGCCGACAGTATCTATGGTGACGCAGGGGCAAACACCCTGCGCGGTAATGGCGGGGACGACTGGCTGGTGGGCCGGGCTGGCGATGACATCATCTATGGCGGCAACGGCAATGACGTAATGGAAGGCGGCTGGGGGGCCGATTTTCTGGATGGCGGCGCCGGCACTGATCGCGCCCAGTATTATACGTCTAAACAGGGGCTTACCGTCAATCTTGGCAATAGCAGTGCCAATACCGGTATGGCCACGGGCGACACGTTTTCCTCCATTGAAGATCTTGCAGGCTCGCGCTTTGACGATCAGTTAACCGGTAATGGCAGCAATAACCGACTGATCGGAAATGACGGCGATGACACGCTAAATGGCGGCGGCGGTGACGATATATTATTGGCAGGCTCCGGCGATGACCGCCTGATAGGTGACACCGGAACTGACACGCTATTTGGCGGTGCCGGGGCCGATGTTTTCGTCTTCAATTCCGGGTTTTCAAACGATACCATCCGCGACTTTGACAGCACCGGTGATCAGATTGAACTGGATACCAGCCTGCTGGGATCAACCGCTGCCAATGGCGCAGCCGTACTGACTGATTTCGCCAGCCTGTCGGGCAGCACCGCCACACTGGATTTTGGTTCAGGTGACATATTGCAAATCGATGGTATCGGTGATCTGTCCGCCCTGACCGATGTGTTCCTGTTTGTCTGACCCCGACGCTACCCGTTGGCCAAAGCCCACAGGTAATCACCATAGTGGTTTTTCTTAAACTCAGTCGCCCTTGCCCGCAGCTGATCTGCGTCGATCCAGCCTTTGGAAAACGCAATTTCATCCGGTGAACCTACCTGCAAGCCTTGCCGTTTTTCCAGCGTCCGCACAAAATTTGCCGCATCCAGCAGGCTGTCATGGGTACCGGTATCCAGCCAGGCATAGCCACGCCCCATGCGTTCCACCGTCAACTGCCCGGCTTCCAGATACATCTCCAAAAGCGTGGTAATTTCCAGTTCACCCCGGCTTGAAGCTCTAACATTACGGGCTTTTTCCGGTGCGGTTTCATCCAGAAAATACAACCCCGTCACCGCATAATTTGACGCCGGAATTTCCGGTTTCTCAATGATTGAACTGACTGAACCATCCTCTTCAAACCCAACAACACCATAGCGTTCCGGGTCCGATACCCGGTACCCAAATACGGTGCCGCCTTTAGCTTGACCATCCGCACTGGCCAGCAATTCCGGCAATCCGTCGCCAAAGAAAATATTATCCCCCAGCACCAGCGCACTGGGCGCTCCGTCCAGAAATTCTTCTGCCAGAATAAAGGCTTGCGCCAAACCGTCAGGGGACGGCTGCACAATATATTTCAGCTTTAACCCCCATTGGCTGCCATCCCCAAGGATGCGCCTGAACTGATCCTGATCCCCGGGCGTTGTGATCACAGCGATCTCACGGATACCGGCAAACATCAGCGTGGTCAGCGGGAAATAGATCATCGGCTTGTCATAAATTGCCAAAAGCTGCTTGGACACGCCCATGGTCACCGGATACAGCCGCGTCCCCGAACCACCGGCCAGAATAATACCCTTGCGCTGCGTCATGATTTCTCTCCAACCACCGTTTTGCCCAACCTTTGCCCGACGCCTTCGCGATCCTGCAAGGCGCGCCACCAGCTTTCATTGTCCAGATACCAATGAACCGTCTTTTCCAGCCCTTCCGGCAAGCTTAGCGATGGCCGCCAACCCAATTCATCGCGCATGCGACTGGGGTCAATGGCGTATCGCTGATCATGGCCAGGGCGGTCTTCAACAAACTTTATCTGTTCACCATAGGGCGCATTCCCGGGCCGTTTACGATCCAGAATCTCGCAAATCCAGCGGGCAATATCAATATTGCTGGCCTCATTCTCACCGCCTATATTATAGGTCCGCCCAACGGCGCCCCGGCTCATTACCGTCAACAGCGCGTCCGCGTGGTCCTCAACAAACAGCCAGTCACGTACATTGTCACCAGAGCCGTAAATCGGAATGTCCGCACCCGCCAATGCCCGCAGAATAATCACCGGGATCAGTTTCTCAGGAAAGTGGAAGGGTCCATAATTGTTGGAACAATTCGTGATCACAACCGGCAGACCATAGGTTTCATACCAGGCACGAACCAAATGATCACTGGCGGCTTTGGACGCTGAATAGGGGCTGGTGGGGGCATAGGGCGTGGTTTCCGTGAACTGCCCCTCAGCCCCAAGTGAGCCGAAAACCTCGTCCGTTGAAATATGGTGAAACCGAAACGCCTGCGGATTTCCGGACGCTTCCCAATGCGCACGCGCCGCTTCCAGCAAACGGTAGGTTCCGGTGATATTGGTTTCAATAAACGCCCCGGGCCCGTCAATAGACCGGTCAACATGGCTTTCAGCGGCCAGATGCATCACGGCGTCCGGGCGGTGCTTTGCAAATATCCGCGCCAGCGCAGCCGCGTTACAAATGTCCGCCTTTTCAAACTGATACAGCGGATCATCTGCAACCGATGCAACATTATCCAAACAGGCCGCATAGGTCAGCGCATCAACATTCACCACCCCATGCCCGGCGGCAATGGCCTGGCGAACAACGGCAGAGCCAATAAACCCCGCCCCACCTGTGATCAGTAATTTCATTTCTGAACAGACCTTTTAATCAATTGTTTTCAGCGCTTAGCGGTATTTCGCGACAAGATTGTGACCACGCGATGCAAATGCCGCGACCCTAGGCCAATTCACCCAGAACCTGTGCCAGACTTAACCGCCAATCCGGTTGCGCAATAGCAAAATCGTCGCGCAGCGTACCGCAATCCAGCCGTGAATTGGCCGGCCGGGCCGCGGGTGTCGGAAACTCAGCCGTGCTGATATCCTTCACCGCTACGCTCAGCCCGGCCTGTTTGAAAATCTCCCGTGCGAAACCGGCCCAGCTTACGTCCGGAGCGCCAGAAAAATGTTGGATGCCACCAAGGGCCGCATCGCCAGACATCTGATCCGCCATTGTCAGCAACGCTGCCGCAATATCACGCGCCGCGGTCGGCCCGCCGATCTGATCCGCAACCACCGACAATTCGCCCCGTTCAGCCCCCAACCGCAACATGGTGCGCACAAAATTATTGCCATGGCTCGAAAAAACCCAGGACGTGCGTAGAATTGCAAACTGCCCGCCCGCCTCCCTTACCGCGATTTCACCGGCCAGTTTACTGCGCCCATAAACCCCGATCGGGTTCGGGCGATCTGTGGTTGCCCATGGCTTTTCCCCTGTCCCGTCAAACACATAGTCGGTGGAAATATGCAAAAAAGGTATGCCGATATCGGCACAGGCAAGCGCCATAGCGCCGGGCGCCTGCCCATTGACCAAATCGGCCATTTCCACGTCCGTCTCTGCCGTATCCACAGCGGTATACGCCGCCGCGTTGATCACAACAGCCGGGCGTAAATCGCGAATTTTATCCGCACAGGCCACAGGATCGCTCAGATCCGCAACATCGCGCCCCAGTGAAACCACGCGGCCCGTCAGCGCCAGTTCGCGCCCCACCTGACCAGATTTGCCGAAGACCAGAATGCTCATAGATCGTCGGATTCAAACAAAAATTTATTGTTTATTTCCGCCAAAAGCGGCGCTGCCTGATCTTTGTCCGAAACCATTGCCTGCGCATCCGAAATACCCCACTCCACGCCAATTGCCGGGTCATCAAAGCGAACTGCACCGTCACATTCCGGCGCATAATAATCAGAGCATTTGTAAATTATCTCGGTATCAGGTTCGCGCGTGACAAACCCATGCAAAAACCCCACCGGCACCAATAACTGGGCCCCATTTTCGTGCGACAGTTCAATGCCGTACCATTTGCCATAACTGGGTGAGCCGACACGGATATCAACCGCAACATCAAACAGGCGTCCACGTCCACAGCGCACCAGTTTGGCCTGGGCATGGGGCGGCGATTGGTAATGCAACCCGCGCACTGTCCCGACCGCGCGTGACATTGAATGATTGTCCTGTAAAAACTCGGTCAGAATACCGTGTTCGGCCATACGCGCACGGTTATAGCTTTCACTAAAAAACCCCCGTTCGTCTTCTATACGACGTGGGGTTATTACCTTTAATCCGGATATTCCGGTCTCAACTACTTCCACGAACCACCTGCCACTACAATCTCAACATCTCCCCAGCGCTGCCTACCAACTACGCCACCGCCTGTCACTATCATCTATAAATTTTCTGAAATTCTCTCAAAATCAGCCGCTTAGCAGAATTATTTTTAATTTCATAAACAACCCAATCTGGCTCTACAACAGGCCCGTTTCTGGCCCTATCGCCAATTCTAATGTTATGGTGTCATTAACGTCAGTACCGCTGCATCATTTTGCCCGATTACATCAAACAATCTAAAGGATTTCCGCCATGGATTCGCCCCTAAGCCCGAATGATATTTCCAATGTGGTAGAGTCCGATCGCGCCCATGTCTGGCATCACCTTGTCCAACACAAACCGTTCGAAACCACTGACCCCAAGATCATGGTCGAAGGCAAAGGCATGCGTGTCTGGGATGCAACAGGTAAGGAGCATCTGGACGGGGTTTCCGGTGGTGTCTGGACGGTAAATGTTGGCTATGGCCGCGAAAGCATCGCCAATGCGGTGCGCGACCAGCTGATCAAACTGAACTATTTCGCCGGTTCAGCCGGGTCTATTCCGGGCTCACAATTCGCTGAATTGCTGATTTCAAAGATGCCGGGGATGTCGCGGGTCTATTACACAAATTCCGGCTCAGAGGCGAATGAAAAAGTCTTCAAAATGGTGCGCCAGATTTCCCATCGCCATCACGGTGGTAAAAAATCAAAAATCCTGTTCCGCAACCGCGATTACCACGGCACCACAATCACCACATTGTCCGCCGGTGGCCAGCACGAACGCAACGCCCAGTATGGTCCCTACACACCGGG
>CAZETX010000011.1:22699-58162 GCA_964514925.1 uncultured Marinosulfonomonas sp.
ATGTTCAAAGACGACGCCAATGATCCGATGTCCTATTTTCGCGATATATCCACCTTTGGCGGCTGCACCGCCGGCCCGGCAGCAGCCCTTGAAAACATGCGCATCATTGAAGACGAAAACCTGCTGGCCAACACCACAGCAATGGGGCAACGGACATTGGATAACCTGCGCGCATTGCAGGACAAACACGCTGTGATTGGTGACGTCCGTGGCAAGGGTCTGTTTGTTGGCGCCGAACTGGTTTCAGATCGCACTAGCAAAGAACCCGTGGACGAAAAACTCGCCCAGGCAGTTGTCGCCAATTGCATGGCGCAGGGGGTCATCATAGGCGTCACCAACCGCTCGGTGCCGGGGTTCAACAATACGCTCTGCCTCAGCCCGGCACTGATCGCCACTGCCGATGATATTGACCAGATAACCGATGCCATCGACATCGCCCTTGGCAAGGTTTTCAGCTAGCCCATTGATTCTTTGTTCGTTCAATATCCCCGGCGGAGCCCCGATTTTTCGCAGAAAAATCCCCCCGCGGCGCGCATAGCGCGCCGCAACCACTGTTAAGTCCAGAACAAGCCGGATATAAGGCCACTTATGGCAATATCTGTTGAAACCTTCTTTCTTGATCCGGGCTATGAAGGCACGTTGCAACAGCAAATCCAGCGCACCGTAATTGAGGGCATTCTGGCGTCCCGCTATCAACCCGGGGATCGGATGCCATCCAGCCGAAAATTGGCAGAGCATCTGGGGATCAGCAGAATTACGGTAACTTTGGCCTATACTGAATTGATTTCAAACGATTATCTTACCTCAAAAGGTCGCTCCGGCTATTTCATTTCTGATACCGCGCCAGTGCCGGTTCAATTTGACCTACCGGAATATAGCGGTCAGGACGATGTCGACTGGCAGCGCTCTATCGGCCAGCATTTTACCAATTATTCGGGGTTGGTTCGCCCCTCGGACTGGCGTGATTACCGCTATCCGTTTATCTACGGTCAGGCCGATATCAAACTGTTTGACCATCAAAACTGGCGGCTTTGCGCATTGCAGGCCCTTGGCCAGAAAGATTTTATCTCCCTGACCTCGGACTATTACGACACCGACGATCCAAAACTGATCGAATTCATCACCCGTCACATCCTGCCACGGCGCGGCATCGCTGCGCGCCCTGAGCAGGTACTGCTGACGCTTGGGGCCCAAAATGCGTTGTGGCTCAGTGCCCAGATCCTGCTGACACAACGGCGCACTGCCGCCATGGAAAACCCCGGATACGCGGGCCTGCGCGAAATCCTTGGCCAGACCCGCTGTAACATGTTGTCGCTGGATGTGGATGAAAACGGTCTGCCACCCGACGCCATACCGGGCGATGTGGATGTGGTCTTTACCACCCCCAGCCACCATGCGCCGACCAATGCCACCATGCCGCTTACCCGCCGCACAAATCTGCTTAACCGGGCCTCTCAGGATGACTTCATCATCGTCGAAAACGATTATGAATTTGAAATTTCGTTCCAGCATTCCCCCTCACCTGCCTTAAAATCACTCGATAAAAACGGCCGGGTTGTCTATATCGGATCGTTTTCAAAATCCCTGTTTCCGGGGCTGCGCCTGGGCTATCTGGTTGGTTCAGAACCTTTCATCCGTCAGGCCCGCGCCCTGCGTGCACTGGTTTTGCGCCACCCGCCGGGTCATATCCAGCGCACGGTTGTCTATTTCCTGTCCCTTGGCCATTACGACGCCCAGATCAACAAAACCGGTCTGGCCTATAAACGACGGCGCGCGGTTCTGGATGCGGCCATTCAGGAACACCACCTGACGGTCGCCGGCCCCGGCAATAGTGGCGGCTCCAGTATCTGGATGCGGGCCCCCAAGGGTGTTAATACGATGGTACTGGCCGAAACCCTGCGCCAACAACAGGTCATCATCGAACCGGGCCGGGCTTTTTTTGCGCAACATGATGAAAACAATCAATATTACCGGCTTTCCTATTCCTCAATCGGGGCCGAACGAATACCGGAAGGGATCAGCAGAATTGCCCGGGCACTCGCAAATCCGATTTTGTAACTGGCCCTATCCAGACACATGATCTGGCCCTATTATGCCCACCCGGCAACGGGCTAAATAAAACCTACCATTCCGCCGGAAATCCCGGCCCGTTTCCACCCGAATAATGAAAGCCAGCGCCATGAAAATGACCACTGAAGAAGCCTTTGTAAAAACCCTGCAAATGCACGGGATCGACACCGCCTTTGGCATTATCGGTTCGGCTTTCATGCCGATTTCTGATCTTTTCCCCAAGGCAGGTATCACATTCTGGGACTGCGCCCATGAATATACCGCAGGCATGATGGCCGACGGGTTTTCCCGTTCCAGCGGCAAAATGGCCATCGCCATCGCCCAGAACGGCCCCGGCATCGCCAATCTGGTGACGCCGGTCAAAACCGCCTACTGGAACCACACACCAATGCTGCTGATCACGCCGCAGGCCGCAAACAAAACCATCGGTCAGGGCGGCTTTCAAGAGGTCGAACAAATGCGCATGTTCGCCGATTGCGTCGCCTATCAGGAAGAGGTCCGCGATCCATCGCGCATGGCCGAGGTGCTGAACCGCGTTATCACCAAAGCCCGCCGGCTGTCCGCGCCGTGTCAGATCAACATCCCGCGCGATTACTGGACCCAGGTGATTGACATCACCCTGCCCCAGATCGTCGAATTTGAACGCCCCGCCGGTGGTACAGACGCCATCGCCCAGGCCGCAAAACTGCTGTCTTCTGCCAGGTTCCCGGTGATCCTGAACGGCGCCGGTGTGGTCATCGGCGGCGCGATCCCGGCGTCTCAGGCGCTGGCCGAACGCCTGTCGGCTCCGGTTTGCTGCGGCTATCAGCACAATGATGCATTCCCCGGTTCGCATCCGCTTTTCGCCGGGCCATTGGGCTATAACGGCAGCCGCGCCGGGATGGAGCTGATCCAACAGGCCGACGTGGTGCTGGCCCTTGGCACAAGGCTCAATCCGTTTTCCACATTGCCGGGATATGGGCTGGATTACTGGCCAAAGGACGCCAAAATCATTCAGGTTGATATGAACCCGGATCGCATTGGTCTGACCAAGCCCGTGACCGTCGGCATTGCCGGGGATGCGCGCCAGGTGGCTGAACAGATACTGGCCCAGCTGTCAGGCACTGCCGGTGACACAGATCGTCAGCAACGCCTTGATACCATTGGTAAAACCAAATCAGCATGGGCGCAAAAGCTGACCAGCATGGACCACGAAGACGATGATCCGGGCACCACATGGAACAGCCGCGCGCGCGGTGCAAAACCCGATGCCATGTCGCCGCGTCAGGCTTGGCGCGCCATTCAGCAAAGCCTGCCGAAACAGGCGATCATCAGCTCTGACATCGGCAATGTTTGCGCCATCGGCAACGCCTATCCGACGTTTGAAAACGGCCGCAAATATCTGGCCCCCGGCCTGTTTGGCCCCTGCGGATATTCGCTTCCGGCGATCCTTGGCGCGAAAATCGGTCGCTCCGACACCCCGGTTGTGGGCTTCGCCGGGGACGGCGCCTTTGGTATTTCCATGAACGAAATGACCGCCTGCGGACGCGCCGACTGGCCGGCCATCACCATGGTCATTTTCCGCAATTACCAATGGGGTGCGGAAAAGCGCAACACCACACTTTGGTATCACGACAATTTTGTCGGCACTGAGCTGGATTACAATGTCTCCTACGCCGGTATTGCCAAAGCCTGCGGTGTCAACGGCGTGATCGTCAACACCATGGCTGAACTGACCGATGCGCTGGCCACCGCGGTGAAAACCCAGATGGATGACGGGCAGACCACCTTCATTGAAGTCATCCTTAATCAGGAAATGGGTGAACCGTTCCGGCGCGACGCCATGACCACCCCGGTTGCTGTGGCCGGGATTGATGCCGGTGACATGCAGACCCAGAAAGGCGCCTAGGACCATGCAAGAAAACGGGCCGGTTTTGGTGATCAATGCCGGCTCGTCCACGGTCAAATACGCCGTGTTTGACCAAGATCTTCGTCCCCTCACGTCAGGGCAGAAAACCCTCAGCCCCGGCACACCTGACCACGGCTCGGCACTCAGCACAATTCTGGCAGACCTGGCGGCTGAAAACCTGCCGGTTTCCGCCCTTGCCGCCTGCGCCCACCGCGTTGTGCATGGCGGCACCAAACTGTCCGCCCCAACCCGGATAACCCCGGCCATTCTTGACCAGATCCGCGCCTGTTCTCCCCTTGCCCCCTTGCACAATCCCCACAATATACGGGGCATTGAAATTCTCGCCAAACAGGCCCCCGACCTGCCGCAGTTTGCCAGTTTTGATACCGGATTTCATGCCACTAACCCGGATATAGCCACCCGATATGCGGTTCCGGATGACTGGCACAAATCCAACATCCGCCGCTTTGGCTTCCATGGCATCAGCTATCAGGCATTGCTCGCCAATTTTCCCGGTGAAATCCCCGCGCGTCTGCTGGCGCTTCACCTTGGCAATGGCGCCAGTATCTGCGCCATCCAAAACGGCAAATCGGTTGCCACCACCATGGGTTACTCACCGCTTGAGGGCCTGAGCATGGGCACCCGCTCGGGCAGCATTGACGCCGCCGCCGTGCTGCAACGCGCCGCCCAGACCAGCCCTGCCGACACGCTTGAAACCCTCAATCAGCGCTCCGGCCTGTTTGCCCTGTCGGGGGGCATATCCGACATGAAAACCCTGCTGGAAACCGACACCCCCGCCGCCGGTTTTGCCATCGATCATTTTTGTTACTGGGCGGCACGCCACGCCGGTTCAATGATCGCCGCCATGGCGGGCGTTGACGCCATCGCCTTCACCGGCGGCATCGGTGAAAACGCTGCCCCGATCCGCGATAAGATCACCACCCTGCTAAGCTGGGCCAATGTTGCGCCCACCCGCATCCACATCATCCCGGCGCAAGAAGAACGCCAGATCGCCCAGAACGCCCAGACCCTGATGAACCAGACCCAATGAACTGGCTTGCCGACATTTCCGGCCTCGCCCCGGCCGATCTGATTGCGCTAACCGCCATCTGCTTTCTGGCCGGGCTGGTGCGTGGGTTTTCCGGCTTTGCCCTATCCGCCGTTGCCATGGCCGCCGCTGCCAGCATCCTGCCGCCAATTGAACTGATCCCGGTCCTGTGGTGGCTGGAAATGACCGCCTCACTGATGATGCTGAAAGGCGGCTGGAAAGACGCCGACCGACGTGTGGTGTTTGGTCTGGTCATTGCCTCCACCATCGGCACGCCGCTTGGCATTGCGCTCACGAAATCCCTGCCGGTTGATACCTCAAAACTTATCGCGCTGGCGCTGGTGGTTGGCCTGTCGATCACCCAGCTGGCAAAGATCAGATTGTCATTTCTGGCCACGAAACCAGGGCTTTACACCTCAGGCTTCGCCGCCGGCATTGTTACCGGGCTGGCCGGTATCGGCGGCATGGTGATCGCGCTGTTTGTGCTGGCCCAAAACGCCCCGGCGCGAAAAATGCGCGCCGCCCTCGTGCTTTTCCTGTTCCTTGGCACCGTCACCTCAATGATCACCTACCTGATCTTTGGCGTCATGGATGCCGCCGCCGCCACCCGCGGGTTGATCCTGATCCCGCCAACCGCGCTTGGGGTGATCATCGGTCAGCAATTGTTCATCCCGCGATACGAACGCTATTACCGGCCGTTTTGCCTGACATTGCTGATCGCACTGGCCAGTTTCGGCATCCTGCGGCAACTGATCTGACAGGGTAATATGCAGGGCATATTGACGCCGCCTTAAATTAATCCTCGAACACATGCATGAAATAGAATAACACGTTCAAAGCGACGCCTTGGGAGGACACTGAAAATGACGAAACATGTGCAACCGGCACTGGACACCTCGCCCAAGGTTTCCGACGAAATCCGTAAAACCACCTGCTACATGTGTGCCTGTCGCTGCGGCATCAATGTGCACATGAAAAGCGGGCGCGTCGCCTATATCGAAGGCAACCGCGATCACCCGGTAAACAAGGGCGTGCTCTGCGCCAAGGGCAGCGCCGGGATCATGCAGATCAATGCGCCCTCCCGCCTGACCGCACCGCTGAAACGCGTCGGTCCGCGGGGGTCAGGCGCGTTTGAGGAAATAACATGGGATGAAGCGCTGGAAATAGCCAGCGGCCACCTAAGCCGTATCCGTGAAACCGACCCGAAAAAACTGGCGTTTTTCACCGGCCGGGATCAGTCACAGAGCTTCACCGGCTTCTGGGCGCAAAGCTACGGCACCCCGAACTACGCCGCCCATGGCGGGTTTTGCAGCGTCAACATGGCGGCGGCCGGCATCTATACCATGGGCGGGGCGTTCTGGGAATTTGGCCAACCCGATTGGGAGCGCGCAAAAATGTTCATGATCTTTGGCGTCGCCGAAGACCATGACAGCAACCCGATCAAAATGGGCCTTGCCAAACTGAAACAGCGCGGCGCCAAGATCGTCGGCGTCAACCCGATCCGATCCGGCTATAACGCCATTGCGGATGAATGGCTGGGCATCACACCGGGCACCGATGGCTTGTTCATACTGGCGTTGGTGCATGAACTGTTCAAAGCCGGTAAGGTTGATCTTGATTACCTTGCGCAATTCACCAACGCCCCGGTGCTGCTGAACGAAGATCCGAATTCGGATGAATTCGGTTTGTTTTTGCGCGACAAAAACGGCACTCCGCTGGTAATAGATCGCAAAACCGGCAAACGGGTCGCCTTTGACAAAAAAGGCATTTACCCCGACCTTGCCGGGCATTTCCGAAAAGCGGGCATCACCTACCGCACCGTGTTCCAGCATATGGGTGAACGTTATCTGGCCGATGAATATGCCCCGGACAACGTCGCGGACCGCTGCGGTATCCCGGCCGATACCATCCGCCGGATCGCTGCCGAACTGGCCCATACCGCTTTTAACGAAGCCTTTGAGATTAAACAGGAATGGACAGATTTCCGCGGCCACAAACATGCCTCCATGCCGGGCCGCCCGGTGGCGTTCCATGCCATGCGCGGCATCTCGGCCCATGCCAATGGCTTTCAGACGGCGCGCGCGCTGCATGTGCTGCAAATCCTGCTGGGCTCGGTGGAAACCCCCGGCGGCTTCCGCTTTAAACCGCCCTATCCCAAGGCGGCTGAAAACCACCCCAAGCCCCACGCCGGCGCCCGGCCCGGTCAACCACTTGACGGCCCGCATCTGGGCTATCCGATGGGGCCGGAACACCTGCTGCTGGACGAAGACGGCAATGCAAAACGCATCGACAAGGCCTTTACCTGGGATAACCCGATGAGCCCCCATGGCCTCATGCATATGGTGATTTCCAACGCCCATGCCGGTGATCCCTATAAGATCGACACCCTGTTCATGTATATGGCCAACATGTCGTGGAACAGCTCAATGAACACCACCGGTGTCATGAAAATGCTGACCGACAAAGATGAAAACGGCGACTACGTCATCCCCAACATCATCTATTCCGATGCCTACAGCTCGGAAATGGTGGCCTACGCCGATCTGATCCTGCCCGACACCACCTATCTGGAACGCCATGATTGCATCAGCCTGCTGGATCGCCCGATTTGTGAAGCCGATGCCATTGCCGACAGTATCCGCTGGCCGGTGATTGAACCGGACCGTGACGTGCGCGGCTTTCAGTCGGTGCTGGTGGATCTGGGTGCGCGCCTTAACCTGCCGGGTTTTGTCAACGATGATGGTTCGGCCAAATATCAGGACTACGCCGATTACATCACCAACCATGAACGCCGCCCCGGCATTGGCCCCTTGGCGGGGTTTCGCGGCAAGGACGGCAAAGACGTGGGCCGGGGTGCGGCAAACCCGGATCAGATACAGGCCTATATCGACAATGGCGGGTTTTTTGAACACCACATGCCGGCCGAGGCGGCATTTTATAAACCGTGGAACATGGCCTATCAGGACTGGGCGGTAAAAGTCGGGCTGTTTGACGCCCCGGCACCGTATCTGTTCCAGCTTTACGTTGAACCGATGCGCAAGTTTCAACTGGCAGCCGAAGGCATCGGTGACATCCAGCCCCCCGAACATCTGCGCCAGCGGATCAAAACCACCATGGACCCGCTGCCAATCTGGTATCCCAGCGCGTCCGAAGGCGCTGATGAATACCCGATCCACGCCCTCACCCAGCGCCCGATGGCGATGTACCATTCCTGGGGTACCCAAAACGCGTGGCTGCGCCAGTTGCACGGTCACAACCCGCTTTATGTGCCCACCAAGATCTGGCAGGCCAACGGCTTTGAAGATGGTGACTGGGCGCGGGTTTCTTCCCCACATGGCTCAATCACCGTGCCGGTGGCGCTTCAGGCAGCGCTGAACGCCGACACCGTCTGGACATGGAACGCCATTGGCAAACGCAAAGGCGCATGGGCGTTGCAAGATGATGCGCCGGAAGCCACCAAAGGTTTCCTGCTCAACCATCTGATCCATGAATTGCTGCCGCCAAAGGGCGACGGCATGCGCTGGAACAATTCCGACCCAATCACCGGACAGGCGGCATGGTTTGATCTGCGGGTAAAGATCGAAAAGGTACCCGCCCCTACGGAAGCACAACCGGCCCTGCCGCCAATAAAATCGCCGGTCGGCCGTGGCCCCAAGAACCTGACATGGAAGGTGGGCAAATAATGCTGATTTATGATGTTACAAAGTTTAAAGACCCGGGTCGAAAAGTTGTTACAAAGTTTAAAGAACGGGGCCAAAAATGACCCAACTGCCACAAAGCACGGATCGCAAACTTGGCCTTGTCATTGATCTGGACACCTGCGTCGGTTGCCATGCCTGTGTGATTTCCTGCAAGGGCTGGAACACTGAAAACTACGGTGCTCCCTTGTCGGATCAGGACGCCTATGGTGCTGATCCCACAGGAACTTTTCTGAACCGGGTGCATTCCTATGAGGTGCAGCCAACCGGTGGCGGCGCGGCGCAAACCATCCATTTCCCAAAATCCTGCCTGCATTGCGAAGACGCCCCCTGCGTCACCGTCTGTCCCACCGGTGCCAGCTATAAACGCGTGGAAGACGGTATTGTTTTAGTCAATGAAAGCAGTTGCATAGGCTGCGGTCTTTGTGCATGGGCCTGCCCCTACGGGGCGCGCGAAATGGACAAGGCCGAAGGCGTGATGAAGAAATGCACCCTCTGCGTAGACCGGATATACAACGAAAACCTGCCTAAGGAAGATCGCGAACCGGCCTGCGTCAGAACCTGCCCGGCAGGTGCCAGACACTTTGGTGATTTCGCCGATCCCGACAGCAATGTATCGCGCCTGAGCGCGGAACGTGGCGGCATGGATCTGATGCCGGAACAGGGCACCAAACCGGTCAACAAATACCTGCCGCCCCGCCCCAAGGACGCCGTGGATGCCATTGATATCCTTGCACCTTTCCTTGATGTAGCCGTGGCTGAACCGACCGGGTTTCTGGGCTGGCTGGACAAAACACTCGACGCCCTTCCAGGCGGCTCAAAGAAAGGCGCCAACTGATGCACCCCGCACCTTCCGTTATCATTTTCACCGTCCTGTCCGGTCTTGGATTTGGCATGCTGGCCTGGCTTGGCTTCGGTCTGCCCGATGTCACCGGACGCAGCGCCTTCCTTTTCTTCTTTATTTCCTATGCCTTAGCCGTTGGTGGCCTGCTGGCCTCCACCTTCCATCTGGGCAATCCGCAACGCGCGCTCAAGGCGTTTACCCAATGGCGCACCAGTTGGTTGTCGCGCGAAGCATGGGCGGCGGTCATCTCCCTTAGTGTCATGGGCATTTACGCGGCTTCGGCCATTTTTCTGGGCCTGAAACTGCCGCTTCTGGGCATGATCGCTTCGGTTCTGTGCTTGGTCACCGTGTTCACCACCTCCATGATGTACACCCAGATGAAAACTGTACCCCGTTGGAGCCACCCGGCTACACCATTGATATTCCTGCTTTATTCTATTTCCGGCGGCGCATTGTTAGTCGGTCAGGTTGCCATCGCCATGGTGCTGTTACTGGTCACCGGGGCCGTTCAGCTATTGGTCTGGGCCTATGCTGATGGTCGGTTCAAGGCGGCAGGCTCCACCATCGAAACCGCCACAGGTCTGGGCCGGATCGGTAAGGTCCGCCAATATGAACCGCCCCATACCGGCACCAATTATCTGCTGCATGAAATGGTCCATGTCATTGGCCGCAAACACGCCAGAGTCCTGCGCATGATTGCGGTACTTGCGGCCTTTGTTTTACCGGCCCTGATCCTGTCCCTTACTGGTCTCGGTCTGTCTGGTGTGATCCTCGCCGCTGCCCTGCATCTCACCGGTTTGTTCGTATCGCGCTGGTTATTCTTTGCAGAGGCTGAACATGTAGTTGGGCTTTATTACGACCAGCGCTAGTTAAATTATCCTATAAAACTATGCCTTTAGCAGATTTTCTTAATTGAATATGAAATTCTGGTTGACTTTTTCACGGCGCCAATATGAAATAAACCAGTAAAATTTCACTGGTGAACCCCCATGCCCAACCCCTCCAGCCTTGGTGCCGACCTGCGGGCCCTGCGCAAATCGCGCCGGCTGACGCTGGAAATTCTGGCCGCCAAGCTGGGCGTTTCACTGGGCTGGCTCAGTCAGGTTGAACGCGACATTTCCGCCCCCGACGCGGCCACTTTAAAATCCATGGCAGACATCTTTGACGTCCCGGTTTCGCTGTTTTTTGGCACCGCGCCAACCGTTCCGGGGGAAGAAGGGCGCATCGTGCGTGCCAAGAACCGGCGCAGCATCGGTGAACGTGACAGTGGCTTGGTTGAGGCGCTGATATCCCCGGACCTGACCGATAGTTATGAGGTGGTGCACTCCACTTTCAACCCCGGTGCAAGGCGTAATAATCCCGTTACCCGCCCAACTCAGGAAGTGGCGTATATGATTTCCGGTAGGCTCGATATTTGGCTGGATGATCAAGCGTTTACCATCAATTCAGGTGACAGTTTTCGCATACGTGGTCAGGCTATGCGCTGGGCCAATCCCTATAGTGAACCGGCCATTGCAGTGTGGGTAATTTCACCGCCTGTCTATTAACAAAGGGGCTTGATATGTCAGAATTTCCAACAACCGCCCGCGTGGTTATCATCGGCGGCGGCGTGGTCGGAACCTCAGTACTTTACCATCTGGCGCGGGCGGGCTGGACCGATTGTGTGCTTTTGGAAAAGAATGAACTGACCGCAGGTTCCACCTGGCATGCGGCTGGAAATGTCCCGACATTTTCCACCAGTTGGTCTGCCATGAACCTGCAACGCTATTCAACAGAACTGTATCAGGGATTGGCCGAAACCGTTGATTACCCGATGAATTATCATGTCACCGGGTCAATCCGGCTCGGCCATTCCCCTGAACGGATGCAAGAATTTGAGCGCGCCCGTGGCATGGGCAGCCATCAGGGCATGGCGCTGGAAATTCTGACACCATCCGAAACCCGCGACCTCTATCCATTTCTTGAGCTGCACGATTTGCAGGGCGCGCTTTACGATCCGGCAGATGGTGATATCGACCCGGCGCAACTGACCCAGGCACTGGCCAAAGGCGCGCGCGATTTGGGGGCGCAAATCCACCGCTTCACCCCTGCCACCGGTGTCAGCCGCGACAATGGCGAATGGATCGTGCAGACAGAAAAGGGTGACATACGGTGTGAATTCGTGGTCAACGCCGCCGGGTATTATGCGCAGCGGGTTGGCGAATGGTTCCTGCCCCATGGCGGCCGCCGGGTGCCGATGATGGTGATGAGCCATCAGTATATGCTTAGTGAAGAAATACCTGAACTGGCTGAATTTGCAGAACAAAATGGCTGTAAGCTGCCGCTGCTGCGCGATGTCGACAGCTCATATTATCTGCGGCAGGAAAAGAACGGCTTTAACCTTGGTCCCTATGAACGCAACTGCCGCGCCCATTGGGTAAACCCCGACGATCCGATGCCGGATGATTTCAGTTTCCAACTGTTCCCCGATGATCTGGATCGGCTGGAATGGTACATGGAAGACGCCATGGCTCGCGTACCATTGCTGGGTCAATCCGGCATTTCGCGGGTGATCAACGGCCCTATCCCCTATGCGCCCGACGGCATGCCGCTGCTGGGGCCCATGCCCGGCGTTCCCAATGCGTTTGAGGCCTGCGTGTTCACCTTTGGCATCGCCCAGGCAGGCGGGGCCGGCAAGGTACTGGCCGAATGGATCACACAGGGCGAAACCGAATGGGATTGCTGGGCGCTGGATCCGCGCCGCTACACTGATTACACCGATGACGCCTATTGTCTGGCCAAAGGTAAGGAAATTTACGGCTACGAATATGCTATGCATTTCCCGTGGTACGAATGGCCGGATGGGCGCGATAAGAAATTGTCGCCGGTGCATGAAAAGGTGTTGGAACTAGGTGGGCAGATGGGTGCCTATGCCGGCTGGGAACGCGCCAACTGGTTCGCCAAACCCGGCGATGACACATCCAAAGAAAGCACCCAAACCTGGGACCGCGCCGGGCCTTGGGAAACACGCGTTCGCGAAGAATGTGAAGCTGTGCGCGATGATGTTGGCGTGCTTGATCTGCCCGGATTTTCGCGGTTTAACCTGTCCGGGGAAAAATCAGCGCAATGGCTAAGCGGGCTGATCACCGGCGCTTTACCCAAGGTGGGGCGAATGAACCTGGCCTACTTCGCTGACAGCCGTGGCCGCATTCTGACTGAAATGTCGGTGATCCGACATGGTGACGATCTGTTCACCCTGATCACCGCTGCAACGGCGCAGTGGCACGATTGGGAAATCCTAAAATCCGCCCTGCCGGAAGATGGCAGCATCCATCTTGCCGATTACACAACCGAGTATGACACGCTGATCGTCACCGGCCCAAAATCGCGCGATTTGATGGCGGGGCTGGTGAGCGACAGCGCTGATCTGACCCTGCCTTGGCTGTCCAACCAGACCGGGGTAATTGCCGGGCAGGCGGTGTTTCTGCTGCGGGTCAGTTTTGCCGGTGAACTGGGCTGGGAAATCCACGCTGAAAACGCCGACATGCCTGTGATTTATGACGCAGTGCTGGCCGCCGGGGCCAAACCTTTTGGCATGTGGGCTCTGAATTCGTTGCGGCTGGAAAAGGGCTATCGGACGTGGAAGGGCGATCTTTCCACAGACTACTCTTTGCTTGAAGGCGGGCTGGACCGGTTCATCAAGCTGGACAAACCACAGGATTTCCCGGGCAAGGCTGCGATCCTTGCGGAAAAACAGCGCGGTATAACCAAACGCTTTGTGACATTGATCGTCGATGCAGGCGCCGCTGATGCGCCCTATATGTCAACGCTTTGGCATGGTGGGCAGATTGTCGGTGAAACCACCTCCGGCGGCTGGGGCTACCGGGTAAACGCCTCTATTGCTCTGGGCATGATACGGGCTGATCTGGCGACACCGGGAACCAAGCTAGAGGTTGAAATATACGGTAAACCCTACCCTGCTGTGGTGCAGGTAGATCTACCGCTTTGGGACCCCAAAAACGAAAGATTAAAAGCATGAGCAACATTCCATCATCCGCCCGCGTTATCATCATTGGCGGCGGCGTCATTGGCTGTTCTGTCGCCTACCATCTGGCCAAACAGGGTTGGCAAGACGTGGTTCTGTTGGAACGCAAACAGCTGACCAGCGGCACGACATGGCACGCAGCAGGGCTGATCGGGCAGGTACGGGCCTCTGCTGGCATGACCCGGCTGGCCAAATACAGCGCCGATCTGTACGGCGCGCTTGAGGCTGAAACCGGGGTGGCGACCGGCATGCGGTATTGCGGTTCCATCACCGCTGCACTGACCGATGAAAGGGCCGAAGAAATCTTGCGTCAGGCCTCTATGGCGCGCGCCTTTGGGGTGGATGTCGAGGTGATCAGCCCGACTGAGATAAAAAACCGCTATGAACACCTGAATATTGACGGCGTGAAGATCGGAACTTTTGTTTCCAAAGACGGGCAGGCAGACCCGGCCAATATTGCCCTGGCAATGGCCAAGGGCGCACGCCAGATGGGCGCGAAACTGCTGGAAAAAACCCGGGTCAGTGCCATTCGGCGCGACGGGCGGCGTGTCACTGGCGTTGACTGGGTAAGTGGTGAGGAAACCGGGTTTCTGGCCGCAGATATGGTGGTGAATTGCGGCGGCATGTGGGGCCACGAAGTCGGGCATATGGCCGGGGTCAATGTACCGCTGCATGCCTGTGAACATTTTTATATCGTGACTGAACCGATTAAAGGCCTGACCCAAATGCCCGTACTTCGGGTGCCGGAAGAATCTGCCTATTACAAAGAAGATGCCGGTAAAATGCTGCTGGGGGCATTTGAACCAATATCAAAACCCTGGGGCATGGATGGCATCCCGCATGATTTTGAATTTGATCAATTGCCGGAAGATTTTGATCACTTTGAACCCATTCTGGAAGCCGCCGTCAATCGAATGCCGATGCTGGCAAGTGCCGGTATTCACACGTTTTTCAATGGCCCCGAAAGTTTCACCCCGGATGATGCCTATCATCTGGGGCTGTCACCGGAACTGGACAATTTCTGGGTTGCCGCCGGGTTTAATTCCATCGGCATTCAATCTGCGGGTGGTGCCGGTATGGCCCTGGCATCATGGATGGAAACCGGTGAAAAACCGTTTGATCTGGGCGAGGTGGATATTTCCCGGATGCAGCCGTTTCAGGGCAATAAAACCTACCTGTTTGAACGCTCCAAAGAAACCCTTGGCCTGCTTTACGCCGACCATTTTCCGTATCTTCAAAAGAACACTGCGCGGGGCGTTCGGCGTGGCCCGTTCCATGAGCACCTGAAAGCCCAGGGCGCAGTTTTTGGTGAAACAGCCGGTTGGGAACGGGCCAACTGGTTTGCCGATAAGGGCCAGACACCGGAATACCAATATAGCTGGAAGCGCCAGAACTGGTTTGAAAACTCTGCCCGTGAACACCGGGCGGTGCGCGAAAACGTCGGCATGTATGACATGACCAGTTTTGGTAAAATCCGGGTGGAAGGCCCGGATGCCGAGGCTTTTCTGAACCATGTCTGCGGCGCCGATATGTCGGTTCCCGCGGGCAAGATCGTCTACACACAATTTCTGAACGCCCAGGGTGGCATTGAGGCCGACGTCACCGTTACCCGCCTGTCAGAAACCGCCTATTTGGTTGTCACGCCATCCACAACCCGGCTCTCGGATCAGACATGGATGTTGCGGCATCAGGGCGCGCATCGGGTTGTTTTAACCGATATGACCAACGCCGAAGGTGTTCTGGCGGTGATGGGGCCGAATTCCCGCGCCCTGCTGAACGCCGTTTCACCCAGTGATTTTTCCAACGAAACCAACCCGTTCGGCACCTGTCAAGAAATTGAAATCGGCATGGGATTGGCCCGCGCGCACCGTGTCAGCTATGTGGGTGAACTGGGCTGGGAGGTTTATATCCCCACAGATATGGCTGCCCATGTCTTTGAAACACTGTTGGCTGCCGGGGCGGATTTTGATCTGAAACTCTGCGGTATGCATATGATGGATTCATGTCGCATTGAAAAAGCATTTCGCCATTTTGGCCATGACATTTCATGCGAAGATCATGTGTTAGAGGCAGGGCTGGGTTTCGCGGTCAAAACTGCCAAAACCGCGTTTATTGGCCGTGACGCGGTATTGGAAAAACGCGAGACCGGGCTGGAAAAACGCCTGCTCCAGTTCAAACTGACCGACCCGGACCCCCTGCTTTACCACCATGAACCGATCCTGCGGAACGGCGACATCGTTGGCTATCTAAGCTCTGGTAATTATGGCCATACGCTGGGGGCTGCCATTGGTTTGGGCTATGTGCCCTGCAAAGGCGAAACCGCCGCCGAGGTGTTGGCCAGTGCTTATGAAATCGAAATTGCCGGCACCCGGGTCAAGGCAGTGGCTTCGCTGAAACCAATGTATGACCCGACCGGCGCCAGAACAAAGGCCTAAAAATCAACCTCAATCGCCACGCCTTTGGCGATCGCCAGATCAACCACGGCTGAGGCCACTGCCAGATCCTGAAGGCCAACACCGGTGCCATCAAACAACGTCAGTTCATCGTCTGAGCTGCGCCCCCTGTGGTCGCCGTTGATCACAGCGCCAAGTTCATTTATATCGCCCTCGGCCAGGCTGCCATCGGCAACCGCATGCTGGCATTCACCAATGGATACCGCCTGTGCCACCTCATCGGTGAACACCGTGGCACGCGCCACCAGCGCTGCCTCAACCTCTTGCTTGCCTTTGGTATCGGTGCCCATACAGGCAATATGGGTGCCGCCGGTCACATGGGCATCCATCAGGCTGGGCGCAAACGCCGAGGTGATCGAAATAATCACATCCGCCTCTGCCCCAAGCTGGTCAAGCTCCACCGCTTCAAATGGCAGGCCAAGTTCCTTGGCCAGATCGTCAAGCCGTGACAGCATTTCCGGGTGATAATTCCAGCCGATTACCTTTTCAAAGTCACGCTGTTCAACCGCTGCCCGCATCTGAAAAGTTGATTGATGCCCTGCCCCGATCATCCCCAGAACCTTGGCATTCTTTGGTGCCAAATGTTTGATCGACACCGAAGACGCCGCCGCCGTGCGCAGGGCCGTCAGCAAATTGCCGCCAACAGCCGCCTTCACCTTGCCGGTATCCGCATCGAACAGAAAGATTGTCGATTGATGGTTGGTCAGGCCCTTGGCCTCATTGCCCGGCCAGTAGCCACCCGATTTCAAACCAAGCGCCAGCCCGGCCCGGTCAAACCCGGACTTGAACCCATATAAGGCATCCGCATGCCCAATGCTTTCCCGGATCACCGGGAAATTATAGGCGTCCCCGCGCGACATGGCACCAAACACCTTTTCAATTGCGTCAAAGCTTTCTCTACGCCCGATCAGCCCGGCGATTTCCTTTTCAGGTACAATAATCATCCGCGCCGCCCCTAATATGCTTTGCCACGCGCCGATACCGGCCACAGGGTTTCAACTTTGCCACCCCGAACCCCAACATACCAGTCATGGACATTACAGGTCGGATCACAATGGCCCGGCACAAGGTGCAGCTTATCATTCACCTTAAGCACCCCGTCCGGATCGCCAACAACGCCATGTTCATCCGAACATTTCAGGTATTCCACCTTATCGCTCCGCCCGTAAACCGTGGGCAGACCCGAATCCACCGACTGGGCTTTCAGCCCGGCATCGACAATGGCTTTATCAGCCTTGGCATGGCTCATGACGCTGGTCAGGATGAACAGTGAATTTTCCCACTCACCATCATCAATGCGCTTGCCGTCCTTGTCCAGAATTCGGCCATAATCAGCATCCATGAACGCGTAAGAACCGCACTGCAATTCGTTGTAAACGCCCGATTTTCCTTCGAAATAATACGAACCGGTGCCGCCGCCGCCAACAATATCACATTCCAGACCCTGGGATTTTAGCGCCGTCACGGCATCGGCAACCATTTCGACAGCGATGTCGATCTTTGCCTCACGATCCGTGTACAGATCCATGTGCTGCATCGCGCCCTGATAGGCCTGAATACCGGCAAATTTCAAACCGTCCGCCGCATCAATCAGCTTGGCAATATTCACCACATCCTGTGATGTCGTCACCCCGCAGCGCCCGGCACCACAGTCAATTTCCACAAGGCATTCGATCTCGGTGCCATGCTTTTGCGCAGCCGCTGCCAGATCGGCAACATTTTCCGGATCATCCACACAAACCAGAATGCGCGCACCCCGTTTAGGCAGCCGCGCCAACCGGTCAATCTTGGCAAGATCGGTCACCTGATTGGAAACCATTACGTCCTTGACACCGCCGCGCACAAACACTTCCGCCTCAGACACTTTCTGACAGCACACGCCAACAGCGCCGCCCAGAGACTCCTGCAGTTTCAGAACATCCACGGATTTATGCATCTTGCCATGGGCCCGGTGGCGCACACCCATTTCACGGCACAGATCGCCCATTTTTTTCACGTTGCGCTCCAACGCGTCCAGATCGACCACCAGACAGGGGGTCTGAATGTCAGCCGCATCCATGCCCGGCACCGCCGGAACATCATAGCCAACCTCAAGCTCATCAAAATTTACAGGTGCATTCATCGCGTTTCTCCAGTTCCTAAATTATTGCCAGGGCAGCTTGTCCAGATCGACATTTCCACCGGTGATTATCACACCGACACGCTGGCCGGCGAATATTTTCTTGTTTTTCAGAATGGTCGCCAGTGGCACTGCGCTACTGGGTTCCATCACAATTTTCATCCGCTTCCAGATCAGCTTCATTGCGTCAATTATATCCTGTTCACTTGCGGTCAAAATATCTGTCACATGGGTGCTGACAAAATGCCAGGTCAGCTCTTTCAGGGGTACCTTCAACCCGTCAGCAACCGTTTCGGGTGCGTCATCTGCAATAATATGGCCGGCACGAAACGACCGGGCCGCATCATCGGCCATGTCCGGTTCCGCAGCGTAGATTTTTGTATCAGGTGACAGGTTGGACAATGTCAGACAGGTGCCCGAGATCATGCCACCACCGCCAATTGGCGCAATTACCGCATTCAGACCATCAACCTGTTCAATCAGCTCACGGCTACAGGTGCCCTGCCCGGCAATAACCCGGTGATCATTATACGGGTGGACAAATTCGGCTCCGGTTTCAGCTGCGACTTTCGCAAAAACCTGTTCCCGGCTACTGGTCGAGGGTTCACACTCAGTGATGATCCCGCCATACCCGCGCACCGCATCCTTTTTCGCCTGTGGGGCCGTGCGTGGCATCACTACGTTGCAGGGAATGCCACGGCGTCCGGCAGCGTAGGACAGGCTAAGGGCATGGTTGCCAGAGGAATGTGTGGCAACGCCATTTTCCAACAGCTCATCCGGCAATCCGAAAACCGCGTTGCAGGCGCCACGCACTTTGAACGCCCCGGCTTTTTGAAAATTTTCGCACTTGAAATACAGCTCGGCACCGGTCAGGTCGTTCAGGAAACGTGAGGTCAGAACCGGTGTACGATGGATATGGGGCTTGATTCGTTCGTGGGCTGCCAGCATGTCGTCAAGGGTTGGAATGTTCATGGTTTTGGTGTCCTGATTCACGCCGTCGCCCGATAATAGTCCTGTGCCGCCGCAACACCAGAGCCAAGTTTCACATCCAAACCCAGATCAACCATGCACATTTCCACCGTTGCCAGACCAGACAATACCATTACATCGGTAAGTGAACCAAGATGGCCGATGCGAAATACCTTGCCAGCAACGTCCCCCAGCCCGACACCAAATGCGACGCCGTATTTATCCGCAGCATGGGTAACAATTTCAGTGGCATCAAAACCCTTTGGGGTTAGGATCGCACTTACTGTATCCGAATAAAGATCAGGGGTCCGGGCGCAAAGTTTCATATCCCATGCAAAGACAGATTTTCGCACTCCTTCTGCGATCCGGTGATGGCGGGCAAAGACGTTATCCAAACCCTCTTCCAACAACATCTGAGTTGACAGTTTCAAACCATTCAACAATCCAACCGCCGGGGTGTAGGGATAGGCATTGGCAGCATATCCTTTGGCCATGTCCCGTACATCAAAAAATGTCCTTGGCAATGTAGCGGTTTCAAGCGCATCCAATGCCTTAGGGCTAAAACCCACAATTGCTAAACCTGCAGGCAACATAAATCCTTTTTGGGAACCAGCCACCGCAATATCGACACCCCATTCATCCATCCGAAAATCCATAGAACCAATTGAGCTTACACCATCAACGAACAACATCGCCGGGTGATTTGCAGTATCCATAGCCCCCCGGATTGCTTTTATATCTGAAAGAACACCTGTCGCCGTTTCATTATGTGTTGCCAGAACTGCCTTAATTTTGTGAGACGTATCTTTGTCTAGAATTTTCTGAAACTGATCCGCTGGCAGGCCCTCACCCCAAGCGACATCCACAACCTCAACATCCAATCCGTGACGCTGACACATGTCAATCCAACGATGGCTGAACATCCCGTTTCGGGCCACTAAAACCCCATCACCAGCGGACAGGGTGTTTGTGATCGCGGTTTCCCAACCACCTGTGCCAGTTGAGGGAAAAATGAACACCTCGCCTTTAGTGGATTTTAATACCTTTTTTACACCATCCAGTGCCGGGTGCAGGATATCGGCAAATTGGGAAGATCGATGATCCAGCGTCGGCATGTCGACAGCCTTGCGGATAACCTCGGGCATATTGGTCGGACCAGGTATAAAAACTGGGTTCTGAAAGCTCATGGTATTACCACCTTATGACACTGCAGTATGATATTAGAGTTCGACAGGGCGCTGAACAATTTTTTCGTTACCTCAGCTGTTTCATCCGTATTTTTAACTTAATTATTAATTCTCAATGGCTTGACATTTTTCTTATCGCGAAAAATAATTCCATAAATTGATCAAACATAGATTGAATCATATGCCCAATCAAAATCGTCTACGGGGAAGACCCAAAAGCTTTGATGGAAAAGCTGCACAAAAGAATACTATTCAGTCGCTCGAAGGCGCTCTGGATGTTCTGGACGTTTTGTCACGCAGCAACGGAATGACGCTTAGTGAGTTGTCAGTGAAGCTTTCACGTTCACCATCAACAATTTACCGGATACTGAATACGTTTTCACAAAGGGAAATTGTGGAAACAGATCCTGTTTTGCAGACTTGGCAGATAGGTCCTGCCGCCTTTCGCTTAGGCTCGTCGTTTCTGCGCCGAAGCAGTATCTTAAAACGGTCGCGCCCGGTTATGCGCAAATTAATGGAAAATATTGGCGAGACATCCAACCTTGGAATTGAGCGGTCGAACTCGGTCGTATTTGTATCGCAGGTTGAATCACACGAAACAATTCGCGCATTTTTTCCACCGGGAACACAATCACCTATGCATGCCTCTGGGATCGGTAAAGCGCTGCTTTCGTATAAATCTCCTGAGCGGCTACGGCGAAACTATCTGCGAAAGAAGTTGGAACGATTCACCCAAAACACGATCACAGACCCTGAACAATTGCTGCTTGAACTAAAGCGGACACGCGACGCAGGATATGCGATTGACGACGAAGAACGAGAATTAGGAATGCGCTGCATTGCCGCGCCGATCCTGGATAGTTTTGGCGAAACCGTCGCCGGAATTTCTGTGTCCGGCCCCACGCATCGGATGGGGCCAGAACGACTAATAAATATTGGCACCCAGGTACGCCGCGCCGCGGAACAGCTGTCACAGGAGATGGGCGCAATTGTCGAATAGAACTGCCGGTTCACACCAACATCGTATTACCTGCCCGCTACCATCTTCAAAACCCTTCGCAATTGCGCGTCTCATTCTGTAAGTATGTGTAACAACGAACATATTTCGCAAAATCAGTTTATTCCTGCCTGATCGAACTGCCCCAACTGCGCAAAAAGTTTTCCCGTTTAAGTTTATCCAGAAAAACCAGCAACCCGGGACCGAAACGGATTGGCCTTAATGCGTTATTTGCCAGCAACTCCTGGCTATCTATTGCCGGAAGACCAGAAGCTGCAACGACATCCGGTTTCGTGTTTAAACGAACTAAATAATCCACCATTACCCGCGCATCAGCAATATTTTTCGCGGATTTTGGGATTAATACTGACCGTAACATAACATTCACAAAATCCCCAAATTCAATAATGAAAATTCCCTTGTTGGTTTCAAGTTGGGAGTCAGCATAGCTGCCCAACACATTGTACGCCAAAGCAAGATCGCCAGTGGATATATCCCGAAGCATATCACTTGAACAGCAATACAACTTGGTATCCAACCCACCCATTACCTCCATCAACCGCCAGAAAGAATCACTGTTGCGAGAATCTTGCGTTGCCATCAGATAGCCAAAACCCGACGTTCGTACATCATAGGTTCCAATGCGCCCGCGAAACCGATCAGGCTCATCACGCAGTAGCGTAATCAACTCTTCTCGCGATGCAGGGGCATCAGTACGCGTGAAATATTTTTTAGACACCACCAAAACTGCCGGCTCTTGTGTAAAGGCAAATATTTGGTTGCGCCATTTTGCCCAACCCGGCATCTGGTCAGTCGCCTCAGAACGGTATTTTTGTGCAAATCCGTCATTGGCCAGTTTTGTCTGTAGATCCATCGCTGAGGATATTGCCAGATCAAAAACCAATCCTTCCTCATATATAGCTTTCATCAGATCTGAGGTTCCGGTGATCGTGTAGTCGACGGTGATCTCTGGATGATCCTTTTGAAAGGCAATTATTATTGGCTCAAATACTTTCCGGTCGGCAGTGGAAATTATTTGCAAAACCGACTTTTCATTCACTGCACGATAAATGATATTTTCTTCAACCTTCAATGCAACCGCCGCCGAAACTGACAGCACTAGTGCCGTTGCTATGGCAGCGGCAAGACAAGCGAAACGCATGCGCCGCCCCTTTCATTTTCTGTAATTCTCAATTTGCCACCGTGGGCCCGTACTACTTCATCTGCAATTGTAAGACCAAGGCCAGATCCAACGATATCCGTTACATTTGTCCCCCGCGCAAATCGATCCGTTAATTTGCTGAATTCTGTACCCGTGAAGCCGCGACCATTGTCAGTGAATGACAATTCAAACATGTTATTAGCTTCAAGACGCGCAACAATCTTGCTGTCTTCGTAGGAATACTTGATCGCATTGTCCAAAATGTTCAACAATGCGCTTTGCAACAATATCCGATCACCCCGGATAATCAGAACAGCATCAGGAAAGTGGCGATCAACAACGATATCTTTCAATTCCGCCGTAGGTTCCAGCCGGTCACATGCTTCATTCATCAATTCACAAAGGTCCAGATCATCTTCTGCCAGGCTATCGGTGCGAAAAGTAACCATTGCATGGTCTAATAATTGACTGGCAGAGCGGGAACTTTCGTCAATGGCCCGGATCATTTCGCGAATGGCCTGCTTATGCTCTGGTTTGTTCAACTTGCGATGGATCACTTCTGCACGCGCCCGAACGATTGCAAGCGGGGTTCGTACCCTGTGGGCAGCCTCTGCGATAAAATCCTCTGACCTCGACAAAGACGCTCGTAGTCGCGCCATAAACCCATTCAATGCATCAACAAACGGAACCAGTTCAGCGGGTGTGTTTGCAACCACCGGGCGCAAATCTTTGGGGCCACGTCGTGTAACAGATTCAGTCATTTGATTTAGCGGCTTCAGCGCCGATCTGGCAGCAAGTAAACTTAGCGCCGTCGCCATCAGAAAAAAACCCACGCCAACCGCGGTTGCAGTGGACGTAATCCGCGATGATATCGCTTCCATTCCAAGTCGTGTCTGGGCAACGGTCACCATAACATTTGCCGTTTGTCCCTGACTTCCCACCGGTCTGACAACTGAAACTGAACGCACTTCTTCACCGCGGTAGATAAAAGTCGAAAAGCTACGCTCTGAGCGGTTCGGCGGGCTATTTGGTTGTGGTAAATCCTGATACCCGGTAAGCGTTTTTCCATCCACCATGACTCGGTAAAATACCCGGTCTTCGTTAATTGTTCCCAGCATTGACAGCGCAGAATAAGGCAACTCAAGCGTCACGAGCCCGGCTTCGCTACGTAATGAGTCTGCAATCGCCGTCGCTGACGCCGCCAGAATGTCATCCTGCGTGTCAGAGGCGGCCCCTTGGGCAACATTTCTAACCACCAAAAATAAAGTAAGCGACAGCATCGCTGCAATTGCAGACAATTGAAAAAACAAGCGCCGCCGAATTGAACCATTTACCCGTGGTCGATTCATTCCTGTTTGACCATACGATAGCCCAAACCACGCACCGTTTCGATCCGTACATTTGACTCGGCCAGGCGCTTTCGAATTCTGCCAACGTAGACCTCGATGGCATTTTCTGTTACCTCATCCGAAAAGGAAAATAGCCGATCCATCAGATGGTTCTTTGAAAATACCTGTGCCGGGGAACTAAAAAACACCTCAAGCAAACGCAGCTCCCGGTTGCGAAGACTTTCACTCACGCCGTTTATTTCAAGCTTGCCAGAAGTCGTATCCAAGATGGCGTCTTCAAAAGACTTTTGATTCGCCGCCACCCCCCCCTGTCGCCGCAATACCGCCCTGCAGCGGGCTTCTAATTCGGAAAAATCGAATGGTTTGGTAAGGTAATCATCCGCGCCAAGATCCAGTAATCCCACCCGGTCTGACACTTCCGATCGCGCTGTGATAACGATAACAGGTGTGCGCTGTTTTTTTTGCCGGTGCGCCTGCAAAAAATCCCGGCCGTCCCCGTCTGGCAGCATTATATCCAACAAAATCAAATCGTAAGTCGCAACATCGATACACGAGGTAGCGTTCTCCAGTGTGTCTGCATGATCAACTGCATGGCCGTCCAGCATAAGCCGTTCAATGATAGCATTTGCCAGTTTGATATTGTCTTCAACAAGAAGAAAACGCATGGATTTTCGATTTTCTGTTCATGACAGGTTGGTGTCAGGTTGGGTGGCTTTGTTAAAGCATGGGCGGGAAAAACCGCCATGTCAAATGGGAGAATATCATGACAAAACGTCTATTCAAGGTGCTGGTGACCAGTGCCGTATTGGGCCTTAGCGCCACCTCGGCCATGGCCGCGGAGTGTATCGCACCGGCCAACCCCGGCGGTGGCTGGGACTTTACCTGCCGTCAAATCGGTAAAATTATGTTTGACATCGGGGCCGTGGACAAACCCATTCAGGTTACCAATATGGCCGGTGGCGGTGGCGGGCTTGCCTTTAGCAACGTGGTTGCCGAACGCAACGAAGATGCCGACCTGATTGTTGCCGCGTCTTCAGCGACGACAACCCGTCTGGCTCAAAATGCCTATGCCGGCATGACGGCCGATCAGGTGCGTTTCGTCGGTGCCATCGGGATTGATCCCGGCGTCATCGTTGTCGCCGCAGACAGCCCCTACATGAATATCGGTGATCTGCTGAATGCCGTCGTTGCTGATCCAAAATCAGTAACATTTGCCGGTGGCTCTGCTGTTGGCGGGTTTGACCACATGAAACCACTGATGCTGCTGCAACGTGCTGGCCTGACAGATATCACCAAGGTGAAATATATCGGCCTGGACGGTGGTGGTGATGCAATCACGCAAACCATTGGTGGCTTTACCCAGGCAATGACAGGCGACATGTCTGAAATTGTTGGATTTTTGGCCTCGGGTGACATTCGTGCACTGGCAGTATTGACTGACGAACGTGTGCCGGGTTTTGAAGATATCCCAACCGCAAAAGAGCAGGGCTATGATGTGGTCGCTGGTAACTGGCGCGGGCTTTATATCCCCCGTGGTGTGTCCGACGAAACCTTCAATATGTGGGCTGGTCGTTTGCAACAGGTGGCTGACAGCACCGAATGGAAAGAAGCAATGGCCGCAAATGGTCTGGCGCCTTTCACCCTAGTCGGTGACGAATTTCAGGACTATATCGACAACCTGATCGTTGAAATTCGTCAGATGTCAAAAGACATCGGCGTCATTCAGTAATGGCCTCTGATCGGATATTTGGTCTGGTCGTGGCACTGCTGGCGCTCGCATATATTGCGGGCGCCACACAAATCCAGACTTCGTTTCTTTCCGACCCTGTGGGACCCAAACTGTTCCCTATCCTTATCGGTGTAACCGCAGCGATTAGCGCCTTGGTTATGGTTTTTCGCCCGGATCCGGAACCCGACTGGCCGACGCTGAAAACCTTTGGTGCTCTGGCAATCGCTGTGCTGGTATTGGTGCTTTATGCCTACGCGTTAAAACCCTTCGGTTTTCTGGCGCCAACTGCGGTCACTGCTGCTGTCTTAAGTTATCAGATCAGCCCGAAAGCCCTAAACGCTACTCTGGCTGGCTTGGGCCTTTCAATCGGACTGTTCGTCATTTTCAAATTTGGATTGGATCTGGGGCTTGTGGCCTTTCCAAAATCCATCACGGGATAGATCATGGATATTATTAGCAACCTTGCCTTAGGGTTTTCCATCGCCCTTTCACCCTATACCCTAATGCTTGCTGTTATCGGGTGCTTTTTAGGGACAATCATCGGCGCACTGCCCGGACTTGGCCCGTCAAATGGTGTCGCCATTCTGATCCCGATAACATTTTCGATGGGGCTGGACGCAACATCTGCTCTGGTTCTGATGACATCGGTTTATTACGGAGCGATGTATGGCGGCCGTATTAGTTCGATCCTGCTTAACATACCGGGGGATGAACCGGCCCTGATGACCACACTTGATGGGTATCCAATGGCCAAAGCCGGACGCGCCGGCGATGCATTGGTCCTTAGCGGTGTGGCTTCGTTTTACGGTGCGTTATTTGCAACCATCGGCCTGATGTTCCTTGCACCCTTACTGGCCAATGTCGCCTATCTGTTTGGCCCTGCCGAATATTTCGCGCTCTACATGTTGGCGTTTTGTACCCTTGGTGGCATGGCCAGCAACAATCAGGCAAAATCTGCCATTGCGGCAACCCTTGGACTGGGCATCGCAATGATCGGCGTTGACAGTTCCAGCGGTTTACCGCGCCTGACCGGCGGCAGTTTACACCTCTATGATGGCGTTGATTTTCTGGTTGCCATCGTCGGGCTTTTCGCCGTCGCCGAAGTGTTCTTTTTTATTGAAAGCCATGGCAAAAATTCATCCATCGGCGTGAAACTCAATAAGGTCCGTATTCCGTGGGCTGATATTTTCGCCACTCGCTGGACAATGTTTCGTTCTTCAATCGTTGGCTTTATCGCCGGTATATTACCGGGTGCGGGTGCTTCACTTGGCAGCTTTATGGCCTACATGGTCGAAAAATCCATCGCCGGAAAAGACGGCGGCTTTGGCACTGGCGTTGCCAAGGGCGTGGCCGCACCCGAGGCCGGTAACAACGCGGCTGCAGGCGGGGCGCTGGTGCCGATGTTAACGCTTGGGGTTCCGGGTTCCGGTACAACGGCTGTTTTGCTGGCGCTGCTGATGACCCTGAACATCACCCCCGGCCCGACATTATTCACCGAACGGCCAGAGGTCGTCTGGGGCCTGATCGCGTCCCTGCTGATTGCCAACTTCGTCTTGCTCCTGATGAACGTACCCATGGTGAAAATTTTCGTCAAAGTTCTTATGGTGCCGCCATGGGTGCTTTTGCCGGGTGTCACCATGATTTCATTTGTTGGCATCTACTCCCTGTCCGGAAGCTACTTTGACTTACTGCTGATGATCGGATTTGGCGTGTTGGGATATGTGCTGCGAAAACTGGACATCCCCACGGTTCCGGTCATTCTTGGCATACTGTTGGGCGGCCATATGGAAAATGCGCTGCGACGCGCCATGGTCATATCGGACGGCGACGCCTGGTATCTGCTTTCATCCCCCATCGCAATCGGGTTGTGGATTGCCGCGATAGTTGGATTTGTTGCGCCAATGTTCCTGCGGGGATTACTGAAAAAACCCCAACGGATCACTGATTAACATGGTGCGGGTGCTGGTCCCTTCCGGCGCATTGGGTCTGAATTATAACCCGGTGGCGCTGGAACGTGGGCTGGCAATGAAGCCTGATATTATCGTGATCGACGGTGGCTCAACCGATAGTGGTCCTGCCTATCTGGGGCGCGGTGTCTCAAAATATTCCCGTGCATCGACCAAGGTTGAATGGCAGGGGCTGATGGTGGCGCGCCAAAAGGCCGGTGTGCCATTGGTGATCGGATCAGCCGGAACCTGCGGGACAGATAGCGCGGTAAACTGGCTTCTGGAAATTACCCGCGAAATTGCAACCGAACTTGGTCAAAACCTGCGGATCGCGGTCCTGCGCTCATCCCAGTCAACCAGCCGCATCGCGAATGCACACCAAGAAAACCGCCTTAGACCTTTACCCAACGCCCCGGAAATTTCGGCTGAAATCATCTCTTCTTGCAGCAACATCGTGGCATTGGCCGGGGCCGAACAAATCGCCGCTGCCTTAAATACCGGGGCCGATATTGTCATCGCCGGTCGTACCTCTGACGCCGGGGCAATCGCAGCCCTGCCAATCATGCGCGGCCTGCCCCCGGGGCCGGTCTGGCACGGTGCGAAAATTGGTGAATGTGGCGCCCTTTGTGCAACCAATCCGCAATCGGGCGTGATCATACTGGAATTTGACCCGTCAGGTTTCACCGTGATCCCCATGGCAGCTGGCTCCAAAGCCACCCCCCACACCGTTTCAGCCCATATGTTATACGAAAACAGTGACCCTTATATACTGCACGAACCTGGCGGTTATCTGGATGTGAAATCAGCCAGATACAGCGCACAGGATGACCAAAGCGTTCGGGTTGAAGGCTCAATATGGGTCCCGGCGAAACTGTATACGGTTAAGCTGGAAGCGGCCCGTATCGCCGGGTTTCAGGTTGTTACCCTGGTGCTCCTGCGCGATGAGCGCTATGTCAGGAACGCTGCGGCATGGGCCGACGATATTCAGCTGAAATGCAGCGCTAAGGCTATCGACCGTATGGGGATAAAAAGGGCTGATTTTACCATCGAATTACGGCTGATCGGCAAGAACGCCAGTTTTGGTGATCTGGAAACACAGGCCAGCCAACCAATTGAAGTCGGTGTTTTGGGAATTGTAACGGCCAAAACCGCCGAACAAGCCCGCGAGATTGCCAAAATCCTAAACCCCTATCTGCTGCACCACCCGTTAACTTCTGAGGAAGAACAGCCCACCTTTGCCTTCCCGTTTTCGCCCCCGGAAATGGACCGGGGCGAGATCTACGAATTTTGCCTGAACCATGTGATGCAACTGGATAATCCGATGGACGCGTTTTCCCTTGAGGTCATCGAACATGGCTAAATTGCAAGACATCGCACAAAAAATCCGCAGTAAAAACGCCGGCCCGTTCTGGCTGACGGTTGATATATTTTGTGGGGGGCAAGTGCCCTATAAACAGGTTTGTAGCAATCTCAGGACAGATCAGGTGGCAAAAATATTCGGCATCCCAGCCGACCAGATCAAAAGGTTCGAAATCCCAGAGCTGAACGTCGTTAAACTGTCCCTGCCCCGCCCGACCACACAGGGTGCCAGACAGGACAGGGACTTGCACGGCGCATCCTGGGCCAGCCTGATTGCGACGCTGGAAATCTGATCGCCAACCGGTCCAATTTTGCAGGGTGCTAAAATAAATACGGCGTCAGGGCCTGTTGTATCTGGGCTTTTACCAATTGTTTTGCCCAGTCCTCATCCAACGATCCTGCCTGCCGCAGTATTTCAGGCGCAAAATATTGCTCCAGCATTGGCCGGGGTGGAACCCGTTTTCCCAAGGTTGAAAACAGCACCGCGATTGCCGCCTGCGCCTTGGCCTCGGGCCAATAATACCGAATGCGATCAGCATAGCCGAAATGACGCTGCTGGTACTGGCTGCTTTCAGACCCGGCATAATGGTTTTGCCAATATTCGGGTTTGCCAAGCATCAACTGCTCCATGGTATCGCTTAGTTCGGTACCACTGCGCCCGGGCGCCAGATGATGGCTCAGGTGATCCAGTGCATATAGCGCCTGCCGATAGGCGAATGTCAGGGCCGGGCCAACCTTGAGAACCGCAAAATTACGGCGCGCCAGTTCCGGAAATACCCCATCATACTGGTAATCGGTTGAATGGGCTTCAAAGCAAATATGCTCGAAATCCTGCAATGCCGCAGACAGTTCATTGGCCGAACCGACATTCAGCCGATCAATTCGGGTCGGCCCAAATTCCAACCCGGGCTGTACAACCAACCCGATCACCCGTTTCCAGGCATCCACCAGTGCAATTTCGTCAAAAGCATCCTGATGCTGCGCCAGCGTAATTTTTGCCCGTTGCGATGTGGTCGCCACAATCTTGGCATCAATTTCATCGGCGCGGGCCCCGCCGGGGGGCGGAACTTCGGTGCCGATAACATAACTTAGCTTACCCGGATCAGGCGCGTTTTCTTCACACACCCTGGCCAGCATAGCCGCACGCCGGGCGCTGATCAAATCATCCACCTGTGCTGGTTCGCCGGCACAACCTTCTGAACAATCCAGATGAATTTTGGTAAATCCGGCCTTCACATAGGCCGCCATCAGATCACTGGCATTCTCCATCGCTTCTGACGCGGGCTGGACGCGCCAAACCTGCGGGCCCAGATGGTCACCACCAAAAATCACCAATGCCGGGTCAATGCCAACCTGGCCCATTATCTCACCAACAAAGGCTATGAAATCCGCCGGCGTCATACCGGTATACCCGCCAAACTGATTGACTTGATTACTGGTGGCCTCAATCAGGATCGGGCGATTTCTGGATTTGGCCAGCAACAGGCTGGCCTCCAGCACATCCGCCTGCGCCGAGCACACTGACGCAATTGCAACCGCTTTACCGGCTCGGTTTTGCGCGATCAGTTCTTGTAAATACCCCATCCTAACGCCTTCTTTTCAAAGTAAATTTTCCATTCATCTATATAGTTGAACCCCCGAAACAACCCGCGTCAACGCCCCGTCCTGAAACGGATTATCAACGTTCAGCCCCAGTGATTTTGACCAGCTTACCGACAGCAATTGCGCAACAATTATAAACAACGCCGTATCCCAAAGATCATCTGAAAGCCCGGCAATTACGATATCCGGCGCAGCCCCGGTTTCAGCGACGCAACCCATTGAGGTCACGGATATTTTCGGGAAAAGTGTACGGATTTCATCCACGATATCCTGGTCATACTTGCGGGTTAATCCGTCGCCCGACAGAAACACAAAAACCGCGGTTTGTTCATTCACAATCGCCTTGGGGCCATGGCGAAACCCTAGTGAGCTGTCCCAGCAGGTCACCACCTGCCCCGCCGTTAATTCCAGCACTTTCAACGCCGCCTCACGCGCGGTTCCGGTAAATGGTCCCGAGCCCAGAAACACCGCCCGTTCCGGGCGAGCCCCCGACATATCCCTGCGCAACAGGGCCTCGGCGCCTTTTGCCAATACGCCAATATTTTCAACTATTTCACGCGCCCCCGCACCGCTCAGACAGGCCAGTGCGCTCAGCAACATGGTGGTGTAGCTGGATGTCATCGCAAATCCCTGATCGTGGCAGGCGTCCGGCAGCACGATCACCCGTTGCTGACCGGCACCGGGATGGGCGCGCTTTGCCAGCGCACCTTCACCGTTGCAGGTAATGTTCAACCGATCCGCATCAGGACAAAGCCGGTCAAGAATATCCAGCGTTCCGATAGTTTCCGGGCTGTCCCCGCTCCTGCCAAACGACACCACCAGCGGGCGCAACCCGTCCCTCAGATATGTTTGCGGACCTGCCACCAGATCAGTGGTCGCAATTGCCCGAACCGGGATATCCGCCAGCCGGCCGCTTAAACCATCCGCAAGCGCATCGCCAATAAATGCCGACGTTCCCGCGCCGCACAGCCAGATCTCATCGGGGGCGCGGTGCGTTATCCATTGCCCGGTTTCCGGTCCAACCTTGGCAATCTTTTCCGCCCAGCCGCGCCAGATTTCCGGTTGCGCCTCAATTTCCCGGCTGGTTGCCCAATCTGTGGTCATGGTCGTTCCCTCTGTGATTTTTCTAAAACCGGCAGCTTGGCCAGAATAAGTTGAACATTCAGCGCCCGCACCTCCCGGCATATTTCCGGGGTCAGATTTTGATCGGTAATGATGATATCCACCTTTGAAAGCGCACATATCTTATGCAAAGCCGGGGATTTGAATTTTGTCGCATCTGCCAGAACAACCGTGCGCCGGCTGGCTGCAATCATTGCCCGTGTCAGATGCGCCTCGGCCTCGTTAAAGGTAGAAAGCCCGTGTTCTGCATCAATGCTGTCTGCCCCGATATAGGCGGTGTCAAACCGCATTGCCGACAGGGATGTTTCGGCAAGCCGACCGCTTAGGGACAGGGCGTTTTTGCGGATCTCCCCACCGGGCAGCATCAGCTGGTGCTGTGGGCTGTTCATCAGGCCAAGCGCAGATTTCAGCCCTGTCGACATGATGGTCAGCGCCGGGGCATTTCGCAACTCGGTTGCCAAAAACTGAACCGTGGAACCCGAATCCAGCAAAATTGCTTTGTCCTTGGCCATTACCGATACAGCCGCTGCCGCTATCGCCTGTTTCGCCAAACGGTTGACACCTTCCTTATCCGCCAGCCGCGGCTCCAGATCGGCCCCATCGTTCAGCCCGCCTGCCGCCAATGCCATGGCAATCGCCAGGCGAAAATCCGGCAACCCGGTATACCCATAGTGGCGACTAAACCGGATCAGTGTCGGTTCACTCACCCCAATTTTTGTGGAAAGCTCACGCATAGGCGCGTGTATAAATCCTTGCGGGGTTTTCAAAAGATAGTCAGCAATCAGGCCAAACGCCCGTGACAGGTCCGCGCGGTCTTTATTGATTTTTTCGACAAGGTTATTTGAATTTGACATAAGTTACTCTAAGGGGTGCGATTTTCTATATTAGTAAAACTACATCCTTAGCAAGGTAATTTTAAAAACCTTGCCCGACTTCTTTTGCCCTTAGGCCTCTATTATTCATCAAAACTACATTTACTGATCACCCCGCCACCTGTTGTCGCTGCGCAAACACGCTCGCCATCAGCGTTGTTTTGCCGTAACGATAGTGCATGCCCAATGATGCCTTCCCCCACTTTCCCCTGCGCAAAAACCGCACCCATGAAGTCTGCGGGCCCGGCGCGCTGGTATTTGCCTGCGCGCTCACCGCCCACGGCAAGGGCCCGGTTTTCTGGGTCTGCGAAAGCTGGAAAACCGACCATATCAACCCCCCCGGCTTCAGCAGCTTTTTTGACCCAAAAAGGCTGTTTCTGGCCCGCACCAAAGACCAGTTGGAAATGCTGGCCGTGGCGGAAGAGGCCCTGCGCTCGGGTGTCGTCCCGCTTGTGGTCCTTGAACTAAGCGCGCCCCTCAGCCTGCTGGCCGGGCGCCGGTTGCAACTGGCCGCCGAGGCGGGGAAATCCACCGGACTTTGCATGATCCCCCAGGGTATGGGCAGCAATTCTGCCGAAACCCGCTGGCAATGCGCGCCGATTTTTGACCAGGGGGACTCGACTCTGCAGCGGTGGGAAATTATTAAGAACAAAACGGGAACATTTGCTGCCTGGGATGTGAAATGGAATGCAGAAGCGCGTCGTATCATTGTGGTTTCCGAGGCTGCCCAGCAACAGGGTTCTGCGCGCGCGGCCCTTTGACGGCGCCTTTGCCCTGATCCTGCAGCAAAACAACACCGACCGTTTATATTGCCTGAACCAGCGGGCCGAAAAGCAGGGCCTGCACCGGGGGATGGGCCATTCCGACGCCCGGGCGTTCTGCCCGGAACTGCAAAGCCGCCCCGCCGACCTGCAGGCGGATCAGCGGTTTTTACGCATGCTGGCAAGATGGGCCAAGCGTTATTGCCCCTGGGTCGGACTAGAGGGCGGGGATGGTCTGGTGATGAACATCACCGGCTCGGCACATCTGTCAGGCGGTGAAGCCACGATGCTGGCCGATATGCAAAGCCGGCTGGCCCGCGCCGGAATAGACGCGCGCGTCGGGCTGGCCGACACCCGCGGCGCGGCCTGGGCTTTGGCGCATTATTCGGAAGGGGCGGCCAGTGCCGGGGGCACACAAAAGCGGATCACGGCGCTGCCTGTTGCCGCCCTGCGGCTGCCGGGGGAAACCTGCGTCACCCTGCAACGCCTTGGGATACGCCATATCTCTGATCTGATCGCCCTGCCCCGGGCCACCGTAACCCGCCGGTTTGGCGCTGACGTGCTGTTGCGGCTGGATCAGGCATTGGGCACCCAGCCCGAAGAAATCTCCCCGCTGCCGGAACTGGTTCATTTCGGGGTGCGGATGACCCTGCCTGACCCCATCGGCCTTAGCGCCGATGTGATGGCCGGCACTGAACGCCTGCTGGAACAGCTTTGCGCCAAACTGAAAGCCCGGGAAATGGGCGCGCGGGTTTTACAACTGACCCTGCGGCGGGTGGATCAGGCCAACCAACAGGTTGAACTGCGACTGGCCCGCCCCCTGCACGATGTTGCCCGCATTCTGCCGCTGTTCGGGCGGGGTGTGGATCAGGTGGATGCCGGTTTTGGCATTGACCAGATCCGGCTTGAGGCCACACAGGTCAACCCGCTGCCCGCCCGCCAGATCAGCCCGCTCGGCACCCGGCACGGTGGCAGGCTGGATGATCTGATCACCCGCATCGGCACCCGGATCGGGCTGGAGAATGTCCAGCGCTTCCTGCCCGCCGACAGCCACATCCCGGAGCGCAGCTTTATCATCGCCCCGGCCGCCTATTCTGAACCTGCGGGATCCTGGGTCGCGCTGCAGCCGCGCCCCTTGCGCCTGTTCCCACCCGAACCAATTGCCGGCACCGGCCCGCGCCCGCCAGCCCGGCTGCGCTGGCGGCGGATGTCCCTGACAACCGGGCGCGTGACCGGGCCCGAACGTATTGCCCCGGAATGGTGGCTGCCGGATGAAAACTGGCGTTCCGGCCTGCGTGATTACTGGCAGGTAGAAACCCGGCAGGGGCGCCGGTTATGGCTGTTTTACACACCGCAAAACCCCGGCTGGTATGTGCAGGGGGAATTTGCATGACCCGCGCCCATGACAACGGCAATAACCCAAGCTACGCCGAGCTTTGCATCACCTCAAACTTTACCTTTCTCACCGGGGCCTCGCACCCCGAAGAACTGGTCACACGGGCCGCAGAACTGGGGCTTGAGGCCATTGCCATCACCGATCGAAATTCGCTGGCCGGGGTGGTGCGGGCATGGTCCGCCCTAAAGGAATTGAAACGCGCCGCAACCGAAACCGTCAAAATCCGCTCAAGCCTGCAGGTGGATGCCAGCAGCCGCCAAAGCGTGGGCCAGGTGCAGGAATTGCCGCGCCCAGACGGGGGCCATCTGCCCCGGCTGATCGTCGGCTGCCGGCTGGTGCTGCGCGACAGCCCGCTGCACTGGATCGCCCTGCCACAGGATCGCCCGGCCTATGCCCGCCTGACCCGGCTTTTGACCCTTGGCAAACGCCGGGCCGAAAAGGGCAGCTGCCATCTGGACATGCTGGACCTGCTTAAGGGCTGTTCCGGCATGATCCTGATCGCCCTGCCACAGGTGGGGCTTGGTCAACGGCAGATAAGCGAGCATTTGCAAAAGGCCGTGCGCCATTACCCGGGCCATGTGTTTCTGGGGGCGGTTCCGCATTATAATGGCCGGGATCAGGCCCATCTGAAACGCTGCGCCCGTCTGGCCCATAAAACCGCCGCCCCCATGGTGGCCATGGGCGATGTCTTGATGCACCGCGCCGCGCGCCGGCAGTTGGCGGATGTGCTGACCTGCATGCGCGAACACATCACCATTGACCAGATCGGCACCCGCGCCCTGGCCAATGCCGAGCATCGCCTGAAAGGGGCCACGGATATGGCCCGTATGTTCCATGCCCACCCGGCAGCGATCCGGCGCACATTGGA
>CAZETX010000012.1:0-38595 GCA_964514925.1 uncultured Marinosulfonomonas sp.
CGGAACACCGTGTCAGCGTCATACACAGTGCCAGGGTTGTCTGTTTTGAAGGCCCTATTTCCTGTGGCCAATTATGTTGAATGTGATGTATTGGGTTAGGGCATAGAATGCGGGAGAATACTGAATGAGCAAGAATATCTTTATTGGTGGCGGCGGTGAAGGATACGGCTCAGCGCAAAATATGCTTCTTAAATATGCCAACCGCCATGGCCTTGTCGCAGGTGCAACCGGAACTGGTAAAACCGTTACGCTACAAATAATGGCCGAAAGTTTTTCTGCGGCAGGCGTGCCGGTATTCTTATCAGATGTAAAAGGCGATTTGGCGGGGTTGGCAATTGCCGGTTCGCCAGAATTTAAACTTCATGAAGCCTTTACCAGCCGGGCAACCAAGATTGGTTTTGATGACTATAAATACGAAAAGTTTCCAGTCATTTTCTGGGACATGTTTGGTAAACAAGGACACCCTGTTCGGACAACAGTAACGGAAATGGGGCCATTGCTGTTGGCCCGATTACTTGAACTTACGGATGCACAGGAAGGCGTTTTAAATATCGCATTCCGGGTATCTGACGAAGAAGGTTTGCCGCTTCTTGATCTAAAGGACCTGCAGTCGTTGTTGGTTTGGGTGGGCGAAAATCGCAGCGAATTGTCACTGCGCTATGGCAACGTTTCGACGTCTTCGGTCGGCGCAATTCAGCGGTCACTTTTGGTTTTGGACAATCAGGGTGGTACGGAACTATTCGGCGAACCAGCGCTGGAGCTGACAGATATCATGCGAACTGATGTTGATGGTCGTGGGTTGATTTCGATTTTGTCTGCGGACAAATTGATGAGCTCACCACGATTGTATGCGACTTTTTTGTTGTGGTTGTTGTCAGAGCTTTTTGAAGAGCTTCCTGAAGTGGGTGACCCGGACAAACCCAAACTTGTTTTCTTCTTTGATGAAGCTCATTTATTGTTTGACGATGCTCCGAAAGCACTGGTGAATAAAGTTGAACAGGTAGCCCGCCTAATTCGTTCAAAAGGGGTTGGCGTATTTTTCGTAACGCAAAAACCTGCGGATGTCCCCGAAGATATTTTGGGACAATTGGGCAACCGTATTCAACACGCGTTGAGAGCATTTACCGCCCGTGATCAGTACCACTTGCGTCGAGCCGCAGAGACCTATCGTTCAAACCCCAGATTTTCTACAGAGGAAGCAATACAGGAAGTCGGCATCGGTGAAGCGGTTACATCCCTATTGGAAGCCAAAGGTGCCCCCGGGATTGTTGAAAAAACATTAATCCGCCCCCCTTCTTCGCAACTCGGGCCAATTTCAAGTTCGCAAAGAGCTTCTATTATTTTGTCCTCACCTGTGGCCGGCAAGTATGACAATAAAATTGACAGGGACTCTGCCTTTGAAAGACTAACCGCGCGCGCTTTAACTGCAGCTAAAGCGGCTGAAGAGGCCGAACGCGAAGAAGAGAACCTGAAAAAGGCAGAGCGTGAACTAAAACAGGCAAGGCGCTATGATGGAAACACCGGAAAAAGAACATCACGTCGGCGCTCTAACAAAAATGACGGATTTGGGGCTTCATTGGCCAGGGTTGTGATCAAAGAACTGAAAGGAACCACCGGTCGGCGTATTGTCCGGGGTATCCTTGGTGGCCTGTTTAAAGCTCGCTAAGGGGTTGGATTTTAAGTTTTGAAATCCTGTTTTCCTTGCGTTCAACAATTTCAAAACGGAAATTGTGAAACTGAAATACCTGCCCTGTGTTAGGTATTGACTGTGCTTCATGGATTACGAGACCAGCAATGGTATGCGCTTCGTCATCCGGGAGAGACCAGTCATTTGCGCGATTTAGGTCGCGTATTGTCATTGCACCGTCAACCAGCCAGTCGCCGGTGTCAGATTTTTGGGGCGCAGTAACGTCCTCAGCATCAAATTCATCGGTAATCTCACCAACAATTTCCTCAAGTATATCCTCTAAAGTTATCAGCCCCTGAAGAACGCCATATTCGTCAACCACCAAAGCAAAATGGGTTTGTCGGCGTAAGAATTGACGCATCTGATCATCAAGTGATGTTGTTTCGGGTGCAAAATAAGGCTTCATAGCAACATCCAGAACCGAAAAATTATCGAATGGATCAGTTGCATCTTGTTGCTCGATCGTTCGCGCATACATAGCGCGCAACAAATCTTTGGCGTGAAGTACACCGACGATATTTTCCTGATTGTTTTTATAGAGCGGTAGTCTGGTATGGGAAGAACGCAGAACAATTTCCAATACGTTTTGTGGTGACAATCCGACATCAATCATTTCTATTTCAGATCGATGGCGCATGATTTCCTCTACGGTTCGATCTGATAGATCCAAGGCCCCTAAAATACGATCACGGTCATCTTTTTCTACGGTTCCTTCATGGTGGCCAAGGGAAATAGCACCTGCAATTTCTTCTTTGACAGCCAGTATTTTGCTATTGGGATCTGCGCGTACACCAAAAGCCCAAAGGATCGCACGCACAAACACACGAACGGCGGATACAATTGGTGCAAAAATGAATATCGCCGGGCGAATAATCACCGCGGCACGTATTGCTGCATTTTCGGGATTTGTAATTGCATATGTTTTTGGCAAAACTTCCGCAAATATAAGCACCAGCAACGTCATCACCAACGTTGCCATGGCAACACCATTGTCACCAAACAATCTGGTGAACAGGGCGGTTGCAAGGGACGTTGCAAGAATATTTACAAGATTATTTCCTAATAAGACCGACCCTATCAATCGTTCTGTGTCGTCGGTTATTTCCAATGCGCGTTTCGCCCCCAACGAGCCTTTATCAGACCGGGAACGAAGTTTTCCGCGAGAGGCGGCGGTTAATGCGGTTTCTGAACCTGAAAAAATTGCCGACATGAACAATAATGCAATGATTGCTGCACTGGTTGTCCAAAAAGCAGTGTCAAGAATTAGTGTGGTTAGGTCCATCAATATTGTCTTTCGTTTATTTTTTTGTCTTATGGGGGCCAATCGCCTGCCAATCAAGGAATAGCACAGGATGCCAGCCTCCGAATACAAAGTTCTTGAGCTTGGTGAATTGCACGGAGAAGTATTGCTGTTTGGTGGTCCCTATTCAAACTTACAAGCCAGTACGGCGCTTTTAGAATGGGCAGAGGCTAGGGGTATTCCGCCAAAGAATCGAATATGCACCGGTGATATTGTAGCCTATTGTGCCAACCCGGTTGAAACGTGGCGCCTTTGGCAGGACCATTGTGTGCTGGTCGCAGGTAATTGCGAGAAACAATTAGGTTTGGCTGCAAATGATTGTGGTTGCGGATTTGACTTGGGGTCCAAATGTGAAATGTTGTCGCGTGTGTGGTTTCCCTTCGCGCGTACTGCTTTTTCGACAAACCAACGAAAACACATGGCCGAAACGCCGGATGTCGTTGTGTTTACATATGACAACCAGCGTTACGCAGTGATCCATGGCGGGTTATCAGATGTGGCAAAATTTATTTGGCCGACAAGCGATACCAGGGATTTTGTCACCGAAATTAAATCCATTCGGTCCATTGTCGGACCTATTGACGGAATAATTGCTGGCCATTGTGGCATTCCATTTCAGCGGAATATTGGTGGGGTTAATTGGATCAACCCGGGAGCAATTGGGATGCCGGCGCATAATGGCGACCCAAGAACATTTTTTGGCGTATTGGCAGAAGCTGGTTTTGAACAAAAACGATTATCGTATGACCATGAATACGCAAGTGGGTTGATGAAAGCTGCCGGGCTAAATCAAGGATACGAAACCGCTGTTCTTACCGGTTTTTGGCCCAGTACTGAAATTTTTCCACCTGAGATGGAAGCCTATTTATCTTCAGACAAAGGGTGATGATTTAGCACAAGTTCTTTTAAGCGCTCATCCAAAACATGAGTGTAAATTTCTGTTGTTGAAATATCTGCATGCCCTAACAGTGTTTGGATTGACCGAAGATCAGCGCCATTGGCCAGTAGATGGGTTGCGAATGCATGGCGAAGCGTATGGGGGGTGACATTGTCTGCTGGGATTTTGGCGGCTCGTGAAATATCTTTTATCAACCCATAAAACCAATGCCGTGTCAGGTGGCCAAGTTTTCCGCGGGATGGAAATAAAAACACACTGGTTGGAATGCCTTTGTCGCCATTTTCCCCCTGCGTTTGATCCCATGCTTTCAGCCAATTTGTTAACGCGGACCGTGCTGGCACTGAAAGAGGTACCAAACGTTCCTTACCGCCTTTTCCCCGGACCAAAAGCAGTTGCGGATCACCGCGAGCGGCAGCAACAGGTAAACTAACCAATTCCGTTACCCGCATGCCAGTTGCGTAAAGAATTTCTAACAGACAAGAGTTTCGTGCAAATTCTTCAGGGCTGCGCCCGTAATGGTTTGCGCATTCCAATAGTGCTACAACATCCGATTGGGTCAATGTTTTTGGAAGACGTTTATCACGACCTGGGCCTTTTATCTGAATGGACGGATTGTCAGTGCGCCAACCATCTTCAAAACCAAAACGGAATAATTGCCGTATAGCAGAGAGCCGTCGCGCGCGTGTTGATTTCGCCAACCCCTGTTGCTCACAAAATACCAGATAGTTTTCAATATTACTCTGTGTACATGTTTGAAAGTCTGATTGGCGCTTCCCCAGCCATGCAGAAAAATCCTTTAGATCCCTTGCATAGGCCAGCTGCGTATTTGTTGCAGCGTCCAATTCAGCGGATTGCGCTTCCAGAAAGGTTTGAATCTGGCGGTTCATATTCATCAGCCACGCCGTTCAAGCAGCATAAGTTGAAGCGAGGCTTTTCTAGCTACATCCTCAAGACCGACGTTTCGAAAAAATGCAATTGCATCGGTCAAATCATCCAAGTCGCCATGTTGGCCGCTGTTGAATAAGGATATAGAGCGCAATATCGCTTCGCCTAGCCGATTATTATTTGTGAGTGACTGTAACCGAACCGGAAAACCATTTGCTCTGAATCCATCTTGTATAGCCGCTACTTTTGGGTCAGCCGAGTACATCTTTCCAGGCTGTCCATTGGCGATGGAAACAAGAATTTCTTCTTCGTCTTTGGTTGTGTCATAGACTAAAACGCCGTCTTTGTAATCAAATGACAGTAGGCTGACTTTAAACGCAATTTTTTTACTTTCAGGGGTTAAGTCAGCCGCGGACAGCCGTTCGCTAAAAAGCTGAGCAAACGGGACTTCCAATTCAGAATTGGACATTTCTTCCCACGCTATGGGCAATGATTTTGATATCGCTGTTGAATCGCCTTTGATCAAAGCCTGGTCAAGTGCCTGTATTGCGCTTACCCGGTCCCATACCCCACCTGATGCCGCAGATCTGCGTTCACTGTACAATCCTAATAGTCTGTTGGGGTCCAGCGATCCTGCCCGTACCAAACGTTCTGCCGCTTCTATCTGGGATTTCCATCCAGCGTTTGAGTTCAGATCGGCATGGGCAAAAGCCAGTGGCAGGTTGTTGGTTGGAATTGACTCACCTATGGCTTCGAGCATCCGGAATATCAACGGGTTTGGTCTAGTTGGCAGAGGGGGGAGTTGTTCACCTTCAAATATTGTTGGGTCAAGAAAATGCGACAGTAAAATTTCTTCAAAATCCGTCAGGTACCCAAGTGCGCGACCTGTTTCCAGCGAAAGAGCAGCAGCATCCCAATCGCCCCCCCGTGCCAAACAAAACACCCGGGCAGGAAATGTAGGGGACAGCTCTGGGGTGGCTCGTAAGGTATCACATGCTTGATTTTCAGTGTGAAATAACAGCGCAATATCGAAAGTGCGACGAAACAATTCCGGTTTATTATTCTCAGTGGCCTCCAACAATGACCGAGCCTGTTCAAGCGCGCCAAAAGACAACAGAACGTCTAGCCTTGCAAGAAATAATTTGGCGTCAGGTCCGGAATCAATCGGCGGATCTAATTCCGCCAACAATATTGTAAATAGCAGATCTCTCATCGCTGGTAACAGATCATTCTTGTCAAACAGAAGCCGCCCGACAATATCAACTGACCGGCTGTTTCCCCAAAGATTATTGGGCAAACCCGTTACCGAAGTCGGCAACAAACCGACACCGTCTAATGTGGGACCAATAATACCAGATACAGAAACATCACTGGGCATAGCACTTTCTACGACAGCACCGGGTAAATTATTTTCGGTTTGTACATTCGGTGTCGCCAAACTGTCGGACAACCAATCAATGGCTGACAGGGGTTCCTGCGCTGCAGCGGTGACGGCCTGAGCAATTATTGCAACCAGTAAATATGGGGCAAATCTATTCAACGTCTATAAGAACCGGTTTCTTCACATTTGTTGAATCTGGTGAAAGATCACCAATATAAGCAAACCCAACCAATCCAACAAACCCCATAACAATCAAAAACAACACCAATTTAAACAACTTGCCCATCATAGCATTGCCTTTCTGCCTGGGTCGCATTTTTTGGCCACTCTGAAGGTGGCCTTTTACTGCGTTATTATGGCATCTTAGAAAGGTTCACGCCATGCAGGCAATGAATATCTTAAGCGGAGCGTTGCTTGTTGGCATTCAAATTGAAAAAGACAATTGTCCTTGTAGGCATGATGGGCGCAGGTAAGACGGCAGTTGGAACCGAATTGGCACGATTATTGTCTGTAGATTTTCTGGATTCGGACGAAGAAATTGAAAAGGCGGCAAATATGGCGATCGCCGAAATATTCAGTCGGGACGGAGAACCGTTTTTTAGACAGAGGGAAACAGAAATATTAGCGCGGCTGCTAAATAAAGCGCCTGCCATATTATCAACAGGGGGGGGGGCATTTTTATCAGCTCATAATCGTACATTGATTTCTGAAAATGCTGTCTCTGTTTGGTTGAAGGTTGATCTTGAGTTGCTCTGGTCCCGTGTCAAACACAAAAACACACGACCACTTTTGCAAACCACTGATCCCTACAAAACCCTACAGGGTTATTTGGAAGACAGGGAAGATAGTTACCGCATATCCGATTGCGTCGTTGAGGCCAAACCAGAATACTCAATTGCTGAAATGGCTGAAAAGGTTTTAGCCTCACTGCTTAAAAAACCAAATGTGCTGGAAAGGTTATAGACAATGGACATTGTGCATGTGGCACTTTCTGACCGGGCATATGACGTAAAAATCGGATCCGGCCTAATTCGGCGGGCTGGCGTCGAAATAGCCCCTTTTCTGCAACGGAGCAAAATTGCGATAGTTAGCGACAAGAATGTGGCCAGTTTACATTTGGCTTCACTGTTGGAATCCCTGACAGAAAACGGAATTGAATACAGCGTTCTAGAACTTCCAGCAGGTGAAAAAACAAAATCCTGGAAATATTTCAGTGAAACGGTTGATTGGCTACTGGCGCAAAATGTTGAACGAAACGACGTTATTGCGGCGTTTGGTGGTGGTGTTATCGGGGACCTGGTTGGGTTTGCAGCGGCGGTTTTGCGCAGGGGGGTTAAATTTGTTCAGATACCCACCAGTCTTTTGGCGCAGGTCGATAGCTCTGTTGGGGGGAAAACCGGTATCAATTCGATCCATGGGAAAAACCTAATTGGGGCATTTCATCAGCCATGTCTTGTTCTGGCGGATGTAGAACTGCTTGGCACATTAACAAAGCGTGACTTCCTTTCCGGTTATGGAGAGGTCGTTAAGTATGGTGCACTTGGCGATTTAACATTTTTTGAGTGGCTGGAAAAACATGGGCCTGAGTTGGCAGCCGGCGATATTTCATTGCGCCAGGAAGCAGTGCGGCGGTCTGTACAAATGAAAACTGATATTGTTGTGCGCGATGAAACTGAGCAGGGCGACCGGGCATTGCTTAACTTGGGTCACACGTTTTGCCACGCCCTTGAGGCCGCAACAGGGTATTCAGATCAGTTATTACATGGGGAAGGTGTTGCGATCGGATGTGCACTTGCGTTTGAAACGTCATCACGAATGGGGCTTTGTTCCCAGGAAGATCCCAGCCGTTTTCGCGCCCATCTGCAGGCAATGGGTATGAAGGCAAACTTATCAGATATCCCAGGCAAACTGCCGAATGCCGATACTTTGTTTGAATTGATGAAGCAGGATAAAAAAATGAAAGATGGTCAACTGCATTTTGTGCTGGCACATGGGATAGGTCATGCATTTGTGACTGCAGATGTTGACCCGGCGGTTGTTAAATCTGTGTTATCTGCCGGGTTGAAACATTAGAGGAAGCGGCTTGTAAGTTTTACCTAACAAGTCACAGGCGCTTTAGAATGGAATTTCATCATCCATATCGCCTGACGCTGGTGCATTTTCGTTGCCACCTCCACCGCCAGTTTGCTGATCAGCCATGTACCCACCGCCGTCGCCGCTGTCTCCACGACCATCCAACATAGTCAGAGTGCTGCCAAATCCCTGCAACACCACTTCAGTTGAATACCGGTCATTGCCAGATTGATCCTGCCATTTGCGGGTTTGCAACGATCCTTCGATATAAACTTTTGAACCCTTTTTCAGGTATTGTTCAGCAACTCGGACCAGTCCTTCGCTGAAAATTGCAACAGAGTGCCATTCGGTTTTTTCACGCCGTTCACCAGAATTTTTGTCTTTCCAGGTCTCAGACGTTGCAATCCGCAAATTGCAGACCTTACCGCCGTTCTGAAATGTGCGCACTTCCGGGTCGCGGCCCAGGTTGCCCAACAGAATTACTTTGTTTACCGAACCCGCCATTATTTGCTCCCGCCGAATCTTGGTTAATTTCGCACACGCTACACCAGCTTATCATGGTAAATAAACGCGATAATGCATGACACTCTGGCAGAAGGGTTAATTTTTCCTATATAATGTTAATTAGTCTGCAAGGGGGTATTATGGTTCGGTGTAAACTTATTACGGTATTGGCAATAGTTAGTTTGCCATACGCGACATTTGCAGATGGTCTGAAACTGTCTTCTAAATCCCGAACAGATTTGCTGCGTTCACAACTAAATGTCCTGGATAACCGAGCGGCTGCGCAATACAGTAACTCTGTCAAACTTCAGCCACCTAGTGCAATAGTTCCTGGAACGCCGGGTGCGCTATTTGATGTTGAAGAAGCAAACAGTCCTTATTTGGAAACAGCACGGGAAGCAGCCAGTTCACAAAACATCCCGGAAGCAATTTTCTTACGTCTTATTAAACAAGAAAGTGGTTGGAACCCGGGTGCCGTTTCACCCAAAGGGGCTATTGGGTTAACTCAGCTAATGCCGGCTACGGCCAGACTAATGCAAGTAGATGCATTGGCGCCTGATGAGAACTTACGCGGCGGGGCGCGCTATCTGCGGATGATGTTTGACAGGTTCGGAAATTGGCCAATGGCACTTGCCGCCTACAATGCCGGACCAGAGGCCGTTGTCAAATATCGGGGCATTCCACCCTACCGAGAAACGCAGAATTATGTATTGGCGATATTGGGTAGTCCGTAACATAAGTCACGGATAAGTCAGTAATTATTCCCACAAACCTGTCAGCAGACGTGTTTTGCCGCAGCCCGTATTGAAGCCTATGCCTGTCTCCATCGAAATGAAATAATATGAAATGGAGAGCATCATGTTTAAATCAACTTTGGGCGCTGCGGCCCTGTCACTGATCGCAGGTATGGCGACTGCCGGAACGTATACAGTTACCGTAACCAACAATCTGAGCGAAGAATTACTGGCCCCAATCCTGATTACCAATGTCAGCAATGACAGCAATATCTTTATGGGCAGCTATGTAACCGCTGAAGCTGAAGAACAGATCCTGACCGGTGATCCAGCCAAACTGGCAGCGCGGATCGGACCGGATGCTATGGTTGGCCATGGTACTGATGGCCCTCCGGGTGTTTTGCTTGCTCCGGGCAAATCTGTGACATTTGAAATAGAAACCGACGCGACCGCTGTGCGGGTGATTTCAATGGTTGCACCTACAATGTTGCCAGATACTTACGTAACCAATGTTGTTGACCTTTCAGGTGGTGACAAAATCAAAGCAGAACTGACACGTTTTGATATTGGCCATGATGAAGGCACCAAGATGATCGTCAAGTTTGGTGAAATGATGATGTCGGATGACACCATGGCCGCTACCGACGACACCATGGCTGCTACCGACGACACTATGGCTGCTACCGACGACACTATGGCTAGCGATGACACGATGGCGTCTGACGATACGATGGCGATGGCTGAGCATCCTAAAGCAGGTGCTGCAGCGACGATCACATTTGTTAAGAAAATGTAATCTTTATTGATAATAAAGAGTTATGGGGCGTCTTTATTGGGCGCCCCAATTTATTTTAGCGCCCCTCAGGCCCGTCATAGTGGCGCTCTACCTTTGCAACGCGTAACGTGTAATGGGAATACCAACGCTCTTTACCGAGTTTTTGGGCCAGCAAATGATGCGTAACATTTTTCCAGTTTCTGAGCGCTATTTCATCCGTCCAGTAGCTGACGGTAATCCCTAATCCGGATTGATCGCGTGTTGTTTCAACGCCCAAATAACCGGGTTGTTCTGCTGCAAGTGCAACCATGGCATCGGCCATTTCGCTATAACCATCAGTGTTGTCAGATAGTTGTGCAGTAAAGATCACGGCGTAATAGGGTGGATCTGGCAGGGGCGCAAAACTGGACATGGTGTTCTTTTCAGTGTTTACTCTGCAGCAATTTTAATCACTGGTTCCATGCTTGCAAGGTCTGCATCTGACAGGTGGCATTTGATTTCATGTCCACTTGCAAGGCTGCGCATGGGCGGCAGTTCCCGATCACACAGACCATCTGGGACTTTTTCTTTCCAATTGCAACGGGTCTGGAACGGGCAACCGGGTGGTGGGTTCATGGCTGAGGGAATGTCACCCTCAAGTACGATATGTTTCTTTTGGATGCTGGTATCCGCGATGGGAACGGCCGAGAGCAGGGCCTCGGTATAGGGATGATAGGGCGGTGAAAACACCTGATCGGTTTCGCCGATTTCCACCACATGGCCCAGATACATTACCATCACCCGGTCGCTGAGATAGCGCACAATTGACAGATCATGGCTGATAAACAGCAGTGTGGTTTTTTCATTGCGCTGAATTTCCATCAGCAGATCGGTGACCGCCGCCTGCACAGAAACGTCCAGCGCCGACACCGGTTCATCGGCCACAACAATGCGCGCCCCACCGGCAAAAGCCCGAGCGATTCCAACACGTTGCTTCTGGCCGCCCGACAGTTGGCGCGGCATGCGTTCGGCAAATTCCCGCGGCAGTTTCACCAAGTCAAGCAGTTCCAGTGTGCGTTCTTTTCGGTCAGCATCACTGTCGCCGATGCCAAATATTTCAAGCGCGCGAACAATCTGACGCCCCACCGTCATGGACGGGTTCAGGGTATCAAACGGGTTCTGGAATACCATCTGAACCGAAGACACGGTTTCTGTATCGCGGTCTTCAATGGGGATGCTTTCGATGTTGCGACCGTCCAGCGTAATCTCACCGGAAGTGGCGGTTTCAAGGCCCATCAGAACCTTGGCAAATGTGGATTTGCCGCAACCGCTTTCGCCGACGATGGCAAGTGTTTCACTTTCGCGGGCTTCAAAAGACAGGGATTCATTGGCCTTCACCACCTTTTTGTCACCGCCGCCAAACAGCGCATTGGCCGCCACTTCATAGTGTTTTTTAAGGTTCTCCATCTTCAGAACCACTTTGCCAATGGGTGCTTTTTCTTTTTGTTCCCCGACGGTTATCGGAGCATCCCAATCTATTTCGGTGTATTTTACACAACGTGACGCATGGCGGGAATGCCCTGATATGTCACCCATTTTCACGTCACCTGCATCACATCGGCCAGCTTCAAAATAGTCGCAGCGAGGGCCAAAATTGCAGCCCGGCGGGCGTTCATGGGGCAGGGGAAAGTTGCCGGGGATGGCGACAAGGGGGTGCGTGTTTTTGTCTGCACCCGGCAGCGGAATAGAGCGGAAAAGTGCTTGTGTATAAGGGTGTTGCATGCGGTCAAAGACATCTTCGATGGAGCCGGTTTCAACCGCTTCACCGGAATACATCACACAAATTCTGTCACAGGTTTCCAGGATCAGGCCAAGGTTGTGGCTGATGAACAGCATTGAAGTGCCGTATTTCTTGCCAAGATCACGGACCAGTTCGACGACTGCGGCTTCTACTGTTACGTCAAGCGCGGTGGTTGGTTCATCCAAAATTAGCAAAGAAGGCTTTGACATCAAGGCCATAGCGATGACGATGCGCTGTTGCTGACCACCTGAAAGTTGATGGGGATAGCTGCCAAGGATACGTTCGGGATCGGGTAGTTTAACGTCTGTGACCACTTCCAATGCGCGGTCATAGGCGACTTTTTCGGACACTTTTTCGTGGATCATCGGCACTTCCATCAGCTGTTTGCCGATCTTCATTGCCGGGTTTAAAGATGCCATAGGTTCTTGATATATCATGGCAATTTCGGATCCACGGATATCGCGCAGCTCATCCGGGGACATGGTATTCAGGTCACGGCCCTTGAATTTGATCGAGCCGCCGACAATGCGACCATTCACACCAAGATCCTGCATCACCCCAAGGGCGACCGTGGACTTGCCACAGCCACTTTCCCCAACCAAACCAAGGGCTTCGCCGGGCATGACGGTGGCAGAAAAATCCATCACCGCCGGGATTTCACGCAATCGGGTGAAGAACGAAATGGACAGGTCGTTGATCTCAAGGATCGGGCCGTCGAATGTATCGCTCATGTCGTGACTCCGGTGTGTTTGGGGGTAAAGTTTAAACTTTGTAACAAGTTTTTTGGCGGGTGTTTAAACTTTGTAACCATGGTTTTCAGTCCCTCAGGCTTTCTTCACGCAATCCATCGGCCAGCAAGTTGAGACCGAGTACCATGCTCATCAATGCCAGTGCCGGGGGCAGGGCGGGGTGCGGGAAGATCGACAGGAGTTTGCGACCATCATTGATGGTGGAACCCCAGTCGGGGCTTTCGCTTTCCAGACCCAGACCGAAGAACCCAAGAGTTCCCAGCAGGATGGTGACGTAGCCAATGCGCAGACAAAAATCGACGATCAGCGGGCCACGGGCATTTGGCAGGATTTCCCACAGCATGATGTACCACGCACCTTCACCCCGGGTTTGCCCGGCGGCGACGTAATCGCGCGTGCGGATGTCCAGCACCAGACCCCGCACGATGCGGTATACGGTCGGTGAGTTAACGAAGACCACCGACACGAACACCACCAGCAGGTTGCCGGGCACGTCAAACAGGTCGAGCCATTTGGGCACGAAGGAAATGACGGTGCCGGGTTCAGAGACCAGCGACAGGTAAAGCGTAAAACTGATCAGCATGGCGACACCGACATACAGATTTCGTTTGGCCGGTTGGGTATAATATCGTGAGTTCAGCAGAACGAAGATGAACACGATCGGGAAGATGAACAGCACCGCCGCCATATAACTGGGGATGCCGGTTTCGACGATTTCCGGGGTGACCAGCAGATAGAACAGCAGGATCACCGGGAAGGCGAGGACAAGGTTGGCGACGAAGGACAGGATGGTGTCCAGACGGCCACCGTAATAACCAGCGGGCAGGCCCAGGGTGATGCCCACCATGAAGGCGAATATCGTCGCCAGTGGCGCGATTTTCACCACGATCCAGCTGCCTGCCACCATGCGCGAAAATACATCGCGCGCCAGATTGTCGCCGCCCAGCAGATAAAAGCCCGAGCCATCCGGCAAAGGCGTGCCGGGCAGTTTGTTCTTCATGCCCGAAACCTGCGCCAGCGGGTCATACATAACGATGATGTCAAAGGCGGCAAAAATGCCGGTGAACACCCAGAACATAACCAGGCCAAAACCGATCATGCCAACGGTGCTGTCAAACAGTTTGCCGTAAAGTCCCAGTTTACGCTTGAAGGTGATCGACAACCCGAAGGTCGCGATCAGGGCGATCCAGACCGGGGTGAATTGCAAAAATACTCGGACGAAAATGCTGCCCCAGGATAATTCTTCCATAACAGCGCTCCTATGCGATCCGAATGCGGGGATTGAGGAAAACGTAGCCGACATCTGATATCAGCTGCGTCACGAGGACCACGAAGACGGCCACCACGGAACTGGCAAGCAACAGGTCTATGTCATTGTTTGAGGCCGCCTGCACCAGTGTCCAGCCAAAGCCTTTGTAGTTGAACAGGGTTTCCACGATCACCACCCCGTTCAGCAGCCACGGGAATTGCAGCATGATCACCGTGAACGGGGCGATCAGCGCATTTCGCAGGGCGTGTTTCATGACGATGTTGGGAAAGCTGACGCCTTTCAGGCGGGCGGTGCGGATGTATTGGGCCGTCATCACTTCGGTCATGGAGGCGCGGGTCATCCGGGCGATATAGCCAATGCCATAGAGCGCTATGGTCATCACCGGCAGGAAAAAGTTTTCAAAATTAGCGTTTTCCATGGCCGAGGTGGCGGTGCCTTTGAACCATTTCAGACCAAAGGCCGAAGAGGCGAAAAGTGCAATAAAGATAACACCTGACACGTATTCGGGTGTGGCGGTGGTGACGATGGCGACGGTGGACAGGGACCGGTCGGTGCGTGAGCCTTCGCGCATGCCGGCAAGCACCCCAAGCAGCAGTGCGGAGGGGACCATGACCACCATGACCCAGAACATCAGTTTGCCAGTTAAACCCAGGCGTTTACCGATAATGGTGGAGACGTCATCTTTGAACACCGAAGACTGGCCCCAGTCGCCCTGCAGGATACCGCAGAATTTTGCCGGCACCTCGTCGGGTTTTTTGGGGTTGTAGCAACGCCCTGTCGTGACGCCGTCTTCATCTGTGATGGTGAAACCCGGCATCACCCCCAACCACTGGGCGTATTTGGTGATGGTGGGCTGTGTGTGGCCCTTTTTCTCGAGCCAAGAGTACACGGCTTCGTCCGACATGCGGAAGTTGCCCTGTGTTTTGGCAAGCTTTTCAAGGTTCGGGTAAAGATTGGTGAGAAAGAAAACGATGAATGTCAGGCAAAGTGCCGTCAGTATCATCACCCCGATTCTGCGTAAAATGAACAGTCCCATCAGGCCCCCTGTGGTTCGTTAGTGCCAGTAAGAACTGGCGCGGACGTATCGCCGTTGCGGGGGCATTAAGCTGCCTTTTATCCCGTCTTGGTTCCCGGTGCTTTTTCAGCGCATCGGGGTGCAAAAAGGGGCGACCATGGCCGCCCCTGATTGGTGTTTTGTTTAGGCGGACATGCCCCACTTATAGTGGTGATGCTCCGAGCTGACATGCATATCCGTTCCCACCAGACCTTCGCGGAAATGGCGGTACTGCGAGCGCCAGTACGGTTGGATTGTCACGCCTTCTTCCTGAATAAGCGCCTGCATCTTGGCCATGACTTCACGGCGTTTGTCAGCGTCGGCGATCGACAGGGCTTCGGTCAACAGGGTGTCAAATTCAGCATTGGACCAGCCAAATTCATTCCAGGCTTCCCCTGAACGGTAGGCCAGTGCGTGGATCTGAACACCCAGTGGACGGTGGTTCCAATTGGTTGAGCTGAACGGATACTTTGTCCAGTCATTCCAGAAGGTTGAACCTGGCAGAACTGTCCGCTTGACCTTGAAACCAGCGTCACGCAACTGGGCGGCAACCGCATCAGTCGTGTTCTTGCGCCAGTCATCGTCAATCGATGTCAGCTCATGCTCAAAGTCAGCCATGCCGGCGTCTTCCATCAAGGCCTTGGCACCAGCGGGGTCGTGCTTGAGCGCCGGAAGTTCGGCATATTCTGGGTGCAAGCTGGCAACATGGTGATTTTCAGCGACCGCACCGCGGTTGCCATAACCAAGTTCCAACAGAACGCTGTTATCTACAGCCATGGCAATGGCCTGACGAACACGTTTGTCCGCATAGGGGTTTTTGCCGTCGATTTCTGCCAGTTGGTTGGGGCGGATAACGATAGTTCCAGCCGTAACCACTTCGGATTTTACCAACTCCAGGCCATCCAGAACGTCGATGAACTCGCCCAGCGATTCGTGCAACATATCCACTTCTTCGCTTTCAATGGCTGCTACCCAAGCGGACGGTTCGGTTCCGAAATCGATATATTCGATGCGGTCAAGAAATGGGCCGCCATAGACTTCTGTGCCCCACCATGTGTGATCCGGATTGCGTTCCAATGTAGCTTTTACGCCGACTTCAATGTTGGTCAGCAGCCAGGCACCGGTACCTGGGCCAGTTTCGCCTGATTCCGGATTATAGGAACTGTGGACAATTGCTGCCGGATAGTCAGAGAAACCAGCAATCAGTGAAATGTCCGGATTTGGCAGGTTCAGCTGAACCGTCAAAGGTCCGGTCACAACAATGGCGCCGTCTTTGGCTTTGTTAGTGTCAGCATCAACCAGTGCGGACATGCGTCCGGCCATTGAGTTGCCTTCAACTTCTTTATCGGCCCAACGGGTGATATTGTTGGCTACGTCTTCGGCAGTAAAGTCATCGCCGTTATTCCATTTGACGCCGGGACGCACATTCAAAGTGTACTGCGTTGCGTCTTCGTTTACTTCCCAGCTTTCCAGCAACATGCCACGGAAAGAGCCGTCATTGTTATATTCGACCAGATATTCAAGCGTGCCACGCGTGGCATTGGCGATTTCTGACCAGTCCGCAGTGCGCATATCTTTCAGGGCGCGAACATTCATCTGTACCCGAAGTGTACCACCGGCCTGTGCGTGGGCGGCGGCCTGAACCGGGGCGTCAAGGCCAAGCAGGCCGTAGGCGGCAACGGTTGTGGCACCAAAGGCTGTGGTGCGGGTTAAAAATTCACGGCGGCTAAGTTTGCCGGCGTTGCATTCGTCGGCATACATCTGCACCGCTTTATGCATTGGTTTTCCGTTAATGGTGTCTGAAGTCATCGTCTTCTCCCTGAGACTGAGTAAATTTTTGGATGGATCGCGCCGAGGCTGGCCGATTTATACAAGCATAGATATTTGGCGCGCCCCCTTATTCCCTTGTATTTCCGCATATAAAATCCAAAGGGTCAACGTTTGCTTTCGCCGTTTTGAGGTACAAAAACGACATATACTTTAATCAAAAGCGACATCGGCCTGTGGAGCAAGGACAATCGCACGTCATGTGGAAAACTTACCGTTACCCGGACTTGCGAAAAGACGACGGGGTTTTACCGGATTGTTTCTGGAAGGCGCGGGTGAAATAGGCGGCTGAGGTGAACCCGAGATGTTCGGCAATATCTTTGACCGGTTTGCGGGTATCAGACAGCAGGCGGCGGGCTTCATAGTGGATACGGTCGGCCAAAAGGGTTGAGGCCGGACGCCCGCAGGCGATGTTACAGACCCGCGACAGGTGGGTGGGGGTGACCCCCAGTTCGGCAGCGTAATCGGCCACTGATTTTGACAGGTGAAAATCCCGTTCCACAAGGGCGGTATAGGCGGCCACCAGTTTTTTGGTGGTGCTGGTGGCGACTTCGCTGTCTGGCATGGCTTCTATCTGGCGGTGCAGCCAGACGGATAACAGCCCGCCATGGTGCAGCATGGCGCGGTCCTGTCCGGGCAGGTCGCGGTCGGCTTCGCGTTTGATGTTTTCGATCAGCGCGGTCAGTTCATTGTGCTGGATAACATCGCGAAACCGCAGGTGGATCGGATCCACCGGCAAATCTATATCGGCCCCGAACGGGAAAAAGACGATATTGCCAAAGACCTGACCGAGCATGTCAAAGCCGTGCATGGTGCCGGCGGGGATGTAAATGGCATTATGGGCACCGTACCCACGGGTGTTGCCGGCAATGGTGATGCGGCCCTGACCCTTGGTGAACCAGATCAGCAGCGGCTGGGAATAGCTGCGCATGGCTTCGGTGCGCCAACGCCCACCCATGGCAAAATGCGGCAATGGCACGACTCGAAAGTCGTTCTGTGAATCGTTAAATTGTGTCATCAGCCCCAAAAACCTGCCCAAGATACCCAAAAGGTTCGAATTGTGAAATTAACCTATGGATCGCTCAAAAGATAGGTAAAATGGAGGGGGGGATGGCTTTGGCTATATCTTGGGATCGAGATTTCAGGGTCGCCCAGATATAGCATGTTCAGGGCCGTTCAATGGTGTTCCAGCCCTGCATGCGGGCGCGAAACCAGCTGCGTTGGCGCTTGGCATATTGCCGTGTGGCGGTGGTGGCAGAATCACGCGCCTGATCCAGTGTCATGTCGCCTTTCAGGTGGCTGATCAGTTCTGACGCGCCGATGGCCTTGGCCGAAGGCAGGGTCGGGGACCAGTTTGGCAGGTTGGTCTGTGCTTCCTGTAATGCACCGTTTTCAAGCATCAGATCAAAACGCTGTTCGATGCGGGGGGTGAGCCAGTCTTTGTCAGCGGTCAGCAGCAGTGTTTCGGTATTTTCAAGGGGCAGGATCGGGGCCGGGGTTGCGTCTTGCCAGTCGGCCAGCCCGCGACCGGTGGTTTTCTGCACTTCCCAGGCGCGCTGTACGCGCACCGGGTTTTGCTGGTCAATCCGGGCGAGGGTGGCGGTGTCTAATTCGTGCAGCAGGGCAGTGATGCCATGGCCGGCAAGCCGTTGATCCCCCTGTTGACGGATGCTGGCCGGGGTGGCCGGGATATCGGCCAGACCATTTGTCAGGGCGGCAAAATACAGGCCGGTGCCGCCGACGATGATCAGCCGGGTGGGTGAATTCAGAAGTTCCCGGACCTCGCGCAACCACTGGCCAACGGAATAGGCCGTATCGCCTTGTATATGGCCATAAAGCGCATGGCGGGCCTGTTTCAGGTCATGTTCACCGGGGCGCGCGGTTAAGATGCGCCAATTGTCAAACACCTGCATCGCATCGGCATTGACGATGGTGCCGCCATGGCGTGTGGCAATGTCCAGCGCGAGCGCAGATTTGCCAGAGGCGGTCGGCCCGGCAATCAACACCGGCAGCTGGCGCGAAAGGGATTTGATCTGGGGCAGCATCCGGGGTTGGTTCAGGTCCGTTATTGTGGGCAATGATTGGCCGGTTGGGCGCTTGTAACGAATGAAATGTCATCTGTCATTGAACCCACCCGGTTTTTACGACATTTTGCGCAAAATTATCTGATGCGGCTAACAGGGGCACAAATTTATGATCAAGCAGAGCGATGGCACACCTTCGGGAAAATACAAACGCGTTTTGCTGAAAATATCCGGAGAGGCGCTGATGGGGGATCAGGGGTACGGGTTGCACCCGCCCACGGTTGCCCGGATCGCCGATGAGGTGAAATCGGTCCATGATCTGGGGATCGAGATTTGCATGGTCATTGGCGGCGGCAATATATTTCGGGGTTTGCAGGGCAGTGCGCAGGGCATGGAACGCACCACGGCGGATTATATGGGCATGCTGGGCACGGTGATGAATGCGCTGGCGATGCAATCGGCCCTGGAAGGGCTGGGGGTGTTCACCCGGGTGATCAGCGCCATCCCCATGGATCAGGTTTGTGAACCTTACATTCGGCGCCGGGCAGTGCGACATCTGGAGAAACGCCGGGTTTGTATTTTTGCCGCCGGCACCGGGAACCCGTATTTCACCACCGATACGGCCGCCACTTTGCGGGCCAATGAAATGGCCTGTGAAGCGATTTTCAAGGGCACCAAAGTGGATGGGGTCTATGACAAGGATCCGGCGAAATTTGACGATGCCAAGCGCTATGATCGGGTAAGTTATGATGAGGTGCTGGCCAAGCGTCTTGGGGTCATGGATGCCTCGGCTATTGCACTGGCGCGGGATAATGAACTGCCGATCATCGTGTTTTCACTGGATGAGCCGGGGGGCTTTCGCGGCATACTGGATGGCAAAGGCACCTATACAATCGTCGGTAACTGACTTAGAAATGCCAGAAATCGGCGCTAAGCCGGAAAAAAACGACCGAGAGTGGGCATATGGCAGACGATATTGAAATTGACACAGACGATCTGCAGCGCCGTATGGACGGGGCGATGGCGGCTTTGCGTACTGAGTTTGCATCACTGCGCACCGGGCGCGCTTCGGCGACAATGGTTGAGCCGATCATGGTGGATGCCTATGGGGCGATGACGCCGATCAATCAGGTGGGCACGGTGAATGTACCGGAGCCCCGGATGGTGACGGTGAATGTCTGGGACAAGGGCCTGTTGGGGGCAGTGGAAAAAGCCATCCGCGAAAGCGGATTGGGGATCAACCCGGTGATTGACGGCACGGTGATCCGGTTGCCGATACCCGAGCTGAACGAAGAACGCCGGCGCGAGCTGACCAAGGTGGCAGCGCAATATACCGAGAGCGCGCGTATTGCGGTGCGCAATGTGCGGCGCGACGGGATGGATCAGTTGAAAAAGGCATTGGCTGACGGGATGTCAGAGGATGACAATAAGATTTGGTCGGACGAGGTGCAGTCAATTACCGACAGCACCATTGAGGCAATTGATAAGGCTTTGGAAAATAAGCAATCTGAAATTATGCAGGTGTAGTTCTGGTGAATATGAGTTCCGCAAAACGGTTGAATTTGGCTGAAAGCAGTGACGCAAGCCCGTTGCATGTCGCCGTTATCATGGACGGCAATGGCAGGTGGGCCAAGGCCCGCGGCAAGCCGCGGTTGTTTGGCCATCGTGCGGGTGGCAAACGGGTGCGTGAGATTGTTGAAAGCTGCCCACAACTGGGCGTTAAGTATCTGACGGTATTCGCGTTTTCGACGGAAAACTGGAAGCGAACACAGGCCGAGGTGACCGGGCTGATGACGCTGTTCAAGCGTTACATCACCCGGGAAGCCAATGCCCTGCGCGACAACGGTGTTCGGGTTCGGTTTATTGGCGATCGTATCCGGCTGGAGAAAAAGCTGGTTGAGATGATGGACGGCTTGGAAAAGCTGACCCAGGACAATGATCTGGTGCATCTGACCATTGCCATCAACTATGGTGGTCGTGACGAGGTGGCCCGCGCCACCAAGCGTCTGGCGCGAGAAGTCAAGGCCGGGCGTCTGGACCCGGAGGCAGTGGATGCCGAGACTTTGGCCAGCTATCTGGATACGTGTTTCCTGCCGGACCCTGATCTGGTGATCCGCACCAGCGGTGAAGCCCGGATATCGAATTTTCTGCTGTGGCAATCGGCCTATGCTGAATACGAATTCGTCGATACGCTATGGCCGGATTTTTCCAAGGAAATATTCGCAGATATACTGGAAAATTTTGCCAAGCGCGAACGGCGCTTTGGTGCTGTTACAGTATGAGCGACACCCAAAACAAATGGGATGATCTGGGCACGCGCGTAATCACGGCGGTTACATTAATACTTGCTGCAGGCGGCGCGCTGATGATGGGCGGCTCTGTTATGCTGATAACCGTCGCCCTGGTGGCCGGATTGATGATCTGGGAACTGGCGCGCATGCAATCGCCCAAACAACCGATGGCCGGTTGGGTATTGGGAGGGTTGGCGGGGCTGGCATTGCTGAGCCCCCTGGTAAACATACCGGTTTATCTGGGAGCGATTTTGGTTTTAGGCTTTGGTGTTGTCTGGTTGAAAGCCGGAAAATTCATCTTTGGCCTCTATGGCGCGGTTATTCTGCTGGGCTGTTTCTCGGTCTTTTTCACCCGAAACTTTTTCTGGCCACAGGCCTTTTGGCTGGTGTCGATTGTGGTGGTGACCGATGTCGCCGGATATATTGTTGGTCGTCTTGTGGGGGGGCCGAAATTCTGGCCGCGTATCAGCCCTAAAAAAACATGGTCCGGAACCGTTGGTGGCTGGATCGGGGCGGCATTGGTTGGGTTGGCGTTCGCGCCGGTTCTGGGAACACAGGCGATATTGTTCAGCGTGATTTTGTCTTTTGCCGCACAGATGGGCGATATTGCGGAAAGTGCGATCAAGCGGCGCGCCGGGGTTAAGGACAGTTCGGATTTGTTGCCCGGTCATGGCGGCGTGTTGGACCGGTTTGACGGCATGATTGCCGCGTTTTCGGTGTGGTTTGTTCTGGTAACACTGCTGGCTCGGATCTTCGGCTCGGTTTGATGCGAAAAATCTCTATTTTTGGCGCAACCGGATCGGTTGGGCAAAATACCCTTGATTTGCTGCGGCGCAGGCCCGGTGAATATCAGGTGGTGGCGCTGACTGGTGGTCACAATATTGATCAACTGGCCGCGGATGCACGTGAGTTTGGCGCTGAAATTGCCGTAACCGCCCATGGTGAATGTTTTGAGGCGCTTAAATCTGCCCTTGCCGGCACATCGGTTGAAGTGGCCTGTGGCAGTGAGGCATTGATTGCGGCAGCCGGGCGCCCCGCCGACTGGATCATGTCGGCTATAGTGGGGGCCGCGGGGTTGGCCCCGGGGCTTACGGCGCTGGAGCAGGGCAGCGTATTGGCGCTGGCAAATAAAGAAAGCCTGGTTACGGCCGGGCCATTGTTAATGGCGACAGCCAAGCGGTTTGGCGCAACCATCCTGCCGGTGGACAGTGAACATTCAGCGCTGTTTCAGGGGCTGATTGGTGAAGATATTTCAACGGTTGACCGGGTGATTATCACGGCTTCTGGTGGGGCTTTCCGGGGTTGGTCACTGGAACAGTTGCAGGGGGCGACATTGCAACAGGCCGCGACCCATCCCAATTGGGATATGGGGCAACGGATTACAATTGACAGCGCCTCTATGTTTAATAAAGCCATGGAACTTATCGAAACTAAAGAGTTTTTTGGATTTGACACCGATCAGATTGAAGTCTTGTTGCACCCGGAAAGCCTGGTCCATGCACTGGTTGGGTTTAAGGATGGGGCGCTGATGGCGCATCTGGGCAGCCACGATATGCGCCATGCCATCGGGTTTGCACTGAACTGGCCAAAGCGGCGCGAATTACCGGTGGAACCGCTGGATCTGGCCCGTGTCGGCAGTTTGAATTTTGCGGCCCCCGATGGGGGGCTGTATCCGGCGCTGCGACTGGCCCGCGAAGTGATGCAGGCGGGCGGTTTGGCGGGGGCGGTTTTCAATGCGGCCAAGGAACGCGCATTGGATGGTTTCATTGCCGGAGAGATCGGTTTTATGGACATGGCGGGCGTGGTTGAGACCGTTCTGACGCAAATGTCATCGGAGCCGGGACATAATGAAGGCGTAATCCCCCTTGATAAGATCGCCCAAACAGACCATTTGGCCCGTATACGGGCAGGTGAGGCAATCACCGCGTTGAACAATAAGGGTTAAAAAATTGGAACTACTTGGATTGATCCCATCGTTTGGGAACCTGCTGTTTACCCTTGGGGCTTTTGTGGCCGCGCTTTTGATCATTATTTCGATCCATGAATACGGGCATTACATTGTCGGGCGCTGGACCGGCATCCATGCCGAGGTGTTTTCACTGGGGTTCGGGCCGATCCTGTGGTCGGGCGTGGATAAGCATGGCACCAAGTGGCAGATCGCGGCTGTGCCTTTTGGCGGGTATGTCAAGTTTTTAGGCGACGCCAATGCCGCCAGCGGCAAGGATGGCAAGGCGATCAGCGCGTTATCAAAGGACGAGCAGCGCCACACCATGCATGGCGCACCGCTTTGGGCGCGCACCTTAACTGTTGCCGCCGGGCCGGTATTTAATTTCGTTCTGTCGATCATCATTTTCAGCGCGCTGGTTGGAATTCGTGGGGTGGCAACGGACCCGCTTACGATTGATACGCTATATGCGGTTCCCTATACGCAGGAACTGCAATCGGGTGATGAGATACTGGCAATTGCGGGTGTGGATGCACCTGAGTTGACCCTTATTGACAGCTTTGTGGCCGACCTGCCGGAAGCCGAACAGCTTGACTATACCGTCATGCGCGATGGTTCAGAGATAACCGTTCGCGGGCCGCACCCGTTTCCGCCGATTGTTGCGGGTTTGACGCCACAATCGGCGGCACTGAAGGCCGGGATTGAAGTGGGCGATGTTATCTTAAGTGCGAACGGTGTGAGCATTCCGACATTTTCCACCCTGCGCCAGATTGTCGGTGGTTCAAACGGGCAGGCCCTGGCGTTGGAAGTGTGGCGGGATGGCGACGTACTGGACATTAAATTTGCGCCGGTCCGCCGGGATATCCCGCTGTCAGAGGGCGGGTTTGAAACCCGTTGGATGATGGGGATATCGGGTAATCTGGCCTTTGTGCCTGAAACCAAATCACCGGGGTTGGTGGCGTCTGTCAAAAGCGGCGTTTCCCAGACATCCTATATAATCAATGCCAGTATTTCGGGGATATACCATGTGATTACCGGGGGCATTTCCACCTGTAATCTAAGTGGCCCTGTGACCATCGCCAAAACCTCGGGGTTTGCAGCGAGTCAGGGGATTTTAACATTCCTGTCATTTGTGGCGTTTGTTTCAACGGCTGTTGGTTTGATGAACCTGTTTCCGATCCCGGTTCTGGATGGCGGGCATCTGGTATTTTACGCCTATGAAGCAATATCAGGGCGCGCGCCAAGCGAAGGTGCGTTGCGGGTATTGATGGCGGGCGGATTGTTTCTGATCCTGGGATTGATGGTATTTGCGCTGACAAATGATTTTGTTTGCCCCTGAAGGCTGGCAATTTGGGCAGGAACGCCCTGTGATTGCCATAGTCCTGCCCAAATCAGCCAATAATTTGGTGGGGTAAATTAGGTAGGGTGTTAACATGCAAGCAATTCAACAAAGCTATCAGGGTATTTCCCTATTGCTCAGTCTGAACTGGGATCGATTGTTGTATATCGCCACCATTACTGCGGCTTTGATGCTGGGGGCCTATGTCGGGTCGTTATAGTTTCACACGCTGCAAAAATACATTTGAACTGAAATTCTGAAACATCCCCAAAAATAATTTGCCCGGGTGTTTTGGTCTTTTGACAAGCATCCTTAATCCCGATACTCACGATTACAATTGATTGGCTGTTTTGGATCGGGGCACATGCAGAAGTATCTTGGGGTTTTGGCGCGCCGCGCCGCGTTTTCGTTGCGTCGCGTTCAACGGTTTGTGGCCGTCATTATTTTGGCGATAATTGCCACCGGGATGACCGGGGCCAGTGCACAGGCGCAAAACTATCAGTTTTCGTCTTTTTCCGTGCAGGGCAATCAGAATATCGAAAGCGCCACGATTATCAGCCATGCCGGAATTGCTGCGGGACAGCGGGTAACGGGTTCTGATCTGAACGCGGCTTTTCAGCGGGTACTGGCAACGGGTTTGTTTGAGAGCGTTGATCTGATCCCGCGCGGCAATCGTCTGGTGATCCGGGTGGTTGAGTTTCGCACCATCAACCGGGTGAATTTTGAGGGCAATGCACGCATCAGTGATGAGGCGGCGACAGCGCTAATTCAATCGGCACCGCGTTTGGTTTTTAACCCCAGTACCGTGGAACAGGATGCAGCGGCGTTAACAGAGGCCTACCGGGCCCAGGGGCGTCTGTCGGCGACGGTGACGCCAAAGATTATAGAACGGTCCAACAGTCGGGTGGATTTGGTATTTGAAATTCGCGAGGGGCGCACAGTGGAAGTTGAGCGGCTGTCCTTTGTTGGCAACCGGTCCTATTCGGATCGCCGTTTGCGCCGGGTACTTGAGACCAAACAAGCCGGTTCACTGCGGGCGCTTATCCGTCAGGACAATTTTGTCGAGGACCGGATTGAGTTTGATAAGGTGCTGCTGCGCGACTTTTACCAGTCCCGCGGGTTTGTCGATTTTCAGACCCTGTCGGTTTCGTCGGAATTTTCCCGCGAACGCAATGCGTTCTTTGTGACGTTTAACATCCGAGAGGGTCAGAAATATAGTTTTGGCCAGATCACGGCCAGCAGTGAACTGGCTGAAGTGACCGCCGCCGATTACCAGTCTTTGACACGCATTCGAAGCGGGCAAACCTATTCACCGGAAGCCGTGGATAATGCCATTGCACGGATGGAAAAGTTGGCGCTTCGCCAGGGGCTGAACCTTGTACGGGTAGACCCGCGTGTTACCCGCAATGACCGGGATTTGACGCTGGATATTGATTTTGCTCTGGTGCAGGGGCCACGGGTGTTTGTGGAGCGCATTGATATTGAGGGCAATGCAACGACACTGGACCGGGTAGTACGCCGCCAGTTCCGGGTTGTTGAGGGTGATCCATTTAACCCACGCGAGATACGTGAAGCAGCGGCCCGTATCCGGGCGCTGGGTTTATTTTCTGGTGTTGCCGTGAATGCACGGGAGGGGCGCGCAGCTGATCAGGTTGTGGTTGATGTTGATCTGGAAGAACGCAACACCGGTTCTTTGTCTTTTGGCGCGGCCTATAACTTTAGCAAAGGCATAGGCCTGACGGCGAAGTTCAGTGAACGCAATTTCCTGGGCCGCGGCCAGACGTTGAATTTTGATTTCAACCTCGGTTTGGACAACAGCGATGGCGGGATGACCTTTATTGAACCGGCATTTTTGGGGCGCGATCTGATTTTCCGGTTCGATGGAGAATACCGGCGCACCGAATTTGAATACACCAATTACGATACGCAAAAGATTAACTTTCGCCCGTCATTTTCTTTTCCAACTAGTGAGAATGGCCGTTTTGCTGTCCGGTATACCTATGCCAATGACCAGATATTCAACGTTGACGCGGCATCTTCGGCTATTTTGATGGCTGAAGCCGCAAATGGATCTCAGCAGACCAGCGCGCTGGGATATACCTATAGCTACGACACCCGCCGCTCTGGGATACGACCCAATACCGGTATTCTGTTTGAGTTCGGTCAGGATTTTGCCGGTTTAGGTGGCAACGTTGATTATATTAAGACCACGGCAAAGCTGTCGGCAGAAACCAGAGTTCTGAATGAAGAGCTGACCATTCGTGCGACCTTTGAAGGTGGATTTCTGAATTCGCTTGGCGGGACAAGCGCATTGACGGACCGTTACTTTTTGAACAACACCCGCATGCGCGGATTTGCCCCCGCCGGTGTTGGGCCACGCGATCTGACGGTGGCAAATCAAGACGCCCTTGGTGGTAATTATTTTGCCGTGGCGCGGTTTGAGACCGAATTCCCCCTGGGTCTGCCTGAGGAACTGGGCATCAATGGTGGTATTTTCGTTGATTTCGGCTCGGTTTGGGGGCTGGACAATGACAATGGCGGTTTGGTTGATGACAGTATGCGTCTGCGCTCAAGCGCCGGGTTTTCGGTGTTTTGGGATACGCCTGTTGGACCGCTTCGGTTTAATTTTTCGCGCGTGCTGCAAAGCGAAAGCTATGACAGCCCGCAGAATTTTGATCTGACCATATCAACGCAGTTTTAGGGTGTGACATTGAGCAACCGGATTGGCCGATACTTAGCAGTCATTTTAGTTTGCCTGTCAGCAATTCCCGGCTGGACGCAAAGTGCCGATATTCCGAAATCTCCTATTGTCACGATAGACAGTGAGCTGATTTTTGGTTCAACCGCTGTGGGGCAAAGCATTGCCACCAATCTGGAAGCGCGGGTGTCTGATCTGGCAAGTGAAAATGCCCGTATCGCCAGCGAATTGGAAAAAGAAGAGCTTGAGCTGACCGAGCTGCGCAAAACATTGCCAACGGATGAGTTTCGACGGCTGGCACAGATTTTTGACAGCAAAGTTCAGCGAATACGGCGGGAACAGGATAACAAGCAACGGGATCTGCAACTGCTGCGCGATGAAGAACGCCAATCTTTTATTGACGCCATTGCGCCGCTGTTATCTGATATTGCGCGCGATCGCGGGGCACTGGTGGTGATGGAGCGGCGCAATGTGTTGTTGTCGGCAGACAGCATTGATATCACCCGCGAGGTTATTTTACGCATTGATGAGGTGTTGAACAATTCAACCGATGACACCCCGGTCGATCCAGCAATTCAACCCGACAGTAATACCGAACAAACCGGCAGCGAATAGGCGCTGGTTCTTGTGCCCCGGTGACCGGTTCGTTAACATTGCGTCAAGCTGACAGGGATTGAATAATGACAAATGATACGTCCAGCGCCGATATCGAACTTATCCAGAAAATACTGCCCCATCGTTACCCGTTTTTGCTGGTCGACAAGGTAGAGGATATCGTACCGAATAAGTCCGCGACCGGTTATAAAAACGTCACCTTTAATGAACCGCATTTTCAGGGGCATTTCCCGGGAACACCGATCATGCCCGGGGTGACGATCATCGAAGCCATGGCGCAGACCGCCGGGGTGATGGTGGGCAAATCGCTGGGGCTGACAGAGGGCAACCTGTTGATCTATTTCATGACCATATCAAACGCCAAATTCAGGCGTAAAGTGGTGCCCGGCGATGTGTTGAAGATGCATCTTGTGACATTGCGCGGTGGTTCAAAGGTCTGGAAGTTTTCCGGGCGTGCCGAGGTGGATGGTGAGTTGGCGGCTCAGGCTGAGTTTACGGCCATGATGGACATTCAGTAAGTCGCGCCTGTGGGAAGTCATATTACATCAGAGATACATCCTTCGGCGGTGATTGAGGACGGTGCCGTTATTGGCGCGGGATGCTGCATTGGGGCGTTTTGTCTGGTGGGACCGGATGTTGTATTGGCGGATCGGGTTGAGCTGAAAAGCCATGTTGTGGTGACCGGATTGACCCAGATCGGTGAGGACACGGTGATCTGGCCGTTTGCGGTGATCGGCGAAGAGCCTCAGGATTTGAAATTCAAGGGGGAAAAAACCCGACTGACCATAGGCAAACGTAACCGCATTCGCGAGGGTGCGACGCTGAATGTCGGCACCGAAGGCGGTGGTGGTGAGACCCGGATCGGGGATGATTGTCTGATCATGACCGGGGCCCATGTGGCACATGATGCGCAGGTCGGTGACCGGGTGATCATGGCCAATCAGGCGGCACTGGCGGGGCATTGTGTGGTGGGTGATGATGTGATTATTGCCGGGCTGTCGGGGGTTCATCAGTTTGTCCGCATCGGCAAGGGCGCCATTATTGGCGCTGTGACCATGGTGACCAATGATGTGATCCCATATGGTTTGGTGCAGGCGTCCCGCGGCAAACTGGACGGGTTGAACCTGATCGGATTGAAGCGCCGGGGTGTGGCGCGAAGTGATATTACTGCCTTGCGGGCCGCCTATCAGGCATTGGCGCAGGGCGAAGGCGCGTTTCAGGAACGCGCGCGCCGCCTGGCCGAAGAAACCGACAGCGACTATGTGCGTGAGGTGGTGGATTTCATCCTTGCCGGGTCTGACCGGTCGTTTCTGACGCCGGATTAGGGGCGCGTTATGCTGGCACTGATAGCGGGTCAGGGGCGGTTGCCGGTGATACTGGCACAGCGGTTGGCGGCGGATGGGGTTAATTTTCAAGTCTATGAAATGGATGGCTATCCGTTTGAAAACCCCAACTGGCTGACCGTTGTTCATTTTCGCATTGAAAACCTGGGTTCTCTGCTGGATGGGATGGTGGCACGTGGCATTACACAGGTGTGTTTTGCCGGGGCCATTGGCCGGCCCCGGATTGATCCGGCTATGATTGACGCGGCAACCGCGCCGTTGCTGACGACAATTAAGTCAGCGATTGCTGCCGGGGATGACGGGGCGTTAAGGGCAATTATTTCGTTGTTTTCGGATCGTGGCATAGCTGTGCGGGCTGCAAGTGAGATTGCCCCAGGGCTGATACCCGCGGCGGGCAGGCTGACAGCTGCTGGACCAAGTGAGCAGCAGCTTGTCGATGCCGGTCTTGGCTGGGCGGTGCTGGATCAACAGGGCGCTGTCGATATCGGGCAGGCCTGTGTGATCGGGGCATCCGGGGTTCTGGCGCGCGAAGTTCAGAGCGGGACAGCCGCAATGCTGGCAATGGTGACGGGCGCATCTGGTGGTTTTCTGTTCAAGGGCGCCAAACCGGGGCAGGACCCGCGGGTTGATCAGCCAACTATTGGAACCGATACCGTGGCAGATGTCAGGCGCGCCGGGTTGGCCGGGATTATCATTCAGGCCGGGACAGTTCTGGTTCTGGACCTTGGGGATGTTGTGCATCTGTGTGATCAGGCCGGGCTGTTTTTATATTCAGTTGAGCGCGGCTGATGCGGGTTTTTCTGATAGCGGGGGAAGCTTCTGGCGATAAGCTGGGGGCGGCGTTGATGGCCGGGCTGAAGGAATTGCGCCCCGGTGTGGAGTTTTTCGGTGTTGGCGGGCCGTTGATGCAGGCGCAGGGGATGGTCAGCCAGTTTGATATGTCCGAGCTGTCAGTGATGGGGCTGGTCGAGGTGTTGCCAAAGTACCGGCATCTGAAGCGGCGGATTGCGGAAACCGCCAGGGCTGTGTTGCGCGAAACACCCGATGTGCTGATCACCATCGACAGCCCGGATTTCTGCCTGCGGGTGGCGCGACTGGTCAGGGCAGGCAGTACAATCCGCGCCGTGCATTATGTTGCGCCTTCGGTTTGGGCCTGGCGACCGGGGCGGGCGGAAAAGATGGCGCGCCATGTTGATCAGGTGCTGGCGCTGTTGCCGTTTGAGCCGCCCTATATGCAGGCCGCTGGGATGCGGTGTGATTTTGTCGGCCATCCGGTGGTGGCGGAACCGGTGGCAAGTGATACCGAAGTTGGCGCGTTTCGTGATAAGTTCGGGCTGGGGGACGCGCCAGTAATCTTGGCGTTACCGGGCAGTCGGCGCAATGAAGTGTCGCGACTGGCACCGATATTTGGCGAGGCGTTGCGCCGGGTTTTGGCGGCACACCCAGAGGCGCGCATTGTGGTGCCGGCGGCGGCGGCGGTTAGCGATGCTGTGGCAAGTGCCGTCAAACATTGGCCGGGGGAAGCAATTGTGTTGGATCCGGGCACGTTATCCCCGGCTGAGGCAGAGGCCCAAAAACGCGTGGCTTTTCGCGCGGCCAGGGTGGCATTGGCGGCCTCTGGTACGGTTTCACTGGAACTGGCGGCGGCGGATACGCCCATGGTGATCGCCTATGACATGAACTGGATCAGCTGGCAGATCATGTCGCGCATGGCCAATGTGGACACGGTAACATTGGTCAATCTGGTGAGCGGTGGCAATGTGGTGCCCGAGTTTCTGGGCCCTGAATGCCGCGCCGATAAAATCGCGGTTTCACTGAATGCGTTACTGGATGAACCGGCGCTCAGGCAGGTTCAATCACGTGCCATGGCGCAAACCATGCAGGCATTGGGGCAGGGGGCAGAACCCCCGGGGCTGCGGGCAGCACGGGCGGTATTGCACGGGTTAAGCGTCAGCTAGCATTATCCGGTATTGCTGCGCGCAATTCTGACCATGCCCCATGAATTGGGGTACTTGCACCCCGCCCGCCGGTGAAATCAAAACAACATTGCAGATCCTGAAGCTGTACATCTAATTGTTCATTAAACACCCCCGCCAGAGGCAAACCCCGCCTCTGGCGATCGGGGCTGACAAAGACAGCTTAGTCGCCACGCCAGATCCAGCCACCGCCGAATATTTGTGAGCCGTTGGGGTCATAAAACACGCAGGCCTGTCCGGGGCTGACGCCTTCTTCCGGGGTTATCAGTTCCACCATCGCCGAAGTTGCGCTGAGCGGGCGGATGATGGCGCTGCGCGGCGGGCGGGTTGAGCGGACCTTGACCGAGAGCGGCCATTCTTTGCGGCTGTCAAACGGTTCCGGGCCCAGCCAGTTAATTTCACGCACCGGCACCATATGGGTGGTGAGCAGGTCTTTTGGCCCGACGATCACGCGCCGGGTGTCGACATCCAGTTTCACCACATAAAGCGGGTCGGCAAGCCCGCCAATGCCAAGGCCCCGGCGCTGGCCGACGGTGTAGTGGATAACGCCATTATGCTGGCCAAGGACCATGCCGTTGGTGTCGACGATATCGCCGGGTTCTGCGGCACCGGGGCGCAGTTTTTCGATGACGGCGGCGTAATTGCCATCGGGGACAAAGCAGATGTCCTGACTGTCGGGTTTGTCGGCCACTAACAGCCCGTGTTTCTTTGCCAATGCGCGGGTTTCAGCTTTGCTGGGCAGGTGGCCAAGGGGGAAGCGCAGGTAGTCCAGTTGTTCACGGGTGGTGGAAAACAAGAAATACCCCTGATCCCGGCTGGCGTCGGCGGCTGAATGCAGCTGTGGCCCATCAGCACCGGATTTGCGTTGGATATAGTGGCCGGTGGCCATGCAATCGGCGTCCAGATCGCGGGCGGTTTGCATCAGATCCTGAAACTTTACCCGTTCATTGCAGCGGATACAGGGAACAGGTGTGGCCCCGGCAAGGTAGCTGTCGGCAAATTCATCAATCACCGCGTCTTTGAAGATATTTTCATAATCCAGCACGTAATGGGGAAAGCCCAGGTCCTGGGCAACCCGGCGCGCGTCATGGATATCACGCCCCGCACAACAGGCTTTGGATTTGGCGATTGCTGCGCCGTGGTCATAAAGTTGCAGGGTGATGCCGACAACATCATAGCCTTCGTGCGCCAGTTCAGCGGCGACCACTGAGCTGTCGACCCCGCCGGACATGGCCACGACCACGCGGGTATCGGCCGGTGATTTGGCAAATCCCAGTGAATTCAGGCCATTTTGGTTCGAATCAAGTGCCATTGCGACGCGCCTTTGGTGAGGTCTGTCAGAATATAGGAAAATGCGAACTACTCTCAAGGGGTGGTTTCATATTGCATTAAGAAGACTGCCCCAGTCTGTGCCCAGATTTACGAGGGGTAAGGAAATGTTTTTAAAGAAAATCGACGGCCCGCGGGCTGTTACGTTAAAGGACGGCACTGTGATGACCCGGGCGGACCTGCCACCGGCAACCACGCGGCGCTGGGTGGCCAGCCGCAAGGCGGCGGTTGTCCGGGCAATTGAATATGGGTTGATATCCGAAAGTGACGCCATGGAGGCATGGGGGTTAAGTGAGGATGAGTTGAACGAATGGTTGAGCGCCATGCAACACCATGGCGAGCGCGCGCTAAAGGCGACGTTGGTGCAACAGTATAGACAACCTAAGGTTGAAACTGCTATTAATTGACCGTGGTAACCTGTGGTTAACCATTCCTGTTCATTGTTAACCATGAAGAACGGATAGTAGCGGAGTTATTAATATGCGCATTTTGTTGGTCGAGGATGATCCGACAACGTCAAAAAGCATCGAGTTGATGCTGACCCATGCAAATCTGAACGTTTATGCAACAGATTTGGGGGAAGAGGGCGTCGATCTGGCCAAGCTGTATGACTATGATTTGATCCTGCTGGATCTGAACCTACCGGATATGCATGGCCATGATGTGCTGAAACAGTTGCGACTTGCGCGCATTGAAACGCCGATCCTGATCTTGTCCGGGGATGATGATACCGAAAATAAGATTAAGGGGTTTGGCTTTGGGGCCGATGACTATCTGACCAAGCCATTTCACCGGGAAGAACTGGTGGCGCGTATTCATGCCATCATCCGACGCTCTAAGGGGCATTCTCAGTCGGTGATCACCACTGGTACTATCGAGGTTAATCTGGACGCCAAAACAGTTGGCTCGGGCGGTAAGCCTGTGCATCTGACGGGCAAGGAGTATCAGATGTTGGAATTGCTCTCACTGCGCAAGGGCACGACATTGACCAAGGAAATGTTCCTGAACCATCTGTATGGCGGCATGGATGAGCCTGAGTTAAAGATTATCGACGTGTTTATTTGTAAGTTGCGCAAGAAACTGGCGCAGGCAACGGGCGGTGAATCATATATCGAGACTGTTTGGGGGCGGGGCTATGTGCTGCGTGACCCGGAACCTGTAGAGCAGGAACAGCAATTGGCGGTTAGCGCCTGATCTGACGACCCTCTGGCAGCATCCCGGGGTTTGGGCAATGCCCCGGGATGCAACGCTGCTTTGGCAGGTCTGCAAAAACCAGCTTTCATTCAACAATTCCACCCTTGAATGATGGGTAAATTTATTCACGGCACTGGACCTCGTATCCCCAGACACTTATCAAATGTCCCTAGGACAGTTGGAGTGGTGGATGGCGCAGGATAACGGCGAAAATGGGCTGGTGCCGGTGAATACCCTTACTAATTCGCAAGCCCGACAGGCGTTGACTGAACTGGGTCACGCCATTGAACAGGCAAACCAAGCCTATCACGGCAACGATGCCCCTGAAATTTCGGATGCCGAATATGATCGCAAAAAACGGCGTTTGATTGAGATTGAGGCGGCATTTCCTGAATTGGCAGCCAAAAACAGCCCCAGCCAGAGGGTGGGTGCCCCGGCGCGGGGTGGGTTTTCCAAGGTCAGGCATGAGATACGTTTACTGTCACTGGCAAATGCATTTGACGCCAGCGATGTGGCTGAATTTGATGATGGAATTCGGAAATTTTTGGGTCTGGGGGACACCCTGGTTGCATATACAGCAGAGCCGAAGATTGATGGATTGTCGCTTTCGCTTCGGTATGAAAACGGCGTTTTGGTTCAGGCCGCGACGCGGGGGGATGGCGAAGTTGGCGAGAATGTCACGGAAAACGCCCGCACAATTTCGGATATACCGCAGGCAATAGAAAATGCACCAAACCTGCTTGAAGTTCGTGGCGAAGTTTATATGTCACATCAGGATTTTGAGGCGCTGAACACGTCGCAGGATAAAGCCGGAGAAAAACAGTTTTCCAACCCGCGCAATGCCGCTGCCGGATCGTTGCGTCAGTTGGATGCAAGCATCACCAGGGCACGGCCGTTGCGGTTTTTTGCCTATGCCTGGGGCGCTGTTTCTGAGCCGCTGGCAGATACGCAAATTGGAGCGATTGAGCGGTTGTCGGGGCTGGGATTTCAAACCAATCCGTTGACCAGATTGTGCCATGGGCCGGATGAACTGGTGGATCACTACCGCGGGATCGAAACTGCGCGGGCCGATCTGGGATATGATATCGACGGTGTGGTTTACAAAGTGGATGATCTGGACTGGCAACGCCGGCTTGGATTTCGGTCAACCACACCGAGATGGGCAATTGCGCATAAATTTCCAGCGGAACTGGCCTGGACCTGGCTGGAAGCGATCGACATTCAGGTGGGGCGCACCGGGGCACTGTCGCCGGTTGCCCGCTTGAAACCGGTGACGGTTGGCGGCGTGGTTGTGTCCAACGCGACGCTGCACAATCAGGATTATATTGCCGGACGGGATTCATTTGGTGGGGAAATTCGCGGCGGGAAAGATATTCGGGTGGGTGACTGGGTGCAGGTTTACCGCGCCGGGGATGTCATTCCGAAGATTGCCGATGTTGATCTGTCTAAACGACCTGCAGATAGTGATGCTTTTGAATTTCCTGAAACCTGCCCGGAATGTGGATCAGATGCCGTTCGCGAAGAAGGCGACGCGGTGCGGCGTTGTATGGGGGGGATGTTTTGCCCGGCGCAGGCGGTGGAAAAACTAAAGCATTTCGTCAGCCGCGGGGCATTTGATATTGATGGGCTGGGGGCCAAACAGGTTGAAATGTTTTACCATGACACGGATTTACCGGTGCGGGAACCGGCCGATATTTTTACACTTAAAACCCGCGATGCCGCAAATTTACCCAAGCTGAGGGCGCGGGAAGGGTGGGGGGATTTGTCGGCGAAAAATCTGTTTCAGGCCATTGAGGAGCGGCGAAAAACCCCGCTGAACCGGGTTATTTTTGCGCTTGGCATTCGCCATGTCGGGGAAAATTCCGCAGCTTTACTGGCGAAACATTATGGGTCATGGGCTGCGTTTGAAATGGCAATGACATCCGCCGGGGCGCAAACCGGAAGCGACTGGGAGGAGCTGAACAATATCGACGGGGTTGGGGCGGTGATGGCCGGTTCTTTGGTGGCGGCGTTTCATCAGCCCGGCGAACGGGCAATGATTGATCGGCTGGTTGCTGAACTGGAGGTTCAGGATGTTGTATCTGCCGGCGACATTGACAACCCGGTATCGGGCAAAATCATTGTGTTCACCGGGTCTTTGGAAAAAATGACCCGCGCTGAGGCAAAATCGCGCGCCGAGGCGCTGGGGGCCAAGGTGGCTGGGTCTGTTTCCAGTAAAACCGATCTGGTTGTGGCGGGCCCCGGGGCAGGTTCCAAGGCGAAAAAAGCGGCTGATCTGGGGGTTAACGTTATCGATGAGGACGGCTGGCTTAGCCTGATCGGTGAGCTATGAGCCGCCCGCAGATCCTGTTTCCGCTGTTCAGCGATCTGGAATCCCTGGAGGGGGTTGGGCCGAAAACCGCGAAAAATTTTGCCCAGATGGATGTGGAAAAGCCCCGCGATCTGATTTTCACGCTGCCCCATTCGGTTATTGACCGGACCCGGCGCGACAGCATTCGCGGGGTTCAGGCCCCGGCGATTGTCACGGTTGAGGTGGAAATTGGCCGCCACACGCCTGCTGCACAACGGGGGCGACCCTACCGGGTGACAGTTGAGGACGCGGAAACCACGTTTCAGCTGGTGTTTTTCCATGCCCGAGAGGATTGGCTGAAGAAACAATTGCCAACCGGGCAGCGGCGTCTGGTGTCAGGAAAGCTGGAGATATTTGACGGGGTGGCGCAGATTGTACACCCGGATCACATGGTGCGACTGTCGGAGGCCGAGGAGATCCCGGGTTTTGAACCGGTCTATCCGCTGACCGCCGGGGTCACCCTGAAGGTCATGGGTAAAGCCGTGCGTGATACGTTAAAGCGGCTGCCGGATTTAGGCGAATGGGCCGATGGGGCGATGTTGAAACGTGAGGGCTGGCCTGGTTTTCGTGCGGCTGCAGTCAAGGCACATGCGCCTGAAAACCGGGAGGATATTCTGGCAACCGCACCGGCGCGGGTGCGGTTGGCCTATGACGAATTATTTGCGCATCAGTTGACGTTGGCGCTGGCGCGTATGTCGATGAAACGGGCCAAGGGTTTGGCCAGCGTGGCGACGGGTAAACTGCAATCAAAGGTGTTGGAAGTTTTGCCATACCGGCCGACAGCGGCGCAGAGCCGGGCAATTTCTGAGATTGCTGATGATCTGGCGGCTGATATACGAATGAACCGGTTGCTGCAGGGGGATGTCGGGTCGGGCAAAACGCTGGTGGCGTTCATGGCGTTGTTGATTGTGGTTGAGGCCGGCGGGCAAGGTGTCATGATGGCGCCGACCGAAATTCTGGCGCGTCAACATTTGGAAAGCCTGCAACCCCTGGCGGAAACTGCAGGTGTGGTGTTGGAAATTCTAACCGGCCGGGACAAGGGGGCTGAGCGTAAGGCCAAGCTGGCCGCACTTGCCAGCGGAAAAATTCAGATATTGGTGGGCACCCACGCGGTGTTTCAAAAGGGTGTTGATTTTAGCGATTTGCGGTTGGCGGTGGTGGATGAACAGCATCGGTTTGGGGTGTCCCAGCGGATGGCTTTGGGTTCAAAAGGCAAGACAGCGGATGTGCTGGTGATGACGGCCACGCCGATCCCGCGATCGCTGGCACTGGCGCAGTTTGGCGATATGGATGTATCGGTTCTGGATGAAAAGCCACCGGGGCGTTTGCCGGTGACGACCGCATTGGTATCCGCCGGTCGGATGGAGGAAGTAACCCAACATTTGCGCGTGGCGATAGAAGCTGGGCGGCAAGCCTATTGGGTCTGTCCACTGGTGGGGGAAAGTGAGGTTTCTGATCTGACGGCGGCGCAGGAACGGTTCACCCATTTGCGGGCGCTGTTTGGCGAAGGCAAGGTTGGATTGGTGCATGGCCAGATGCCGGGGGCGGACAAAGACGCGGCCATGGCGCGGTTTGTATCCGGGGAAACGCAAGTGTTGGTGGCGACAACGGTGATTGAGGTGGGGGTGGATGTGCCCAATGCTTCGATCATGGTGGTGGAGCGGGCGGAACATTTTGGGCTGGCGCAGTTGCACCAGTTGCGCGGCCGGGTCGGGCGGGGCAAAGAAGCATCCACCTGTTTGTTACTGTATCAGCCACCGCTGAGCGAAGGCGCAAAACGGCGGTTGGAAATTTTGCGCGAAACCGAGGACGGGTTTAAGATTGCTGAGGAAGATCTGACGATGCGCGGGGCCGGGGATGTAATAGGCACGGCACAATCCGGGTTGCCAAAGTTTCGGGTGGCGGATCTGGCACGCCAGACCGCGTTGCAGGTTTTGGCGCAGTCGGATGCGCGAAAACTGCTAAATGATGATCCGGGGCTGACAACAACGCGGGGAAAGGCGGCCCGGGTGCTGTTATGGTTAATGCAGCAGGATCAGGCTATTCGTTTAATATCAGTTGGTTAGCCTTGTCGGTGCCATTTTGTTCACTAATGTTCCTAATTAGTTCTTTACAAAGCGTTTCCAATTTGAGAACAAAGGGGCAACAAAACTAAAAACAGGAGCCGCCAGGATGCTGATCGAACTAAAATCAATTGTTTCACGAACCTCCCCGACGTTGTTGGGGGATTTCGCCGGTGCCACTGCACTGGTTGTTATGCTGATCGTGGGGCTGCATCTGCCCGGCCTTAGCTGATCTGCCCTGTGGTCTGTTCCGGCACGTCGCGCATCCCTGTCCCAAACTTGGTGCTCTGACCTGAACGAACCTGCTTTTCGTGCCTTTGTGGGTTTACCTCATCCCCTTTAAGGCTACCGGAACAACAGACCCTTCCTGACCGCCGCATTCCACCCCAAGGGAATGCGGCGGTTTTTTTTGTTTAGCCGTCAGTTCAGGCGCAGGCGGCGTTTTGGATGTGCTGAGTGGCTTCCAGTGTTGCCTCAAGTGCCAGCATGATCGAGGCATGGCGGTTGATGA
>CAZETX010000012.1:38695-57924 GCA_964514925.1 uncultured Marinosulfonomonas sp.
GTGGCTTCCAGTGTTGCCTCAAGTGCCAGCATGATCGAGGCATGGCGGTTGATGAATTCACGGGCCGGGGTAAGAACCACCAACCCGTCAAATGGCGGGCTGGGGGCATCACCGTCTGATTTCAGCATGGCCAGCATTTCATCACGGGCCAATCTGATTTGTTCAGGCGTGCAACCGATGACATTGGCCCCGACAACAGACGCCGCCGCCTGACCAAGGGCGCAGGCTTTGACGTCCTGGGCAAACTGGCTGATGCGCCCGTCTGCCATGCAGATATCAACGGTCAGGGTGGAGCCACAAAGTGGCGAGCGGCGGTTCACACTTGCCTGTGGGGTATCCAGCCGTCCAAGGTTGGGGATGTCCGCCGCCAATTGCAGGATTTGGGCGGAATATAATTTGATCAGATCGGTGTCGGCCATGGTGTTCCCCTGGATCATCTGCCGGTATAGGTAGGGACACTGTTGCCGGTTGAAAAGGACAATTTATGGGTTTTGATGTTGGTTCACTTCTATTTAATGAACAGGGGTTGATCCCGGCGATTGCGCAGGATGCCGACAGTGGTGATGTGCTGATGATGGCATGGATGAATGCCGCGGCGGTTGAGCGTACCTTGAGCAGTGGCAAGGTGACCTATTGGTCGCGGTCACGGGGTGAGTTTTGGATAAAAGGTGAAACGTCGGGCCATACCCAGAAACTGGTGGATTTCCGACTGGATTGTGACCGGGATTGCCTGTTGTTGCAGGTGCGTCAGAGCGGCCCGGCCTGCCATACCAACCGGCGCAGTTGTTTTTATACCGGCGTGCGGGATGGTCAGGAAGTTGAATTGATGGGCGTGGAAAAGGTTTAGAGGCCGACAAGATCGCGTAGGTCTTTTGGGTTCAGGCCTTTTGCGCGGTAGGTGCGGATCGACCGCGCATCATCGCGTTTGGCCAGACGCTTGCCGTCCTGATCGCGGATCAGGGCATGGTGGTGGTAGCGCGGTGTTGGCAGGTTAAGCAATGCCTGCAACAGCCGGTGGATATAGGTGGCGTCAAACAGGTCTTCGCCGCGGATAATGTCGGTAATATTCTGGGCTGCATCGTCGACAACCACCGCCAGATGGTAGGCGGCGGTTTTGATGTCGCGCCGGGCCAGCACGATGTCACCGATGTTGTTCAAAATCCGGTCCGCTGACAAATGGTAGATGCCGGTATGGTTGGGACCGGTTTCTGTAAAGTTCAGGTCGTTGAAATTGGTCAGTTTTTCAATAACTTTTTCGGTGTTCAGGCGAATTGCATCATTGTCTGCGCGATCCGCCATATCGCGGTGGCGGCAGGTGCCGGGGTAGGCAACCCCGTCCGGTGTCAGATGCGGCTGTTCTTCCTGCGGGGCGGACAGGGCACCACGGATGTCCTTGCGCGAACAGGCGCAGGGATAACACAGGCCGGCGCTGATCAGTTGTTCCAGTGCGGCGTCGTAAATTTTCAGACGTTCGGATTGCCGCCAAACCGGGGTTTGCCAGCCTATTCCAAGCCAGTTGAGGTCATCAAAAATGGCCGTTTCAAATTCCGGTTTGCAGCGGCCTGTGTCGGTGTCTTCAATGCGAAGGATGTATTTGCCATTGGCGGCACTTGCCATGTCATGGGCCAGAAGGGCGGAATAGGCGTGGCCCAGATGCAGGGGGCCGGTGGGGGACGGGGCGAAACGGGTTGTGAATGTCACAGGCGTTGCAGAACAAAAATGGTTGAGCGCAGGCCAATGCCGGGCAGGTGTTCACCTTCCTGTCGCAAAAGCTGCGTGCAGCTGGCGTTTTTCAGATGGTGATTGATGCGGGCTTCAAACCTTGGGTCGTCCAGCGTGTGATCATTAAAGGAAAACGCAAACAGGCCGCCGGGGGTGAGGGCATTGATCAGCATATCCATGGTTTCAGGCGGCGCGGCGCCGATACTGACCACGCCGACGGCGGTGATGGCCGCGTATGTGCCGGGGGCGAAGGGCAGTGGTTTGTCCGGGTCAGCCTGCCAGAGGTTTCGATAGGCCTGTTTTTGTGCGGCCTGTGCCAGCATTTTTTCGGACAGGTCGCAGCCGTCAATGGTGCTGAAGCCTGAGGATTTCAGCGCCGCACCGGACATGCCGGTGCCACAGCCGAAATCCAGAACCGGAACGAATTTGTCAGGCAACAGCTCGGCCAGCGCCCGGGCAATACGGGCCGGGGTGGCGTAGCCGTTGGTGGTGACCTCATCGTCATAGCTTTTTGACCAATCATCATAGAGAGATTGCGTCTGCGCAACTGTTTTAAGATCATATACGTCGTTCAGAAATTTTTTATCTGCCATACAGATTGCTAACAGCCCGGATCAGCCCACGTCCAGTGCGGATTGTTGCAACCAGCCCTGCCATGCCGACTTGGCGCGTTCGGTATAGGCAAGATAACGATCTTTGCGGCCGCGCCGACCGGATTTTAGCCCGTCAACCGGGCGAAACAGGCCGAAATTGACGTTCATCGGTTGAAAGGTTTTCGCCTCGGCACCGCCGGTGATGTGGTGGATCAGCGCGCCCATGGCACTGTCTTGCGGCGGGGGGGGGATTGGGTTTCCAAGGATTTCAGCCGCCGCCATGCGCCCGGCCAACAGCCCCATGGCGGCGCTTTCAACATAGCCTTCCACACCGGTGATCTGGCCGGCAAAGCGGATATTGGGGCGGGTGCGCAGGCGCATTTGATCGTCCAGCAGGGTTGGGGAGTTTATGAACGTATTGCGGTGGATACCACCCAAACGCGCGAAACGGGCGTTTTGTAGCCCCGGTATCATGCGCAAAACGTCGTTCTGGGCACCGTATTTCATCTTGGTCTGGAAGCCGACAATATTGAACAGGGTGCCAAGTTTGTTGTCATAGCGCAGTTGCACAACCGCGTAGGGCTTGGTTTGCGGGTCATGGGAATTGGTCAGGCCGACCGGTTTCATTGGCCCGAAACGCAGGGTTTCGCGGCCCCGTTCGGCCATGACTTCAATCGGCAGGCAGCCGTCGAAATATCCGGCGGTTTCGCCCGGATGGAATTCGGTTTTTTCCGCCGCCAGCAGGGCGTCAATGAACGTTTCGTACTGGTCGCGGGTCATCGGGCAATTCAGGTAGGCCTTTTGATCGGCCTCGGTTTCGCCTTTGTCATAGCGCGACTGCATCCAGGCAACGCCCATGTCGATGCTGTCGGCGTAGACGATGGGGGCGATGGCGTCAAAAAATGCGAGACTTTGCTGACCTGTGGCATGGGCGATAGCGGTTGCCAGATCGGGGGAGGTCAACGGGCCGGTGGCGAATATCCAGTGGCCGTCTGTTGGCAGGGTCGTGACCTCATCCGGATCAATTGTGATCAGGGGATGGGCGGTTAGTTTTGCGGTGACGGCCTGTGAAAATGCGGTGCGGTCAACGGCCAACGCGCCACCTGCGGGCAGGGAATGGGCATCGGCCATGGCCATGATCAGCCCGTTGGCCTGACGCATTTCCCAGTGCAGTAATCCGACGGCATTGCTGGTATCGTCATCGGAACGGAAGGAATTGGAACAGACCATTTCCGCCAGGTCGCCGGTTTGGTGGGCGAAGGTTGCCACCTTTGGGCGCATTTCATGCAGGGTGACGCAAACGCCGGTATTTGCGGCTTGCCAGGCGGCTTCAGATCCGGCCAACCCGCCGCCGACAATGTGTAGGGATGTGTCCATGCACGGCGGGATAGGCCATTGGGTATTGTTTGGAAAGGGGCCTTGGCCTAGGACGCGATGCTGTCGCCAAGTTCATCCAGAAAAATATTGTCGACACGGCGAAACACCGGGGGATGTTTGGGCGCAATTGGCAGGCGGGTAACGTTGGATGGCCGTGCGATCGCGACGCGACGGGGGGCGACAACCAACTGCTGATCAGTTTTAACAGAGGATGATGTCAGGCCAAGCAGTGATCCACGGTTATGGCTGGGTGCTTTTGTGCAGCTTACCAGCAGAATGCCAACCAGTGTCAGGTCGCGCCAGAAGTTTTCAAGTGCAAGTACCGCTGTTGTCCCAAAGTGCAGGATCAAACTGGATCCAACGATGATGGCTGCCAGCATATAGGCGGCCGGGCGCATCCAGATACCTGACAAAACGAGAAACCCCAGGATAAAGGGTGCGGCGGACCCCACAAGTTCGGCATTTTCTGCGGACATGAACAGCGACGCCAACGGGGTGGCGTTTGTGCCGCTTATGAAACCGATGGAGACCATTACGAAATAGGACGCCAGCAGGATGCGAATAAGATGATAACCAGATGCTCTACTGGTGTTTTCTTGAGTTTGGGTACCGGCCATAATGGGTGTCCTCTTGACGTGGAATTAGGGTCAAACGGCTTCAACTCATTACAAAAACACAACTAAACTGTGTGTCTGAGAGAAATATACCGGGATGGCAGGATTAAGGGGAATGCGTGTCAGAACTGGGTGGGAATTTAGACAAATTGCGGCATTAACCATATTTCCCTTAACAATACTGCCGATCACGCCAGATTGTTGGTCTTTGCGCAACAAACTGCGCAAAGTCTTGCCAACATTAAATTAGCAAGTGTTGCCGAAAACTTAACTTTCTTCGTCAGTTTCTTCGTCGTCACCCTGATCTGCAATCCAGGCGACGGATACCACCTGTTCACCTTTGGCGGTATCAAAGACCTTTACGCCGCCAGCGCTGCGCGAGCGGAAAGATATGCCGTTGACAGGGCAGCGGATTGACTGGCCCTTTGAGGTGGCAAGCATGATCTGGTCATCAATTTCAACCGGGAAAGAGGCCACCAGTTTGCCGGCGCGCATGGCTTTGTCCATTGCCGCAACGCCCATACCGCCGCGCCCGCGCAACGGATAGTCGTGGCTGGAACTGGTTTTGCCAGAGCCCTGGGCGCTGATGGTCAGGATCAGGTTTTCAGCGGCTTTCATTTCTTCAAAACGTTCATGGGTGATGGCAGCATCGGTGATGATGTCTTCATCATCGTTGTTGTCTTCGTCCTCAACCCCGGCCAGTGCACGGCGCATTTTCAGGTAGGCGGCGCGTTCTTCCGGTGTTGCGATGAAGTGGCGAATGACTGACATTGAGACGACTTCGTCATCATCCCCAAGGCGGATACCCCGTACACCTGAGGAATCGCGGCCCTTAAACACCCGCACATCAGTGGTGCGGAACCGGATGGCCCGGCCCGACGCTGTGACCAGCATGACGTCGTCATCCTCAGTGCAGATCCGGGCATCCACCATCTGCACATCTTCCGGCAGTTTCATGGCGATTTTGCCGTTGGCTTTTACATTGGTGAAATCTGACAGGGCGTTACGGCGCACACCACCGGCGCTGGTGGCAAAGAAGATTTGCAAATCATCCCAGTCTTTTTCATCGGCATCCACCGGCATGATCGCGGCGACGGACGCGCCCTGTGACATGGGCAGGATATTGATGATTGCCTTGCCCTTGGCGGTGCGTCCGCCCTGTGGCAGGCGCCAGGTTTTGAGTTTGTAGACCATGCCATCAGTGGAGAAGAACAGCAGCTGGGTGTGGGTGTTGGCCACGAACAGCGTGGTGATCACGTCTTCTTCTTTGGTGGCCATGCCGGACAGGCCCTTACCGCCGCGCTTTTGCGCCCGGAAATCAGCCAACGGTGTGCGTTTGATCCAGCCAGAGGCGGTGACAGTCACCACCATGTCTTCACGCTCAATCAGGTCTTCGTCGTCCATATCACCGGACCAGTCGACAATCTGAGAGCGGCGCGGCACGGCATGCAGGTCTTTTACTTCGCGCAGTTCATCGGAAATGATCGCCATGATCCGGTCGCGGCTGCGCAGGATGTCGAGGAATTCGCGGATATTGGCGGCCAGGGTTTGCAGTTCATCGGTGACTTCTTTGACGCCCATGGCCGTCAGGCGTTGCAGGCGCAGTTCCAGAATGGCCCTCGCTTGCGTTTCGGACAGGTTATAGCTGCCGTCATCGTTCATCTTATGGGTCGGGTCATCAATCAGCTGAATGTATTCAGCGATGTCATGGGCCGGCCAGCGCCGGTCCATCAGTTTAAAGCGCGCCTCTGCCGGGTCGGCGGAGGAACGAATTGCGGCGACGATTTCATCAACATTGGAAACCGCCACGGCCAGACCGCACAGGATGTGGCTGCGTTCGCGGGCCTTTCGCAGTTCAAAGGCGGTGCGTCGCGCCACGACTTCTTCGCGGAAGCTGACGAAATAGGTCAGAAAATCACGCAGAGTCAGCTGTTCGGGGCGGCCACCGTTCAGCGCCAGCATGTTACAGCCAAAGCTGGTCTGCATCTGGGTGAAGCGGAACAGTTGGTTCAGCACCACCTCGGCGGTGGCGTCACGTTTCAGTTCGACCACGACGCGAATGCCGATCCGGTCGCTTTCATCGCGCACCGCTGAAATGCCTTCGATCTTTTTGTCACGCGACATTTCGGCGATCTTTTCGATCATCACCGCCTTGTTCACCTGATAGGGGATTTCATCCAGCACGATGGCAAACCGGTCTTTGCGGATTTCTTCAACCCGGGTCTTGGCGCGGATGATAACGCTGCCGCGGCCTTCCAGATAGGCTTTGCGGGCACCGGAACGGCCCAGAATGACACCACCGGTGGGGAAATCAGGGGCCGGGATATATTCCATCAGCCCTTCGATGGACAGGTCGGGGTTTTCGATCAGCGCCAGTGTGGCGTCCACCACTTCGCCCAGATTGTGGGGCGGGATGTTGGTGGCCATGCCCACGGCGATGCCGCCGCCGCCATTGACCAGCATATTGGGGAAACGCGCCGGAAGAACCGTTGGTTCCTTATCCTTACCGTCGTAATTATCCTGAAAATCGACGGTGTCCTTGTCGATGTCATCCAGCAAGGCGCGGGCGGCCTTTTCAAGCCGGACCTCGGTATAGCGAAACGCCGCCGCCTTGTCGCCATCCATTGAGCCGAAATTGCCCTGCCCGTCCAGTACCGGCAGGGACATGGAAAAGTTCTGGGTCATCCGTACCAGGGCGTCATAGATCGAGGCATCGCCATGGGGGTGATATTTCCCCATGGTATCGGCCACCGGGCGGGCTGATTTACGGTAGGGTTTATCGTGGGTGTTACCGGCTTCATCCATGGCGTAAAGAATGCGCCGGTGTACCGGTTTCAGCCCGTCACGAAGGTCTGGAATTGCCCGGCTGACGATCACGCTCATGGCGTAGTCGAGATAGGACGTTTTCATCTCATCGACGATATCGATTGAGGGTCCGTCATATACCGGGCGCTCAGGTATATTTTCATCTTCGATATCAGGGGTTTCCGGGGTATCGCTCACTTGGATATTCGCCTGTGTTTTTGAACAGCTGTTTGTGTCGCCTATACCCTATCAAAACCACCCTGTGGGTGCAATGGCCGGTGGTCAGGTACATGGTATTTATGTCCCCCGGGTAAGGGCGACAAAAGTGACTACAAAGGGCCGTATTGGCAGAGCCGGGGATGCAGGTCATACTGGTGCGAAATCACGGGGTGTAATTATCTTTGAGAAACCTGAAAAAATGACGCGCAATGCCAGCCTGTTATCCAGCCAAATAGAGGTGACGCGCGATGATCTGATCGCACTGACCCAAGACCTTATCCGTATGCCAACACTGAACCCGCCCGGCGATAACTATCTGGAAATATGCGAGTATCTGGCTAAACGCTTGAAAAACCGTGGGTTTGAGGTTGAGCTGATCCGGGCCGAGGGTGCCATTGGCGACAGTGATAAATATCCGCGCTGGAACATGGTGGCCCGGTTCTCCGGTGCCCATGCCGGGGACTGCATACATTTCAATTCCCATATTGATGTGGTCGAGGTGGGGCGCGGCTGGAGCTTTGATCCGTTCGGCGGCGAATTGTCAGACGGCAAGATATATGGCCGGGGTGCCTGTGATATGAAGGGCGGGCTGGCGGCATCCATCATAGCGGTTGAGGCGTTCCTTGAAGTCTGTCCGGATTTTGCCGGGGCAATTGAAATTTCGGGCACCGCGGATGAGGAAAGCGGCGGGCAAGGCGGTGTTGCGTATCTGGCGGAGAAAGGTTTTTTCAACCCTGAACGGGTGCAGCATGTAATTATACCCGAACCGTTGAACAAAGACCGGGTCTGTCTGGGGCATCGTGGTGTCTGGTGGGCCGAGATTGAGACATTTGGCGAGATTGCCCATGGTTCCATGCCGTTTCTGGGGGATTGCGCGGTGCGCCATATGGGCAATGTGATCCGCGAGATGGAAGATACGCTGTATCCGGCCCTGGCATTGAAGCGCACCGATATGCCGGTGGTGCCCGAAGGGGCCAAGCAGTCTACCATGAACATCAATTCAATCCATGGCGGTCAGGCGGAACCACCGGAGGGTTATACCGGGCTGCCCAGTGCCTGCGTGCCTGACAGTTGCCGGATGGTGATTGACCGCCGGTTTCTGCTGGAAGAAAACATTGAAGATGTGCAACAGGAAATCCATGATGTTCTGGAAACGGTGAAGGATAATAATACGACATTTCAGTATGATATCCGGGAAATGCACAGGGTATTGCCGACCATGACCGCGCGGGATGCGCCCGTGGTTCAAACGGTTTCACGGGCAATCAAGGCTGTTTTGGGGGTTGAGCCACAATATGTGGTTTCCCCCGGCACCTATGATCAGAAACACATTGATCGCATCGGCAAGTTGAAGAATTGTATCGCCTATGGGCCGGGTATACTGGACCTTGCACATAAGCCGGATGAATATATCGGCGTACAGGACATGGTTGACAGTGCCCAAGTTATGGGGCGGAGTTTGATAGAGCTTTTGACAGGCAATGACTGAATTGATCACGAATGAAGGAGAGATAGCATGAAACATCTTACATTAACTGGGTTTACGGGCGCTGTGGCGCTGGTTTTGTCGGCGGGGCTGGCCACTGCTGCACAGACCGATATCACCATCGGACAACAGCTGGAACCGCCGCATCTGGACCCGACAAGTGCCGCTGCGGGTGCGATTGATCAGGTGGTTTATGCAAATATATTTGAAGGACTTACGCGGTTTTCTTCAGATGGATCAATTGTTCCCGGACTGGCCAAAAGCTGGGAAATATCCGAAGATGGGCTGACCTACACGTTCACTTTGCAGGACGGGGTCAAGTTTCATGACGGCACCACGATGGATGCTGAGGATGTTAAGTTTTCACTGGACCGGGCGCGGGGGGAAGAATCTCAGAATGCACAAAAGGCGCTGTATGAAGGTATCGCGTCGGTTGATGTGGTGGATGCAGGCACCGTTAAATTAACGCTGTCGGCCCCCAATGGCAGCATGTTGTTCAATCTGGCCTGGGGGGACGCCGTTATTGTCGCCCCGGAAAGCATTGAAAACATTAAGACTAATCCAATTGGCACCGGGCCGTTTACCTTTACCAACTGGGTGCAGGGCGACAAGATTGAGATCAGTAAAAACCCGGATTACTGGGGCACACCTGCAAAGCTGGACAGTGCGACATTCAAATTCATTTCCGATCCCACGGCGGCTTTTGCGGCGGTGATGGCCGAAGATGTTGACGCGTTCCCGGGGTTTCCGGCACCGGAAAACCTGCCGCAGTTTGATGCTGATCCACGTTTTACCGTGCTGATCGGATCGACAGAAGGGGAAACCATTCTGTCCACCAACAATAAGATGCCACCGTTTGATAACGTAAAGGTGCGTGAGGCGCTGGCCCATGCCATTGACCGGCAGGCGATTATTGATGGGGCGATGTTTGGTTATGGCACGCCGATTGGTACGCATTTTGCACCGCACAATCCGGCCTATGTCGATCTGACGGGGATGTCGGATTATGACCCGGACAAGGCGCGCGCGCTGTTGGCCGAGGCCGGGTTCCCGGATGGGTTTGAAACCACATTGAAACTGCCGCCACCATCCTACGCACGTCGCGGCGGTGAAATAATTGCCGCGCAGCTGGCCGATGTGGGGATCAGGGTTGAAATATCCAATCTGGAATGGGCCCAGTGGCTGGAACAGGTGTTTCGCGGCAAGGATTTTGGCCTGACCATCGTGTCCCATACCGAGCCGATGGATATCGGCATCTACGCCCGGCCTGATTACTACTTTCAGTATGACAGCGCCGCTTTTCAGGGCCTGATGCAGGATTTGAACGGGGCCACTGATCCGGCCAAGCGCACCGAAATAATGCAGGCGGCGCAAACCATGATTTCCGAGGATTATGTCAACGGGTATCTGTTTCAGCTGGCGGCCCTAGGGGTGGCAAATTCCAAGATCGTCGGGCTGTGGCAGAATGCGCCGACACAGGCCACCGATCTGACAGCCGTTTACTGGAACGACTAATGAAACAGGCTGGCTCCGGCATCGTGTCGGGGCCAGATCCTTTGGCAAGATGAGCCCCATTGATGCTGCGTTATTTCCTTAAACGGTTGTTGTCACTGGCCATTAGTCTGATGGTGGCAAGTGCGGTGATTTTCGTAGCCATTGAGGTCGTACCGGGGGATCCGGCCAGCTACATGCTGGGGATCAATGCCCAACCTGATACCGTGGCCAGTCTGCGCGAAGAACTGGGGCTGAATGTGCCGGGTTTTCAACGCTATCTGAACTGGATCACCGGGTTGGTGCAGGGGGATTTTGGCACGTCCTACACCTATCGCACACCAGTGGCCGAGATGATCGGTGAGCGCATGTGGGTTTCGCTGCCGCTGGCGTTGTTTGCGCTGACCCTATCCACATTTATTGCTTTTCCTGCCGGCATTCTGGCGGCCACCAGGCGGGGGTCTGTCTGGGACGTGATTGTCATGGGGGTGACGCAGCTGGGGGTGGCGATCCCGAATTTCTGGTTTGCCATGCTGATGGTGCTGGTCTTTGCCATTAACCTGCGCTGGTTTTCGGCCGGCGGGTTTCCGGGCTGGGATCAGGGGCCGTTTGTTGGCCTGAAGGCGCTGTTACTACCGGCGGTTTCGCTGGCACTGCCGCAGGCGTCGATACTGGCACGGGTGATGCGCAGTGCGTTGCTGGACACGCTGGATGAAGATTACATCCGCACGGCGCGCGCCAAGGGGCTGAGCCGCGGGCAAACCCTGCGCCGCCATGCGCTGCGCAATGCCATGATCCCGGTACTGACCATCATCGGGTTGCAGTTTTCCTTTCTACTGGCAGGGGCGATCATCATTGAAAACGTGTTTTTCCTGCCGGGGCTGGGGCGGCTGGTATTTCAGTCGATCAGCCAGCGAGATCTGATTGTGGTGGAAAGTGTGGTGATGTTGCTGGTTTTTGCGGTTGTTGTGGTAAACTTTGCGGTTGATCTGGCCTATGCAGCCGTTGACCCGCGCCTTCGGGGGCGCAACTGATGGCTGGGCAGGGCTGGCTGAAAGCCGCACTTGGGTCGCGCAACCTGATGCTGGGACTGGCGCTGACACTGGTGTTTCTGGTGGCGGCGCTGGTGTCGTTTCTGTGGACACCGTTTGATGTTACCAGGCTGGATATTCCCAACAAACTGAAAACCCCTTCGGCGCTGCATTGGTTTGGCACCGATCATTTCGGGCGCGACATATTTTCGATGATCATGGTGGGGGCGCGAACGTCAATTGCGGTGGCGCTAGTGGCGGTGAGCATTGGCATGGCGATCGGGGTGCCGCTGGGGCTGGGGGCGGCGGCGCGGTCGGGGGGCTGGCTGGATGAGATCATCATGCGGGGCAATGATCTGGTATTTGCGTTTCCGGCGCTGCTGATTGCGATCATGATCACGGCGGTGTTCGGGCCCAGTGCGCTGAACGCCATCATTGCCATTGGTATTTTTAACATCCCGGTTTTTGCGCGATTGACGCGGGGGGCGGCGCTGTCGCTTTGGACGCGGGATTATGTATTGTCCGCCAGGGTGGCGGGTAAGGGGGCAATACGGATATCGGCCGAGCATATCCTGCCCAATATTCTGAACCTGTTGATCGTACAGGGCACCATTCAGTTTTCACTGGGCATTCTTGCCGAGGCCGGGTTGTCATATGTCGGGCTGGGGGCGCAACCGCCGACCCCCAGTTGGGGGCGCATGCTGGCCGATAGCCAGACGATGATATCGTTTGCCCCACATATGGCGCTGTTTCCGGGGTTTGCGATATTGTTCACGGTGCTGGGTCTGAACCTGATGGGGGATGGGTTGCGTGATCTGTTTGACCCGCGGATCAGGCGCGGGCGGGGGCCGGGCTGATGCTGCTGGATATCCGCAACCTGTCACTGGCCATCCATGGCACGCAAATTCTGCGTGATGTGTCGATGTCGCTGGAGGCCGGAAAAATTCTGGGGGTGATTGGTGAAAGTGGCTCTGGTAAATCCATGACCGCGTTTTCGGTGATGCAGTTGTTGCCAAAAGGCTCTGAGGTTAGCGGCCAGATATTGCTGAACGGTATGGATACCGTGACAGCCAGTGAAGCCACAATGTGCGGGCTGCGGGGCAATGAGATTGGCATGGTGTTTCAGGAACCGATGACGGCGCTGAACCCGGTGAAAACCATTGGCGCTCAGGTGGCGGAAACCGTGTTGATCCATGGCGCAGGCAGTAGGGCTGAGGCAATGGCCATAGCGCGGAAAACTTTGAACCGGTGTGGCTTGCCTGCGGCGCAGTTTCCGATGTCGCGTTACCCCCATGAGCTGTCAGGCGGGCAGCGCCAGCGGGTGGTGATTGCCATGGCCATTGCCCTGCGCCCAAAGCTGCTGATTGCAGATGAGCCGACAACGGCGCTGGATGTCACCACCCAGGCGCAAATTCTGACGCTGCTGAAAAATCTGGTGGTAGAGGATGGCATGGGGATGGTGTTCATCACCCATGATCTGGCGGTGGTGTCTGATCTGGCGGATGACATTGCCATCATGAAAGACGGGGCGGTGGTGGAGGTGGGACCAGCCGCTACGCTGCACCGGGAGATGAAACACCCCTATACGCGGGCATTGTTTGCGGCCTCGGGTCATGTGCCGGACCGCGCGACCGGTAAAAGCGTGGCGCCTTTACTTGAGGTGCGCAGTGTCAGCCGTGATTACAGAATGCCCCGCACAACGGTGTTTGGAGCGGCGAAACTGTTCCGGGCGGTCAATGATGTCAGTTTCACCATTTTGCGCGGTGAAAGTCTGGGGCTGGTGGGGGAAAGTGGCTGTGGGAAATCCACCCTGACCCGGGCGATACTGGGGCTTGAGGCGGTACAGGAAGGCGACATCCTGATTGATGGGGAACCGGTTTATTCAGGGCAGGGCATCAACCGGAATGTGCGCCGCAAGATGCAGGTGGTGTTTCAGGACCCCTACGGTTCGTTCAATCCGCGCCACCGGGTGTCGCGATTGGTGGGGGAACCGTTTCATTTGCTGGAGCTGCCGCCGACGGGGGGCGAGCGCGCCGATTTGATTGTGCAGGCGCTGGAAAGTGTTGGGCTGGGCGCGGAGGATGCCGATAAATACATCCATGAATTTTCCGGCGGCCAGCGCCAGCGCATTGCCATTGCGCGTGCGCTGGTGATCCGCCCCGAGCTGATCATTCTGGATGAGGCCGTTTCGGCGCTGGATGTGTCGATCCGGGCGCAGATACTGGACCTGTTGGCGGAATTGTCGAAAAAATTTGGCTTGACCTATCTGTTCATCAGCCATGATCTGTCGGTGGTGCGATCCATCACTGATCGGGTGTTGGTGATGAAGGCGGGCGAGATTGTGGAACAAGGGGTGACAGCGCAGGTGTTTGACAACCCGGTGCATGACTATACCAGATCACTTATTGCAGCAGCGCCAAGGTTGCCGGAAGCGGCAGTTGGTTAGGGGATGATATAATGAATTTTAAAGACGCCATGTGGTTTGATCCGACGAAAATTCTTATCGCGGGTAAATGGGTAAGCCCTGCTGAAGGTGACAGGCTGGATCTGGAAAACCCGTCAACCGGCGAGGTCATTGGCCAGATCGCACGGGGGACAGCCAGTGATATTGATGCGGCGGTCACTGCGGCGCAGCTGGCGCTGGAGGGGACTTGGGGGCGGACAACCGCCGCGGAACGTGGCCGGGTGTTGCTGCGCATGTCAGCACTGGTTTTAGAGCGGGTCGAGGAATTGGCCTATCTGGAGGCCACAGATGTCGGCAAGCCCCTGAAACAGGCCCGCGCTGACGCCGTAGCTTTGGCGCGGTATCTGGAATTTTATGGCGGCGCGGCGGATAAGGTGCATGGTGCAACGATCCCCTATCTGGACGGCTATACGGTATATACCCTGCGCGAACCCCACGGGGTGACCGGGCATATTGTGCCGTGGAATTACCCGATGCAGATCATCGGGCGCAGTGTTGGCGCGGCTTTGGCCATGGGCAATGCCTGTGTGCTGAAACCAGCCGAAGAGGCCTGTTTGACCGCACTGGCATTTGCCGATCTGGCGCAGGTGGCGGGGCTACCTGCCGGAGCGCTGAACGTGGTGCCGGGGCTGGGGGAAGAGGCGGGTGCGGCGCTGTCAGCCCATCCCGGAATTCACCATATTTCGTTTACGGGTTCAGTGGGCGTTGGCACCATGATCCAGACCGCGGCGGCGCAAAATATTGTGCCGGTGACGCTGGAGCTGGGCGGCAAATCCCCGCAACTGGTGTTTGAGGATGCCGATATTGCGGCAGCACTGCCATTTCTGGTGAATGCCGGGATACAGAATGCCGGGCAGACCTGTTCTGCGTCTTCCCGGATATTGGTGCAGCGTCGGGTTTATGATGAGGTATTGGCAAAGATGGCGGCGCGCTACCGGGCATTGGTTGTGGGCCCGGCGCTGGAGGACCATGATGTTGGCCCGCTGATCTCGGCGCGTCAAAAGGAGATCGTGACCGGGTTTCTGGGGCAGGGTGGTGATCTGGAAACGGCGGCGGTGGCAACAATTGTGGCCGACGCCCCCAAAGGCGGGCATTACGTGGCCCCGACCTTGTTTGGGGCGGTTGGCGGCGATCACAGGCTGGCACAGAACGAAATATTTGGCCCGGTGCAGGTGGTGATCCCGTTTGAGGATGAGGCGGAGGCACTGGCGATTGCCAATGGCACCGATTTCGGGTTGGTGGCGTCGGTCTGGACAGGTAATGGCGCGCGCCAGATGCGTCTGGCCAAGGCATTGCGCAGCGGGCAGGTGTTTATCAACAATTACGGTGCCGGGGGCGGTGTCGAACTGCCCTTTGGCGGGGTTGGCAAATCCGGTCATGGCCGGGAAAAAGGCTTTGAGGCGCTTTATGGGTTCTCAAAGCTGAAAACCGTGGCAGCACTGCATGGGTAGGGGATGGATATGAGGCTGGCGGGTAAAACGGCGATTGTCACCGGCGGGGCGTCGGGGTTTGGTGAAGGTATCGTGCGTAAATTTATGCGCGAAGGCGCGCGGGTTATGGTGGCCGATATCAATGGCGAGGCGGCGAAAGAACTGGCGCACGAGCTGGGCGACAGCGTGATTTCGCAGGCGGTGGATGTGTCGGTTTCCGGGGATGTCAGGGCGATGGCGCAGCGGGCGTTTGAAGCTTTTGGCCAGCTGGATATATTAGTGAACAACGCCGGTATCACCCATTTGCCAGCGCCCATGGAGGAGGTCAGTGAAGCCGATTTTGACCGGGTACTGGCCGTGAATACCAAGTCGGTGTTTTTGGCCGCCAAGCATATTGTGCCCCATATGAAGGCCAATCGGTCCGGGGCGATATTGAATGTTGCCTCTACCGCCGGGGTCAGCCCGCGGCCCAATCTAAACTGGTATAATGCCTCAAAGGGCTGGATGATCACGGCCACGAAAACCATGGCGATTGAGCTGGCACCTGTTGGTGTCCGGGTGAATGCGATCAATCCGGTGGCCGGTGAAACGCCGCTTTTGCAGACCTTCATGGGGGAAGATACGCCAGAAATCCGGGCCAAGTTTTTGGCGACAATTCCGTTGGGGCGGTTTTCCACCCCGCAGGATATGGGCAATGCGGCGTGCTTTTTATGCTCGGATGAGGCCAGCATGATCACCGGGGTGGCGATGGAAGTGGATGGTGGGCGTTGCATCTGATGGAGAGAGCCGGTGGTTTCACACCCCCGGACCCCCGTGGGATACTTATAAAAAAAAGAAAGGGTGAAGGATGAAGGTCGGAACGCGCAATCTGATTACCGATGTTGACGGCCTGGTGGTCGGCAATGCGACGGATCAGCGGTTGAAATCCGGCACCACGGTTCTGACCGGAGATGCGCCGTTTGTTACGGCTGTGGATGTAATGGGGGGCGCACCGGGCACGCGCGAGACCGATTTGCTGGCACCGGACAAGATTGTGCAGGGTGTGGATGCGCTGGTATTGTCGGGGGGCTCGGCCTTTGGGTTGGATGCGGCAGGTGGGGTTGTGGACGGTTTGCGCACAATGGGGCGGGGTTTTGCGGTTGGCCCGGCGATTGTTCCGATTGTACCGGCGGCGATCCTGTTTGATCTGGTCAATGGCGGCGACAAGGACTGGGATATCAACCCCTATCGTGACCTGGGGCTGGCGGCATTGAAAGCGGCGGGGCCGGAGTTTGAGCTGGGCAGTGTTGGCGCCGGGACCGGGGCAACGACGGCGAATTTGAAAGGCGGGCTGGGGTCAGCCTCGGTTGTTCTGGAAAACGGCCTGACGGTCGGGGCGCTGGTGGCGGTGAATGCATTGGGGGCGGTAACACCGCGCGATCAGCCGCAGTTTTGGGCGGGTTCCTGGGAGGTGGGGGACGAGTTTGGTGGGCTGGGGGTGGTTCAAAAATCCGACCCATTTGATAATCTGGCAGTGGAAAAACTGGCGCGGTTCAATGGGAAAACCAACACCACTATTGCGATAGTGGCAACTGACGCGACGCTGACAAAGGCGCAGGCAAAACGCATGGCAGTGGCAGCGCAGGATGGATTGGCGCGGGCGCTGGTGCCATCCCATACGCCCTATGACGGGGATCTGGTATTTGCAGTTTCGACCGGGCGGCGGGCGTTGATCGATCCGGCAATTGATCCGTTGTTGTTGGGGCACGCGGCGGCTACCTGCCTGTCACGCGCGGTGGCAAGGGCGATATATTCGGCGCGCCCTGAACCCGGTGATTTGTTTGAGACCTGGCAACAGAAATGGCGCGCGGGTTAGGTGGCGGATGCCCGTTTGCGCCAGGCGATCAGCCATATCGCAGCCAGGGCGAAGGAAAACAACGCATTCCAGCTGGCCATGGACAGGCCAAACAATTCCCATGCAACTACATCGCATAAAACCAGTGGTGCGCCCATAATCTGGTCCATCAGTTGTTCGGCGCTTAGATTTGTGATGTCGCCACTGGTACAGGTATCCGGGCCTTGCCACCATTTTCGTTCCACCCCGGTGTGGTAGATGCCGATGGCCCCTGTGGTGGCCGCGGCAAGCGCGCCCAACAAAGGTAAAAACATCAGCGGGACCACCAGTGCCAGCATGCCGATCAGAAAGGCCGCACCATGGGGCCAGCGTTGCCAAAGGCACATTTTGCAGGGTGCATAGCCCAGTGCCTGAAACCCCCATGCTCCCAGCAACAGGGCAGCGGAGCCGAGGGCGGCGATCAGGATGAGGTGACGGGGGGTCACAGGAATTTCACCAGATAAAAACCGCCCGCCAATAATACGATGAACAGGATGAACATCAGCCCCAGCCGGCGTTCAATGAAATCCCGTATCGGGGTGCCAAATTTCCACAGCAACCCGGCGATGATGAAAAACCGCAACCCCCGGGCGATGATGGATGAGATGATAAAAATAGGCAGCGACAACCCGGTCCAACCGGACATGATGGTGATGACTTTGAACGGAAACGGCGTGACTCCGGCCACCAGCACCGCCCAGGCGCCATAGGCGTTGAAGCGTTCGGCAAACTGGTCGGCGGCGTGGGCCTTGCCGTAGAAATCCAGTATCGGCTGGCCGACGGTTTCAAACAGGCCCCAGCCGATGTAATAGCCCAGTAATGCCCCAAGCACCGAGGCGGCCATGGCAATACCAGCAATCAGAAACGCCCGGTTGGGCCGCGCAATGATCATCGGGATCATCAGGATATCAGGCGGGATCGGAAATACCGAGCTTTCGATGAAAGCGATAAACGCCAGCGCCCAGAGCGCTTTTGGGTGCTCTGCCAGTGAAATTGTCCAGTCGTAAAGTCGTCTGATCACAGTAATTTAGCCTTTTTTGAACATACGCCATGGGAAATCCGGCGCGTCAAGCTATACTGTGTGCAAATAAATTTTGTAACGATGTAAACAGGGGTGCTGAGATGAAATGGCAGGGGCGGCGTGGAAGCCGAAATATTGAAGACCGCCGGTCAATGGGTGTTGGCCGGGCGGGTGGAATTGGCATCGTAGGAACGGTCATTGTGCTGGCGTTGGGGGCGTTTTTAGGCGTTGACGTTTCATCGTTTCTGCAGGGCGGCGGTGGCGGATCGATCGTTTCATCTGGTGGCGGGGAAATTACCCAGGCCGACAAACAGGCCGGTGAATTTGTGTCGGTGACCCTTGCTGATACTGAAGAGGTTTGGGCAGATGTTTTCCGTACACAAGTGGGGGAGCAGTACCAGCCGGCAATATTGGTGTTGTTCAAAGGTTCAACGCAGTCAAGCTGTGGTGGTGCCAATGGGGCCACGGGGCCGTTCTATTGCCCAGGCGACAAGAAAATATATCTGGATACTGACTTTTTCACGACGCTTAGTCGGAAACTGGGGGCCAGGGGTGACTTTGCAGCCGCCTATGTTGTGGCCCATGAGGTGGCGCACCATGTTCAGGATGAGTTGGGGATATTGTCGCAGGCCAACCAGATACGTCAGCAGGTAAGCAAGACCGAAAGCAACGCGATATCGGTGCGCATTGAACTGCAGGCAGATTGTTATTCCGGCATCTGGGCCAAGCGGGCGCAGGCCAAATTTGGTTCGCTTGAGCGGGGCGATATTGCCGAAGCGATGAATGCCGCCAAACAAATCGGCGATGATCAGTTGCAGCGTAATGCCGGTAAACGCCCGATGCCCCACACATTTACCCATGGCACATCCGAGCAACGGCAAAGGTGGTTTGCCATTGGTTATGAGCAGGGCGATCTGGCCAGTTGTGATACCTTTGGTACGGCGAACCTGTAGCCGGATTTTGCGGTAAATTTACGGTGGACGGCGCGCCATGGGGGCGCTAGACCACACGCGGTTGCCCGAGTGGCGGAATGGTAGACGCAGGGGATTCAAAATCCCCCGCCAGCAATGGTGTGTGGGTTCGACTCCCACCTCGGGCACCAA
>CAZETX010000013.1:0-57279 GCA_964514925.1 uncultured Marinosulfonomonas sp.
CTTGGTGCCCCCTATTGGGACGCGGAAAGCCGTGGCGCAATATATGGTCTGACCCGCGGAACCGGCCCGGCAGAACTTTCACGTGCTGCCCTTGAAAGCGTTGGCTATCAAACCCGCGACCTGTTGGAAGCCATGCAGAAAGACTGGGCATCAACAGGTACTGGCGGTGCTTTGCGGGTGGATGGTGGCATGGCTGCCTCTGACTGGACCATGCAGTTTCTGGCAGACATCACCGGCGCTACGGTTGATCGCCCCAAGGTGTTGGAAACAACAGCACTGGGTGCGGCTTGGCTTGCCGGAATGCGCGCGGGCATTTACCCGGATCAGGCTGGTTTTGCAAAATCCTGGAAATGTGAGCAACAGTTTACCCCGGCAATGGATGACGCAATGCGGGCGCAAAAATACGCTGGCTGGAAGGACGCGGTTTCCAGAACCCTGAGCCGCAAAACCTAAGCTACAGTTTATCCCGCAGCGAATACCACACCATTGCCAAAACCAGCAAAGGCCAGCGCATCGCCGCGCCGCCCGGAAATGCCTGCGTCGGAACATCGGCCATCAGGTCAAATTTTTCAGCCTGCCCTGCAATCGCATCTGCAGCCAGTTTGCCACCCATAGTTGCCATGGCGATGCCATGGCCCGAATAGCCGCTGGCACTGATAATATTGCCCTTAATCCGCTCAAAATGCGGCATCCTGTTCATCGTGATCCCCAATGTACCGCCCCATGCATAGTCAATTTGAACATCGCTTAGCTGGGGAAATATCTGTGACATCGGTTTGCGCACCAGCCCGGCAATGTCGCGCGGAAATTTGTAGCTATAGTTTTCGCCACCGCCGAAAAGCATGCGATTATCTTCGGACAAACGAAAATAGTTGATGACAAATTTGCTGTCGGCAACGGCGTGGTTTTCGCGGATCAACCCCCTTGCCACGGTTTCATCCAAAGGCTGGGTGGCAACGATAAAGTTGTTTATCGGCATGACCCGCGCTGCAACCCTGCGGTGCAACCGGCCCAGATACCCATTACAGGCCATAACAACGTGACCTGCCGTGATGCTGGCAGCCTTGGTTTTGACAATTGCCGGAACGGTTTCGTCGATTGTCGCCACCCGGGTTTGTTCAAAAATTCGCACCCCTGCATTTGTTGCGGCCCGCGCCATTCCCAATGCCAGTTTCAGCGGGTGGGTATGGCCACCACCCATATCCAATACCCCGCCATGATAGGCAGCAGACCCCACCAGCTGACGCATTTCATCACGGTCAACCGAACGGATTTGTCCATAGCCATATTCTTCGCGAAGTTTATCGGCGTAGGCATGGCTGTCAGGTACAAAACGCGCCCGGTGGTCCGCGTGGATGATGCCATCAACGAACCCGCAATCAATGGCATGTTCTTTGATCAAACCCCTGACCAGCTGAACTGCTTCCAGTGACAGATTCCACAGATCACGGGCACGGGGTTTGCCCACCAATTTTTCCAACGCGTCCTGTTCTAGTCGCTGACCGGTTCCGACCTGTCCGCCATTTCGCCCGGACGCCCCGAACCCAACCCTTTGACCGTCCAGCAAAATGACATCATAGCCCTGTTTTGCCAGATGCAGCGCCGCGGAAAGGCCGGTAAACCCGGCGCCAACGACACACACGTCACAGGTTAAGCTGCCCTTTGCGGCAGGGAAACGCTGGGGCAGAGCAGCGCTTGCCGCGTACCAGGAACCTGGGTACTCACCCGGTCGGTCATTCGCAGTTAGTATGTCCATTTTAATGTGCCCTAGGCGGCCTTCATCAGGCCCTCTTGCAGCAGTGATTTATGTGTAGCGTCAATTGCCTTGCCTGCCCGTTCAAGCAATTCATCAATGTCCGGGTTCGTGACAATAAGCGGCGGGCAAATTATCATCCGGTCCCCCACATGGCGCATGATCAGGCCATTGGCAAAACAATGGTCGCGACAGATTTTCCCGACGGTGCCGGACGGTGATGAAAAGGCCGCGCGCGCGGCCTTATCCGGCGAAAGCGCGATTGATCCCATCATGCCGACAATACACGCCTCACCCACCAGGGGATGATCTGCCAGTTGAAGCCACTTTTCCTGCAAATACGGCCCGGTTTCTGATTGCACGGTTTCTACGATGTGTTCTTCTTGCAGAATACGCAGGTTTTCCAATGCCACAGCGGCAGCAACCGGATGCCCCGAATAGGTATACCCGTGGTTAAAATCGCCGCCATTTGCGATCACATCTGCAATTTCATCGCTGACAATTGAGCCGCCGATTGGCTGATACCCAGAGCTAAGGCCTTTGGCGATGGTCATGATATCCGGGCGGATTCCATAGGTTTGTGAACCAAACATGTTCCCGGTTCTGCCAAATCCACAGATAACCTCGTCAGCGATCAGCAAAATTTCATGCGCGTCACAAATCCGCTGAATTTCCGGCCAATAGGTTTCTGGCGGGATGATAACGCCGCCAGCGCCCTGAACGGGTTCAGCAATAAACGCCGCGATCTTACCTTCGCCGATCTCGGCGATGGCCGCCCCTAGCTGGCGGGCGCGTTCAAGCCCGAATTCTTCCGGGCTTTGATCGCCGCCTTCGGCATACCAGTTAGGCTGATCGATATAGTGAATATCCGGGATCGGCAGACCACCCTGCGCGTGTATCGGCTTCATTCCACCCAGACTTGCGCCGCCCATTGTGGATCCGTGATAGGCGTTGTGACGGCTGATGATCACCTTTTTGTCGGGTTGTCCTTTGGTGGACCAATAGTGTCTAACAAGGCGAATATTAGTGTCGTTTGCCTCAGAACCAGAGCCTGCGAAGAACACATGGTTCAAATCACCCGGGGCCATTTCGGCCAGTTTTGCCGCCAGTGCAATTGCCGGAACATGGGTGGTTTGGAAAAAGGTATTGTAATAGGATAGTTGACGCATTTGCCGCGCGGCGACATCGGCCAGCTCATCCCGTCCGTAGCCAATATTCACGCACCAAAGACCGGCCATCCCATCAAATATTTTCTGCCCTTCAGAATCCGTAAGATAGACACCTTTGGCACCGGTAATGACGCGCACGCCTTTTTCAGCCAACTCGGCACCATTGGTAAATGGATGCATATGATGCGCGGCATCAAGGGCCTGTAATTCTTCGGTAGGCAGATGATTTGAAATAATATTCATAGACATATTCCTAAGGTCTAAACGTTCAGCAGCAGGTGTTGACGTTCCCAGGGTGAAATTTCACGCTGGAATTCTTCTATTTCCGCGCGTTTGATTGCGGAATAGAGCAAGCAAAACTCTTGCCCAAGGATGTCGCGCAGCTCGGCGTCTTTTTCGAACCCATCCAACGCTTCATCCAGATTTCTTGGCAACACATCGCCATCATCGTAAATTTCGCCCTGCGCTTCATCCCGTGGTTTAATCTTATTGATCATGCCAAGATATCCACAGGCCAGGCTGGCAGCCAGGGCAAGGTAAGGGTTACAATCCATGCCAATTACCCGATTTTCAACGCGACGCGCCTCGGGTGGTGACACCGGAATACGCAAACCGGTTGTGCGATTGTCTGAGGCCCATTCCAGATTTCGTGGCGCGCTCATGCCGGCAACAAATCTGCGGTAAGAATTAACAAATGGCGCCAACAGGGGCACCGTGGATTTCAGGTGCTTCTGTGAGCCACCTATAAAATGGTAAAAGGCGTCTGTCGGGCTGCCATCAGCTTTTGAGAAGATGTTATTACCCGTCTTTGTATCTACAATGCTTTGATGCACATGCATTGAACTGCCTGGTTCGTCACGCATTGGTTTCGCCATGAAAGTTGCAAACGTACCATTCTTTAACGCGGCCTCACGGATTGCGCGTTTAAAGTAAAAAACCTGATCCGCCAGAACCATGGGTTCACCGTGCAGCAGATTTATTTCAATCTGCCCGGCGCCACCTTCCTGGATCAATGTATCAATTGCCAGCCCCTGTGCTTCCGCATAATCATAAATAGTATCTATTACAGGGCCGTATTCATCAACCGCCACCATTGAAAATGCTTGTCGCCCGGCACCCCGCCGCCCGGTTCGGCCCACCGGTGGTTCAATGGGTTCATTGGGATCAATGTTTGGCTTTGTCAGGTAGAATTCAAGCTCTGGTGCAACCACCGGGCTCCAGCCTTTGGCGCGATACATATCTAAAACACGTCGCAGTACTGTGCGTGGTGCGATCGCCAATGGCGTGCCGTCACGCATTTCAAGGTCTGCTATGACTTGCAGCGAAACGTCTTCGGCCCATGGAACCGCAGAGGCGGTGGCCATGTCTGGCTTTAATACAATATCAAATTCAGTCCATTGATTTTCGATCTCTTCCATATCGACATATTCACCGGTTATGGTTTGGTAAAATAACGAGATTGGCAGAAAGAATGTCTGATCGGGGGTGAATTTGTAAAGTGGCATGGATTTTCCACGCGACATGCCTGCGAGGTCAGGAATGATGCATTCGACCTCTTCAATGCGTCGACCCGATTGATAATCAATAAAGGCCTTAGGCAGAGATTTCGCCCAGTTTGAGTTTTTTTCAGAGGTCACAACGTCACCAAATTTTCAACTGCTGTTAGCATGTGGAGGCAGGGGTGCCATAGTATTTGACAATATGATCAAATTATTCCCTGTCAATCGCATTGTGTATCTTCGTTAATCTCAATCGAAGCACGTATGCTATCGTGCCCCTGTTGCAAATCCTGTGCAATCGCGGCAGCTACAGCTTTTGCGTCCCTTGAACGTAACGCTGCCAGGGCTTCGTTATGCATGTCGGGTAGATTGGCGGTGCCAAACCGCCCGCATACCACCCGCAAAGATGGCCCGACGCGCAACCAAAGCGTATTGGAAATTGCCAGTAAAATTTGCGCGTTTGAATGGGCATAAAGCGTTTCGTGAAACCGGCAATTGTGCCTTAAATATCCCCGCACGTCACCCATTGAGATCGCTGTATTCAGCATTGCATCGATTGCCTGTAGATTGTCGATATCTGCAGAATGCATTCTATTTGCTGCTATATATGCGAGTTTTGGTTCAATGGAATTTCGTGCAAACGACAGTTCATCAAGAAGCTCTGGTGTCAGAATTGGCAGGCAAATTCGCCGATTGCCCTGAAATTCAAGCGCCCCCTCAGCGGTGAGCCTGCGAATCGCTTCACGAACCGGTGTCACGCCTGCATCAAGTTCGTTTGCAAGGCCGTGAATGGTAACGGATTGCCCCGGTGAAAGTTCACCAAACAAAATTAATTCTCTGATCTGGCGATAAACCAATTCATGAGTCGGTAGATTATCCACCATCATATTCACAGAAAACACACGCAGCTACGCAAAGCAAACCCTCTAATTTAGTAGTTAAAGTGATCATTGATCTTCAATTGAGAACTTTTTATTGCTTTTTGTCAATTTTTTTGATCAAATATTTTCTGAAGGGGCTAAAAGCTCTGCGACCACCTCAGGGAGAAATCAGAAATGAAAAATTTATGGCTACCACTTACTGCTGCATGTGCGCTTGGCGTCGGTATTGCTACGGCAGAGGAGGTCCGGGTTTATAACTGGTCCGACTATATCGACGAAGACCTGTTGACCAAATTCGAAGAAGAAACCGGGATTGACCTGATTTACGATGTCTTTGATTCTAATGAGGTGCTTGAAACAAAAATGCTGGCGGGGGGGTCGGGTTATGATGTTGTTGTGCCCTCGGGGACCTTCCTTCAGCGCCAGATTACAGCCGGCGCATTCCAACCTCTGGATTTTAGTAAGTTATCAAATGCGGGAAATCTTTGGGACGTGATCAAAGACCGCACCGAACAATATGATCCCGGGAATGCAAATTCGATAAATTACATGTGGGGCACCACTGGTATTGGCGTTAATGTCGGTAAGGTTGCTGAGGTATTGGGTGATGATGCGCCGGTAAATTCCCTGGCGCTGGTATTTGACCCGGCAAATATGGAAAAGCTGGCAGAATGCGGCGTACAATTCCTGGATGCACCGGGTGAGATGATCCCTGCGGCACTGGCATATCTGGGGGAAGATCCTGACAGCCAGGATGTGGATGTTATCGCCAAGGCTGAGGCAGTTTATGCCGGTGTCAGACCCTATATCCAGAAATTCCACAGCTCAGAATATATCAACGCTCTGGCGAACGGAGACATTTGTGTGGCTTTTGGCTGGTCCGGAGATATTCTGCAGGCACGTGATCGTGCGGATGAAGCCGAAAACGGGGTGGAAATTGCATACAACGCCCCCTCGGAAGGTGCGTTGATGTGGTTCGACCAAATGGCAATACCGGTTGATGCGCCGAACCCGGATGGTGCCCATAAGTTCCTGAACTTTATCCTTGATGCGGAAAATATGGCCGCTGCATCAAATTATGTTTACTACGCCAATGGCAACAAGGCCTCTCAGCCATTGCTGGAAGAAGACGTGATTGGCGATCCGGCAATTTATCCGGATGAAGCGACGTTGGAAAACCTTTATACAACGCGTCCATACCCGCCGAAAATCCAGCGTAAAGTCACGCGCCTTTGGACAAAAATAAAATCCGGAATTTAAGAATAACGAACCACCGCGCCCCAATCCGGGCGCGGTGGTAAAAATTATTGGGGGCTGGGTATGGATGGTGCAAATACAAAATCGGCGTTTGAACCGTGGAACAACGCGGATGAAAAACCGCTGATTGAGTTCCGGTCCGTCACCAAAATGTTTGGTTCATTCACGGCCATCGACGACCTGAGTATCCAAATCTACAGGCAGGAATTTTTTGCATTGCTGGGCCCGTCAGGGTGTGGAAAAACGACCCTGATGCGAATGTTGGCGGGGTTTGAAAACCCGACTACCGGGTCAATTTTACTGGACGGGCAGGATATGAAATCGGTGCCGCCAAATCGGCGGGCAACCAATATGATGTTCCAATCCTATGCGCTGTTTCCCCATCTGACTGTCTATGACAACATCGCATTTGGATTGAAGCGATCAAGCATGCCAGCCTCAGAAATAGACGGGCGGGTTGACGAAATGTTGCGCCTGACCCGTTTAGAGGATTTTGCCAAACGAAAACCACACCAAATTTCCGGCGGTCAGCGACAACGGGTTGCACTGGCACGATCATTGGCAAAGGCACCAAAACTGTTGTTGCTGGATGAGCCGCTGGGCGCGCTTGACAAAAAACTTCGCCAGGAAACCCAGTTTGAACTTATGGATATTCAGGAAAAGACCGGAACTACGTTTGTAATTGTTACCCATGACCAGGAAGAAGCGATGACCGTTGCCAGCCGCATCGCGGTGATGGACGCGGGGCGGATTAAGCAAATTTCCACCCCTGATCGTCTGTATGAAAACCCCAATTCGGTTTACGTTGCAGATTTTATTGGTGATGTGAATATCATCAAAGGAAACGCCCATCCACGCGAGGGGTTGTTGACAGAAATTCATTGGGCCGAGGGCCATGATCCAATTTTGGGTACGGCCAGTGAAATCATTGCTGACAATACGACCTGCCATTTTGCAATTCGGCCGGAAAAGGTGTCTATTTCAGCGGAAAAGCCCGAAAATGTCGCCAATGCAATTTCCGGTAAAGTGCTGGACATTGCCTATCTGGGGAACATTTCCACGTATCATGTTGAATTGGCGAACGGGCAGATTATTAAATCGCAAACCGCCAATAACCGCCGGATATCAAGGCGCAGCTTTACCTGGGAAGACCCGGTGTGGTTGTCTTGGACAGACACTGCTGGCGTCATTCTGACGCGCTAGGGGGAAGCATGAATATTCGTCGTTTCACGCTGATCTTTGTGCCATATTTCTGGTTGGCACTGCTATTTCTGGTGCCATTTTTAATCGTCCTTAAAATTTCCCTGTCCGATATTGCATTGGCAAGACCACCCTATACACCGACGCTGGATTTTAGCGCGGGTTGGGATGGAATTAAGGCGTTTTTTTCCGAACTGGATATTGAAAACTTCACTTTCCTGACCGAAGACCAACTGTACTGGCGCGCCTATCTTTCCAGCTTAAAGATAGCGTTGATATCCACGTTTGTGACGTTGCTTGTTGGGTATCCAATTGCCTATGGGATGGCCAAATCCTCGGCTGAATGGCGCCCCACTTTGATGATGTTGGTAATTTTACCATTCTGGACCAGCTTTCTGATCCGAATTTACGCTTGGATGGGCATTCTCAGCAAAGAAGGTTACCTGAACCAATTTTTGCTTTGGTCTGGAATTACTTCGGAGCCGCTTATCATTCTGAATACAACAACGGCTGTCTATATCGGCATCGTTTACACCTATTTGCCGTTCATGATTTTGCCGATATTTGCAGCGCTTGAAAAACTGGATGAAAGCCTGCTGGAGGCGGCACAAGACCTGGGATGTTCGCGGTTCTCGGCCTTTTGGCTGGTTACCTTTCCCCTGTCAAAACCGGGAATCATTGCCGGTTGTTTTCTGGTTTTCATCCCGGCAATTGGTGAGTTTGTAATCCCCTCACTTTTGGGTGGCTCTAGAACTCTGATGATTGGTAAGGTGCTTTGGGAAGAATTCTTTTCTAACCGGGACTGGCCTGTGGCCTCGGCTGTGGCCATAATCCTTCTGCTTGTGCTTATTATTCCGATTATCCTGTTCCAGAGAAATGAGCAAAAACAACGGGAGGCGGGGCTATGAAACGACGATTCAGTTGGTTCAATGCAACGTCACTAACGCTGGGGTTTGCCTTTCTTTACCTGCCAATGATCATTTTGATCGTCTATAGCTTCAACGCCTCACGACTGGTGACGGTCTGGGCCGGGTTTTCGACAAAATGGTACGGAGAGCTATTGCAAAACGAAGCCTTCCTGAAGGCTGCGTGGGTTACCCTGAAAGTAGGCGTATTATCGTCAACTTTTGCGACCGTTCTTGGTACCATGGCGGCCTATGCATTGGTGCGCGGCGGGCGTTTCCCCGGGCGTACACTGTTTTCGGGTATGATATATGCCCCCCTGGTGATGCCCGAAGTAATTACCGGCCTATCACTGCTATTGCTGTTCATCGCCATTGGCATGGATCGCGGAGTGCTAACAATTGTGCTGGCCCACACGACTTTTTCAATGTGCTATGTTTCAGTGGTGGTTTCATCCCGATTGGCCAGTTTTGACCAATCGTTGGAGGAGGCAGCCCTGGACCTGGGCTGTACCCCGTTTGATGCATTTCGTTCGGTCACATTGCCCATTATCGCCCCTGCGGTATTCTCTGGTTGGCTATTGGCATTTACGCTATCATTGGATGATCTGGTGATCGCTTCTTTCACCTCTGGTCCATCATCCACAACACTGCCTATCAAGATATATTCAGCTGTGCGGTTAGGGGTTAGTCCTGAGATTAACGCACTGTCAACAATCATGATATTGATTGTTACCGTTGGGGTTATTACAGCGTCGTTAGTTTCAAAGCGGTCCATTGCTCGGCAAAGAGCGGACGAACAGAAAGCCGAACAATAGTGTCAGACTTTAAACAGGAATATCGGGATTATTGCGACGCATTTGGCGCACCGGAACGTGTAGAGCTGATGCTATGTGATCTGAACGGAATTCTGCGCGGTAAATGGTTGCCGGGCAACCAAATTGACAAACTGATCACTGGTGGTGTGCGGCTGCCAATATCGACCTATGCGCCAAACATCATGGGATCTGAGCCACCGCAAACCGGGCTGGGGATTGTCGCGGGCGATCCGGATGGTGTTATCGTTCCGGTCCCCGGTACTTTGAAACCAATCCCTTGGGTACAGTCAAATGCTGCCCAGCTATTGGTTGAGATGGATATGGATGGTCAGCTAAGCCCCCTTTCCACCCGGGGGTTGCTAAACTCTTTGGTTGACCAGTTTGCTGCCAAATCACTGTTTCCGGTGGTTGCGACTGAGCTGGAGTTTTATGTGTTGAAACCGCGCCTAAACGCATCTGACCAACCCGTACCACCTGACAGGTTACCGGATGCGCAGAATTATGATCTGGAAGTACTGGATCGTCACCGAGATATGCTGAATGAAATACAGACGGCCAGTGCTGTACAGGGCCTGGCGACGGATACCCTGATTGCTGAATTCGGGCCTGGCCAGTTTGAAATAAATTTCCATCATACGAACGACGTTCTGACTGCGGCAGATACCGCACTGTTATTTCGCCGTCTGGTAAGGGGTGTGGTCGCCAAACATGGTTTTGAGGCGACGTTTATGGCTAAACCATATGCGCATGAACCGGGCAACGGCATGCATGTTCATGTGTCGGTTCTGGATGCCAATGGGGACAATATATTTGACGGTTCGGATCGTCTAAAGGCGGCGGTGGCAGGGTTGCTTGACAGCATGTCTGATCTGCAGGCGCTTTTTGCCCCGCACATGAATTCGTACCGAAGGTTTCAGGCAAACAGTTTTGCCCCATCCAAACCTGACTGGGGATATGACAACCGCGCAGCGGCAGTCCGATTGCCCGAAACCGAAGGTAAGGCCGCCCGTTTGGAACACAGAATATCTGGCGCGGATGTGAACCCATATCTGGCGCTTCTTGGGGTACTTGGTGGCGTATTTCGTGGATTAGACACTAATATTGCCCTTCCATTACCCATTGACGATCCAAATCATGCGCCAGCACAATCGCTTGCCCATGACTGGGCCAACGCCATTGACCGATTTGAAGCGTCAGAATTTGCCCGGAAACTGTTGGGGGAATATTATCACTCAATTTACGTAGCTGTTCGCCGGGATGAAATTTCAGCACTTACGTCGGAAATATCCCCAACAGAATACCGCTACTATCTTAGCCGGTTTTGAAGGCTGCCAATGTCAGAAAAACAACTAACGATTGGAATTCTGGAAGCAGGAATTCTGCCAGACCCGATTTCATCCGTCCATGGTGACTATCCTGGCCTGTACCGGAACTGGCTGGCGCCACTAAATGCAGTGTTTACCAAATACCCGGTGGTTAACGGTGATTTTCCCTCCGACCCGGATGAATGTGATCTTTGGTTGATAACGGGGTCCAGGTTTGGCGCCTATGAGGACCATGGCTGGATACCGCGTTTGGAACAATTCATCCGCGATTGTCATGCGCAAAATTCAAAGATGATCGGTATTTGTTTTGGCCATCAAATAATAGCGCAGGCACTGGGTGGAACTGTGGAAAAATCACACAAAGGCTGGGGTCTGGGTGTGCATGAATATGCTTGGGTGGACTGGCCAGATCAACTGGGGAAACAACCCGAAGCCCTTAGGCTTCAGGCGGTTCATCAGGATCAGATTTTGAAATTGCCCGATGGTGCCCGCAAAATCGGGCAATCAGATTTTTGTGAATATGCTGCAATCTGGTACCCTGATTTTGCTTTAACGGTTCAAGGTCACCCGGAATTTTCAAACCAATTTGCAATTGACCTGTTGGAAGCCAGAAAAGGCACCGCGTTTTCAGAGGCAGACGTGGCAGCCGCAAGTTTGACCGTTAATGGCGCGACCACACGGGATGAGTTTGCCCTGTTTCTCAGGGATCAGTTTTCTGCAATCTAGGGTCAACAGCCCCTAACAAACTGAAACTGTGGTAATTATTCCCTGACCAGCTTTTCATACCCTGCTGAGATGTCACGTGCCAGGGCACCCACTTCAAAATTCCAATCGCCGATCTGGCCCACCGGCGTAACTTCTGCGGCCGTTCCCGTTAACCAACATTGTTCAAACCCTGCCAATTCATCTGGCATTATGTGGCGTTCATGGACTTTGATCTGGCGTTCATTCAGCATGCCGATAACAGTTTGCCGGGTTAATCCATTCAGAAAACAATCAGCCAGCGGTGTATGAACTTCGCCATCTTTCACAAAGAAAATATTAGCGCCGGTCGCCTCTGCGACATATCCGCGATAGTCAAACATCATGGCATCAGAACAGCCCTTGGCCTCGGCGGCGTGTTTGGACATTGTGCAGATCATATACAATCCGGCGGCCTTAGCATGGCAGGGAATTGTTTCAGGGGAAGGGCGCTTCCATTTGGAAATATCCAGTTTGGCACCTTTGGTTTTGGCGTCGCCATAATAGGCACCCCATTCCCACGCTGCGATCGCCATCCGAACCGGATTACGAGCAGAGGCCACACCCATATCTTCGCCGGCACCGCGCCAGGCAACGGCGCGGATATAAGCGTCAGAATACCTGCTGGCCTTCAGTACAAGTGCCTTTGCGGCTTCGATTTCGTTCACTGTCCATGGGATTTGAAAATCAATCAACTCGGCTGAATTGCGCAGCCGTTCGGAATGTTCGCGGGATTTGAATATCTTACCATTATACGCGCGTTCACCTTCGAAAACAGAAGACGCGTAATGCATGGCATGAGTCAGAATATGCACATTAGCAGACCGCCAATCGACCAGCGCCCCATCCATCCAGATCTTACCGTCCCGGTCATCATACGCACCTGGCATTCTGTTTCCTTTCATCAAAGTAATAAATTACTTTTCCAATAGTTGCGCAAACTAGGTCCGTATCGGACATAAAATTACGCCAAATCAGGAAATCGCTACCAATTGATTCTTGGAAAGTCAACAAGACTGACATAAAATCAATTTGAGTGTTTTGATAAAACGGAAGCTAAAATGACAGAGTTTGTATCCGGTAACGCAAATCTATTGTTTCTGACCGATGAGCAGCTGCGCAAAGGTATTGAGGCAATGTTCTTTGCTTATCGCGGGTTTACCGCCGATCCAGATCGAATACTGGAAAATATGGACTATGGTCGCGCGCACCATCGGGCAATTCATTTCATACACAGATCCCCCGGTACGACGGTCAATAATCTGCTGGATACCCTGGGTGTTACCAAGCAATCATTGAACCGGGTATTGCGCAGGTTGATTGCAGATGGTCTGGTCACAAGTAATATTGGAACACAGGACAAAAGAGAGCGGAATTTACTGTTAACAAATGCAGGTAAGGAACTTGAGCAACAATTGTCCTCGGCGCAACGGCATCGTATGCGCGTCGCCTACAGTACCGCCGGACCAGAGGCCGTGGCTGGCTTTCGCAAAGTGCTGGAAGAAATGATGGACAAAGACCTGCGGCATCAGTTCAATGCCCCAAGTGAGGTAAAACCATGACTGATAAAGATGCACATCTGTTAATTGTCGACGATGATGAGCGTATCCGTGGGTTGTTACAGAAATTTCTGATCCGTAGCGGTTTCTGGGTTACCTCAGCTCGTAATGCAGAACATGCGCGCAGCATTTTAAGCGGGTTGGAATTTGATCTGATTGTTTTGGACGTAATGATGCCGGGCGAGGATGGTGTCACCTTTACAAAATCACTTCGTGAAACCCTTACGACACCGATCATGTTACTTACAGCCAAGGGTGAAACGATTGACCGGATCGCCGGTTTGGAAGCAGGTGCAGATGACTATTTGGCCAAACCGTTTGAACCAAAAGAGTTGCTACTGAGGATCAACGCAATATTACGCCGTGTTCCGCAATCCGAAGAATTGGATATGGCACCCAAAATGTTTGTGATGGGCCCAATCCGGTATGACGTTGAACGCGCGGAAATGTGGAAGGGCGAACAGCTGGTCCGGTTGACTGGGACAGAGAACCAGCTGATGAAAATCTTTGCGACCAGCCCCCATGCGGCCGTCGCGCGCAGTGAGTTGGTCGAGAAACTTGGCCGCGACAAAGGGCAAGCACAGGAACGCGCTGTGGATGTGCAGATAACCCGGTTACGGCGAAAACTAGAGGTCGATCCAAAGCAGCCCCGTTACCTGCAAACCGTCCGCGGCGCAGGCTATATGCTTGCACCTGATTAAGTAAGTGACGGTAGTTTTTTCACGAAAGCCATATGGTCTTGACGACACTTTTTTCACATCCCGATTGCCTTGATCATCTGACGCCTCAGGGTCATCCGGAACAGGTTGATCGTTTGCGAAGTATCGAGCGTCGACTGGCAAGCCCGGAATTCGACAATTTACGTCGTATGCAGGCACCGATTTCAAGAGAGGTGGATATTCTGCGATGCCATTCAAGATCTTACCTTGAGCATTTGCAAAAATCTTCCCCTGTTGATGGTATTGCCCATCTGGATGCAGATACCCACATGTCCGAAGGCAGTTTAACGGCTGCCTATCGTGGCGTCGGGGCAAATACAGCCGCTGTCGACATGGTTTTGCAGGGCAGCACACGGAATGCGTTTGTTGCGTGTCGTCCGCCGGGTCACCATGCCGAAACATCCAAAGCGATGGGGTTTTGTTTATTCGGAAACGTATCTATCGCGGCAAAGTATGCACTTGATGTGGGCAATCTGGATCGGGTTGCTGTGATAGATTTTGACGTTCATCATGGAAACGGGACCCAAAACCTACTTTGGGATGAAACCCGAGCGTTGTTCTGTTCGACCCATCAAATGCCACTTTTCCCCGGATCAGGGGATGTTGGTGAAACCGGTAAAGATGGCAATGTATTGAATCAGCCCCTGCTGGCTAATTCAAACGGGACGGAAATGCGCCGTGTATATGATAATGTGATTTTCCCGGCAGTTACAGATTTCAACCCCGCGCTGATTTTGGTTTCGGCCGGTTTTGATGCGCATCAATCTGATCCTTTGGCAAACCTGAACTGGAACACCCAGGATTTTGCCTGGCTGACCGGTCGTATTTGCGACGTGGCCGAAAACTGTTGTGATGGTCGCATTGTCTCGACACTCGAGGGGGGATATGATCTGACGGCGCTGGCCGATAGTGTGGCCGCCCACATAGCAGTATTGATGGAGCGAAGCTGATGAGCGATAAGAATATTTCCAAGATGAGCTTTGAAGACGCGATGGGGGAATTGGAATCTGTCGTGGGCCAGTTGGAACGCGGCGATGTCCCTTTGGAAGAGTCGATTAAGCTATATGAACGTGGTGCCGCTTTAAAAAAGCGCTGTGAAACCAAATTAAAAGAGGCTGAGGAAAAGGTTGCGGCCATAACATTGGATAGCGACTATCAGGCAACCGGGACCAAGGCGGTTGAGGGCCTGTAAGGGATGTTCGCTGATCGACTTACAGATGCGCAAAACCGCGTGCAGCAGTGCCTGTTAGCAGAATTCAAAAAATTTGATGTACATTCGCTGACCGATGCTATGCAGCATAGCTTGCAGGGTGGAAAAACGTTTCGTGGTTTTCTGGCCTTAGAAAGTGCCCGCCTGCATGGTGTCCCGCAAAACGCAGCAATCTGGGCTGCTTGTGCTGTTGAAACGATGCATTGCTACTCACTCATCCATGATGATCTTCCCTGTATGGATGATGATGATTTGCGCCGTGGCCATCCAACGGTTCACATTAAATGGGATGAGGCAACCGCGGTATTAGCAGGGGATGCACTGCAAACTCTGGCGTTTCAGTTGTTAACCAAATCAGAAATAGGGCCGCCAGAATGCCGGATAGATCTGCTTGAAAGTTTTGCCCAGGCTGCTGGTGCTTTGGGGATGGTAATGGGGCAGGCCCAGGATATTGCCGCAGAAGCAAGTAAAACGCCATTATCGCTTAAAGAAATTTCAGAACTACAGGCGAAAAAAACCGGAGCACTAATTGTTTGGTCTGCGACCGTTGGGCCAAGAATAGCTAATGCCGAATTAGTGATAATGACAAAGTTCGCAGAAAGGCTTGGGCTGGCATTTCAAGTTGCCGATGATATTCTTGATATCGAAGGGGATGAACGTAAAACTGGCAAACGTCTGAAGAAAGATACCCATGCCGGTAAAGCCACTTTTGTTTCTTTGCTTGGGCTTGAAGCCGCACGAATTAAGGCCAGGCAACTGGTTGAAGAAGCAGAAAATATACTTGAAGAAAATTATGGACCGGAATCGCAGGTCTTGCAGGAAGCGGCCCGGTTCGCTATTTCCCGCGAGATGTAAAACCGGCCCTTAGGGGGTGCCATGTCTGATCAACCAAAAACGCCATTATTAGACATGATAAATTTACCTGTCGATTTGAAGAACCTTTCAGATGTGGAGTTGGACCTGCTTGCCTCTGAGGTGAGGGCTGAGGTTGTTTCGGTTGTGTCTGAAACCGGCGGCCATCTGGGTGCGGGTTTGGGCGTGGTTGAATTGACCGTGGCGCTTCATGCTGTGTTTGATGCGCCAAGGGACCGGATTATCTGGGATGTTAGCCACCAGGCTTATCCGCACAAAATATTAACCGGCCGTCGGGGTCGCATGCTGACATTGCGTCAGAAAGACGGTTTGAGCGGGTTCACCAAGCGCAGTGAAAGCCACTACGACCCGTTTGGTGCTGCACACAGTTCGACATCCATATCTGCCGCGCTTGGTTTTGCTGTAGCCCGTGATCTGGGGGGGGCACCGCAGCATGGTATTGGTGATGTAATTGCGGTGATCGGTGATGGTGCGATGAGCGCTGGCATGGCGTATGAAGCACTTAACAATGCCGGACATTTGGGAAAGCGTATGATCGTGGTTCTGAACGACAATGAGATGTCGATCGACCAACCGGTGGGGGCGATGTCGACCTATTTGTCGCGACTTTATGCCGGGGCGCCATTTCAGGAATTCAAAGCCGCCGCCAAAGGTGCGGTAAGCCTACTGCCGGAACCGTTTCAGGAAGGCGCGCGGCGGGCTAAGGAAATGTTGAAAGGCATGACCGTTGGTGGAACGCTTTTCGAAGAACTTGGGTTTTCCTATGTCGGGCCGATTGACGGGCACGATATGGAGCAACTTCTGGCGATACTGCGAACGGTTAAAGACCGCGCGGCTGGCCCGATACTGATCCATGCAATTACCAAAAAAGGCAAAGGCTACGCCCCGGCAGAAGCGGCGAATGACCGTGGACATGGTGTCGGGAAGTTTGACGTCTTAACCGGCAAGCAGCAAAAAACAGTGTCTAATGCGCCCAATTACACCCAGGTTTTTGCTGATGCGTTGCTGACACACGCAGCAGAGGATGATAAAATTGTCGCCGTAACAGCGGCGATGCCGGGGGGCACCGGGCTAAAACTATTTCTGGACCGGTACCCAAGCCGTTGTTTTGACGTTGGCATCGCCGAGCAGCATGCCGTGACTTTTTCAGCCGGTTTGGCCGCTGGGGGAATGAAGCCATTTTGCGCAATATATTCAACATTTTTACAGCGTGGCTACGATCAGGTAGTCCACGATGTTGCTATCCAGCGTCTGCCAGTGCGGTTTGCCATTGATCGCGCCGGATTGGTGGGGGCGGATGGTGCCACCCATGCCGGGGCATTCGACGTGGCGTTTCTGGCCAACCTGCCGGGTTTTGTGGTGATGGCCGCGGCTGATGAAGCCGAGCTGGTACATATGGTGGCCACAGCAGTCGCCCACGACAGTGGGCCCATTGCATTTCGTTATCCCCGTGGTGAAGGCGTTGGTATCGATTTACCGGCGCGGGGTGAGGTGTTGGAAATCGGCAAAGGGCGGATCATTCAGCGGGGCGGACGGGTGGCGTTGCTGTCGTTTGGTACACGGCTGGAAGAGGTGCGAAAAGCGGCAGAAACATTGTCTAACAAGGGGATTTCGCCAACAATTGCCGATGCTCGATTTGCCAAGCCGCTGGACCGGGATATGATTTTGGAATTGACCGCAAGCCATGAGGCGCTGATCACCATCGAAGAGGGTTGTGTGGGCGGCTTTGGCAGCCATGTCGCGCAATTGTTGGCGGATGAAGGCGTGTTTGATACCGGGTTGAAATTCCGATCCATGGTGCTGCCGGATATATTCATCGACCAGGCCAGCCCAGTTGATATGTACGCCGTTGCTGGGCTGAACGCCGGGGAAATTGTGGCCAAGGTTCTGGATGTTCTGGGTGTAACGGAGATTGGTAGTCGTCGGGCCTGAAAATTAGTGCCTCCGGCGGAGATATTTTTAGAACATAGATCTTAAGGCGATGAGAGTACCCGGAGTCCGGTTCGATAATCCGGGTATTTCAGAGTGACGCCCAGCTCGGATTTGATCCGATCATTTCGCACCCGTTTTGATTCGCTGTAAAAACTGCGGGCCATCGGCGTCATATCGGCTGTATCCCAGTTTTCGGTCGGAGGCACAGGCAAGTTCAGCAGATTTGCTGCAAAGGCGATCACATCCTGGGGCGGGGCGGCCAGATCATCGCAGACGTTATAGATCGTACCCGGATTGGGGTGGTTGATCGATGCGAGCAGGGATTGGGCAATGTCATCCACATGGATGCGGGAAAACACCTGATTTGGTTTAATGATGCAGCGCGCGGTGCCATTGCGCAGTTTGGCGAATGGGCCACGACCGGGGCCATAAATGCCCGCAAGGCGGAAAATATGCAGGGATAGACCCTGTTTCTGTGCAAAATCCAGCCAGCTGCGTTCGGCGGCTACGCGCCATTCGCCACGTTTCGTTGCCGGATTAAGCCGGGTGTTTTCGTCGACCCAGCCGCCGCTGTGGTCACCATAGACCGCCGTTGTCGACAGGTAGCCGATCCATTTCAATTTTGGCGCTGAGGCAATTTGGTCGGCGAGCTCAAGCAAGGCCGGGTCACCCATATCGGTTGGGGCGACTGAGCTGAGCAAGTGGGTGGTCTGGCCAAAGGCGTCACCCAGGTCGGTGCCGGGCCAGCGCCGCAGATCCACCCCGGTTTGCGGGGCGTCTTGGGTGCGACTGGTGCCGATGACATGCCAGCCCAAGGGCAGCAGCAGGTCGGTTAACGCGCGGGCGGTATAGCCATGGCCTATGGAAAGCAGGGTATTTGTCATGGGATCTGTTTGCCGTTGCAAGGGGGCTTGTGCAAGGGGCGCATCTGTGGAAAATGGATAAATGGAACAAACATCATTGAAATCATGGGAAGAATGCGCGGCCCGGCTGGTTGCTGTGGCGGCGGGGCGCGGGCCGGCGGATCTGGTGATCCGGGGTGGTCGACTGGTGAATGTGCAGAGCCGGGAGGTTTTGGATGGCTGGCAGGTGGCCATTGCCGACGGGCGGTTTGCCTATGTCGGCGAGGATGCCAGCCACTGTATCGGGTCTGATACCGAGGTGATCGAGGCCGAGGGGCAGTACCTGCTGCCGGGGCTGTGCGATGGGCATATGCATATTGAAAGCGGCATGTTGATCCCGGCGGAATTCGCGGCGGCTGTGGTGCCCCATGGGACCACCACCATGTTCACCGATCCCCATGAGATTGCCAATGTCATGGGGCTGGCCGGTGTGCGTTTGATGCATGACGAAGCCTTGATGCAGCCGATCAATATTTTCACCCAAATGCCCAGCTGTGCGCCCTCTGCCCCTGGGTTAGAGACAACTGGCTATGAAATCAGCGCCGACGATGTGGCCGAGGCGATGGCCTGGCCGGGGATCATCGGGCTGGGGGAAATGATGAATTTCCCCGGGGTGATCAACGGCGATCCACAGATGCTGGCCGAGATTGCAGCCACCATGCGGGCTGGAAAAACCGTCGGTGGGCATTACGCCAGCCCGGATAAGGGTAACGCGTTTGCCGCCTATGTTGCGGGTGGCCCGGCGGATGACCATGAAGGCACGGCCGAGGCAGATGCAATCGCGCGGGTGCGGTTGGGTATGAAATCAATGATGCGGCTGGGCTCTGCGTGGTATGATGTGAAGACCCAGATCACGGCGATCACCGAGCGGGGGCTGGATCCGCGCAATTTTATCCTGTGCACTGATGATTGCCATTCTGGCACACTGATCAATGAAGGGCATATGAACCGGGTGGTGCGCCACGCGATTGAGTGCGGTTGTGATCCGTTGGTGGCGATACAGATGGCGACGATTAACACGGCGACCCATTTCGGGTTGGAACGTGAATTGGGGTCGATCGCGCCGGGGCGCCGGGCGGATGTTGTTTTGACAACGGATCTGCGCAGTCTGCCGATCAACCGGGTGATTGCCCGTGGCGTTACCGTGGCGATGGATGGGGAAATGCGGGTTGAGTGCCCGCATCTGGACTGGCCCGAAGCTGCCCGTGGGACGATGAATATGGGCAAGATCCTTGGCGCGGGAGATTTTGAGATCAATGCGCCTGAAGGGAAGAACCGTGTCACTGCTAAGGTGATCGGCGTGGTGGAAAACCAGGCGCCAACCAAAGCACTAACGGCGGAACTGCCTGTAATAGACACTATTGTACAGGGGGATGAAGCGCAGGACGTTTGCCAGATCGCCCTGGTTGAACGCCACCGTGCCACCGGTGGTGTGGTCAACGGTTTTGTGTCGGGGTTTGAATATAAGGGGCAGATGGCAATGGCCAGTTCCGTCGCCCATGACAGCCACCACATGATCGTAGTGGGCACCAGCCGGATCGATATGGCGCTGGCGGCAAACCGTCTGGGCGACGTTGGCGGTGGCATTACCGTATTCAAAGACGGGGTTGAGATTGCGCTGGTCAGGCTGCCGATTGCCGGGCTGATGTCGGATGAACCGGCGGCCGATGTGGCCGCGGCGGCTGACCGGATGGTTGCGGCGATGGCCGAGTGCGGATGCACATTAAACAACGCTTATATGCAGCATTCACTATTGGCTTTGGTGGTCATCCCTGAAATCAGGATTTCCGATCTGGGCCTTGTCGACGTTACGAAATTTGAAGTCACCGACTTGTTTGAGGAAATTTGATGCACTCAACTGCTAATAACCTGCCCATCCACACGCCTGAAGTGCCGGCCCCTGAAGAATTCAGCGACGCGGCGGCAGCGGTGGCTCGTTTGAATGAGATTTACCGCATTTCGTCAACATTTCTGTGTGAGCGTTTCGCCAATTCAATAGGCGGTGCCAAACCTCCGGCGCGAATTCGTGCTTTTTACCCGGAGGTTTGTGTAACAACCACCAGTTATGCCAAGGCAGATAGTCGGTTAAGCTTTGGCCATGTTGCCTCGCCCGGCACCTATGCAACCACAGTGACCCGTCCGGATCTTTTTAAAAGCTACCTGACACAACAGCTTGACCTGTTGATGACCAATCACGGGGTTAAACTTTTGGTTGGAATTTCTGACACGCCGATGCCTGTGCATTTCGCAGTGGCCAATGATGCTACTGTCTCTGTGCCCCAGGCCGGTACCATCGATTTTACGCTTCGTGATATATTCGATGTTCCGGATCTGGCCAACACAAATGATGACATTGTAAACGGCACATTTGAGCCGGGCCCTGATGGCATCGGTGCCCTTGCGCCGTTTACGGCCCAAAGGGTAGATTATTCTTTGGCCAGACTGGCACATTACACTGCAACACTGCCGGAACATTTTCAGAACCACGTTTTATTCACAAACTACCAGTTCTATGTCGAAGAATTTGAAGCCTACGCCCGTAAAGTTTTGGGCGACCCAAAAAGCGGCTACACTGAATTTGTCGGCCCTGGCAACGTTTCGATTACCCAAGCCGATCAGAAAATAGAAACACCGGTTAAACTACCGCAGATGCCAACCTACCATTTAAAACGCGCAAATGGGGGCGGGATCACATTGGTGAACATTGGCGTTGGCCCGTCAAATGCCAAAACCGCCACCGATCATATTGCAGTGTTGCGGCCCCATGCCTGGATCATGGTTGGCCATTGTGCCGGGCTGCGCAACAGCCAGCGTCTGGGGGATTTTGTGCTTGCCCATGCTTATCTGCGAGAAGATAAAGTGCTGGATGATGACTTGCCGGTCTGGGTGCCGGTGCCACCGCTTGCAGAAATTCAGATCGCACTGGAAAGTGCGGTTGCTGATGTCACCAAGCATCAGGGTTATGACCTGAAACAGATCATGCGAACCGGAACCGTTGCATCGCTGGACAACCGCAATTGGGAACTAAGTGACCAGTCGGGCCCCGTGCAACGCCTGTCACAATCAAGGGCCATCGCGCTGGACATGGAAAGCGCCACCATCGCGGCCAATGGTTTTAGGTTTCGTGTCCCCTATGGCACGTTGCTGTGCGTCTCTGACAAACCGTTACATGGCGAACTGAAATTACCCGGTATGGCCAGCGATTTTTACAAGTCTCAGGTGTCCAGGCACCTGCTAATTGGCATTCAGGCGATGGAGTCTTTACGTGAAATGCCGTTGGAAAAAATACATTCCCGCAAGCTCAGAAGCTTTGAAGAGACCGCTTTCCTGTAAAACAGGCGTTTTTTCGCACAAAATGCGTGAAAAGACTGACGAACCCTCCACTAATTGTTGTGCTTTACCCCCACATTCCGTTAGATTCGCCGCACAAACCCCAAGGAATGGGGCAACCGAGGAGATTATACATGGCAAAGCCACTAACAAAGACCCAGCTTGTTGCCGCGCTGGCGGACGAAATGGGAAGCGATAAGAAATCAGCCAGCGATTGTCTGGATGCAATTGTTGCGGTCATCACCAAAGAAGTATCTGCAGGTGGTGCAGTTACGTTGCCGGGCGTTGGCAAAATCATGTGCCGGGAACGGCCAGAACGTATGGTGCGCAACCCGGCCACGGGTGAGCAGATACATAAGGACGCGGATAAAGTTGTCAAAATGACAATCGCCAAGGCGCTAAAAGAAAGCGTCAACAGCTAGTCTTGCGCTGATTGAATATTTCGGAAAGGGTCGCCAGATTGGCGGCCCTTTTCATTTGGAACACACATCATGGATATGCGAGCGATTGGGATGGGGCTGGCCTTCGCGTTGATGTGGTCTTCTGCCTTCACATCCGCCCGCATCATCGTGATGGACGCCCCGCCGCTGGGCTCACTGGCGCTACGGTTTTTTATATCCGGACTGATCGGTGTCGCCATTGCACGCAGTCTTGGCCAGACCTGGCACCTTACCCGCAATCAATGGCGTGCGACGTTCATTTTCGGTCTGTCCCAGAACGCGCTGTATCTTGGGCTGAACTTTGTTGCCATGCAGACAATTCAGGCGTCGCTGGCATCGATCATTGCATCAACCATGCCGCTGATGGTGGCATTGGCCAGTTGGTTGTTTCTGCGTGAGCGTTTAAACACATCTGCGGTTCTGGGCCTGATCGCTGGGGCTATCGGTGTAACCATCATCCTGGGCGCGCGCATAGAGGCAGGGGTTGATATCGTCGCGGTAGGGTTTTGTGTCATAGCCGCGCTGGCACTGACGATTGCAACTTTGTCGGTTGGCGGTGCGGCATCCGGGGGCAATCTATTGATGATCGTCGGACTTCAGATGTTTGTTGGATCGGCAATTCTGGCAGTAGCGTCGTTTTTTCTTGAGATACCTTCAATAAATCTGAACTGGCGGCTTGCCAGCGCATTTATCTACACAACCCTGGTTCCGGGGCTATTGGCAACATGGGTCTGGTTTAAGCTGGTAGAACGCATCGGGGCAGTGCGCGCCGCTACATATCATTTTCTGAACCCGTTTTTTGGGGTGGCCATTGCGGCGGTATTGCTGGGTGAAAATCTGACGGTCTATGACCTGATTGGCGTAGCAGTTATTACCGGTGGAATTCTGGCAGTACAGGTTTCTAAACATCAAAGATCAGAAACCTGAATATTACCCGATCGCGCCGCCGCCATCCCCAACCTGACCGCGGTGCAGCAGAATATGATCCAACAATACACAGGCCACCATTGCTTCGCCAACCGGCACCGCGCGGATACCGACACAGGGATCATGGCGGCCCTTGGTGATAATCTCGGTTGCCTTGCCTGACTTGGTAATGGTTTTGCGTGGCTTCAAAATTGACGATGTCGGCTTAACGGCAAATCGCAACACAATATCCTGCCCGGTTGATATCCCGCCAAGTATGCCACCCGCATGGTTTGAATTATATTCGGGGCCGTTTTCGCCCATAGAAATTTCATCGGCATTTTGCTCACCGGTTAATACCGCTGCCGCCATGCCTTCACCAATCTCAACACCCTTAACCGCGTTGATCGACATCGCCGCCGCCGCCAAATCAGTGTCTAACTTAGCATAAATTGGCGCCCCCAGCCCCGCCGGGGCACCGCTGGCGATAATCTCAATGACCGCACCGACAGAATTACCCGATTTGCGCAGCCCATCCAAATACCCGGCCCACTTCGCCGCACTATCAGCGTCAGGTGTCCAAAACGGGTTCTGCCCAATCTGGTCCATATCCATTTTAGCGCGGTCAATGGCATGGGGGCCCATCTGGACCATAAACCCGGTTATGTTCAGGTCGGGGGCCAGGGTCTTTAGCACCTCCCGCGCGACCCCGCCGGCAGCAACCCGCATTGCGGTTTCGCGCGCGGATGAACGGCCGCCACCGCGCGGATCACGTATCCCGTATTTCTGCCAGTAGGTAATGTCGGCATGTCCGGGTCGGAATTTGTCGACAATATCACCATAATCCTTTGAGCGCTGATCGGTGTTCCTGATCATCAGCTGAATGGGCGTGCCGGTGGTTTTGCCGTCAAAAACCCCGGAAAGAATTTCCACCTGATCGGCTTCCTGTCGCTGGGTGGTGTATTTTGACGTCCCGGGTCGACGCCGGTCCAGCCAGTGTTGCAGCATCGACGCCACTAACGGAACACCCGGCGGGCAACCATCCAGGGTTGCACCTATGGCCGGCCCATGGCTTTCGCCCCAGGTGGTTACCCGAAATAGATGTCCGAATGTATTCATGCTCATGGGTCAGGCTCCTTAATGGGCAGGTCTAGCCGGGGCTTTGCGCTGCCTCAAGGGCTTTTGGCTTGTCAGCCCATTGATTGGGGCATAGATATCACCCAACCTCGGGGTGCCCAAATGGGCTGAGATGCATGATGCAGACCCGTTGAACCTGATCCGGCTAACACCGGCGGAGGGAAGGTCGGATCACATCTAACCGCACCCCTCCCGTAACATAAATGGAGGATTGCATGAAGCAACCGATTATCGCTGCGGGACTATTGGCACTGGCAACAACCGCCATGGCCCAGGAAAAACCTGTTCTGACAGTGCTGACCTATGACAGTTTCATTTCAGATTGGGGCCCGGGCCCTAAAATTGAAGAAGCATTTGAAGCCACCTGCAATTGTGATCTGAAGTTTGTTGCCGCCGGTGACGGCGCTGCATTGCTGGCCCGGCTACAGCTGGAAGGCGATCGAACTGATGTAGATGTGGTGCTGGGATTGGATACCAATCTGACTGATGCAGCGATGTTGTCAGGATTGTTTGAACCCCATGGTGTTAAAGGCATCGAATTTGATTTGCCAATCAACTGGGATGATCCGCTGTTTCTGCCCTATGACTGGGGGTATTTCGCCTTCGTATACGATACGAAAACAGTGTCTAATCCGCCTAATTCTTTGCTATCCCTTGGCGAAAGTGACTTAAGGATTGTCATTCAGGACCCCCGATCATCTACCCCCGGGCTTGGGTTATTGTTGTGGGTAAAGGCCGCCTATGGCGAAGGATCAGATAAAGTCTGGCAGGGTCTATCCGACAATATCGTAACTGTAACAAAGGGCTGGTCAGAGGCCTATGGGATGTTTCTGGAAGGTGAAGCTGACATGGTTTTGTCATACACGACTTCACCGGCCTATCATCTGATTGCCGAGGCCGATGCAACCAAAGCAGCCGCAAAATTTGACGAGGGCCACTATTTACAAATAGAAACCGCCGCCAAAGTGGCCGCAACCGATCAACCTGAACTGGCGGATCAATTTTTAGGTTTCATCGTTTCGGATCGGTTCCAGACAATTATTCCAACAACCAACTGGATGTATCCGGCAGTGATACCGGCCGCGGGTTTACCTGAGGGATTTGAAACATTGATCGCTCCGCCAAATGCGCTGCTTATTCCGACGGATCTGGCCACTTCGGCGCGGGAAGGAGCATTGGCAGAATGGCTTCGTATTTTAAGCCAATAATCCGAGCCTGGCCTGGGCTTGTTACTGCGATAATTGTCGCGGTGCTTACGCTTGGAACCCTGGCTGCGGTTGCAATGCGGGCTGAGGGTTGGGGGAGTCTTGCATCTTCAGATTGGACTGCGGTTCGATTTACTGTCGTGCAGGCCTTAGTATCCGCCACCATCAGTGTTCTTTTGGCGATCCCGGTTGCCCGCGCGCTGGCGCGTCGTCAGTTCATTGGCAGGGGCATCCTGGTGATGCTGTTGGGTGCACCATTTATTCTGCCTGTGATTGTCGCGGTGATGGGTCTGCTTGCTGTATTTGGCCGGAATGGCCTTATTAGTCTCTTGTTTGGCTGGATCGGACTGGATCCGGTGCAGATATACGGGATGCATGGTGTGGTACTTGCCCATGTTTTTTTCAACTTGCCATTAGCAACACGTTTGATCCTACAAGGTTGGTTGTCGATCCCGTCTGAGCAGTTTCGCCTTGCGGCATCGCTGGGATTTAAGAATCAAAATATTCACCGTTTGCTGGAGCGGCCAATGCTGCGCGCAGTCGTGCCGGGCGCGTTTATGGTAATATTCGTGATTTGCACGACCAGTTTTGCGGTGGCACTTGCACTGGGCGGCGGGCCTAAGGCTACGACTGTCGAATTGGCTATATATCAGGCTTTTAGATACGAATTTGATTTAAACCACGCGGCCATACTTGCGGTGATACAATTTGCCATCTGCGCCTTTGCGGCGGTTATTATGTTGTGGGTTAAGGTGCCACAGGTCAGTGGCTTTGGAATGGACCGGCCGGTGCACAGATGGGATGCACAAAACGGGATTGACCGCTTGGTTGACGGTTTCTGGATTGTAATCAGCATGGCATTTCTGCTGGTGCCATTGGCGATGATTGTGCAACGGGGTGCTATGGGCATTGTTGAAATGCCGCTGCCGGTATATTTCGCTGCTGTCCGTTCAATCCTGGTGGCTTTGTTATCAGTGATGCTGACATTAGTAATGGCGCTGACAATTTCACTATCACTGATCAGCCTGCGACAACGTAAGGTACTTGCGGGGGCGATCGAAGGTGTTGCCTACCTTACAATTGCTGCGTCACCGCTGGTAATTGGCACAGGTTTATTTTTACTATTGTTCCCTATAATCGACCCTATTTCGGTAGTTTTACCGCTGACTGCCCTGGTAAATGCGTTAACGACACTGCCATTTGCGTTACGAATACTGATCCCGGCCACGGTACAAATTGAGGGTCAGTTTGGCCGGTTGGCAGATAGTATCGCGCTTACTGGGTGGCGAAGATTTCGCCAGTTACACCTGCCTAGATTGCGCCGCCCGCTTGGGTTTTCAGCCGGGCTGGCCGCTGCACTTTCGATGGGTGATCTTGGCGTAATTGCGCTTTTTTCTGACCCGAACCGCGCAACCCTGCCAATGCAGATGTATCGCCTGATGTCGAGCTATAGAATGGATGAGGCGGCGGGTGCAGCGTTACTATTGTTGGTATTATCACTATTACTCTTTTGGATTTTTGATCGGGGGGGGCGCATAGATGCTGACGCTTGAATCACTAAAATTTAGGCAGGGTACATTTAGCTTAAGTGCAAGTTTGGAGCTAGCCACCGGATCGACAACGGCAATTATTGGCCCGTCTGGCGGTGGAAAATCGACACTTTTGAATTGTATCGCCGGGTTTAGTCTGCCCCAGTCCGGGCGGGTAATCTGGAAGCAATCCGACATAACTATTTTGCCGCCCGGTGATCGGCCAATTTCAATAATTTTTCAGGACAATAATTTATTTCCCCATATGACAGCGTTTGAAAATGTAGCTGTCGGGTTGCAATCATCGATGCGCTTGTCCCAAACCGAAACTGCATGTGCAATTACGGCGTTAGATAATGTCGGATTATGTAATTTCTCAGACCATAAACCAGCCGCGTTATCGGGCGGGCAGCAAAGCCGGGTGGCATTGGCGCGAGCATTAGCGCGGGACCGGCCATTACTGTTGCTGGATGAGCCATTTGCCGCGCTAGGCCCGGCCCTCAGGACAGAGATGCTGGATTTAGTGGCAAACCTTGTGCAGACCACCGGGGCTACTTTGTTAATGGTGACGCACGATCCAACCGATGCGCAGCGCATCGCCGCAAAAACAATTTTTGTAAATGACGGGCGGGTCGAACAGCCAATCAATACCGCAAGCCTGCTTGCAAACCCGCCCAAGGCGCTTACCGCTTATCTGGGCAATACTTAACGCTGAACGGGCAACGTAATAATTTGTTAACGAAAAAAAACGCGCCTAAAAAGGCGCGTTTTACATTCGAAGTGTATAATTATTCAAACGTCGGTCTTGTTCTTTATTGGCTTCCAGATGCGTTTATTGGTCAGGTACATCAGAACAGAAAGAAAGGATAGAAACGTGACGGCCAAAAAGCCTACTCTCTTGCGAACCATCATTTTAGGTTCTGCAGCCCACATCAGAAACGCGGCTACATCTTCAGATTCGCTTCTCAGGTCATTGGGGCTGCCGTCGGAAAATTCCACATCTTCCCCATACAATGGCTGCGACATCGCTATTTTTCCGCCGTTGAAAATGTTGTTCTCATAAACCGTGGAACCGGCTTCTTCTATTTCCTCGCCGGAATACCCTTCCAGAATGGCGACGATATACTCAGGACCGCCCATCCCCTTGAATAGCTGGTTCAAACCCAGCGCATAGGGACCATGAAAGCCCGCGCGCGCCTTGGCCATCAGGCTAAGGTCCGGTGCATTTTCAAGTGAACTTGACGGAAAACTATCGGTCGGCAGGGATGGACGAAAATCATCCAGTTCGGGGTCAAACACTTCCCACTGGGCTGCGTAGGCGCGAACTTCCGCGTCCGTGTACCCCAGATCACTGATTGTACGCAGGGGCACATATTTCAGACCATGACAGGCAGAGCAAACCTCGGTGTAAACCTGAAGTCCGCGCTGTAGCTGCATCTGATCCCATTTGCCAAAAGGCCCATCAAACGGGAATTTGATGTTTTCAACATGACCTTCTTTGTCTTCTTCGGCAAATGCTGCGCTGCTAACAATTGCCAATGCTGCTAAAGCAGAAAGGAATATTTTTTTGATCATTTTTTGATCCTTTCTTACTCTGCCGGCGTCTGCGAAGACGGGTAGTGATTGTTAAAGTCTTCTTCGATGGTCGTTGGTGGTGTTTTTGGTTTCTCGATGACGCCGAGTAACGGCAGAATAATCAGGAAATACCCAAACCAGTAGGCCGAACCTATCAGCGCGATCGTGCCGTAGATACCTTCTGCTGGCTGGGCACCGCACCACATCAAAACGATAAAGTCGATGACCAGCAGGTAGAACCACCATTTGAACATTGGCCGGTAGGTGCCGGAACGTACCGATGATGTATCCAGCCAGGGTGCCAGTGCCATCACAAAGATCGAACCAAACATCGCCAGCACGCCAAAGAACTTGGCGTCAATAATGCCGCCGGTGAAGAAACTGACCAGCTGAACCAGCCAGACATCCGCCGTAAAGGCCCGCAGGATCGCGTAGAATGGCAGGAAGTACCATTCAGGAACAATGTGTTCCGGTGTCACCAGTGGGTTGGCTTCAACATAGTTTACCGGGTCACCCAGGTAGTTTGGCATGAAGCCAACAACCGCAAAGAACAGCACCAGTATGACGCACAGCGCGAACAGATCTTTGATCACGAAATACGGCCAGAACGGCAGCGTGTCTTTTTCAACTTCTGCTTTGGATTTGGTACGAATATCCACACCAGTTGGGTTGTTGTTACCTGTGGTGTGGAAAGCCCAGATATGGACAACCACAAGAGCTGCGATAACAAACGGCAACAAATAGTGAAGTGAGAAGAACCGGTTCAGCGTCGCATTATCAACCGATGGTCCGCCCAGCAGCCAAGTTTGCAGGGCTTCACCAACGAACGGAACCGCGCCAAACAGCCCGGTAATAACCGTTGCACCCCAGAATGACATCTGACCCCAGGGCAACACATAGCCCATAAAGCCTGTAGCCATCATGAGAAAATAGATCAACATACCGATGATCCAAGTCACTTCCCGGGGTGATTTATACGACCCGTAAAACAGCCCGCGGAAGATATGAATATAGACTGCAAAGAAGAACAGCGCCGCGCCATTCATGTGAACGTAGCGGATGACCGCACCACCGTTCACGTTGCGCATGATGTGTTCAACCGACGCAAAAGCCAGACTAACATCCGGGGTATAGTGCATGGCCAGAACCACGCCTGTTGCAATTTGCAACACCAGTGCAAACGCCAATACAATGCCCCAGATCCACCACCAATTCAGGTTTTTAGGGGTCGGGATCATCAACGTTCCATGTAGCAGACCTACAATGGGCAACCGTTTGTGAAGCCATTTCTCGAACCCGGTTTTAGGTTCGTATTGGTCATGTGGAATTCCAGCCATTTATACGCTCCCTATCCGAGGACAATTGTGTTTTCGCCGTCAAACTGAGCGGCGGGAATATCAAGGTTTCGTGGCGCAGGTCCTTTGCGAATCCGGCCTGCGGTATCATAATGCGATCCGTGACAAGGACAGAACCAGCCACCAAAGTCGCCCGATTCACCACCAATCGGAACGCATCCCAAATGCGTGCAAACGCCGATCATCACCAGCCATTCACCTGCTTCGTCCATTGTACGGTTTTCATCAAGCGCAGGGCTGTCTTGTTTCAGATTTGGGTTCTCGTTCATTTTGTCAATCGGATCGACAAGATCCTCTAGTGCGACGGCGCGACCAGCATCTATTTCTTCTTGCATGCGACGCCGAACAAATACCGGCTTTCCCCGAAACTTTACAGTCAGCTGTGTACCTGGCTCAACGCCAGAAATATCAACTCTGATTGTAGACAGGGCTTGCACGTCTGCCGAAGGGTTCATTTGGTTGACCAGGGGCCAAACTGCAGCACCCGTTGCGACCGTCCCTGCACCCGCCGTAGCGTAGTACAAGAAATCCCGACGAGTGCCTTTTTGATCTTCTGTGTGTGACACGGGCGTCTCTCCATCATCGGGCCAATCAAGCGACCCGTTTTTTTAACGGGCAACAATTTTCCTGTAGCCATCAAATTTGGCTTTTAACGGTGCAAATCGCCCGCGTCCAGCGGACTTTCCCCCAATCGGCAAGGGCCAAATGTCGCGCCGAATGGCAACAAATGGCCGATAACCGCTCTTTAACGAATTTGTTTGATGTTTGACCGGGTACTGGTATCTTTATTTGGGGGCGAAGAATTATGCCTAGAGGAGCGGCTTAATGCGCGCGATTCTCCCGGTTCTTGCCCTGCTCTCGTCCTATATGATGGCTGCGGCTGAACAGACTGAAATTAGTTTTTATGGCGGAATGAACGCCACTGCTGACAGTCGGGTTTCAGGCTCTGATCCCGGCGGCGCGGGGTTGATTGATTTTTTCACCGGCTGGGTTGACCCTGCCGCCAGCGGACCCTCGCAATACGGTGTGCGATTAACCTGGTGGCGCAATCAGTCGCTTGGCTGGGGATTAGATTTCAGCAGTGTAGGCAGCCGTGCGCAACAAGATACTTTGGCCGCGAACGGTATAAATGAATTGGAATTTTCCAATAATATCAACCTTGTAACTGTAAACGCCTACCGTCGTTGGCAAGATACCGGAAATCTGAGACCTTATGTTGGTGCCGGGTTTGGCCTTGCAATTCCAAAGGTTGAGTTTGAAGCTGGTAATGGGCGTACCTCACAGCTGCAGGTCACTGGCCCGGCGCTGCAAATGGTTGCCGGCGCGAGCTATCCTATAGGTGGAAATCTGTCAGTTTTCGGTGAATATAAGGGCAGCATCTCACTAAACAATGCCGATTTGGTAAGCGGTGGCGAGTTTACGACCGTAACGCAAAACAACGGAATAAATGTGGGTGTGAGCCTTGGGTTTTAAGAACCCATTCGAACGAATCGGTTCTTAATGTGCTACGCTTGTCAGACTTTACGAAAGCGAATACGGCCGAGTGTTGTTATATCGACTTCGATCTCCGGCCCACCTTGCCCAAAACGAACTGACCGCTTGAAACGTGCTGTTCCGTTTAATTGATCGTGCGAGCGTCGCAGGCTCAACCCTTCATTCACATCATCCATCGCGTCTTCACCGCGTTGATCATGGAATCCACGTTCAACGCGGCGCGTTGCAGCGTATGTTGCTACAGCAACTGCACCGTAGCGCAGGGCCAATCCAACTATCGGAGCCAATGGTAAGGGCAAAGCAATCTCCTACATCTATAGTCAAATGTAGGTAGCATTACGCCTGTTGTCCACATTTACATAGATCACATCCCCAATCCGCAACATCAATTTTGGTTTGAAAATGTGATAAATGGCACGCTACCAGAGCGCTATAATTCCGACGGCAGATGTTCCAGTCTGGCGGATTTTCAAGGTCCGAATTGCCAAAATACTGCCACCCTGTACGTTTTGGAATGTTAAGATCTGACCGCTCTGCATCTCGACAGATATGTCACCTGTTTGGCCTACATAAATTGCTCGTGAAACATTGCCGAGTGTCGCAATGTCACTTGGTGTAATTTCCTGTGCGCTAACAGCTGGTGACGTTAAGGTCGTAGGGAATTCTTTGAATTTATCCAATGTGTATCCGATCCTTTTGAGACCGACACAGTTAAGCCGACAGGCCAGGGCCTGGTCAGTCATTTCTCAATTGATTGTAAAGAATGAACAGGGAATTTTGGATTTCCCCGCTCAGGTTTCAAATTACTAAAAATATTTGGCTAATATCTAATTAACGATCAGTGAAGGGCATTCATGTAAACTACATTAGAGCGTCGGGGCGTCTGGAAACCAGTTTAGTAATATTCGTAATCGTAACCGGAATCTTTATCATTGAACCGACATTTGTTTAGGACAACGCCCAGTACATTGGTCAGTTCAGCAAGCTCTTTCTCGCAGACATCCAATTGAGAAACGGTTGTGCTACCTGCTGCACTTACTAATAACCCGCAATCCACAAGCGGTAAAAATCCAACATTTTCGTCACCCGCAAGCATTGGCGGCATATCAAATATCATCAGATCCGGTTGAAACACCTGCTTAATTTCCTCAAGTTTCGTTTTGGTTAGTTTGGATTGCAACAGTTCAGACGGGTTATCAGCAGGCGACATGTTTAGCCCGAATGCCAGATTGGAAGACACGCGTATAAAGGCCGAATCCATCGGTTGTTTCCCGTCTAAAACCTCGTGCAAACTATGTTTGGTTCGTTGTCCAAGTATTTTATGGATAGCGGGCCGTCTCAGATCCAAATCAAGAACCAAAATACGTAAATCAGATTGCCGCGCCAGGCTAAACGCAAGATTTGCACATATTGTTGTTTTGCCGCAGGTCTTGTTCGGCGACGTGATGGCCAACGTCGCCCAGTTGTTTTCACGCATGATCCTCAGGGCGCGCGAGCGCAGCATATCATAAGGGCCTGAATCTTTGCCCTGTTTTATCGAAGATATGCGATTTTTTCGAGCAACGCGCGGCGGGATGTCGGCCTCTTTTAAAGCGTTCCAGCGGTCTTTTATAATCGTGGACTGCTGGCTATCAGCAACCTCTAATGTGGTTACCCGTTGAACTGTGCCCCGATCATTCCTAGCCTTTTCCAACGCGGCTTCAAGTCGTTCCATTTACAGTACCTTTTTGCAGAATTCGTATATGTTTATTATTGGCATTGCTAAATTAGGCCGCCAATTTTTTCAGCGATTTGATCGTAAAGCAGATCAAGTGGTAAATAGTATTGGTGCACGGCAAACAATGCCGCCGGGACGCCAATAATTACTGCGGCGAATATTGTTAATATACGCGCCCGGCGCGCCACCAACTCCATTGGTGTTCGAATGTAAGGTACGGTCGCAATTGGTGTGATTCCAAGTCCTCGGGTGATATCCACCGGTCTTCGTATCGAGCTGTTTAGGAATTCCAACATTACTACTAATGCCACCCCCAGCGCTGCTCCTAAAAACGCGCCCCCCACTGCGATCAGCTTACGATTGGGACTGGTCGGCTTCTGCGGTGCTATTGCCGGGTCCAAAATTGTAATAGTTTGTCCTTTAGACAAAAGTTCAATTCTTTCCCCTGTAGCTGCCTTTGATAGCCGATCGACTGCGGTATTATATTGAAGCTGCGTATTTGAGTATTCTCGGTTTAACCCATCCAACAAAATAGTGTTTCCTGCGGTCTTTTCGATTGACGAAATCAGCGCTTCTAATCGGACCTCAATTTGTGCCCTTTGATTGTCCAGCAAATCTATTCGCGCATCTATATCGGCCAAATTGACATCAAGTACGGTCATCGGTCCCTGTGACTGGTCTGTGGGTGTTGAATTCTGGCCAGTAACAATTGCTTGCTGTTGGGCAAGTTGGGCTTCAATAATTTTTACGCGCGGGTTCTCTGGTGAGTAGACAGCAATTGCGCGTCGCAACTCGTTCTGAAGCGCAGCCAACTGAATCTGCTCGGGTGTCATGTTCGCAGCTGAACCAGAACCCACCCTTCCCGTGGCATCAAATATTTCAACAAGTCGCCGACGCTGTTCCCGTAAGCTAAATATTTCGCGCTCGGCGGATGAGAGCCGCTCTTGCAGGGCTGTTTGTTGGCTTAAGCGGTAATCCAATGTGTCGGGCAAAGAACCTTTGTTTTCATTCTGAAAATTCAGAATAACCGTACTCTTTTCTGCCAGCGTTTTTCCCAGCTCTTCTACTTCAAGCTGAAAAAATTCTAGCGTGTCGCCGGCTCGGTCAACCCTGTTCTCAACGCTGTCGCTCAGTATCAGGGTGACGTATTGATTAACAACGCTTGCAGATTTGTTTCCATTGTCCGAAGAAAATCCCACAGACATCAAAGTTGCTTGCCCACGACCGGCAGTCCTTCGGATATCGGTGCTTTGGCGCATACGTTTCACGATCTCGTCCGCTGACAATTCTGCGATGTTATCGTAGACATTTAGGCTTCGTGCGATCTGCAGCAAATTAATGCGTGTCATTAAGCGTTGCTCGAGAATTTGAAGCTCTTCAGCGGCATCAGTATCAACTGTTGGTGCCGCTAGCTCATCTGGAATCTGTGATGATTCTATCAACAGCCTTGATTCTGAAACATAGACAGGCGGAAGCAGTTTGGCGACTGTAAGAGCACCGACAGTGACCAGAAGAAACACGAACAAGAAGTAGTGAAATTTCCGCAGGAAGACGGCCAGATAGAAATACAGATCACTTTTCATTCTGCGGCCTCACTTGATGCAACTTCCGCACCAAAAAACACCCCGTCATCAATTACTGCCTGTACAACTTTACCATCGACCAGATTGGTTTCCGCACTCCAAGCGTACAAAAGCGACATGTCGCATACCTGGTTTATAAGTCTGGGAATGCCCTGAGAGACGTCGTAAATCAGCATCTTCGCTTTCTCATCAATTTCATCGCCGGTGCCGCCTGCCACGCGAAGACGATGAACAATAAATTCGTGTGTCGCAGTTTCCGACAAAGGTTTTAAATGGAAACTAGCCGCGATCCTTTGCGCAAGTTGTCGTAATTCTGGTTTCTTGACCATATCGCGCAGTTCTTCCTGGCCAACCAGGACCAGCTGAATAAGCTCATCTTTATTAGAATTTATATTGGTTAGCATTCTCAGTTCTTCAAGGCTGTCCTGCGATAAGTTCTGCGCTTCATCAAATATCAGTATGACCCGCTTTCCTTCTGCATAAGTCTTGATCAAATAATCCTGTAAAACCTGGAATTGGCTTACATAGGTTTCATCCGGGTCAAATTTGACGCCCAACGCATGTAAAACCCATTGGATCAACTCACCCCGGCCGCCATGCGCATTCGAAATCAGACCAACAATTGAATTTTCTTCAATCTGCTTCAGCAGTTGACGCAACAGCGTCGTTTTTCCGCAGCCAACGGCCCCGGTAACCATGGTGATTGGGGCACGAGACAATATTCCAAATTCAAGCACGGAATATGCGCGTTTGTGTTGATCTGACCAGTACAGAAATTCGGGATCGGGAACGAGCGTAAATGGCCGCTCAGAAAAGCCAAAGCTATCCAGATAGAATCCCGGTACAGTTGCCGGTGGTTGATTTTTTGTATTCTTACCGCTCATCGCAGGCCTTTGTTTGTTACTCGTCAATCGCCAATCCAACACATTGGCCTGGTACTGATATGAATCCTACCGGAATTCATCACTTAATTAGTGGTCAAATCTGACAACATCACGGCAGTATTGATCCGATTGCCCGTGAAAACGCAATGTCCCGAACAAATATTGCCCAGATTATCGGTGTGAGTCGTTTTGATGCATTCTATTAGATCAAATTAAGAAACAATAAAATTGTTTAACAATGATCTATGAAATATTAGCGACAGCCAGTGTTTCTGATATAGCGCAATTTACACGTTATGCGTGTACTGTGGTTAAAATTTGTCAAAGTTTCCTAATAGAAGCCACTTTTTCGAATGTTATATTTGGTTAGCGTAAGTTTACCTGTTACTAACCTTCCAGAGTTTGTTACTTGCTTGGACGAGGGAACCGGGCAATTTTTTTTGATTGTCGTGTTGGGTGCGTAGATCATTTTAGTAGTTTGTAAGGAGTGGGCCGTTTCGACGGTGGTTAGGTAATCATGACATTATATTTTGATAAAATTGATGAAGAAATTGTTTCAAATAGTTCACCGGCGGGAAAAGTGGAAGTACCAATACATGGTGGGTTTTACCGGAATTATCTGAAGCAGGTTTTTGACACATTGATAATTCTTGTGCTGGCACCAATTGTATTGCCATTGGTTTTACTGTTCGCAATAATTATTGGGCGAGATGGTAATAACCCATTTTATTTAAATAGACGCGTCGGAAAGGGTGGAAAAACCTTCAAAATGCTCAAGCTGCGGACAATGGTACCCAATGCTGATAAATTACTTGAAGCGCATTTAGCCTCCGACCCCGCAACCCGTGCGGAATGGGAAACTAACCAGAAACTTAAGAATGACCCACGGATTACAAGTTTTGGAAAGTTTCTTCGTAAATCTTCTTTAGACGAACTTCCGCAACTTTGGAACGTACTAACGGGTGACATGTCACTTGTTGGGCCACGCCCGATGTTGCCATCCCAGAGGGAAATATACCCGGGTCTGGCTTATTATGCGCTTCGTCCTGGAATTACGGGTTCCTGGCAGGTTTCAGATCGCAACAACGTTGAATTCTCAAAACGTGCTGAGTTTGATCGCGACTATTATGTGAAGATGTCTTTTCCAACCGATATCGGCCTGTTGGCTAAAACAATCGGCGTCGTTTTTAAGGGAACCGGGTACTAGATTTCACAGCCGGTATTGCCTACATCCAATGACAACTAATGACCGCACAAAAAATGTGCCGAAATGTGTCGCGTATAGAGGATGTCATATTGAATATCAGGCCAGTTTTCACTGCACTTCTTTTAGTTCTTTCAATAGGTATTCTTAGCGGATGTGAATCCTCTGAAGAGCGCGCTGAAAAGCATTTTCAAACCGCACTTCAGCTATTGGAAGATGGCGATCAGGAACGAGCGACCGTTGAGTTCAAGAATGTGTTCAAACTCAACGCCCGCCACCGCGAAGCCAGATCGGTTTTTGCGGACCTTCAACGTCAGCGCGGAAACCTGAGAGAAGCCGCAAGCCAGTATTTGCAGCTGGTTGAGCAATATCCGGACGATTTTGCCGGCAACAAGGCAATTTCAGAAATTTATGCAGAGATTGGAAATTGGGATCAGGTTGACCGGTTTCTTGAGTCTGCTCGAAAAATTGACCCGAATGATCAAAAATTGCTTGGTCTGAGTTATGTAATGGACTACCGGAGTGCGCGCGAAAACGAAGATGAAGCGGCGACAACTCTAGCGGTTGAGAATGCCGCTGGAATATTGAAAGAAATACCTTCTTTCCTTTTATTGCGCCAGGTTCTTGTAGATGATCTTTTGCAAAATAGAAAATACAATGCTGCTCTTGATCAGTTGGATGTCGCAACCAAACTCGATCCTGAAAACATGCGCCTCTATTCCATGAAGCTCTCAATTTTGGCAGTTTTGGAAGATTCATTTGGTATCGAAGAACAATTGAAGGAAATGATCGTAAAATTTCCGGATGACGAAAATACGCGCGCTACATTATTGCGCTGGTACATTTCCCGGGAGCAGCTGGATAACGCGGAAGATTTCTTGCGGGGGATTACCAATGATGAAAATTCAGATCCGGAAGACAGTTTAGCGTTTATACAATTCCTTGCCCAGTTCCGTGGCCAGGATGTTGCCCTGGATGAGCTGAATAGAATGATAGATACCAAAGCTGACGATACGATCCTGCGCGCATTACGCGCTGGGTTTGTATTTCAACTTGGCGACCAGGAGGTCGCAATCTCTCAGATGCGTAAACTTTTGGAGGGATCCCCCTCAAGCGAAGAAAATGTAAGAGTCAAAATAGCTTTGGCGCAAATGTTAGAATCTGCGGGCAAACTTGCGGAATCGCAAACGCTGATTGATGAAGTTCTGGTAGAAGATGCCACCAATGTTGAAGCGGTAAAACGCAAAGCGAACTGGCTAATTGATGCAGACGAAACTTCGGAAGCAATTCTGATGCTTCGTGGTGCTCTGGAGCAAGCGCCACGGGATCCAAACATCCTGACAATATTGGCCCGCGCGCATGAACGCGAAGGTAACCAGGATCTGGTTGGTGAGATGTTGTCATTGGCGCTGGATGCCTCTAACGGAGCGCCAACAGAAAGCATCCGCTATAGTAGTTTCTTGCTTTCCATCGGGAAAACCAATGTTGCAGAGGGTGTATTGGTTGATGCGCTGCGTCTTGCGCCCGGTCACGTCGGGATATTGCAGGAACTTGGACAGATATATGTCTCAAATGAAGATTGGCCCAGAGCCGAACAGGTGCAAGCGACGCTAAGTCGGCTGGAGACAGATCAGGCGAAAGCAGCAAGCAATGATTTGATGGCACAGGTTTTACAGGGCCAAAAAAAGGTTGACGCAGCCGTCGAGTTCTTGAAAGGGCTGGTGGATCAGGGCGAAGCCGGGATTGGAGCCAGCGTTGTAATAGTGCGAAATTACCTTGCCGCAGGTGACTTTGAAAAGGCTAAGGAACACGTTGCTGGTTTGCTTGCCGCGGATCCTGAAAATGCTTCTATTATTTTCCTGGACGCAACTGTTGATGCTGCCACTGGAGATCTGGCCAAAGCAGAGGGAAAGTACCAACAGCTGCTAGACGAAGATAGCGATCGTATTCAGGCGTGGATGGCTTTGTATCGGCTATATTTAGCGACCGAACGAAGCGCTGAGGCAGATATCCTACTGGACCAGGCATTGGCCGCATTGCCAGAGAACCAGCTTTTGAATTGGATAAAAGCCGGAAGCCTGGAAGCCAGGGGGGATATTGCCGGTGCAATTGCAACTTACGAAAGAATGTACCTGATCGATAGCAACAATCTGGTCATTGCCAACAATCTGGCAAGCCTTCTAACAACAGAGAACGCTGAGTCCGAAGCGATTCAGCGGGCAGCCACAATTAGCCGGCGTTTGCGCCTTTCCGATGTTGCGCCCTATCAGGATACCTATGGCTGGATAGCCTATTTGCAGGGTGACTATAATGAGGCAGTCCGAAGTTTAGAGTCAGCGGCCCGATCTATGCAGGCCGATCCACTTGTACAGTTTCATTTGGCCCGCGCTTACGTAGGAAACAACAACCCCAAAGCGGCGGCGGCGCAATTTTCTAAAGTGATTGAATTGACCAGCCCTGCAGACACGCGGGATTTTGTACAAGAATCACGTGCTGAATTTAACCGTCTGAACAGCGAATTGGAAAGTTCAGAATAGGCCAACAAACTGGAACCTGGGTGTTAAACGTGACAGGCAGTGAACTTCGAAATCCAACAATGCCAATAATCCGCGTTAATCTGGCAATAATGGTTACAAAAATGGTAAATTATGTAACTTTGGCGATACGATCACCGTCATAATCAGCCCGCATTGCGAATTTGATACCGATTCGTGTGAGAATGTTGTAAATACAATTTTGAAATTTGTATTAAGAGGGGAAGCTTTATGGCACGTCTGCTACTGAGCACATTGTTGCTGATTGTTTTTGGGTCGGCAGTGTCGGCGCAAGGATCATATCGAATTCAAGCGGGTGACATTCTGGCGATCGAAGTTCTTGAGGATCAGAGCCTAAACCGAAATGCGCTGGTTTTACCGGACGGAACTGTCACTATTCCATTAATCGGTAGCATTGCTGCCGGCGGGCGTACACTAAGTGCGCTGCAATCAAGCATTATTGCCGGGCTGACGCCAAGTTTTGCCTCAGCACCAAATGTTTTTGTGACAGTTGATACCGTAAATACGACGCCCAGAACATCGGGCGAAAAGTTGTTTGAGGTTTTCATCATGGGTGCAGTCGCAACACCTGGCAGGGTACGGATACATTCCGGGACCAGCCTTTTGCAATTTCTTGCCGAATCCGGTGGATTTACCCGATTTGCGGCTAAGAAACGCATCCAATTGCGCCGCACTGACAAGCGTACTGGAAAAACATCAGTTTATAAATTTAATTTCAAAGCAATCGAAGATGGTTCCGCCAGTGCAAATTCGATGGTACTCCAGCGGGGTGATGTTATAATTGTGCCGGAACGACGGCTATTTGAGTAGGTATAATGGGTCGGGGCAAAACAAAAATAAAACAGGCAGCTCTTACGGTTTCCCTCCTCGCCCTGGGCGTGGAGGGTGTTGTCGCTCAAGAATTGGATGCGGCGGTATCAGCTACATTATCGTTTTCGAGCAATTTGGTAGTCGATACCAATCCATCTCTTATAGCGGGTTATAGTGGAACGGTTTTAGAATTCACCGAAGACCTGGGGTTTTCATTCCTGTCCGCAACCAGCACGCAGACCTTGCAATTCAACGTAAGTTCCGGGTTTTCAGTCACTACTACTGCAGGTGGCGGTACATCTACTTCGTTTGAATACCCAACCTTTGATTTTCTCTATCGCCGGGATAGCGCCGACGCAAATCTCAGGATTAGTGCAAACTACTGGAGTGGTGATGTTACCACCGCATTTGATATCGATCCCACCGACGAAACATTTTTAATCGTTGATACCGGAACACTGGTCAGATCATCGGTAGATCTTGCATATGATTGGCGGTTAAATGCGCCGCTTGGATTTTCGTTGAACGCAACAATTGACACGCGCGATTACGAGGGAACAACAGACCCCGCGTTATTTGATAGCACAACAAGCAGTCTGGCAGGTGCCGCAAACTACCGCATTTCGCCGTCTACAAGTGGGTCGTTAACGGCCACGTTGACCGATTACTCTTCAAGCGATGCGACTTCAACCAATTCGGTAACCAAGGATTTAGAGCTGACGGTAACCAATGAATTGGCGGGCGGCTTAGTGCTGGATGGTAGGGTTGGCTACACCACTGTGGATTCTACAGTCAGCAGCGTTACAACCACCGAAAATGGCATCTACTTTGGTTTGGATGTTGTTCAACCTGTTTCACTCGGATCATATTTTGGCGGTATCCAGTTCGATAATTCCGGCGGCGTAAATACTTCTGCTTTGACATTCGGGCGCAGTATCGATTTTCCTGATGGCAGCCTGTCGGCCAGCGTAACTGCTGACCAGACAGCTGGTTCAGCAGCGCAGTTGTTAGGTTCTCTTTCCTATCTAAAAGAATTGCCGGATGGTGAAATATCTGTTGATGTCAGCCAAACACTGACGACCAATTCAGTGAGTGAGGACATCAGATTTTCAACTTTAGGTATCGATTACCAGAAAGATCTGACAGAAAGTTCCGGGATGAACCTGTCACTGGATTTCAGCCGAACAGAAGATGCCGGAACTGGAACCGCCGAGACGCTAAACCGTGCGACATTATCAGCGTCATATTCCACTGAGTTGACGCAAGATTGGGATTTGAATGTTGGATATTCCAGACGTCAAAGCTCGGGCTCTACGACAGCAACTGCGGTTTCGGATAGTATTTTCATGACGCTCACCCGCGATTTGGAGTTTCGCTTTTAGGCTGACGGTCGGACTGTTCAGTCACATTCAACACCAATTAGTTTGGCGTTTTTGGATGCAGTAATTTTAGCAGTTATCAAGTCACCAGCCTGATACTTTCGGTCAAAAGTTACCTCGGCAAATTGTTCGGTCCGGCCGGAATTTGAACTTTCCAGTAAAACATTCGAAATCCTGCCAACTTGAGAATTCAGGTACTTCCGGACTTGCTGCCCGCCTATTTTCCTTAAGTATTTGGCCCTGGCCTTGATATCACCAATACCAACCTGGGGCATTTTTGCAGCAGGTGTATTTGGGCGCGGGGAATAGGGGAATATATGTAGCCATGTCAGATCACATTCTTCAATCAGCGAAACTGAGTTTTCAAACATTTTTTCCGTTTCTGTCGGGAACCCGGCAATGATATCCGCACCGAATGTTATTTCTGGGCGCAGACGGCGTACTTCCTGACAAAGCCGAATGGCGTCATCGCGCGAATGCCGCCGTTTCATCCGCTTTAGGATCATGTTGTCGCCCGCCTGCAATGATAGGTGCAAATGTGGCATTAACCGCTGCTCGGTCGCGATTGCTTGCATCAACTGCTCATCAACCTCAATTGAATCTATCGACGAAATACGCAATCTCGGCAAATCTGGCACCAATCGTAAAATGCGCAGTACAAGATCGCCCAGTTTTGGCGCCAAAGGTAAATCGCTGCCCCAACTGGTCAAATCTACTCCGGTTAGAACAACCTCATTATACCCATGGTCTACTAGCCGTTTAATCTGATCTATAATGACACCGGCCGGTACGGAGCGTGAATTGCCACGACCGAACGGAATGATACAAAATGTACACCGGTGGTCGCATCCATTTTGCACCTGAACATAGGCACGGGAACGTGTTCCAAACCCATCTATCAAGTGGTTTGCGGTACTTGAAACCGACATTATATCGTTTACTTGGACCCGCTCTGACTCACCTATAAAGTCGGGTACAATTTTTTCCCAGGTTGAGGCTTGCAATTTTTCGGTATTTCCAATGACATGATCAACGTCAGACATTTTAGCAAAACCTGCAGGGTCAATTTGCGCCGCACATCCTGTAACCACCAATTTGGCATCTGGATTTTGCCTGCGAAGTTTACGAACCTCTTGTCGGGATTTTCGAACAGCTTGTGCAGTGACGGCGCAGGTATTTACCACCACAAGATTATCGGCGCCGCTTTCAGATATCAGCGTTTTCATTGCTTCGGTTTCGTAGGCATTCAGCCGGCAACCAAGCGTTGAAAATATTGGCGCCGATGGTGCCATTAGACTGCGCTCAGAAATTCGGGCGTCAGTGTTGCTGTAAACACAGTTGCTGTGGGCCCAGATAGCCAGACTCCATCGTCGCGCCAGTCAACAGACAAAATACCGCCATCTGCCACCAGTTCTATTGCTCGCCCTGTCAGGCCGCGCTGATGGGCTGCTATCGCCACAGCGCAGGCGCCAGATCCACAGGCCAGCGTAATACCTACACCCCTTTCCCATACGCGCATTCGGGCTTTGTCTTTCCCGTATAGCTGAACAAATTCAACATTTGTCGCTTCGGGGAACAGATGGTGATGTTCAATTTCAGCACCCAATATCGCAACGTCTACCTGCGCAACATCGTCAACAAAAAATACGCAGTGTGGATTACCCATTCCAACCGCGGTTGGGTCACCTTCAATTGGCAAATGTAGTATGTCAGTTTCACAGGAAAGTGGAATTTCTGACCAACGCAACTGAGGCTTTCCCATATTGACACTTACTAAGCCGGTATTTTCAATCCGTGCAGTTAATAAACCTCGTTTGGTTTTGATAGTTAGATGTTTGCGATCAAATTCGGCCATTAGAAATTGAGCAATGCATCTGGTTGCATTTCCACACGCACCTGCTGTTGTGCCGTCTGCATTCCAGAAATCCAACTGAACATCCGCATCGTCGGTACTTCGTATCTCGGCAAGTTGATCAAACCCAACGCCGTAATTCCTGTTTCCGATCGCGCGCGCTAATTTGGGTGTCATCACACGATCACGCCCTTGCGAATCAATGATCACAAAGTCGTTGCCCGCGCCGTGCATTTTCATGAATGACAGGTCTGTGTTTGGTGGTTTTTGCTGCATTGACCGCGATATAGCCTGCGTTGGAATAATTGAAAAGGCAGAGCGCCGATTTTGCTTGACGCTTTTGGGGCACATCGTTACGCACACCCTTCGAGTGGGCCGTTAGCTCAGTTGGTAGAGCAACTGACTTTTAATCAGTAGGTCGATGGTTCGAACCCATCACGGCTCACCATTTCTTCAACTTTAGTACAGACATGTGTTCGGTTCTTAATGGAACTGTCATTTCAATTTCCGCGTTGCAAATCACATTATTATTGTTTTTTATTGGAAGATTATTTCGCCCGTCTGGTTTGACGCCGGGTGATATAAATGGCCCTAGAAAATTCAACACTTTTCTAAGTTAAATCACCGAGACCAGCGGGTTTTAAAGATTAGGATCTGAAACACCGGTCAGAGGCAAATCAATCGGTTGCAGCATCCAATGCACAACGGGCGTTTGCATATTCTTCAACCAGAATAGGGGCGTGACCCCTATCTGTTTCTACCGAACAAACTGACCGGCAAGGCTTAGGTTGGCTTTGCGCCAATCAATCCTGCGGCAAGATCAAAACCGGACTCTGGCCAGCAAGAAAATCTGTCTGCGATACCTTACGCCCCGGAACGCTATCGAATTTCCTCAAATAGTGCCTTTGTATTTTCTTCTGTCATCTCCACCGGGTTGCCACCGGTGCTTGGGTCTTTCAACGCCGAGGCGGTCAATGCGTCGATATCCGGGTTTTTAACCCCCAGCTCGGTCAATGTCTTTGGGATCGCCATTGACGCGTTCAGGTCATCGACATAGGCCGCAAATCCGTCAAAGCCACCCTTTATGCCCAGATAGGCAGCTGCGCTGGAAAGGATGCCATCCACCTTGGGGCGGTTGAATTGCAGCACGGCCGGCATACAGACAGCGTTGGTGGTGCCGTGGTGGGTGTGGTGCACAGCACCAATCGGATGGCTAAGCGCATGGATCGCTCCCAGCCCCTTTTGAAACGCGGTTGATCCCATGGCAGCGGCCGACATCAGATGCGCCCGGGCCTCTATGTCGGTGGGCGTGGCGTAGGCGCGTGGCAAATATTCCTTGACCAGGCGCATGCCTTCCAGCGCGATGCCCTGGGACATCGGGTGATAATGCGGGCTGCAAAAGGCCTCGACACAATGGGCAAAGGCGTCCAACCCGGTGCCGGCGGTGATGAATTTCGGCATGCCCACCGTCAGTTCAGGGTCGCAAATCACCACGCTTGGCAGCATCTTCGGGTGGAAGATGATCTTTTTCTCATGGGTCTGCGAATTGGTGATGACGCTGGCGCGCCCCACCTCGGAACCGGTGCCGGCGGTTGTCGGTACGGCCACGATCGGCGCAATGGCGTCGGCATCGGCGCGGGTCCACCAATCACCTATATCCTCAAAATCCCACAAAGGGCGGGTTTGCCCGGCCATGAAGGCAATAACCTTGGCCAGATCAAGCCCCGAGCCGCCACCAAAGGCAATCACCCCGTCATAGCCACCGTCGCGATAGGCCTTTAAACCGTCCGCGACATTCACATCAGATGGGTTAGGGTCCACCTGCGCAAACAGACCACGCCCAAGGCCCGCGGCCTCGATCAAGTCCAGCGTGCGGGTGGTGATTTCCATGTCGGCCAGACCTTTGTCGGTGACCAGCAAGGGCTTTTTGATCCCTGCCGCCGCACAGGCATCAGCGATTTCAGAAATACGTCCGGCACCAAAACGAATGGGTGTCGGATAGTTCCAGTTTGCGTTCAGGTTCATGGGCGTCAGGCCTTTTTCAGGTGGTAGGATTTCGGACGTGTCAGGTTGTGATAGCCAATGATCGACAATCCGCCCCCGCGCCCGGTATTTTTACAGCCGGTCCAGCACAGACCCGGATCAACATAATCACAGCGGTTCATGAACACCGTTCCGGTTTCCAGCGCATCACCGACCCGGCGGGCGCGCTCAATATCGGCCGTCCACAGGGATGCCGTCAGGCCAAACTCGCTATCATTCATCAGCGCAATCGCCTCGGCGTCATCCTTGACCGGCATGATGCCAACCACGGGGCCAAAGCTTTCGTCGCGCATCACCCGCATGTCGTGGGTCACGTTCACCAGGATCTGCGGCATCAGATAGGCACCGCCGTCATCCTCGGGGAAATTCGCCGGGTCAATCAGTGGCTTGGCACCATCGGCAATCGCCTCGGCGGTCTGGGCGCGCACCTCTTGGGCAAAGCGCACATGGGCCATCGGCCCGATGGTCGTCTCGGCCTCCAGCGGGTTGCCCAGCTTGTGGGCGTTGGTCAGCGCGACGGCCTTTTCGACGAAGGCATCAAACAGGCCCTCCACCACATAAATCCGTTCAATCCCGCAACAGCATTGGCCCGAGTTGAACAGCGCGCCGTCCATCAGCGTATCCACCGCCGCGTCCAGATCGGCGTCTTCCATGACATAGCCGGGATCCTTGCCGCCCAGCTCTAACCCCATGCCGGTAAATGTGCCAGCGGCGGCGCGTTCCATTGCCTGACCACCGCCAACAGAGCCGGTGAAGTTCAGGTAATCAAACGCATTGGCCGCAATCAGTGCAGATGTGGTTTCATGGTCCAGAAACACATTTTGGAACACATCCTCGGGGATACCAACCTGGTGAAAAGCCCGGGCCAAGCGTTCGCCCACCAGCAGGGTTTGCGTAGCATGTTTCAGGATGACGGTGTTGCCTGCAATCAGCGCCGGGGCGAGCGTGTTGATCGCTGTCATGTACGGATAATTCCACGGGGCGACGACAAACACGACGCCATGGGGCACGCGTTTAATGTAGCGGTGGAAATTGTCGTCTTCGCTGACCAGAATATCGGCCAACGCCTTGGGGGCAATGTCGGCCATGTGGCTGGCACGCTCATTGAAACCACCGTATTCGCCGCCAAACCGCGTTGGACGACCCATCTGATGCGCCAGCTCGGGCACAATATCATCGTTCATCTCACCGATACGTTCAACGCCTTTGCGCACCAGCGCGATGCGCTCTGCCAGCGGACGCGCCGCCCAATCGGCTTGCGCCGCGCGGGCGCGCTTGGCAACAGCCTGGGCCGCCTCCAGATCCAACACAGGGCGTTCGGCAAACACCGAACCATCAATGGGTGAGATACATTTTAACGTTTTCACCGTTTTTCCTCTTCGTATGAACTTACCTCGATCAGATTGCCGTCGGGGTCATTGAAATAGATGGAAGTGATCGGGCCCAAAGCACCGGTTTTCTTTACCGGGCCTTCGACGATTTCCACCCCCTCGTCAAGTAGATGTTTGCGTAGTTTTTCGGGCGCCCAGCTGGTGATCAGGCATACGTCACCCGAACCGATACAGGCATGGTTACGCATCTCTTGGCCAAGTGTTTGCAGGTTGATCTTTTGGTCACCGAAACGCAGCGCCTTGCGGATACCGGCAAAGGTTTCGACCCGCATCCCTAAAACACGCGCGTAAAACGCTGCTGCGGCGTCGATATCACGCACCGTCAGCACAATATGGTCTAGACCTTCGATCAAGCGTTAAGCCCTTTCGAAACCACGGGAAACTTCATAGTCGGTAACGACTTGGTCGTATTCTTCCTGCTCCCATTCCCCGGCACGAACATAGTGGTCAACGACGTCGTCCCCAAACGCTTTTCGCAGCAGGGTAGAGCCTTTTAATGTCACCGTCGCTTCGCGTAAAGTCTGTGGGATTTCACCGGCCTTGGCATCCTCATACACGTCCCCGGTTGATGGGGCGGCAAGTTCCAGCTTTTCTTCTATACCGGCGATGCCTGCGGCAATCTGCACGGCGAGGGCAAGGTAAGGGTTCAGATCAGACCCGCCGATACGGCATTCCACCCGCACGGCCCTGCTACCGGCACCACACAGCCGGAAACCTGCAGTGCGGTTGTCAACGGACCAAACAGTTTTTGTGGGCGCAAAGCTGCCTTTTTGAAAGCGCTTATAGCTGTTGATATAGGGCGCCAGAAAATAGGTGTAGTCGGGCGAATACCTGATCAGACCGGCCATATAATGACGCATCAGATTGCTCATACCCAATTCATTGTTCTTGTCGAAAAACGCGTTTTCACCGGATTTGGTCCAAAGCGATTGGTGCACATGACTGGAACTGCCCGCCCGGTCCCGGTGCCATTTGGGCAGGAACGTCACGGCGCGGCCCTGTTGCCACGCGATTTCCTTGGTGGCGTGCTTGGCAATCGTGTGATTGTCGGCGCAATCCATGGCGTCGGAATAGCGGATGTTCAGCTCTTCCTGACCGGCCTCTGCCTCGCCCTTGGTACCCTCAATCGGGATGCCGGCGGCGTATAAATGGTTGCGTAACGGGCGCATCACATCTTCTTCCTTGGTGGTCTGAAAGATGTGATAATCTTCGTTGTAAGCACTGATAGGAGTCAGGTCTCGGTACCCTTCAGTAGCCAATACTTCAAAACTCTTTTTGAACAAAAAGAACTCAAGCTCGGTCGCCATGGTGGCGCTGAAACCCATGTCGTTCAGCCGCTCAATTTGGCGTTGCAACATGGCGCGCGGGCTGTGGGGAACCGATTTGTGGGTATCGTGGTCCATGACGTCGCACAGCACCATCGCGGTGCCGTCCAGCCAGGGCATCCGCCGCAGAGTCGACAGATCCGGTTTCATCACATAGTCGCCATAGCCAGACTGCCAACTGGTTGAGGCATAGCCATCGACAGTGTGCATTTCCAGGTCGGTGGCCAGCAGGTAATTGCAGCAATGGGATTCTTCCCAGGCGCTGTCCACAAAGTGTTGCGCCAAAAATCGTTTACCCATCAGACGTCCCTGCATGTCGACGATGCAGGCCAGAACTGTGTCTATCTCACCGTTGGTGACGGCCTTTTTTAGCGCGTCGAATGTCAGATTTCCGGGCATTGTTGTTCCTTTGTCGGGTGTACGGGGCGCAAACATTGCGCCCCGTAATTGATATTATCCGTAGCGGTAAGGCCGTCCAGCCTTAACCATATCGGCGTTATATTTTTTAAATATATCAACAACTTTCCGCTTGGTATCGGATTCCGCTGCTATCTCTTCCCAGAATATCTGAGCCGCGTCTTCCACGGTCTGCCATTCTTCGTCCGGGATCGATGTGAGCTCCATTTTTGGTCCGTTCACGCGCAGACTTGCTTCGCCGCCCCAGTACCACCACTGACGATAGTAATGTGACTGATCGGTACATACCCGGAACAGGGTTTGCAGGTCTTCCGGCAGTTCATTCCAACGATCCATATTGGCAAAGAATGACCCAGCCCAGGCACCTGAAATGTTGTTGGTCAGGAAATAGTTGGTCACATCGGCCCAGCCAACAGTGTAGTCTTCGGTGATGCCAGACCAAGCAATACCGTCAAGTTCGCCTGTCTGAACGGCAACCTCAATATCTTCCCAAGGAAGGGTTACTGGGACTACACCAAACTGGGTCAGGAAACGGCCAGCAGTTGGGAACGTAAAGATCCGCTTGCCCTTCAGATCTTCGAGACTGCGGATTGGATCTTTGGTTGCAAAATGGCATGGATCCCATGCGCCTGCACTGATGTGTTTTACCCCAACTTTCGAATACTCTTCGTCCCAGATTTCATTCAAACCATATTGGTTGAACAGCACTGGCACATCGAGGGAATAACGTGATCCAAACGGGAAATACCCACCAAAAACCGTTACCTCAGTAGGCGACGCCATCGAGTCATCGTCTGACTGTACTGCGTCAATTGTTCCTTTTTGCATTGCACGAAACAGTTCGCCTGTTGGCACGAGCTGATCGGCAAAGAACAGTTCGATCTGCATCCTGTCCCCAGCGATTTTATTGAACATTTCGATCGCAGGGGTGATGACTTCTGCGGCCAATGCCGGGCCTGCATAAGTCTGCATCCGCCAGCGGATTGTGGATTGCGCAAGCGCCGGTGTGGCAAGCGCCGCAGCAGCGGGTGCAATTGCCGCGCCCTGAATAAATTTGCGTCTGGTTGTCATAACATTCTCCTTGTTGGTTATTGGTATTGGTTTCAATTTCGCTCTGTTTTCAGAGTTCTCGTTATAATCCATAGACGTAATGGGGCAGCCACAGCGCAATATTCGGGAACGCCATGATCAGGATCAGCGCCAACAGCATGACCATGATGAACGGGAAAATTGACCCGTAGATGTCTTTCAAAGTAATCTCGGGCGGGGCCATGGCGCGCATCAAAAACAGGTTATAGCCAAAGGGTGGTGTCATATATGCGATCTGCGTGGTGACGGTATACAGGATACCATACCATATCAGATCAAAGCCAAGCTCGCCCACCAGCGGTACGTAAAGCGGCGCCACTATTACCAGCATGGCAGTGTCATCCAGAAACGTGCCCATCACCAAAAATGACAGTTGCATCAGGATCAGGATTGTCCACGGGCTAAGACCCATTTGTTGGGTGAACAGGTTGTCAATTGCATTGACTGCGCCCAGCCCGTCAAACACCGCGCCAAAACCAAGGGCGGCCAGAATGATCCACATAAACATGCAGGATATCGCCAGGGTCATGCGCACTGAGGTTTCAAATACCTGCCGGTTCATACGACCTTTAAGCACGGCCGCCACAAACGCTGTCATTGCGCCCACAGCAGAGCTTTCAACCAGCGACGTCCAGCCGTTTACAAACGGCACCATCATGGTGGCGAAAATCACAATTGGCAGCAAACCAGCCCGCAACAACCGCAGTTTTTCCGCCATTGGCACATTGCGTTCTTCGGGGGGGAGTACCGGCCCCAGGGTTGGATCCATTCGGCAGCGCACATAAATATAGATGATAAACATCGTTGCCATCATCAGCCCCGGCACCACGCCTGCCAGCCAAAGCTGCCCCACGGGTTGACGGGCAATCATTGCATAAAGCACCAGCACGACAGACGGCGGAACCAGAATGCCAAGGGATGACCCGGCCTGAATAACCCCGGTGACCATTTTCTTGTCATAACCCCGGCGCAAAAGTTCCGGCAACGCGATGGTGGAACCGATTGCCATCCCCGCCACCGACAGACCGTTCATTGCGCTGACCAGCACCATCAAGCCAATGGTACCAATGGCCAGCCCGCCATTGATCGGGCCCATCCAGACATGGAACATTTTGTAGAGATCGTCGGCGATTTTGCTTTCCGACAGGATATATCCCATGAAAATAAACATCGGCAGCGTCAGAAGCGGGAACCACTTCATTAATTTCATTGCAGATGTAAATGGGATGTCTGAGCCGCCCGTTCCCCAAAGCGTCAACGCTGCAATAGCCGCTATGCCACCGATTGCCCCGAATACCCGCTGGCCTGTCATCATCATCAACATCATTGATGAGAACATAAGAATTGCGATCCATTCCTGGGACATTACAGCTTTATCCCTTTGATCTTGGCAATATCTTTGAGCAACTCTGAAATTGCCTGCAACAGCATCAGAAAAAACCCGATGATCATTATTAGCTTTATTGGCCACAGATAAGGGCGCCATGCGGTTGGGCTACGTTCAAGAAACCCTAGGACATCCTGCGCGCCTTCAACGCCACCCGTCAAAAATCCAAGAATCAAATCTTTGAAAAACGCCCATGGCTCGGACCCGAAATAGCCCATAGAATAGGCAGTTGAATCAACAGATCCGTAAAGTAGAACACCTAAATAGAATATTAGTAGCAGGACCGTTATTGCATCCACTTGGGCTTTGCGTCGATCGCTCCATTCGCCATAAAACAGGTCCATTCGAACGTTTGACCCTAATTGAATTGAATAGGGGCCGCCAAGAATATAATAGGCCACCATAGAAAACTGGGCGATTTCCAGGGTCCAGCGCGAAGGTAGGAAAAATGTCTTTGAAATTGATGACCAGAGCAGAATGCCGATCATAACAAAAATCCCATACATGATGAAGCGACCAAGCTTGTAGTTTACTGAGTCAACAAAGTGGATATACCTGCGTGCTATACCAACTATCATTTGGTCACCGAGATAGGTTTTGGATAGCCGAGACTTACCAATGCATCGTCTATTGCGCCGGCCAGGTCACTGGAAATACGAGCCTGCTGCTCTTCGCTGGATATCAAATCATTTCGAATTTCAAGCATAACGTTCAGAAGATTATTCTTAATGCCATGTAAACGAAGGGTGTGGGTAACGCCGTCTTTTGCGTCGTAAGGTTGGTTTAACTGAACATTCCAGACAGTTAGTTCTTTGACCTCTGCCAGCAGCGCTTCAGCCAGCTTACTGTCAGAATCATGCAATACACCAATTTCAACGCTTCGGGTGTTGCCTAAAAATACAGGCGTAAAGCTATGGATTGTTATAAGCACAGTCGGTTTGGCGCGGTCTTCTATTATACTTTCCAAGGTGTCGCGGAAAGGGAAATAGTACTTTTCAATTCTGTCAGATTTCTCTGCAGCGTTTAAATTTACGTTGCCCGGAATGTCGAAAAGCTCGCTTTGGGCAGGCATTGCATCTGTAGACTCAGGCGGGCGATTACAATCATAGACCAGCCGTGAAATGGAACTGGCGATTAGTGTTGCATCCAGTTGTTTGCTAAGCATTAAAGCAATTGGCAACGCCCCAGGATCCCAGGCCACATGGCTTTGCCGAGCGGCTTCATTTAACCCCAGGTTAGCATATTCATGTGGTATGAAATTTGAAGCATGTTCACAGATCAACAGGATGTTGGATGTGCCACCGGCATTAAAAACCTGAACAACATCATCGTTCTGATTTAGGTTTACGGCAGCGTGGTTGGTCACAATCTATTCCCCAGGTTCTTGAAGAAATCTCTTCAAACTTAATCGACCTGTCAACCCATTTCTGAACGTTTCTCTTCACGACCACCATTGCTGTTGATAACATTGAACAAAGTAGCTGGAAGGATCAGAATTGTTTGAACCGAGTGACACAATATCCGAAAGGTTAAAGAAAAGCTTTGCAGGATTAACGCGAGCAGAGCGGCAACTGGCCGATACGATTCTGGAAAATTATCCTGTCTCTGGATTAGGATCGATTACAATCGTTGCAAAGAACGCTGACGTTTCAACGCCAACTGTAGCGCGAATGGTTCAGAAAATTGGGTATACGGGCTTCCCGGATTTTCAAGCGACATTGCGGCGGGAATTGCAGGACAAAGTATCAGATCCGATTGCTAAACGGGATGTCTGGGCAAAAAAGGCGCCGGACGGGCATATTTTGAATCGCTTCACCGAAGCAGTGATCGGAAATATACGGCATTCTCTTGGTCAGATTGACATCCAAACCTTTGATAATAGTTGCAAATTATTGTCCGACCTTGAGCGAACAATCTATGTTGCGGGTGGTAGGATAACACGGTCGCTGGCTGACTATTTCTATTTACATATGCAGGTTGCACGGCCCGACGTTACGAATATTCAGTCTATTTCGAATGCCTGGGCACATTATTTATTGGATATAAAAGAGGGCGATGTTTTGGTGGTGTTTGACGTAAGGCGCTATGAAAACAGCACGTTACAACTGGCTAAGATGGCTGCTGAACGTGGTGCAAAAATTATCTTGTTCACAGACCAATGGTGTTCGCCGGTTTCCAAATATTCCGAACAAGTATTTACCTGCCGAATTGTGGCCCCTTCTGCCTGGGATTCAAGTGTTGTGCTGATGCTTTTGTTGGAAACCGTGATTGCAGAGGTTCAGGAACGCACCTGGTCGGTTACCCGTGAACGGATGCAGGAGTTGGAAGAAATGTTTGATCGGACTAAATTCTTTCGGAAATTCACGTAGAAAATTAAAAATCGACCGTTACACCCGGCAGGTTCAGGCCCTTTATCAGTTCGCGCAGTTCCTGCCGTGCGGCGACGTTTGAGATGTTCATCTGTCCTATGACGCCAATGTCTTTTAAATCTAACAGTGTCAGGCCGCGGGGGAACAGTTCGCGAAAAATTACCCGCTCGCCAAAGCCCGGTGCCACACGAAATCCAATGCGTTTTGCAAGGTCATCCAATGCCTCACCGATCTTCTTTTTGTTGTGCATATTCTGTGCGCCCATGCGGTTTCGCACCACAACCCAGTCAACCGGTTTAAGCCCCGCCTGAGAGCGTAACTGTCTGGCATTCCACACCATTTCAGAATAAACTGACGGCCCGATAATGTGGTTTGTTTCGCCGTCCACATGGGCCAGAAGATCAAAATCAACAAAGCTGTCATTCATCGGTGTGACCAATGTATCGGCCAGTGAATGGGCAACCTGAGACAGGCGCGTATGGGAGCCGGGGCAGTCAATAAGGATAAAATCACTGGTTTTTTCAAGCGCGGCTACGGCCATGGAAAGCCGGTGGTCATAGGGGTTTTCACCTTCGGCCAATGTGGCGCGATCCACCTGCGGCAGGTCATGGTATTCCGGAGATAACAGATTGATATCATGGCGTTTACAAAACGTCCGGCGGTTTTCTAAATAGCGGGAAAATGTCTTTTGCCGCAGGTCCAGATCAAGCGCCCCAACCCTGTGACCCATGCGCGCCAGAGCGGTTGCCACATGCATCGAAACCGTGGATTTACCGGCCCCGCCTTTTTCGTTTCCAACGACGATAATATGCGCCAATGTGCTGCCCCTGCTGCCCGAAATTTGCCTGCCAAACGGCTTTTGCAGGATTATATGACGAGTTCTTCGGAATAGGAAGTGCGCGCTGTCTTCGGGCCAATCTTTAAGCTTTGTAACAACTTTTTTGCAGGCTGTTTAAAGAATGTAACACGATTTTAACGCCGGAAAGTGCCCATTTTTTGGCTAAACACGACCGCGCGCACCCGGCACGAAATTTTCACCACCACTGTCGCCGGTGCGCACTGATTCTAACGAAATAAGGTGTTCCGGTAATTCACCGGGGGTTTCGTCGTTTAGTAGCCGCCCTTGCGCCGGCTTTCCGGCAGGCCGGCGATTTTGCTGCCCTGTTTGGACGGATCACCCGGGAACAGATCATAGAGATCTTTTGAAGACGGTTTGTCGCCCCAGATCGCGCCCATGGCTTTACCGATATTGCGGGTGTTGGGTTGATTTTCGCGGTTGTCGTAAAATTCGGTGCGCAGAAATTTGATCAGGTCCCAGTGACGTTCGGTCAGTTCGATGTCGTCGGCGGCGGCAAGCGCACTGGCCAATTCCTCGGACCAAAGATCCTGATCTTCCAGGTGACCGTTGGCGGTGGTTTCTATTTCGGTTCCGTTGAAGTCGAATGACATGGCGCGCATTTCCTTTTCCCTGTGGTATTCAAGAATTGGAATTTGTTTAGCGGGGTTGCGAGGGCATGTCAAAGATTTGGTGGTCAATTTGAATTGAATGGGTGGCGAGCACACCGACAAACGAGGTGGCACCAGCCAACGACCGGGCCGCCCTTTTCAGCCAAGGTGCAGTAAGTTTGGAACCCAACTGACGGCCACAGTCACCCATCCACCGGCACACCAAAGATCAGGATCATTGTGCCCAGTATTGCCAGTGCCCAGAATTGTACGGCTTTGCCCGGCTGTTCGGTGCGCCGTGCACCCAGTGCAGCAATCATCGCCTGAAGCGTGTAATAGGCGGCAAAGGCACGCGAAGCATAGGTGATAATCTGAAAGACGTTGGCGTTCCAGGTGATGAACAGCCCGACCGCTGTCAGCAGGGCGTAGGCCATGCGTGGGGACAGACGGTTTTTTGACAGCTCGCTTATCAGCCCGCCCGAACCGCTGGTGTCGGCAACTGCGGCGCTGAACTGGGCGGCGAGGGCGGCAGCGACCAGCAGAACTGGCAGGATCGGGGCGACGACCTGCATCATCTCAACGATGGCGGTTTCGCTCAGGCGCATATCACCGGGATTGAACACATAGGCCAGTAACAGGATATAGATCATGTAAATCAGGCTCGACACCCATTGGGCATATTGCATTGAACGTATGCGGGTCTGACTGTTGTAGCTGTCCCCCAGATAGCGCGAAGTTTCAAAACCCTGCACCGTGACAATCAGGCCAAAGGCCAGGGCAATCGCCGGCCAGCCGGATAGTTCCGGGGTGCTGAAGACAAGCAGGCCATCGCTGGCTTTGCCCCAGAAAAATACGGCCAGACCCAGCAGCAGACCAGCAATGATTGCCAGCTTTGTCGTGACGGCCGCATATTCCATGCTTTCCAATGTGGAAAAACCCCGTCGCCAGCCAACAAACAAAATGACTGTAAAGATGGCCGATGTCAGTAATTTTGCGTTTGCAGGTGTGTCAACAGTGGTCAGGCTAACGCCAAAAGCGCCAAACAGGTTTAGATAATAGGCAACAGAGATGATGTAAGCCAGCCCAAGCACAGCAGAAGCAAGGGTTTCCAAACTGGTTTCAGCGGCTGTTCGCACCGTGTCACTGTCGCCTATTCGGGCGATATTGAAGCGGATGGAGGACCCGAATAGATACGCCCCGACACAGAGTGCTGCCATGACAAGGGGCGCGAATTTTCCGTATGACACTTGTAGGATTGGGCCAAGAACAAGGAAACCGCTGCCGATAATGGACGCCAACGGTGTGGTCATCGCACGCCAGTTAAGGGCGCCATGGATTTTCGGTGACCAAAGCACGAACGCGGTCAGGACCACGGCGGTAAGGATGGCAGCGTTGAGTAGCATCGGCTTGAAATCCTTTCGCTACCCAGAATATGTGCTGGATAAGGAATTGCCACAAAAAACGCCGCCCCCTTTGCAGGAGCGGCGTTCGATTTTTCGCAGAAAAATCGTGGTTCGTTTAGAAACCAAGACCTTCGTATTTCTTTTTAAACTTGGAAACCCGGCCGCCGGTGTCCAGCAGGCGGGTGCCGCCACCGGTCCAGGCCGGGTGCACGGTTGGGTCAACGTCAAGCGACAGTGTGTCGCCTTCTTTGCCCCAGGTTGATTTCATTTCGATCACGTCGCCATTGGTCATTTTGACGTTGATCATGTGATATTCGGGATGCAGGTCAGCTTTCATGGCTCGGCCTCCTATTTCGCGCTTTTCAGCGGTTTGTAAGTTGTATCTTCGGCGATACGGGCGGATTTACCACGGCGTGTGCGCAGATAATACAGTTTGGCGCGCCGCACGCGGCCGCGGCGGATCACGGTGATGCTGTCAATGTTCTGGCTGTGCAGCGGGAACACACGTTCAACGCCTTCACCAAACGAAATTTTACGCACCGTGAACGAACCAGCGATGCCTTTGCCATTATTACGGGCAATGCAGACGCCTTCGTAATTCTGTACCCGGCTGCGGGTGCCTTCGGTGACTTTGTAGCCTACGCGGATGGTGTCACCCGCTTTGAAGTCTGGCAGGTCGGCGCCAATGGCGGCGATTTGCTCTGCTTCCAGTTC